>CAVOGK010000051.1:0-7260 GCA_963695395.1 uncultured Thermoleophilia bacterium | reverse complement strand
AGGGGGACGTCGCCGACGCAGGCGTGAGCCTGATCCCGAAGTTCGCCATCGGCGCCACGCTGCTTGCCATCCCGATCGTGTGGACGAGCCTGCAGTGGGCCACGTACAGCGTGCAGCAAGGCGGTGAGATCAAGGGCGCCCGCGTCTTCAAGAATCAGCTGTTCATCATCGTCGGGTCCATGATCGCCGTGGCCTGCGTCCTTGCCCTCATCTCCTGGGCTGAGGAGAGGGCTGTCGGCACCGCCTTCTTCAACGCGGTCTCGCACTCCTACTACTACGGGGTGAGCAACTCCGGCGATGGGATCGGCAGCATCCTTCCGTTCCCCGGCATGTTCGCCATCGTGATCGCGAACAACCCCATCATCACGGTGCTCGTGGCGGTCAGCTTCATGCTTGCGTCGCTGCAGATCACCTGTAACTGCTACATCGGCATGACGCGCATCATGGTCGGCATGTCGCTCGACCGCACGCTGCCGGCATGGCTCTCCAAGGTCAGCCCGCGCTTCCGCTCGCCGGTGAACGCCCACATCCTCTACTTCGTCCTGGGCTGCGCCGTCATCATCGGGTACAACTACCTCGGCTGGTGGTACAGCATGACGCTCGGCGTGACGCTGGCCTGCGGCTACGTGTTCGTGATCAGCTGCCTGGCGGCCGCGCTGTTGCCGTATCGCGCCAAGGCGCTCTACGAGGCTTCGCCGGGTGCCAAGTACACGCTCGGCGGGTTCCCGCTCGTCACCCTGTTCGGCATCATCGGCTTCGTCTTCGGCCTGATGGCGCTGATCGCGTTCCTGTCCAACTCGGCCTACGGCCTGACGGGCACGACGCCGTACGTCGTCGTGGCCGGCGTCTTCATGGTCTGCCTGGTCGGTTACTGGATCGGCAGGGCGTACAACAAGGGCAAGGGCATCGACGTCAACTACGCCTTCCTCGAGGTGCCGCCGGAGTGAATCGGTAGCGCACGAGGGTGCTCTCTGTGACGGGGCGCCGGGCCACAGGCCCGGCGCCCCGTCACGCGTACGGACTCAGCCGCCGCCCGCTCGTGCGAGAATGGAGGCGACCGCCGGCCGGGCTCGGCCGGGCCATCGCCGCGCCAGAGGAGACCATGGGCACCCCCGAGACCATCGCCGTCGAGAATGCCCACATGCCGCCGTTCTTCGCCAAGACGCAGATCTCGATCGAGCGCGGCGAGGGCGTACGCGTGTGGGACGAGGACGGCCGCCGCTACCTCGACCTCACCGCCGGCTGGGGCGTGACCTCGATCGGCCACGCTCACCCGGCGATCGTGCGCGCGCTGACGGAGCAGGGCGCGCGCATCATCCAGAACCCGGACTCCGGGCTGACGTACTCACCGGCGCGGGCTCGGCTTCTCGAGCTGCTCGCCGGCATCCTCCCGGGCGGCCTCACCCGGGTCTTCTTCACCAACAGCGGTGCGGAGGCCAACGACGCCGCCGTGAAACTCTCGCGCAAGGCGACGGGCCGCACGGAGGTCGTGGCCACCGAGGGCAGCTTTCACGGGCGCACGATCAGCATGGTCTCGGCCACGGGGCAGGCGAAGCACCGCGAGAAGTTCCGCCCGCAGATGCCGGGCTACCGGTTCGTTCCCTACGACGACGTGAGCAGGATCGAGGACGCCCTGGACGAGGGCGTCGCGGCGGTGATCGTCGAGCCGATCCAGGGTGAGGGCGGCGTGCGTATTCCCTCGCCGGGATACCTCCGGGAGGTGTCCCGTCTGTGTCGGGCCAACGGGAGCCTGCTGGTGGTGGACGAGGTGCAGACGGGGTTCTGCCGCACCGGCCCGCTGTTCGCCACGGCCGCAGCCGGCGCAGATGTGGACTTTCTCACGATGGCCAAGGGGATCGCCGGCGGGTTCCCGCTGGGCGCGTTCGCCATGACCGACGATGTGGCCGCTCGGCTCGAGGCGGGCGACCACGGCGGCACCTACTGCGGCAATCCGCTCGGCTGCGCCGTGGCCGAGGCGGTCATCCGCCATCTGATCGACGCCGACGTCGCCGCGCGCGTCGAGGAGCTCGGCGGCGAGGCGCTTGCGCGCATGGAAGCGTGGCGCGAGCGCTTCCCGGAGTGGGTCGTCGGCGCCCGCGGCGCCGGGCTTCTTCTGCTGGTCGAGCTCCGCGACGAGGCGACTGCGTCGGCCGTCGCCGCCGAGTGCCTCCGGCGCGGCGTCTTCGTGCGCCAGACGCAGGGCAGCGGCATCCGCGTGTTCCCGGCGCTCACGATCGAGCGCGAGGAGCTGGACGAGGGGTTGACGGTGCTCGAGCAGTCGATCGCGGCGCTCGGGGACGACTGAGGCGCGACCTCGAGGGGGGTGACGTCATGGAGCGTGTGAGCGTGATCGGGCTGGGCGCGATGGGGAGCGCGCTCGCGAGGGTGCTGGTAGAGCGCGGGCACGAGGTGGCGGTGTGGAACCGGAGCGAGTCCGTGCGGGCGGCGGCCATCTCCGCGGCCGGCGCGGCGCCGGCCGCCTCGCCGGCTGCGGCCATCTCCGCCGCCCCTCTCACGATCATGTGCGTCACCGACTACCCGGCGGCGGACGAGATCCTGGCGGCGCCCGGCGTCCTCGGCTCGCTCGCGGGGCGCACGCTCGTCCAGATGACGAACGGCACCGAGGAGCAGGTGCGCGCTCAGATGGCGAGGGTCGAGGCCGCCGGCGGCCGCATGTTGGCCGGCGGCATCCTCGGCTACCCGCGCCACATCGGGCGCGCGGAGACGGTCATCATGTATGCGGGAGACGCGGCTGCGTTCGCCGAGCACGGGGCGACGCTTGCGGACCTCGCCGGTTCGCAGCGCTACCTCGGCGATGATCCGGGCCGTCCGAACGCGGTGTACGTCTCGGCGTTCGGCTTCTACTTCGCGGCGCTGGCCGGGTTTCTCGAGGCCGCCGCGCTGGCCGCGGAGCGCGGCGTGCGACCCGCCGAGTTCGCTGCGGTCATGCCGGGCATGGCGGCGCTGCTGCTCGATCACATCGAGGACGCGGCGCGCAGGATCGAGGAGGGCGACTTCGCCGGCGACCAGGCCAGCGTGGATATCCATCTCGTCGGCTCCACCCGCCGGCAGCGGACGTTCGCCGGCCACGGCCTGCAGTCACTCGCGATCGGCGCCTTCGTCGACTACTGCCGCCAGGCGCACGAGGCGGGGGAAGGCGGCGAGGACATCGCCGCCCTCTTCAAGCGGATCGCTGCGTCGCCCGGTGACGACCGAGGGCCGCTCCCCGGCCGGCCGCTGGCCGGCGGCGACTGAGCTCCGCCCTGCGGTGGCCGAGCGGTGCGCTGCCACGGCGGGTCTCCGGCGACGACGACGCCCCGGCGCCTCGCACGGACCCCGGCGTCGGCCATGAAGAAGAGGGGGCGGGGCCTCTCGGCCCCGCCCCCCGGCGGTCGTCGGCGGCGGTGGGGAGCCGCGCTGACCGAGGTCGTGGACTCCTCAGTCGCCTTCCGCCGTGGAACCATCGGTGACGATGCCGTCGCTCGTCCTGGGGGTGAAGTCCGGGATGCGCGGGAAATACCGCGTCTCAGGGCCGGGCATCGCGGTGGGGTTGTAGCCGCTGGTCGTCATCTGGTGCCTCCGTTCGTCGCAGGCCCGGAAGATCCGTCCGGGCCCCAATGCGGCCGACGCGGGGGCATAAAGAAAGCCCCCCGGTCGCCAAGGACCGGAGAGCGCCGTTGCTCTCGTCTCGTGATCGGCACGCCGTTGTGCCGCACGCAGGGTAGCATATTCCCCCTGCGCCCGGCAACGAACCCGGGCTACCCTTTGAGCTCCTCGGCGGTGATGACCGCGTCGGCGACCTCGCGGAGGTTCTTGCGCTTGTCCATCGCAAGCCGCTGGAGTCGCTTGAACGCCTCCGGTTCACTGATCCCGCCGGCCATCAGGATGCCCTTGGCCCGGTCCAGCGCCTTGCGCGTCTCGAGCCGCTCCGTCAAGTCGTCGACCTGGCGCTCCAGCAGCGCCATCTCGGCGTGGCGGCTGGCGGCGATCTGCATGGCGGGGACCAGGTCGTTGCGTGAGAACGGCTTGACCACGTAAGCCATCGCGCCGGCGTCGGCCGCCTCCTGGACGAGTCCTGCCTGCGAGAAGGCGGTGACCATCACTACCGGCGCGATCGACTCGGCGCTGATGGTCCTGGCCGCCTCGATGCCATCGACGTGCGGCATCTTGACGTCCATGAAGACGATGTCGGGCTTGACGACGCGGGCGAGGGCGATCGCCTCAGCGCCGTCGCGCGCCTCGCCGACCACCTCGTGGCCCTCCTCCTCGAGCATCTCGCGCAGGTCCATGCGGATCAGCGCCTCGTCTTCCGCGATCAGTACGCGCATGGTGCGTGCCTCGTTCCTCTCGTCTCCGTCACTCGCCTGCCGGCGCCAGCGGCACGCAGGCGATGATCCCCGTGCCGCCCTCCTGGCTCGTCGTCAGGGACCCCCTCAGGTCCTCCTCGACCAGGGTGCGCACGATGGAGAATCCCAGGCCGGTCGACGTGCTGAGGTCCACGTCCGGCGCGAGCCCCTTGCCGTCGTCGCGCACGCTCAGGACGAGGCTGTCGTCGCGCCGGTTGACCCGCACGTCGACGGTGCCCTCCGCGCCGGGGTCGAACGCGTGCTCCAGCGCGTTGTGCACGAGCTCCGCGAGCGCGAGCGCAAGGGAGGTGGCCGTCGCGGCATCGATCTCGCCGGTGCTGCCCGAGACGCGGACGACCACCGCCGTGTCGTCGCCGATGGCGCCGCTGCGCACCAGCTCGACGACGCGGCGCGCCACGGCGACGAAGTCGACGCACTCGTGGTCGGAGTGCGAGAGGAGGTCGTGGACGGCGGCCATGGAGGCCGCGCGCGCGGTCGCTTCGCCGAGCGCGCGCCGGACCTCCTCGTCGTCGCTTCGCCGGGCCTGCATGCGCAGCAGCGAGGCGATCGTCTGGAGGTTGTTCTTGACGCGGTGGTGGACCTCGCGGATGGTCGCCTCCTTGACCTCCAGCTCGCGCTCGCGGCGGCGCGCCTCCGTGAGGTCCTCGACCAGGACCAGCACGCTGGAAGCGAGGGCGAGCGAGCGGTACGAGAGCACGCGCTCCGCGACCTCCAGATCCGTGGCCAGCGCTCCCGACGCGCCGAGCAGCGGCGCGATCCCGAAGCCGCCGCCCGGGAGCTCCGAGGCGTGCATGCCGGTGACCCGCGTCTCGACGCCGGCGTTGCGCAGGATGCTCACGGCGTTGGGCGAGGCGTAGGTCACGCGGCCGCGGCCGCTGACGCGCAGGACGCCGTCGCCGGCGCGCCGCAGTGTCCAGAACGGCCGCCCCGTGCGGGTGTCCAGGAGGGGTCCGTCGCGCAGCGTCTCGAGCAGGTCGCGGGCAGAGTCGATGAACGCGTTCTCCATGCGGCTCGTCGTCTGTTCGGTCTGCTCGCCGAACGTCCGCAGCACGACCGCGGTCGGCGCCGGCGTGCCGATCGGGTAGGCCTCGGTGGTCCGCGTGCCGCCGTCGGCCAGCGCGCGCCGAGCGCCGGTCACCGGCAGGCGGCCCTCCAGGGCGGCGTAGGCCTCCGGCTCGCTCTCGCGCGCGAGGACGACGCCGGAACGCGCGTCCGGGATCGGGTCGGCCGCCGTGCTCGGGCGCGCGTCCGCGAGAACGGTCAGCGCGCCGTCCCGGCCCGCGACCGCCAGGGCCGCGTCGCCGTACCAGAGGTCGGCAGCCAGCTGCAGGTTCGCGGCCACGTTCTCGAGGTGGTCGAGGACCGGCTGTGGCAGGCCGATCGTGGCGGTAATGCGGGGCATGCGGCCAGTATACGCGCGCCCTGCGCGCTTCAGGCGGCCCGCCGGGTCGAGCGACCGCGCTGCGCGCGGGACCTCGGCGACTGTGCGCGCGAGGCGCCGACGAAGCGGGTCAGCAGAGGGGCGCTCACCGCGGCGAGCAGTACGTACGTGGCGGCGAGCGGGGCCAGGCTGGACTCGGAGCCCGCGGCGACGCCGAGGCCGGCGATGACGATCGAGAACTCGCCGCGCGCAACGAGCGCCGTGCCTGCCCGGAGGCGACCGGGCACGCCGCTCTGCCGCCGCGCAGCTATCCAGCCGGTCAGCAGCTTCGTCGCCGCCGTGACCAGCCAGAGGAGCACCGCCACGCCGATGACGTCGGGGACGGCGTGCACGTCGATCTGCAGGCCGAACAACACGAAGAAGACGGCGGCGAAGAGGTCCCGCAGCGGGCTGAGCAGCTCGCGGGCGCGTGCGGCGAGCGTCCCCGAAATGGAGAGGCCGACGAGGAACGCCACCACGCCGGCCGAGACGCTGAGCAACTCAGCCGCACCGCCGGCGATCAGCAGCAACCCCACGACAGTGAGAAGGACGACTTCGCTCTTCGGGGTGATGCAGGCGGCGGCTGAGGGAGTGGCCGTGCCGGCGGGCGAGCATCAGGGCCCCGACCGCGAGCGTCGTCGCCGCAAGCGCGAGCCCGATGCCCTTCAGGAGGCTGCCTCCCGCCAGCAGGACGGCGACGAGCGGGAGATACGGCGCCATGGCGAGATCCTCGATGACGAGCACCGAGAGAACGGCCGGCGTCTCGCTGTTGCCGAGTCGACCCAGATCGTCGAGCACCTCGGCGACGATGCTGGACGAGGAGATGTACGTGACGCCGCCGAGGAGCACGGCGGGGAGAGGGTCCCATCCGAGAGCGAGGCCGAGAAGAAGCCCGGGGAGAAAGTCGAGGGCGACGTCGGCGAGTTCCGGCCAACGAGCCCGTCCGGAGGCTGGCGACAACGTCCTCGGCGGTGTACTCGATGCCGAGCATGAACAACAGCAGGATGACGGCGATCTGCGACTCGACCGCGATGAAATCCGCATTGAGGGACGGCGGCGCCAGGTACCCGATGGCGAGGCCCGCCAGGAGGTAGAGGGGGATCGGAGAGAAGCCGGTATTCGCGGCGACGCGCGCGAGGACGGCGAGCAGGAGGAGGACCGCGCCCACCTCGTAGAGGAAGCTCGCGCCCCTGCCGTAGCGGCGAGCATCGACTCGCCCTCGTCAGCTGCCGCGCAGCAGGCCGGCCATCGCCTCGATCCCCCGGGGCGTCCCGACTGCGACGGCGACGTCTCCCGTCTCCAGCGTGAACGCGGATGGGGGCGCGGCGATGGTGGACTCGTCGCGGATCACCGCCACGATGGCCGCGGCCTCCTCGCTCGCGTGCTCGACGTCGTGCAGCGAGCAGTTGGCGCAGCGCGCGCCGTCGCCCACGGGGAGCCAGTCGATGGTGAGGCCCTGCGTGGAGAGACGCA
>CAVOGK010000050.1:0-7166 GCA_963695395.1 uncultured Thermoleophilia bacterium | reverse complement strand
CATGGGGTGCAGCCTCGCGCTCATTTCTTGGGCCGAGGAGAGGGCCGTGGGTACTGCCTTCTTCAACGCGGTCTCGCACTCCTATTACTACGGCGTGAGCAACTCCGGCGATGGGATCGGCAGCGTGCTACCCTTCCCGGGCATGTTCGCGATCGTGATCTCGAACAACTGGTTCATCACGATCCTCGTCGCGGTATGCTTCATGCTCGCGTCCCTGCAGATCACCTGTAACTGCTACATCGGCATGACGCGCGTCATGGTCGGCATGTCGCTCGACCTGTACGCTGCCCGCCTGGATCTCCAAGGTGAGCCCGCGCTTCCGCTCGCCGGTGAACGCCCACCTTCTCTACTTCATCCTGGGCTGCGCCGTCATCATCGGCTACAACTACTTGGGCTGGTGGTTCAGCATGACGCTCGGCGTGACGCTGGCCTGCGGCTACGTCTTCGTCATCAGTTGTCTTGCGGCGGCTCTGCTGCCCTATCGGGCCAAGCCGCTCTACGATGCCTCCCCGGGCGCGAAGTACACGCTCGGTGGCTTCCCCCTGGTGACGGTCTTCGGTGCGATCGGCTTCGTCTTCGGCCTGCTCGCGCTGGTCGCATTCCTCACCAACTCTGCCTACGGCCTCACCGGGACCACCCCGTACATCGTGGTCGCCGGCGTCTTCCTTGTCTGCCTGGTCGGCTACTGGATCGGCCGCGCCTACAACAAGGGCAGAGGCATCGACGTCAACTACGCGTTCCTCGAGGTGCCGCCGGAGTGAGCCGGTAGCGCACGAGAGTGCTCGTTGCGAGGGGGCGCCGGGCCTGAGGCCCGGCGCCCCCTCGCGCGTACGCGGCCGGCGTGAGCCGTGCGCCGTCGTCGCGTGTCGTGTTGCGCCGAGCGGGGGTCCGCCCTCGCGAGCCGTGGTCCGCCGTCCCGGCCGTGGTCCGCCGCCGCCCGCCCGTGCGAGAATGGAGGCGACCGCCGGCCGGGCTCGGCCGGGCCATCGCCGCGCCAGAGGAGACCATGGGGACCTCCGAGACCATCGCCACCGAGAATGCCCACATGCCGCCGTTCTTCGCCAAGACGCAGATCTCGATCGAGCGCGGCGAGGGAGTGCGCGTGTGGGACGAGGACGGCCGCCGCTACCTCGATCTCACGGCCGGCTGGGGCGTGACCTCGATCGGCCACTCCCACCCGGCGATCGTGCGCGCGCTGACGGAGCAGGGCGCGCGCATCATCCAGAACCCGGATTCCGGGCTGACGTATTCACCGGCGCGGGCCCGGCTCCTCGAGCTGCTCGCCGGCATCCTCCCCACGGGGCTCACGCGGGTCTTCTTCACCAACAGCGGCGCGGAGGCCAACGACGCCGCCGTGAAGCTTGCGCGTAAGGCGACGGGTCGCGCCGACGTCGTGGCCACGGTGGGCAGCTTCCACGGGCGCACGATCAGTATGGTCTCGGCCACCGGGCAGGCGAAGCACCGCGACAAGTTCCGCCCCCAGATGCCGGGCTACCGGTTCGTTCCCTACGACGACGTGAGCAGGCTCGAGGACGCGCTGGACGAGGCGGTCGCGGCGGTGATCGTCGAGCCCATCCAGGGTGAGGGCGGTGTCCGCATCCCTTCGCCGGGCTACCTCGGGGAGGTAGCCCGGCTGTGCCGCGCCAACGGCAGCCTGCTGATCGTCGACGAGGTGCAGACCGGCTTCTGCCGCACCGGTCCGCTGTTCGCCACGGCTGCGGCCGGCGCCGAGGCAGACTTCCTCACGATGGCCAAGGGCATCGCCGGCGGATTCCCGCTGGGCGCCTTCGCCATGACCGACGATGTGGCCGCACGGCTCGAGGCCGGCGACCACGGCGGCACCTACTGCGGCAACCCGCTCGCCTGCGCCGTGGCCGAGGCGGTCATCCGCTACCTGATCGACACGGACGTCGCCGCACGCGTCGAGGAGCTCGGCGGCGAGGCGCTCGCGCGCATGGAGTCGTGGAGCGAGCGCTTCCCGGAGGTCGTGGCCGGCGCCCGCGGCGCCGGGCTCCTTCTCCTGGTCGAACTCCGCGACGAGGCGACTGCGTCGGCCGTCGCCGCCGAGTGCCTCCGGCACGGCGTCTTCGTGCGCCAGACGCAGGGCAGCGGCATCCGCGTGTTCCCGGCGCTCACGATCGAGCGGGAGGAGCTGGACGAAGGGTTGACGGTGCTCGAGGGATCGATCGCGGCGCGCGCCGGAGACTGAGACGGGACCCCGAGGAGGAGTGACGGCCATGGCACGGGTGAGCGTGATCGGGCTGGGCGCGATGGGCAGCACCCTCGCGAGCGTGTTGCTGGAGCGCGGGCACGAGGTGACGGTGTGGAACCGGAGCGAGTCCGTGCGAGCGGCGGCGGTGGCCGCGGCCGGCGCGGCGTCGGCCGCCTCGCCGGCCGCGGCCGTCTCCGCCGCGCCTCTGACGGTCATGTGCGTCACCGACTACCCGGCGGCGGACGAGATCCTGGCGGCGCCCGGCGTCCTCGACGCACTCGCCGGGCGTACGCTCGTCCAGCTGACGAACGGCGCCGAGGAACAGGTGCGCTCTCAGATGGCGCGGGTCGAGGCCGCCGGCGGCCGCATGCTGGCCGGCGGCATCCTCGGGTACCCGCGGCACATCGGGCGCGCCGAGACGGTCATCATGTATGCGGGAGACGCCGCCGCGTTCGCCGAGCACGGGGCGACGCTGGCGGACCTCGCCGGGGCGCAGCGCTACCTCGGCGAGGATCCCGGCCCGCCGAACGCGGTGTACGTCTCGGCGTTCGGCTTCTACTTCGCCGCGCTGGCCGGCTTTCTCGAGGCCGCCGCGCTGGCCGCGGAGCGCGGCGTGCGCCCTTCGGAGTTCGCCGCCGCCATGCCGGGCATGGCGGCGCTGCTGCTCGATCACATCGATGACGCGGCTCGCAGGATCGAGGAGGGCGACTTCGCCGGCGACCAGGCCACCGTGGACATCCATCTCGTCGGCTCGACTCGCCGGCAGCGGACCTTCGCCGACCACGGCCGCCAGTCGCTGGCGATCGGCGCCTTCGTCGACTACTGCCGCCAGGCGCACGAGGCGGGGGAGGGCGGCGAGGACATCGCGGCGCTCTTCAAGCGCATCGCCGCGCCGCCCGGCGACGACTGAGCGCCACGCCTCTGCCGGCGGCTGTCCTGCGGCGGCGGCGCTCCGTCTTGCGGCGGCCGAGCGGCGCGCCTCCACCGTCGACTCCTCAGCTCGCGCGGATCCCGGCGCCGGCCACACAAGAAAAGGGGGCGGGGCCTCTCGGCCCCGCCCCCGGCGGTCGTTCGCGGCAATGGGGGAACCGCGCTGACCGAGGTCGTGGACTCCTCAGTCGCCTTCCGCCTTGGAGCCATCGGTGACGATGCCGTCGCTCGTCCTCGGCGTGAAGTCCGGGATGCGCGGGAAGTAGCGCGTCTCGGGGCCGGGCATGCCGGTGGGGTTGTAGCCGCTGGTCGTCATCTGGTGCCTCCGTTCGTCGCGGGCCCGGGGGATCCGTCCGGGCCCCAGGACGGCCGACGCGGGGGCAGAAAAAAGCCCCCCGGTCGCCATGGACCGGAGAGCGCCGTTGCTCTCGTCTCGTGATCGGCACGCCGTTGTGCCGCAAGCAGGGTAGCACACTCCCGCGGCGCCGGGCAACGAATCCTCGCTACCCCTTGAGCTCCTCCGTGGTGATGACCGCCTCGGCGACCTCACGCAAGCTCATGCGTTTGTCCATGGCCAGACGCTGCAGTCGCTTGAACGCCTCTGGTTCCGTGATGCCGCCGGCCATCAGGATGCCCTTCGCCCGGTCCAGCGCCTTGCGCGTCTCGAGCCGCTCCGTCAGATCGTCGACCTGGCGCTCCAGCAGCGCCATCTCGGCGTGCCGGCTGGCGGCGATCTGCATCGCCGGGACGAGGTCGTTGCGTGAGAACGGCTTGACCACGTAGGCCATCGCACCCGCGTCGGCCGCCTCCTCGACGAGCCCGGCCTGCGAGAAGGCGGTGACCATCACCACCGGCGCGATCGACTCCGCGCTGATGGTCCTGGCCGCCTCGATGCCGTCGACGTTCGGCATCTTGACGTCCAGGAAGACGATGTCGGGCTTGACGGTGCGGGCCAGGGCGATCGCCTCCGCACCGTCGCGCGCCTCGCCGACCACCTCGTGGCCCTCCTCCTCGAGCATCTCGCGCAGGTCCATGCGGATCAGCGCCTCGTCTTCTGCGATCAGTACGCGCATGGTGCGTCCCTCGTTCCTCTCTTGTCCGTCATTCGCTCGCCGGCACGAGCGGCACGCTGACGATGATGCCCGTGCCGCCCTTCTTGCTCGTCGCCAGGGACCCCCTCAGGTCGTCTTCGACCAGGGTGCGGACGATCGAGAATCCCAAGCCGGTCGAGGTACTCAGGTCCACGTCCGGCGCGAGTCCCTTGCCGTCGTCACGCACGCTGAGGACGAGGCTGTCGTCCTGCCGGTTGACCCGCACGTCGACGGTACCCTCCGCGCCGGGGTCGAACGCATGCTCCAGCGCGTTGTGCACGAGCTCCGCGAGCGCCAGTGCCAGCGAGGTGGCCGTCGCGGCGTCGATCTCGCCGGTGCTGCCCGAGACGCGGACGGCGACCGCCGTGTCGTCGCCGACCGCGCCGCTGCGCACGAGCTCCACGACGCGACGCGCCACGGCGACGAAGTCGACGCACTCGTGGTCGGAGTGCGAGAGCAGGTCGTGGACGGCGGCCATGGACGCGGCGCGCGCGGTCGCTTCGCCGAGCGCGCGCCGTACCTCCTCGTCGTCGCTGCGCCGGGCCTGCATGCGCAGCAGCGAGGCGATCGTCTGGAGGTTGTTCTTGACGCGGTGGTGGACCTCGCGGATGGTCGCTTCCTTGACGACCAGCTCGCGCTCGCGCCGGCGCGCCTCCGTGAGGTCCTCCACGAGGACGAGCACGCTCGAGGCGAGCGCGAGCGACCGGTACGAGAGCACGCGCTCCGCGACCTCGAGCTCCGTGGCCAGCGCCCCCGACGCGCCGAGCAGCGGCGCGATGCCGAAGCCGCCTCCCGGCAGCTCCGAGGCGTGCATGCCGGTCACCCGGGCTTCGACGCCGGCGTTGCGCAGGATGCTCACGGCGTTGGGCGACGCGTAGCTCACGCGGCCGCGGCTGCTGACGCGCAGGACGCCGTCGCCGGCGCGCCGCAGAGTCCAGAACGGCCGCCCCGTGCGCGTGTCGAGGAGGGGTCCGTCGCGCAGCGTCTCGAGCAGGTCCCGGGCAGAGTCGATGAAGGCGTTCTCCATGCGGCTCGTCGTCTGCTCGGTCTGCTCGCCGAAGGTCCGCAGCACGACTGCGGCCGGCGTCGGCGTCCCGATCGGGTAGGCCTCGGTGGTCCGTGTGCCGCCTCCAGCCAGCGCTCGTTGTGCGCCCGTCACCGGCAGGCGGCGCTCGAGGGCGGCGTAGGCCTCCGGCTCGCTCTCTCGCGCGAGGACGAGTCCGGCAACGCGTGTCCGGGATCGGGTCGGCCGCCGTGCTTGGGCGCGCGTCCGCGAGAACGGTCAGCGCGCCGTCCCGGCCCGCGACCGCCAGGGCCGCGTCGCCGTACCAGAGGTCGGCGGCCAGCTGCAGGTTGGCGGCCACGTTCTCGAGGTGGTCGAGGATCGGCTGGGGCAGGCCGACGGTGGCGGTCGCGCGGGGCATGCGCCCAGTATACGCGCGCTCCGCCTGCTTCAGGCGGCGCGCCGGGCCGAGCGCTCGCGCCGCGCGCGGGACCGCGGCGACCGTGCGCCCGGGGCGCCGACGAAGCGGGTCAGCAGGGGGGCGCTCACCGCCGCGAACAGCACGTAGGTGGCGGCGAGCGGGGCCAGGCTGGATTCTGCGCCGGCGGCGACGCCGAGGCCGGCGATGACGATCGAGAACTCGCCGCGCGCCACGAGCGCCGTGCCTGCCCGGAGACGTCCGGGCACGCCGCTCAGCCGCCGCGCGGCGATCCAGCCGGTCAGCAGCTTCGTGGCCGCCGTGACGAGCCAGAGGAGCACGGCCACGCCGAGGACGTCGGGGACGGCGTGCACGTCCACCTGCAGACCGAACAGCACGAAGAAGACCGCGGCGAAGAGGTCGCGGAGCGGGCTGAGCAGCTCGCGGGCGCGCTCGGCGAGCGTCCCGGAGATCGAGAGGCCGACGAGGAACGCCACCACACCGGCCGAGACGCTGAGCAGCTCAGCGGCTCCGCCGGAGATCAGCAGCAACCCCACGACGGTCAGAAGGACGACTTCGCTCTTGGGGTGTTGCAGGCGACGGCTGAGGGAGTGGCCGTGCCGGCGGGCGAGAAGCAGGGCCCCGATGGCAAGCGCCGTCGCCGCAAGTGCGAGCCCGATGCCCTTCGCCAGGCTGCCTCCCGCCAGAAGGACGGCGACGAGAGGGAGATACGGCGCCATGGCCAGATCCTCGATGACGAGCACAGAGAGCACAGCCGGCGTCTCGCTGTTGCCGAGGCGGCCCAGGTCGTCGAGCACCTTGGCGACGATGCTGGACGAGGAGATGTAGGTGACGCCGCCGAGGAGCACCGCGGGGAGAGGGTCCCATCCGAGCGCCAGGCCGACGAGGAGCCCGGGAGAGAAGTTGAGCGCGACGTCGGCCAGTCCGCCGACCATGCCCGACCGCAGGCTGCCGACCACGTCTTCGGCGGTGTACTCGAGGCCGAGCATGAACAGCAGGAGGATGACGGCGATCTGCGACTCGATGGCGATGAACGCCGCATTGATGGACGGCGGCGCCAGATACCCGATGACGAGACCTGCCAGGAGGTAGAGCGGGATCGGTGAGAAGCCCGTCTTCGCGGCGACGCGGGCGAGGACGGCGAGGACGAGGAGGATAGCGCCCACCTCGAGCAGGAAGCCCGCGCCTCCTGCCGTAGCGGCGAGCATCGACCCGTCCCCGTCAGCTGCTGCGCAGCAGGCTGGCCATGGCCTCGACCCCCTGGGGTGTGCCGACCGCTACGGCGACGTCACCCGTCTCGAGCATGAACGCCGATGGGGGCGTGGCGATGGTGGACTCGTCGCGGATCACGGCCACGATGGCCGCAGCCTCCTCGCTCGCGTGCTCGACGTCGTGCAGCGAGGTGTGCGCGCAGCGCGAGCCTTCGCCGACGGGAAGCCAGTCGATGGTGAGGCCTTGCGTGGACAGGCGCATCGTGGTGACTTCCTCCGT
>CAVOGK010000049.1:0-20978 GCA_963695395.1 uncultured Thermoleophilia bacterium | reverse complement strand
CCTCCGAAGTCTACGCCGCCGCGTGGAAGAAGCAGGCCACCGACCCCGGCGTGGGGACCGACTACGCCGTCACCCTGTTCTACAGCGGTGACATCGAGAACGCCCTCAAGCAGGTCGAGGCCGTCCTCGTCGTGGACCCGGAGTTCCAGAAGGCCTGGCTCAACAAGGGCATCTTCCTCAATCACGACGCCAGGATCGCCGAGCAGGCCGGCGACAAGAAGCAGACCAAGAAGCTGACCGACGAGGCGAAGGCAGCGTTCACACAGGCCGTCGCCATCGATCCCAAGTCGGAGGCCGGGCAGCAGGCGGATACCAGCCTGCAGCAGCTCTAGCAGCACGCGACCGCCGTTACGCGGCCGCCGGGCAGGGAGATCCGCCGGCGGCCGCGAACCCTTACGGTGAGAAGGGGCCGTCCTGCGCAGAGCAGGCCGCGGCGGCGAGCCGGGAGTGGCACAGCGTGACCGACACGAGTACAGCAGCGACCTCGGGGGCGAGGCAGGTGCGTCGCGCACCCACCGGCGTACGCGCACACGCGCCGCGGCCCCACCTCGGCCGCCTCACGCTCCTCATTCTCCTTCTGATCGCCGCCGCCTTGTACATCTCACCGCTGCGCGCCTTCTTCGAGCAGCAGGACCGCTTCGAGAAGGCGTCGGCGGAGTTGCAGGCCGCCCGTCGGGACAACGTCGCCCTCGAGCGCGAAGTCAGGCTGCTCAACACAGAGGCGTACATCGCCCAGAGGGCCCGAGCCGACACCAAGCTGGTGCCGCGCGACACGCAGGTCTTCGTGATCAAGGGGCTGCCGGGCAGGGACGTAGAGAGGGACTTCGGCGCGGACACGCCTCCCCTGGAGAGTTCCATCTCGGTCCTCGACCGCGTCGAGGACCTGTGGCGGACTCTGCTGCACTGAGGCGGGCGTGAGCGGGAGACCTCCGCTGGTGACGGGCGCCGACGCAGCGGTAGTGGCGGGGCAGCTCGGACGCACGCCGCACGCGATGAGCCTCGTGGCCGCACGCTGTCTCTTCCGGTTCCCGGTAGTCGTCGAGGACCTTCCGTTCGGTGACGACGGCCGACCGTTCCCGACGCTGTATTACTGCACGTGTCCCACGCTGGTCGCCGCGGTCTCCCGCCTCGAGAGCGACGGCGGCGTCGCCGCGTGGACCCGGCGGATCGCGGCCGATGGCGAGCTCGCTCGGTCGGCGGTGGATGCCGCGGCGTTCTCGGCCGACCGTCGCGAGCAGCTCGTGCGCGAGTACGAGCTCACGATGGTCGACGGCGGCGCGTCTCTCGCCAGCGGCGTGGGCGGCGTGGGCGACGTGCGCGCGGTCAAGTGCCTGCACGCGCACGTCGCCCACGCGCTCGCCCACCCGGGCTACGCGCTCGGCGAGGCGATCCTGGCCGAGCTGGCGGACCCCTGGTGCGACGACCGCCGCTGCGCCGCCTTGCTTCCGGCAGGCGGCGCGTGAGGATCGCCGTCGTCGACCTCGGCACCAACACGTGCCGCCTGTTCCTCGCGGAGGCCGGCGGCGGCATCGTGCGGCAGGACACGAGGCTCACGACCGTGGTGCGGCTCGGCCAGGGCGTCGACGAGACGGGACGGTTGCACCCCGACGCCGTCGCGCGCACGCGCGCCTGTCTCGCGGAGTACACGCCGCGCCTGGAGGCCTACGGCCCGGCGCGGCGCCTCCTCGTCGCCACGAGCGTCCTGCGCGACGCCGGCGACGGACGGGAGTTCCTTGCCGGCGTAGAGCGCGACTTCGCCCTGCCGTGGCGCGTCCTGAGCGGGGAGGAGGAGGGAGCACTGGCCTTTCTCGGCGGAACCTCATGGCTCGCCGGACCTCGGAGGGCCGGGGACACTCCTCGGCCCGGCCCGGGCGACCCGCCACCCGACCCGATCCTGCTCGTCGACATCGGCGGTGGCAGCACCGAGTTCGCCGTGGGCACCGCCGGGCAGGCGCCGGCGTTCGTGCGCAGCCTCGACGTCGGGGTCGTGCGGCTCACGGAGCGCTTCTTTCACGACGACCCGCCTCCGGCGGCGGAGGTCGCGGCGCTTTCGCGTCACGTCGCCGCCGCGATCGCCGATGCCGTGCCGGCCGGCCTACGCACCTCCGTGGGCGGCTCGGTCGGCGTGGCCGGTACCTACACCACGCTGGTCGCCAACAAGCTGGGCATGCGCGAGTACGATGCCCGGCTCATCCAGGGCCACCGGCTGACGCTGGCGGACATCGACGCGGCGATCGAGCGCTTCGCGGTGATGACCAGCCTGGAGCGCGGCCGGCTCCCGGGTATCCAGCCCGGCCGCGAGGACGTGATCCTCGCCGGAGCCCTCATCGCGCGCGAGGCGTGTGCCGCCTTCGGGCTGGACGCCGTCCGCGTCAGCGAGGCCGATCTCCTCGAGGGTACGGCGCTCGCTCTCGCAGAGGATTCGCTGCGCCCCACCTGATCCCCGGCGGCGCCCCGCCGGGGTGCCCCACGGTCCTGCGCCCCGCCCGTCTTCCCTCTCGCGTCATATACTGCAGCCGTGCCGGAGTGGCGGAACTGGTAGACGCCGGGGACTTAAAATCTCCTGTCGCTGATTGCGGCGTCCGGGTTCGAGTCCCGGCTCCGGCACCAGACGCATCCGAAAGGACGGCCACGTGACACTGACACACATCGACGGCCTGCTGCTCGACATGGACGGCGTGCTCGCCATGTCGTGGCGGCCGCTGCCCGGAGCGGCGGCGGCCGTGACGCGCCTGCACGCCGCGGGCGTGCCCCTGCGCGTCCTCACCAACACGACCGCGCTCAGCCGAGCGCGCTTCGGTGCGGCGCTCCGAGAGGCGGGCTTCCCGTTCGCGGACGACGACATCCTGACGGCGTCGGTCGCGACGGGCGCCTGGCTGCGCGAGCAGCGCCCGGTCGCCCGCGTGTTCCACCTTGGCGACGCGCAGCCGGAGGACCTCGAGGGCGTCGATCTCGTTGGCCTCGAAGACGAGCCGGAGGTCATCCTGCTCTCCGGCTCCGACGAGTCGTTCGCCTTCGAGACGTTCAATCGCGTGCTCGCCGCCCTGCGCGATGGCGCAGAGCTCGTCGCCATGCACCGCAACCTCTCGTGGATGACCTTGCGCGGCGAGAAGCTTGACGCCGGCGCCTACCTCCTTGGGCTCGAGGCGGCCACGGGGCTCGAGGCCGTCGTCGTCGGTAAGCCGGCGCCCGGAGCCTTCCGCGCCGGCCTCGACGCGCTCGGCCTGCCGCCCGGGAGAGTGGCGATGGTCGGTGACGACGTCGAGAACGACGTCCTCGCTGCGCAGGCGCTCGGGATCACCGGTGTGCTGGTGCGCACGGGCAAGTTCCGCGAGGAGACGCTTGCCCGTGCGGCGGGCAAGCCCGACCACATCGTCGACTCGATCGCCGGCGTTCAGGGGCTGCTCGGTCGCTGATCGCCTGACGGGCGTTCGCATCGGCCGGGCCGGCGGATGTTGCTCCGCCTTCCCCTTGTCTTTCTGCTCGACCGGCCCTAGCATCATCGGTGTACTTCATCGTGCGCGCCGAAGGCCGCGAGGCGGCCTGACGCGTGCACTCGAAAGGGGCAGTCATGGGCTGGGTAGCTCTCGCCATCGTCATCGTCGTCATCCTGTTCGTCGTCGTCGGCATCCTCTCCGGTATCCGCATCGTGCGTCCCACGCACCGGGGCCTCGTGGAGCGTCTGGGCAAGTACAGCCGCTTCGCCGGACCGGGGATCCACCTCACCATCCCGTTCGGCATCGAGCGGATGTACCAGGTGGACATCCGCGAGACCCTGGTCGACGCGACCCCGCAGACGATCATCACCAACGACAACCTCAACGCCCGCGTCGACGCGCAGGTCTACCTCAAGGTCAAGTCGGATGAGGAGAGCGTGAAGGCGTCGCAGTACAACGTCGCCAACTACCAGGTGCAGATCGTCCAGCTCGCGCGCACGACCCTCCGCAACATCATCGGCACGCTGAGCCTCAAGTCGGCGAACAGCGAGCGCGGCCGCATCAACGAGGAGCTGCGCACCACGCTGCGCACCGAGACCGCCAACTGGGGCCTCGAGATCCTCCGCACCGAGCTCAAGGAGATCGACCCGCCGGCGGACGTCCAGGAGACGATGAACAAGGTCGTCAAGGCCGAGAACGAGAAGATCGCGGCGATCGACTTCGCCACCGCGACTGAGACGCAGGCCGACGGGCAGCGCCGCGCCGAGATCAAGAAGGCCGAGGGTGTGAAGCAGGCCAAGATCCTCGCCGCCGAGGGCGAGGCGCAGGCCATCCAGCTGGTCAACGAGGCCGCCGAGAGGTTCTTCGTGGGCAACGCCCAGGTGTTGCGCAAGCTCGAGACCGTGGAGAAGGCGTTCTGGCAGAACGCCAAGATCGTCGTGCCGGCGGACGGCAGCCTGGTCAATGTGATCGGTGACCTCGCGGGCATCGCGCCGGTCCCGGCCAAGCCGACGCAGCCGAACCCCACGCCGGGTCAGCCGCAGCAGCGGCGCTGAGCGCCGGCCAGAAGACGTAGCCGCGGCCGCGCGGCCGCGGCTACGTCTTCTTCTTGCGCGGCTTCTTCTGTTTGGGCGGCAGGGACGCGGCGTACGCTGCCGCCTTGCCCACCCAGCCGGCCGCCTCCACCGGGTCGGCGACCATGGATGCGGGCAGGGCGACGTACTCCTTCATCGGCCTGCCCTCCATGGGCTCGAAGGGCCCGCCGCCGGCGGCCGTGACCGCGGTACGCTCGTCCTCCGGCAGACGGAGCATCACCGTCTCCTGCCACACCCCGGCGAACATGTTGCCGCCGGTGAAGTACGCCGGGCAGCCGAACATCGGCCGGTAGTCGACCGGCTGGTCGAACTCCAGGCCCGAGATCGTCTCGTCCAGCAGCCGGACCAAAGCCTCGTCCGGTTTGCGCCACTTCGCCATCGCGCGCTCCTTCCCGGCCGTCTACTCCTTCTCGTGACGCGGTACCACGAGGACGGGGATGTCGCTGTGGTGGAGCAGCTTGAGCGCCGTCGAGCCGAGGAAGGCGGCCGACACGGCGCCCTCGCCATGGCTGCCGACGACGATGGCCGCCGCATCCTTCTCGCGTGCCGTCTCGAGGAGCACGTCGACGGCCTTGCCCTCGATCACCGCTCCGGCCGTCTGGACGCCGGCTGCCGCGAGTGTCTGCTGAGCCTCGGCGACCGCCTGCTCGCCGAACGAACGCACCAGATCAACGTGCTGGTCGTACTCCGAGCTCATCATGAGAGGCGAGTCGGTCATGCCCATCGGGACGTAGCCGATCGAGAACTCGAAGGCGTGGACGACGAAGACCTCGGCGTCATCGATGTGCTTCGCGATCTCCACGGTGTGCGCGAGCGCCTTCTTGGCGCAGTCCGAACCGTCGTAACCCAGGACGAGCGTGGTCGGCATGGCGTGTCCTCCTCGTGTGTGGTCCCTGTGGGCACTATTGCACACCGGGGGTGACGGTGAAACGGCGACGGGCGCGGCGCCGGACTCTGGCGGCCGCCGAGGCCGGAGCTACGCGGCGTGCCGCGTCGCTCTGCGGGCGACGAGTCCGCGCCGCGGCGCGAAGACGTAGGCGAGCAGGAAGGCGGCGGTGGCGATGAGCACGACCGCCGCCCCCGACGCGACGTCGAGGTAGTAGCTCGCGTACAGCCCGGCGACGCTCGAGACCGCGCCCACCGCGGCGGACACCGCCATCATCGCCGCGAGGCGCCGCGTGAGCAGGTAGGCGGTCGCCGCCGGTGTGACCAGCATGGCGGCGACCAGCCCCACACCCACAGTCTGCAGGCTGACGACGATGGTGAGCGCCAGCAGGATCAGCATCGTGAACCGCAGCACCTCAGGCCGCTTGCCCAGCATGTGGGCGAGCACGGGGTCGAACGAGGCCAGCTGGAACTCCTTGAAGAAGAGCATGAGCACCACCAGCACGATCGCCGCGAGGATCCCGATGATCCAGAGATCGCTGGTGGTCACTCCGAGTACGTTGCCGAAGAGGATGTGGGTGAGGTCGGACGCGTAGGAGCGGACGGTGCTCATGAGCACGACGCCGAGGGCGAGCGCGGCCGCGAAGAGGATGCCGATCGCGGTGTCCTCCTTGAGACCGCCTCGGCGGGAGAAGACGCCGATCCCGACGGCGACGAGGACCGCCGCCACGAGGGCGCCCAGCAACAGGTCGGCGCCCAGCAGGTAGGCGATCGCAACGCCGGGCAGGATGGCGTGGGCGAGGGCGTCGCCGAGAAAGGCCATGGAGCGCAGCACCACGAAGGTGCCGATCACCGAGCAGAGCACGCCGACGATCAGCGATGCGACCAGGGCGCGCTGCATGAACTCGAGGGCGAAGGGATCGGTGAGCCAGGCGATCATCGCGGATCCGCGTGGGGCTCGTGACTGTGCCGGTGCTCCTCGCCGTCGCCGACGTGACCCGGGCAGCACTGGTCGATCACGACCATCCCGTCGAGGAAGAGGGCCTGGCCGCCGAAGGCCGCGGTGAGGTGCTCGGGGGTGAAGACGCTCGCCGGTGGGCCGTAGGCGACCAGCCGGTGGTTCAGGAGGGCCACGAGCTCGAAGCGCTGCGCGGCCGTCTCCATGTCGTGGGTGCTCACAAGCACGGTGATGTCGCGCTCGCGGAGGCGTGCGAGCAGCGCGAGCAGGGCCTCGCGGGCGCTCACGTCGATGCCGGTGAAGGGCTCGTCCAGCAGGAGCACGTGCGGCTCCTGGGCGAGCGCCCGGGCGAGGAACACGCGCTGCTGCTGGCCGCCCGAGAGCTCGCCGATGGCGCGCTTCTCGAGCTCGGCGATGCCGAGCTCGTCCAGGCAGCGCGCCACTACCTGGCGGTCGGCGGCTGCGGGCCGGCGGAACCAGCCCAGACGCCCGTACCTGCCCATCATGACGACGTCGTGCACGGTGACCGGGAAGCCCCAGTCGATCTCCTCGCGCTGGGGCACGTAGGCGATCGGGTCCGTCTGGCCGCCTGGCGCGCGGTCGTGCATGCGCACACGCCCTGCGCCCACGGGGAGCAGGCCTACCAGGGCCTTGAAGAGCGTCGACTTGCCCGCGCCGTTCGGCCCGACGATCGCCACCTGGGAGCCGTGAGGGATGCTCATGGTCACGTCGTCCAGTGCTGGGCGCCCGCCGTAGGTCACGGTCACACCCTCCAGGGAGAGAGACGCCGCGCCGCCGGGGTTCACTGGAGCGCCTCCACGATGCGAAGCGTGTCGTACTTCATCATGTCGACGTAGGTGGGGGCCACGCCGCCCGCTTCGGTCAGGGAGTGGTCGAGGAGATCGGTGACCACCGTGGCCCCGGTCTCGCCGGCGATCTGCCGCGCGAGTTCGGGGTTCTCCCCGATCTCCACGAAGACGGCCTTGGCTCCGCTGGAACGGATGGCTGCGGTCAGGTCGGCGAGCTGCTTGGCCGTCGGCGCTGCTCCCGTCCCTGTTCCGGGAATGACGGTGCCGACGATCTCCAGGCCGTACCGGTCGGCGTAGTAGCCGTGGCTGGCGTGATTCATGACCAGCTTGCGCTCTGTGGGCGGGATCTGCGCGAGTCGCGTCTCGATCCAGGCATCGAGTTCGTCGAGTTCCTTCGAGTAGGCGGCCGCGTTGGCTTCGTACTCAGCCGCTCCCGCGGGATCGGCCTCGGCGAAGGCGTCGCGGATGTTCTCCACGTAGGTCTTCGTGAGCGTGGGGTCGAGCCAGAAGTGCGGATCCGTCTCTGAGTTCTCGAGCGGCGGCTCGCCGGGTTGAGGCCGCCGGCTCTCGAGTCCGGCGGAGGCTTCGATGAGCGTCGCGTCACCGCCGGCGTTCTCCAGGGTCCCCAGCAATGGACCTTCGAGCCCGCCGCCGTTGACGATGACGAGGTCGGCGGCGGCGACCTCGCCCAAGTCGGACGGCGTCGGCTCGAACGAGTGGGGGTCAGTCTCCGGGGGTACAAGAGAGCGCACCTCGAAGCGGTCGCCGGCGACGTTCTGGGCGATGTCGGCGAGGTAGCTGGCGGAGGCCACCACGTCGAGGGTACCGTCGCCGGCCGACGTCGTTGCCGTCCCGCATCCGGCGGCAAAGGCGGCGGCGGGCACGAGCAGTGCGGCGGCCAGAAGCAACCGCTGGCCGCGCCTCCTCACGCCGAGCCTCCGCCTGCGGCGGCTTCTCCCGCGGCGCTGCAGCCGGAGCAGAGACCGCCCAGCTGCAGGAAGTGGTCGGTGATGCGGTAGCCGGTCTCACGTCCCGCCGCGTCCACAATGCCCCGCATGTCGCAGGCCGTGAACTCGGTCACGCGGCCGCAGACGCTGCAGACGACGGTGTGGCCGTGCGCCGCGCCGGCGGGCACGAAGCCCTCGCAGTGGTCGGGCCCGTGTACACGGCGCAGAGCGCCGATCTCGGTGAGCACGTCCAGCGTCCGGTAGACGGTCGTCAGTCCCAGCTCCGGACAGCGCTCCCGAGCCGCGTCGTAGACCTGCAGCGCGCTGAGGCTCGACGGCGCCGCGGCGATGGCCTCGAGGACCGCACGGCGCTGGCGCGTCAGGCGAAGTCCGCGGGCGGCCAACTCCGCGGAGATGTCGGCTGAGTTGAAGCTGATGGCGGCGTCCTTTCTGAAACTGAAAACCATTTGCAGTAAGGAAGTCGAGCCTAGCACGACGCGCGGGACCGGACAAGGTTCGGCGGAGGCCGGACAAGGCCGGACAAGGCCGGACAAGGCCGGACGAGACTGGGTGCGGCTGGGTGCGGCCGGCGCGGGCGCCCGCGCTCACGAGAGCGGCCGGAGTCCGTCAGCGCGGCAGGCGCCGGCCGGTCAGTGTCGCAACGTGTACGGGCAGGCGGCGACGCAGATGCCGCAGATCTCGGCCTGGATGCTCGTGTACTGCGCCATGTGGTGGCGGCAGGCGCCGGCGTCGAAGAGGAGCTCGCGCGCCATCCCCGCCCTCCACAGGACGTCGCGGCCGCAGCCGGCGGGGCAGGCGTCGACGCAGTCGCGGCAGGCGCCGCACCGACTTGCGGCGACCGGTTGGCCCGCAGTGAGGTCGAGGTCGGTGAAGACGGTCGCGAGGCGGACGGCCGGGCCGAACTCCGGCGAGACGAACAGCGCTGTCTTGCCGATCCATCCCAGACCGGCCGAGGTCGCCGCCGTCTTGTGCGGAAACGGCCTGCTGCCGTTCGACGCGCCGGTCGCGACGACGCGCTCCGCCGCGTGCCCGTGGACCTTCAGTATCTCGACGAGCGTGTCGGTGGCGTCGTCGAGCGCGCCGTTCACGCGCAGGTACTCCTGGTGATAGTCGAGTGTGGGACCGTAGCGCAGCCCGCGCACCACCAGTGGATCGAGTCGCATGAGGATGGAGATCGCGGCAGGGTACCCCGGGGCCAGTGGCAGCCGCGGCTCGTTGGCGGCGACGCCCCAGGCGTCGACGTCTTTGGTGCGGAGTATCTGGCCGATGGCATGACGGTCGAGAACGCGCAGCAGGTGACCTCTTCCGATCCCGGACGGAAGGAGCGTGCTCCATGCGCCGCTCCCCCCGCTCCATCTTCCCATCGCGGCTCGCGGCAGGACACTGGACGGGCGAAGGATATTGGCCGTCATGGTTGGCCGTTCTGGACACTGCTGGGGGCGGCGGAGAGCGCAGATGTACGTGCACCACTTCACAAGACGGGTTTATTTCCTGTGCTGGAGCGGCTATACTCCGACTGTCTACTCAGATTGTAGGGAGGTGAGACCATGGGCCCTGTGCATTTCAACAGAACGCAGGTGAAGCAGGAGGATCGCTCCAGGAAGCGTCGCAAGTGATCCGCGAGCAACGATGAACGGATCAGCGGACATAGGAGTGTCGCCACCCGGGAGGGGCGAATCGCGAAGCAGCGGATCGCTCCTCTCGTCACGTACGGGCTCATGCGCCCGCGGTCTCAGCTCGCCTTGAACCCCCGAAGCCGCAGACTGTTGGTCACCACGGTCACGCTGCTCAGCCCCATCGCGGCGGCGGCGTAGATCGGATTGAGCAGGATCCCGAAGGCCGGGTAGAAGACTCCCGCCGCCAGCGGGATCAGCGCGACGTTGTAGGCGAACGCCCAGAAGAGGTTCTGCTTCACGGTGCGGATGGTGGCGCGGGAGAGCTCCACGGCGGTGGCCACGCCGCCCACGTCCCCCGACATCAGGGTGATGTCGCTCGCCTCCATGGCGACGTCGGTGCCCGTGCCGATGGCGATGCCGACGTCGGCCTGGGCGAGCGCCGGGGCGTCGTTGATGCCGTCGCCGACCATGGCCACCCTGTGCCCGCCGGCCTGCAGCGCAGATACCTCGGACGCCTTCTCCTCTGGCAGCACTTCCGCGACGACCCTGTCGATGCCGACCTGTGCGGCGATCGCCTGCGCGGTGGCGGTCTGGTCGCCGGTGAGCATGACGACCTCGAGGCCGAGCTGCTTGAGGCGGGCCACGGCCGCTGCCGAGCCCGGCTTCACCGTGTCGGCGATGGCGATGGCTCCCACGGGCTGGTCGTCGATGACGACCGTGACGACAGTCTTGCCTTGGGCGGCGAGCGCGGCCGCGTGCCGAACGCCGGCCCCGCCGGCCAGCCGCTCGTTACCGGCGAGCACCGTGTGTCCTTCGACCTCGGCGCGGATCCCGTGGCCGGCGATCGCTTCGAACCCCGTCGCCGGCGGCAGGACGAGGTCGCGCTCGGCGGCGGCGGCGAGGAGCGCCGCCGCGAGCGGGTGCTCGCTGCCGCGTTCGGCCGCCGCCACCAGGCGGAGGAGGCCGTCGTTGTCGAAGTGTGGGCCGACCTCGACGTCGGTCCCGTTTCCCGAGCCGAACAGCACGACGTCGGTGACGCGCGGCTTGCCCTCGGTGAGCGTGCCCGTCTTGTCGAGGACCACCACGTCCAGCTTGTGGGCGGTCTCGAGTGCGGCGCCGTCCCTGATGAGGACGCCGTTCTCGGCACCCTTGCCGGTACCCACCATGATGGCCGTCGGAGTCGCAAGGCCGAGCGCACAAGGGCACGCGATGACGAGCACGGCGACGAAGTTGAGCAGGGCATAGTTGAGCGACGGCGACGGGCCGAAGACCAGCCAGACCACCAGCGTGACGGTGGCGATGACGATGACGGCCGGTACGAACCACGCGGCGATGACGTCCGCGAGGCGCGCGATGGGCGGCTTGGAGCCCTGCGCCTGCTCCACCAGGCGAACGATCTGGGCGAGTGCGGTCTCCGCGCCGACCTTGGTGGCCCGGAACGTGAACGAGCCGGTGGTGTTCATGGTGGCGCCGATCACCACGTCGCCGGCCTGCTTGGCTACCGGGATCGGCTCGCCCGTGAGCATCGACTCGTCGACCGGCGAGGCGCCGTCCTCGACGACCCCGTCGACGGGCACCTTCTCTCCGGGGCGGACGACGACCACGTCGCCGACGAGCACCTGGGCGACGGGCACGTCCGATTCGACGCCGCCACGCAGGACGCGCGCCGTCTTGGGCTGCAGGCCGATGAGCGCCTTGATGGCGGCGCCCGTCTGGCCTTTGGCGCGCGCCTCGAGCAGCCGGCCGAACAGAATGAGGGTGATGATGAACGCCGCGGAGTCGAAGTACATCGGCTCTCCGAGTCCTTGGTATTCGAAGAACGCGGGGAAGAGGACGCCGAGCACGCTGTAGAAGTAGGCGGCCGATGAGCCCATCGCCACCAGCGTGTTCATCGTCGTCGTCCCGTGCTTCAGCGCCGACCAGGCGGTCGTGTAGAACTGCCAGCCGACCCAGAACTGCACGATGCTGGCGAGGCCCCAAAGGAAGTACCCGTTGTGCATCCAGTCGGGCAGGAACGTGAACCACTCCATCTGCATGGTGCCCGCGAAGATGATGACGCTGAGCGCGAAGCCCACGATGACCTTGAGCTTCAGTCGGCGGTACGCGGCGGCGCGGGCCGCGTCCTCCGCGTCGGCCGCCGCCTCGATACCCTCCTCGCCGTTGCCGGGCGCGGGTTCCACGACGTCGTAGCCGGCGCCGCGAACCGTCTCCACGAGGTCTCGATACGTCGCCTGGCCCGGGATGTACGAGACGGTCGCCTTCTCGGTCGCGAGATTGACGTCGGCTCGGAGAACGCCGGGTGGCGCGCGAAGCGCCTTCTCCACCCGGCTGACGCAACTCGCGCACGTCATGCCGATGATCGGCAAGGTCTCCTGTGCGGTCACGACTCCGTAGCCCGCTCCCTCGACGGCGGCGACGAGGTCGCCCGTCGAGACGGCGCCGGGGTCGAAGGTGACCGTCGCCTTCTCGGTGGCGAGGTTGACCGCCGCCTTGTCCACGCCGTGGACCTTGCCGATGGCGCGCTCGGTCCTGGCTACGCAACTGGCGCAGGTCATGCCTGTGATAGGCAGATCGATGGTGGCGTCGCGGTCGCTCATGGGCCTTCACTGGTCGTGATCAACGTACTTGGGATACTCTTCCCGGGGCCAAACGATGATACCCCCAGGGGTACGCCGTCACGAGCGTCTTCGCGCAGCGGGTCCGAAGCGAGCCGGGCGCCCACGCGCCGACGCTCGCCGCCCCGGTATGATTGCCCCGGGCAGGCGGCGACGAGGAGGCTCACACATGACGATCTGGGACGTCCCGCACGAGACCATCGATCGGGAGCTGCTCGAGCAGCTTCAGCTCCGTCGTCTCGATGACATGCTGGCACGGATCCACGAGCGCGTCCCGTTCTACCGCTCGCGGCTGGACGACGCCGGCTTCGAGCCCGGGGACCTGATGAGTCTCAGCGACGTCCGCAGCCTGCCCGTCACCGAGAAGACCGACTTCCGCGACAACTACCCCGGCGGGCTCTTCGCCGTGCCCATGGACGAGGTCGTCGAGGTCCATTCCTCATCGGGGACGACGGGCAGGCCCGTCGTGGGGGGCTACACGAGAGCCGACCTCGAGATGTGGGCCGAGCTGGTCTGCCGTCTGGCCGTGGCCGTGGGCGTGCACGAGGGCGACGTCGCCCAGGTCGCCTTCGGGTACGGCATGTTCACGGGCGGCTTCGGTCTCCACTACGGGCTGCAACGCGCCGGCGCCACCGTGCTGCCGATCAGCGCCGGCAACACCGCTCGCCAGCTCCAGTTCATGCGTGACTTCGGCACCACGGTGCTGATCACGACGCCCTCGTACGCCCTCTACATCGGCGACGTGTTGCGGCGGCGTGGCGCCCCGTTCGAAGACCTCCGTCTGCGCCTCGGTCTCTTCGGGGCGGAGACGTGCAGCGAGGAGATGCGCGGACGGATCGAGAGCTGTCTGCCGATCAGGGCCACGGACAACTATGGGCTCACGGAGCTCGGCGGCCCCGGCGTGGCCGGCGAGTGCGAGTGCCGCAGCGGTATGCACATCTCCGAAGATCACTTCCTCGCCGAGTGCCTGGATCCGACGACCAGCGAGCCGGTCGCCGATGGCGAGGTCGGCGAGCTTGTGATCAGCGCGCTCACGCGAGAGTGCTCGCCCGTGCTGCGGTACCGCACGCGTGACCTGACGACGCTCACGCGGGAGCAGTGCGAGTGCGGCCGGACGACGGCGCGCATGGGCAAGGTGGTCGGCCGCACCGACGACATGTTCATCATCAGCGGCGTCAACATCTTCCCCTCGGCGATCGAGAGCGTGCTCTTCGCGATCGAGGGCGTCGAGCCGTTCTACCAGATCGTGCTGGAGCGACCCGGCTCGATCGACACGTTCGAGGTGCACGTGGAGGTCACGGACGCCCTCTTTGACGGCTGGCTGGACGACCTGCGCGCGTTCGAGCGCCGAGTGACCGAAGAGCTTCGCTCGGCGCTCCTCGTCCGGCCCATCGTCAAGCTGGTCGAACCCGGCACGCTCGAGCGCTCCGAGGGTAAGGCGCGGCGCGTGATCGACCACCGCTCCGCCTGACCGCGAATCGGCCCGGGAACGTACGTGAAACGGCCGGCGGTGCGAGCCCCCGCTTCGCGCCGCCGGCCAACCTCAAGTCGACTGGGAGATCCTCTCTCAGAGCACTTCCGGTCTCCTGGTCATGACATCGGTCGCCGGCCGGTGGGTCGCATAGAACAGGCGTCTAGAGGCTCCGGTCTGGTGTCGTCCCGGCGGGCTACGTTCAGACGGTGACGCGCAGGAGCTCGAGGTAGCTCGTGGTGCCCTCGAGGACCTTGCCGACGCCGTCTTCGCGCAGGGAGGCGACGCCCTTCGCGCGGGCCATGTGCTGGATCTCGAGCACGCTGCCCCCCGTGGCGATGACGTCGCGGAGGTCGTCGTCGACGACGAGTACCTCGTAGAGGCCCAGACGGCCGCGGTAGCCGGTGCCGAAGCACTTGGTGCAGCCGACCGGCTCCCAGACTTTGAAGCGCTTCTTGGGCGCCGGGCCGAGGCCGAGCTCCAGCCAGGTGACTTCGGTCATCGGCGCCTCGACGCGACAGTGAGGGCAGAGGCGGCGTACGAGCCGCTGGGCGACGAAGCAGCGCCACGCCGCAGCTACGAGGTAGCGTGGCACGCCCATCTCGACGAGGCGGTTGACGGCGGCTGAGGCGTCGTTGGTATGCAGGGTGCTGAACACCTGATGCCCGGTGATCGCCGAGTCCGCGGCCATCTTGGCGGTCTCGAGATCGCGGATCTCACCGACCATGATGACGTCCGGGTCGGCGCGCACGAGTGAGCGCAGCGCCTGGGCGAACGTGAGGCCTATGGCCGGCTTGACCTCGGTCTGGATGATCCCCTCGATCTTGCGCTCGATGGGGTCCTCGACGGTGTAGACCTTGCGCTGAGGGCTCTTGATGAGCTCGAGGGTGGTGTACAGCGTTGTCGACTTGCCCGAGCCGGTGGGGCCGACGATGACGATGCCGCCTTCGGGAGCCCTGAGCGCGGCCTCGAACCGGCTGAGGTTGTCGTCGACGAGGCCGAGCGAAGCCAGCGTCGGCGGCAGCGGCGAGACCTCGAGGATGCGGATGGTGAGGTTTTCGCCGAACATGCTGGGAATGGAGGCGAGGCGCAGGTCGACGGCCTCGCCGCTCGAGAGCTCGAAGCTGGTGCGGCCGTCCTGCGGCAAACGCCTCTCGGCGATGTTGAGATTGCCCATGATCTTGAGGCGGCTGATGATGCCCGCCTGCAGATCTTTGGGGAACTCCCGCATCTCGTGGAGCACGCCGTCGATGCGGCAGCGCACGCCCAGCGAGTCCTCGCCCGGCTCCAGGTGGATGTCTGACGCGCCCATGCTGGCGGCGTCGGTGAGAAGGGCATCGACGATCTCGATGATGTCGGCGTCGATGTCGGCCGCGGAAAGGCTCACCTCTTCGGAGGCGTCCCGCGCGTCCTTGAGCTTGCCGCGGGAGCTGAAGTAGATGGCCACGGCCTCGTCGAAGGCGGACTCGGTGCAGATGACCGGCACGATGCGCTTCTTGGTGCGCATGCCGACCTCGTCGATGGAGATGACATCCAGCGGGTTGGTCATCGCCAGGACGAGGCTGCCGTTGTCGTCGAGACTCAGCGGCATGAGCCGCCGGCGGACGATGAAGTCGCGCGGGAGCAGGCCGAGGGCGGCCGGCTGCGGGGTCGTGAGCGCGAGGTCGACCACGCCGATGTGCATCTGGCCCGCCACCGCGGTGACGATGTCGTGCTCGCTGACCAGGTCCTCGGCGACGAGCACTTCGCCGAGGCGCCCGCCGCCGTCATGCTGACGATCCAGGGCGCCGTCGAGCTGCTCCTGGGTGACGAGGCCGCTGGCGACGAGCAGGGCCCCGAGCTTGAGACGCCCGGCGGCGCGCTGTGGGCGCCTGTCGGTCGCCAGCTCGTCGAGCTTGCGGCGGAGATCCTCCAGTGAGAACGGCTTGGTCATGAACTCGGACGCGCCCGCGCGGTGGGCGTGCTCGAAGGTCGCGAAATCGCTGTCGGAGGCGAGCGCGAGTACGGGCGTGCCGTGCAGCGCGGGGTCGCGGGCGATCAGGCGCAGCAGCTCGAAGGGGTCGCGGGTCTGAAGGTCGAGGTCGAGGACGACGGCCGACGGTGGGTCGTCCTGCAGGACGCACACGGTGTCCGTGTCGCCCGGGCTGGTTGTCACCCTGTATGCGGTCCCGAGCGTCGTCGCGAGCTCGCTCAGGAGCTCGGTGTCGTCGTCGATGATCGCCAAGCTCTTCTTGTGCGCGTTGGGCACGCAGACCTCCCGCCGGATCGTGTCCACAGTCTAGCGCATCGTGAGGCCGGCGGAAGCGGCGCGGAGGCAGGACACGGTGGACGACGTGAGGAGGAGAAAAGTGCCGGGCCGGCGGGGGCCTTCACTCGGATGCGGGCTGTCCGTGTGTCTTCTGAAGGAGACCGGCCCGGCTGAGAGAGAGGATGAGATGCCGAGCCTAGGCCCGGTGAGTAATCCTTTCCGGTCTCGTGATGCCTATCGGCAGCCGGGTGGGACTCATGAGGGGCCTGCGGTCCAAAGTGTTGTCAGCGTGTCGAACACCCGCGCCGCTTCGCACCGGGTCTGCAGCCCCACCTCGCCCGCGTCGGCTATAATCCGGCGACCGCCAGCAAGGAGCGCCCGTGTTCAGCAAGGTCCTCATCGCCAACCGTGGCGAGATCGCCATCCGCATCATCCGCGCCTGCCGTGAGCTCGGCATCCGGTCGGTGGCCGTGTACAGCGAGGCCGACGCCGAGTGTCTGCACGTCAGGTACGCCGACGAGGCCGTGTGCATCGGGCCGGCGCCGGCCGCCCAGAGCTATCTCGTCATGCCGGCGCTGATCCAGGCGGCGCTGCAGAGCGGCGCCGAGGCGATCCACCCCGGCTACGGATTCCTCGCCGAGCGTGCGGAGTTCAGCCGCCTCTGCCGGGAGCAAGGCATCAAGTTCATCGGTCCCTCGCCGGAGAGCATCGGGCTCATGGGCGACAAGGCGGCGGCGAGGGCGACGATGACCGCCGCCGGTGTCCCGGTCACTCCCGGCTCAGAGGGCATCATCGAGAGCGCCGCCGAGGCCGAGGTGGTCGCCCGCGACATCGGCCTGCCGGTCATGGTCAAGGCGTCGGCCGGCGGCGGCGGCAAGGGTATCCGCATCGTCAAGGAGGCCTCGGAGCTGGCCGCCGCCGTTCGTCAGGCTCAAGCGGAGGCCGAGGCGGCGTTCGGCAACGGCGCCGTCTACGTTGAGAAGTACATCGGTGCGCCCCGCCACATCGAGATCCAGGTGCTCGCCGACGGCAAGGGCCACGGCATCCATCTCGGCGAGCGCGACTGCAGCATCCAGCGGCGCCACCAGAAGCTCATCGAGGAGGCGCCGTCGCCGGCGGTGAGCCCGGAGCTTCGTCGCCAGATGGGCGATGCGGCCGTGGCCGCGGCCGTCGCCGCGGACTACGAGGGCGCCGGGACCGTGGAGTTCCTGCTCGACGCCGACGGCAGCTTCTACTTCATGGAGATGAACACGCGCGTACAGGTCGAGCACTGCGTCACCGAGATGGTGAGCGGCGTCGACATCGTCAAGACCGGCATCCGCATCGCCGCCGGCGAGGGCCTGCCGCTGCGCCAGGATGACATCGAGCTCGAGGGCCACGCCATCGAGTTCCGCATCAATGCTGAGGACCCGGCCGAGGACTTCATGCCGTCACCGGGCGTCGTCACTCAGTGGATCCCCCCGGGGGGCCCCTGGGTGCGCCTCGACAGCCACGTGTATCAGGGCTACATGGTGCCGCCGTTCTACGACAGTCTGCTCGGTAAGCTCATCGTCTGGGGGCGTGACCGCGAGGAGTGCCTCGCACGCTCGCGCTGGGCGCTCGACCAGTTCCTCGTGGAGGGCGTCAAGACGGTGATCCCGTTCCACCGTCTCGTGATCGACCATCCGCTGTTCGTCGCGGGAGACGTGAACACGCACTTCATCGAGGACCACCTGGACTGACGCGGCGTGGCCCGTCCTCCCTCGCGACGTGAGGGATGGAGGCCGCGTCTCAGCCGGAAGCGGCGTCCACCGGGCGGACGGCCAACCCGGCGGCGGCGATGTGCGCGAGCAGTTGCTCCGCCACTGGATCGAGCAGCGCGGCTACGGACATCTCGTTCTCGCCGCGTGCGCTCAGGGTGACGCGGATCACGCGCGTGCTCCCGAGGACCTTGGCGCGCGACTTCACGTACACCGCCGGGAAGGCCTCCTCTGCCGCCCGGAGGATGTCCGCGATCGCCGACTCGTCCTGCAGATCCACTTCCAGGGACCGCTCCTCGTAGCGAGCCGCGCCGAAGACCTCGCCGAACAGATCGTCGAGCGAATCGTCGACGATCGCCATGAGCTCGCCGGGCACGCCGGGGAGCGAGACGATCCTTGTCTCGCCGGCGCGGCAGAGGACGGCCGGGGCCCCGCCGATCGGATTCACGATCGGCTCCGCCCCGGCCGGCAGCCGCGCCATCTTGCGGCGGCTGTCGTTGAGTTCCGGGAACGGCACGTAGCCGGCCGCGTGGAACTCCCGGTACTTCGCCGCCACGAGGCGCTCGGCCTCGGGGTGCAACTCCAGCCCGACGCCGAGACCGAGCGCCACGCCCTCGAGTGTGCGATCGTCGCTCGTCGGTCCGAGCCCGCCGACGGTGAACACCAGCGCCGGGCGCCGCGCCAGGCTGCCGCGGAGCTCCTCGGCAATGGCCTCGATGTCGTCGCGCAGCATCACGGTGCGGCGCACCAGCCCGCCCAGCCCGGTGACGCGCGTGCACAGCCAGTTCGTGTTGGTGTCGAGGACGTCGCCGATGAGGACCTCGTTGCCGGCCGAGACGATTTCGACGATCGGCGCGCCCGTGAGTGGGTCGACCGGTCCATGCGTAGGGATACTGCCGCTCATGCGCCTAGTCTCGCAGAGGCCCGAGCAGCCCGGCAAGACGGGTATACTCCCGTACGTACCGGAGAGGAGCCGCAGATGAAGCCGCTGACCATCGTCCAGCACGAGCCCGACGACCCGCCCGGTAGTATCGGCGTCGCGCTGAAGGAGCTCGGCGTGCCGTTCGTCGTCTGCCGCGTGGATCAGGCCGACGAACTGCCTGCCTGGCCCGGCGAGACCTCAGGGCTGATCAGTCTCGGCGGGGCCATCCACGCGACGCAGACCAGGGAGTACCCGTTCCTGGCGGCCGAGATCAAGCTCATGCGGCGCATGGTCCACGAGGGCGGCCCCGTGTGGGGCGTCTGCCTGGGCGCACAGCTGCTCGCTCTCGCCGACGGCGGCGATGTGTACCAGCGCCGGCGCCCCGAGGTCGGCTGGACGTGGATCGAGAAGGTCGCCGACGATCCACTCCTGCGTGGCATCTCCTCGCCGTTCGTCGCCTTCAACTGGCACGCGTATTCGTGCAAGCTGCCGCCCACCGCGCACCTCGTCGCGACCATTGGCGACGGTGTACAGGTGTTCCGCGCCGGCGGCAGGTCGTGGGGCACACAGTTTCACCCCGAGGTCGACGCGGAGATGGCTCCACATTGGGTGCGGGACGCGGTCGAGGAGCAGAAGCACCTCGGAGAGGGCTTCGCCGAGAAGCTGCGCGCCGAGACGGAGGAGCGGCTGCCGGCGTACCCTTCGTTCTGCCGGCGAATCACCGAGAACTTCGTGCTGGCCTCCGGGCTCTTGCCGGGCGACCACTGACGCGGCGCCGGTGAGCGGCACGCGGCCCGCAAGGGCTCAGCGCGCGACGGCCCGGAGAACCCGAAGGAGACGCCGTACGCACGAAGGCGACGCTTGCGCGTCGCCTTCGTGCACCCGTTTCCGGGCAGCCCCTCGGGGAGAGGGGCCTTTGAAAGGAGCCATGGGGTGGTACCTGGAGGTACCTTGCGCAGAGGAGGGGTGTGTGGAGGGGGACTCCGCCGCGCAAACGGTATATTACCACCACCACGACAGTTGAAACCATCTCTGTAGTGTTAAGCAATGTGAAGCGCTCCAGCTCCCTGGGAGGCGTCAGGCCGTCAGGCCGGCTGACCGCCGACGGGGGTAGTACGGCGTCCGGGCGACAGCCGAAGCGCCGTCCCGTAGACTGGGACATCGCACCGGACGGCGTGCTCGCGCGTCTCCACCTCGTTTGCGCGCCGGCGGCCGCCGGTCCGACCTTGCCCGCGAGCGCGCCACGGACCCGATGAACGATCACGAACGCGACCCAGACGCCCCCCCGATCCCGACCGTCCTCGGGGGCCGGTACCGAATCGTCTCCCCGCTCGGCAGCGGGGGGATGGCCGACGTGTATCTGGCCGAGGACGAGCGGCTGGGCAGGCTCGTCGCGGTGAAGGTGCTCAAGGCGCGTCTGGCCGCCGACGACGAGTTCCTGGAGCGCTTTCGCATCGAGGCGCGGGCAGCAGCCAGCCTCAACCACTCCGGCATCGTCGCCGTGTACGACCGTGGCGAAGCCGACGGCTGCACCTACATCGCCATGGAGTACGTCTGCGGCGAGTCCCTCAAGCAGCGCCTGCGCCGCGATGGCGCCTTGCCGCCCGACGAGGCGGTGATGATCGCACTGGCCGTCCTCTCCGCGCTCGGGGCGGCGCATGCGCGCGCCATCGTGCACCGCGACGTCACCTCGTACAACGTGATGCTGGACGAGGGCGGGCGCGTGGTCGTCACCGACTTCGGGATCGCGCGCATGGGGGCGTCGGCGCTGACGCGCACCGGCGCGATGATGGGCACGTCCTCTTATCTCTCGCCCGAGCAGGCGCAGGGGCGTCCGGCGGACGAGCGCTCCGACCTCTACAGCCTTGGAGTGGTGCTCTACGAGATGCTGACCGGCCGCGTGCCGTTCCGCGGCGAGCACGACGTCGCCGTCGCCATGCAGCACGTGTCCGCGGCTCCACCGAACCCTCGCACGCTGACTCCGGGAATCTCCGAGGGGCTGGCCGGCGTCGTCATGCGGGCGCTGAGCAAGGATCCCGCGAACAGGTATCAGACATCGGAGGAGTTCGCCGGCGCGCTGCGCGCGGCGCGGCGCGGGAAGCGCGACTCTGGCGGCGGGCACGCGGCAGCCACCCCTGTCCCTCCCAGACCGCAGCCGGTCGCCCCGGCGCCGCAACCGTCGCCGGCCGCGGGCACCCCCGCGGATCCGCCGACGG
>CAVOGK010000048.1:0-66012 GCA_963695395.1 uncultured Thermoleophilia bacterium | reverse complement strand
CGAGCTCCGCCTCGACGAGCTCGATGCCGACCTCGATGGCCTGCACGCACTCATCGCGGCTCATCGCCGGGCCCTGGGCCATGTTGGCCGTCCCCATGCGGACCTTCTTCTGGCGCACGCCCTCGGCGGCGCTGAGGTCCGCGTTGACGCCCACGTCGGTGACGATCACACGGGCGCCGACGTGGCGGCCGATCACGTTGATGCCCGCCCCGCCGGCAGCGAAGTTGAAGACCATGCCGGGGGTGACCTCGGCCGGGAACGCGCTGACGCCCTCGGCGGTCACGCCGTGGTCGGCAGCCATGACGGCGATGGCCTTCTCCTGGATCACCGGCTGCTCCCGGCCCTGGATGCCGGCGAGCTGCACCGAGAGGGTCTCGAGGCGGCCCAGCGCCTTCGGAGGCTTGGTGAGTTGCATCTGACGGGCTCTTGGCGGCGCGCATGGCGTCGGCGTCGAGCGATCCGATGGTGGAGAGGGTGCGATCAAGCAGGCCGGTCACTGGGAACTCTTCTGGGATGATTGGGATGTGTCGAGGGAAGCGGCGGGCGAGGCTCCGGTCGCGGGCGAGCCCGTGGCGAGCGCCGTGACGTCAAGAGGATAGCCCGAGACGAGGAAGTAGACGCCGTCCGCGTCGCGGGCGAGGCGCTGGTTGGCCCAGCCGAGCTGGTCGCGGTAGAGGCGGGCGAGGGCAGCACTCGGGCACCACCCCGAGACCTACCTCGTTGGAGACGGCGACGAGCGTGGCGCCGGTCTCGGCGACGGCGGCGAGGAGATCGGTCACCGCGGCGGTGACGCGCTCGGCGGCGGCGCGCTCCTCGGCCGGCGGCAGCAGGTCCTTGTCGTAGTTGTAGCCGTCGTCGGGCGGCGCGCTGCCGCCGAAGGCTCCGCCGCTGAACAGCAGATTGGTCACCCACAGGGTGACGCAATCGAGGAGGATGACAGAAGAGACTCCGGCGGGACCGGCGCCCGGAGCACCGGAGCCGGCTGCCGCACGCACGGCGCCCGGCACCTCGACGGGACACTCGACCGTCGCCCAGGAGGCGGGCCGCGACGTCTGGTGCGCGCTCACGCGCTGCGCCATCTCCTCGTCGTGCGCCTCGGAGGTGGCGATGTAGGTCACGCGGCCTCCGCGCGGCTCGGCCAGCGACGCCGCGAGCCGCTCGGCGTACGTGCTCTTGCCGCTGCGCGCGCCACCGGTGACGAGGATGAGGCGGCCCTGAACGGACCGGTCGTCTACTATGTCCACCGCATGCCCTCCCTCGAGGCGTTGTCGCAGTGATCTCCCGGCGGCGGTGTCCTGGCTCGCGCTTCGTCCTACTTGCCGCGCCTTCCCGCCCTCGGGCAGTGGCGTGCATGCGGCGGTTCGTCGGCGAGGCCTACAGTTGCGGGGCAGCGCCGGCGCTGCACCGGCTTCCCAACAGCTGAGAGATGCCAGCCAAGGCTACAGCCGCCCGGGCGGAGGCGTCAATCGCGGGGCGGGCGCTCGTCGCGCGCCCGCCCCGCCGCCGACCTTGTCCTCAGACGCGCAGACCGGCCGCGTCGCGCAGCGCCGAGAGGCGGGCCTCGCCGGCCGTGCGCTGCTCTACCCCGCCGGCCTGGGCGGCGACCCACTCCTCGAGCTTCTCGATGGCCGCCCCGCTCGCGACGACCTCGCGCGCCTGAGCGAGCCCGTCGCCGAGGTCGGTGGCCACGCCCGCGACGTAGAGCACCGCGGCGGCGTTGAGGCAGGCGGCGTCGCCGCACGCCTCATGGTCGCGGCCGGCGAGCACCTGCAGGAAGCGCACCGACTCGTCGCGCAGGCTGCCGAGCGGCGCGATCTCGCCGTGCGCCGCACGCCGCATCCCGAAGTCCTCCGGCTCGACCGTGTAGGAGTCCCGGCGGCCGTCGGCGCGGACCTCGTTGACGACGCTCGCACCGAGCACAGACAATTCGTCCATGCCGGCCTCGCGCCGGTCGTCGTAGCCGTGCACGACCAGCGCGTGCTCGTAGCCGATCTCCAGCATCACGTCGCCGACCGGGCCGAGCAGACCGTCCGCGTACACGCCGCGCACACCGTGCGTGGGCCGCACCGGGTTGGCCAGCGATGCGGCGATGTTGAGCGTGGAGCCGAAGCGGATCTGGCTGAGGATGCGGCCGAGGCCTCCGGGATGCACGGCCGGGCTCATACCGTTGAACAGGCCGATGCCGGCGATGTCGATGCTGCGCTCCACGGTCGCGCCGTCGCAGTCGACGTCCACGCCGACCGACTCGAGGATGTCGACGGCGCCGCAGCTCGAGGTCAACGCGCGAGCGCCGTGACGGGCGAGGCGCGCGCCCCTGGCGGCGGCGATGATCGCCGCGGCGGAGCTCACGTTGAAGGTCTTGAGCGCGTCCATTCCGGTGCCGGAGTTCTCGACCAGCGGGCCGGCGGCGGTGGCCGAGGCGACCACCGCCGGCACCGTGTCGAACTCGACGATCGCCTGCCAGGCGCCGGCGATCTCCTCCGGCGTCTCGCCCTTGGCGACGAGCGCGGCAAGGAGCGCTCCCTGCTGCAGTTCGGGCTGCTCGCCGAGCAGCACCTGACGGAACAGATCGTAGATCCTCTCGCGACTCAGGTCCTGGCCGTCGATGAGGCGCTGGACCTCGGCGCCGAAGGCGCGGAGGGCGGTGTCGTCGGGGGTCATGTGGTTCCTCTCTCGGGATACAGGTGGACCTTCATGCCGGCGCGACGCTCGACGAGGTCGAGGCCCCGGTCGAGTTCGGCCAGCGGCAGGCGGTGGGTGATGAGGTCGTCGACCCGCAGACGGCCGGTGGCCAGCAGGTCGAGGGCCTCGACGCCGTGGCGAAAGCTGCAGCCGTATGCGCCGACGAAGGTGTGCTCGAAGTAGTGGATGCGACTGAGACTGACGTGCAGGTCACGGTCGGCGGCGGGCAGGAGGCCGGAGAAGACGACGAGGCGGCCGCGCGGCGCCAGCGCCGCGATCGCCTCCTCGTACGCCTCGGGAGCCCCGACGGCCACGACGGCGACGTCGACGAGGCCGGGTGCCTGCTCGTGCGCGCTTGCCTGCGGCGGCGCGCCCGGCGCGGCGTCGACGGACTTCCGCCGACGCGCGTCGGGCTCCACGACGACGACCTCGGCGCCGCGCAGGGCGCCGGCCCGGCTCAGGAGCGTGCCGGCGGGACCGGCGCCCCACACGCCCAGGACGTCGCCCTCGCTCACGCCGCCTAGCTCGAGGGCATTGAGGCAGCAGCTGAGGGGCTCGGCGAAGACGGCCTCTTCGTCGGCGAGCACCTCAGGCACCCGGATCAGGCTCTGCAGCGGCGCCGCGACGTACGCGGCGAAGCCGCCGTCGCGATGGAAGCCCATGATGCGCATCTGCCGGCACAGGTTCTCGGCGCCGCGCCGACAGCTTGGGCACTCGCCGCACCAGACACCGGGGTACACGTAGACGCGGTCGCCCGGCGTGACGGGGGCGGGGTCGCCGGTCGCGGCAGCGCCCGTTGGACTGGCCGCCTCGAGACCGTCCGGCCCCAGGGCCACGATCTTCCCGACGACCTCTTCGCCGGGCACCCGCGGCAGCGTCAGGTCGCGGTGCCCGTGGCGGACGATCTTGAGGTCCGTGCGGCAGAGGCCGGTCACGCTCACGCGAATCAGGGCTTCGCCCGGTCCGGGCTCGGGGACCGGCACGTCGACGAGCTCGAAGCCGCCGACCTCGCGGATCAGGACTGCCTGCACACCGCCGCCTTCCGGTCGCGAAAACAACAACGCCCGGGCCGACTGCTTCGTCGGGCCCGGGCCCCCCGTTTTCGAGGCCACAGCGCGCGTCGCCGCCATCCCGTTCACCACGCGGGACGCGTCGACACACTCGTCGGAGGCAGGTCTTCTGGCTCCCGGATCGTCCTCCGGACGCGCCTTCCCGCCGGCAAGCCGGCAGTGGCTTCTCGCATCCGTCGTCCCCGGTCACAGCGGCGGGTCCGCGCCGGTCTTGCACCGGCTTCCCTCACGCGGCCCTCACGGGCACCTCCAAGCGCCCGGAATGGTAGACGACGCCACCGGCGGCGGTCAAGCGCCGATGCACCCGCGCGATCATCGTCCCACCTGCCGCACGGAGTACCATATACGGCAGATCCGAGCCGCTGGAGGTGACGATGGCAGAGGGTACAGACGGCGCAGACCGGGCGCGCCGCAGCGCGAGCGGCTGGAGAGCCGCGCGCTGGGCGCGACGCGCCGTCCAGATCGCCGCCTTCGCGACGTTCGTCTATCTCCTCTTCGCGGGACTCCAGCGGGTGAAGCCGCTGCCCTGGGCGAACATCTTCTTCCGCTTCGATCCACTCGCGGCGCTGACGACCATGCTCGCGGCCCGCGCCTGGCTCACGCCCTTCGCGCTCGCCTTCATCACGCTGGGGTTGACGCTGGTGCTCGGTCGCGTGTGGTGCGGCTGGATATGCCCGCTGGGCACCCTGCTTGGGTGGCTGCGCTTCCGCTCGGCGCGGCTGCCGAACGCCGGCGTCCCGTCGGCGTTCCGTCGCGTGAAGTACGTGCTGCTCGGCGTCATCGTCGTCCTGGCAGCGTTCGCCAACCTCACGCTGCTCGTCCTCGACCCCCTCTCACTGCTGACGCGCACCATGACGACCTCGGTCATCCCCGGCTTCGTCTACCTCGTCGACGCGTTGGAGCGGGCAGGCTTGACGTGGGGCCCGACGTTCGGCGTCGTCCAGTGGGTCGAGTCCACGTTCCGCGGCCCGGTGCTCCCGACCATCCAGCCTCGGTACGAGCAGGCGGTCGCCCTGTTCGTGCTCCTGCTCGCGGTGGTCCTCCTGAACGCCTTCGCCGATCGCTTCTGGTGCCGGTACCTTTGCCCGCTCGGGGCACTGCTCGGCCTCGTCTCCAAGGTCCAGTTGCTGCGCCCGGTCGTGAGCGACGGGTGCGGCGCCTGCGCCGCCTGCGCCTCCGCCTGCCGCGCCGGAGCGATCGAGGCCGGCGGCCGGACAGCCCACGAGGCGGGCGAGCCGCCCGTGCTCGTCGTGAACTCCGAGTGCACGATGTGCCTCGATTGCCTCGTCGCCTGCCCCCGGTCCGGCGGCATGACCCTGGGGACCGCCCGGCCGGGGCCGTGGGCGGACTACGACCCCGGCCGCCGTGAAGCAGTGCTCGCCGTCGGCGCCGGACTGGGCACCGCCGTGCTCCTGGGCACCGGCGTCGCCCGGGCGGTGAAGCGCCCGGGCCTGATCCGGCCCCCGGGCGCACAGGACGAGGGGCGCTTCCTCTCTCGCTGCCTGCGCTGCAGCGAGTGCATGAAGGCGTGCCCTACCTCCGGCCTCCAGCCGACGCTGGCGGAGGCCGGCCTGGAGGGCCTCTGGACGCCGGTGCTCAAGTCGCGCCTCGGCTACTGCGACTACTCGTGCCACGCCTGCGGACAGGTCTGCCCCTCCGGCGCCATCCCACCGCTGAGCCTCACGCAGAAGCGCACGAGCGTCCTCGGCGTCGCCGTCATCGACAAGGACCGCTGCCTGCCCTGGGCGGCGGACACCCCGTGCATCGTCTGCCAGGAGATGTGCCCGGTCCCGGACAAGGCCATCGTGCTCGAGGACGGCCCTCTGATCACGCGTGAGGACGGCTCGCGCGACCGGCTCGCGCGACCGAAGATGGTCGCAAGCCTCTGCATCGGCTGCGGCATCTGCGAGTACAAGTGCCCGCTTGAAGGGCCATCGGCGATCGTCGTCATGCCGACCAACCCGGACCTGTCCGCGGGCGCCACGCCGGCCGTCGGCTGAGGGGCAGAGCGCCCTGCCGCCGGCGCCCATCCGCAAGCCGGCTCCCGGCGGATATACTCGCGACATGAGCAGCGACGACACCACCCTCGCTCACCTCCGCGCCGCCCCCCTCTTCAAGCACCTCGGCGAAGGCCAGCTGGAGCGGCTCGCCGCCGTGGCTCAGCCGCGGCGAGTGCCGGCGGAGGAGAGCCTGTTTCTCCAGGGCGACCCGGCGACGGGGTTCTTCCTGCTCGCCGAGGGTCACCTGAAGGTCTTCAAGCTGCTGCGGGACGGGCGCACGGCCACGGTCCGTCATGTCGAACCTGGCCAGACCTTCGCCGAGGCGGCGCTCTTCCAGGAGTCGTATCCGGCAAGCACGGAGACGATGGCGACGAGCCTCGTCTACCGCTTCGACAAGGAGGCGACGCTCGCGCTGCTGCTCTCAGAACCGCAGCTCGCCATCGATCTGCTCGCAGCCATGGCGCACCTGCTCGGGCTGCTCAATCGCCGCGTCGAAGAGCTGCTGCTGCCCGTGCCGGCGCGCCTCGCGAGGTATCTGCTGGCGCGCGCCGACGAGCAGCTCGAACCGGTGGCGCCGGGCGGCCCGACGGCGATCGATGCCCCGCGCATCATCACGCTCCCCGTGAGCAAGCGCGAGCTCGCCGCCCGTCTCGGCACCGTCCCGGAGACGCTCAGCCGCACCTTCGACCGCCTCAAACGAGCCGAGGTGATCCGCATGAGCGGCGACCACCGGCTGATCGAGATCCTCAGCTTCGACAAGCTGCACCGGCTCGCCCAAGAGTAAGGTCAGGTGAGCTCGGCGAACGCCTGCCCGAGCGCCGCTTCCACGTCCACGGGCTCGTGGCCATACTCCCGGAACTGGTCACCGAAGACCGGGCGGTCGCGCACGCTGAACGTGCCCAGCGCGACCGGCCCGTCCGATGCGTAGTCCCACTCGCGGATCTTCGCCCGCGCCTGCTCCTCGACCCGCGGATCGTGTCCCTCGAGCTCGTACACGCGCTCGTTGTAGTAGCCGTAGAGGTTGCGGAACGTCGCGCAGACCTGCAGCGTGTCCACGACGCTGAAGCCGCGGTGCGCGATCGCCTCCGCGTACAGCCTCTTCAGTTGATCGCGGCCGCGTGAGTAGCCGCGCGCTATGTAGGTCGCACCGGCCACGTGCAGGAGCTCGAGCAGGTTGAACGGCTCCTCCACACTGCCGTATGGCGTGCTGCGGCCGCGATAGCCGGGTGGCGTCTCCGGTCCTGCCTGGCCGATGGTGAGGCCGTACACGCCGTTGTCGTGGACGATCAGCGTGATGTCCACGTTCCGCTTGGCGGCCGACAGCACGTGCTCCAACCCCTCGGCGAAGGTGGCCCCGTCGCCGGCGTGCACCACCACCGTCAGCTCCGGATTGGCCAGCTTGACGCCGATGGCGGTCGGGATGGACCGGCCGTGCAGCGAGTCGAAGCTGTTCACCCCGACGTAGTCCATGATCTTGCTGTTGCAGCCGATGTCGCTGACGAGCACGATGTCCTCCAGCCGCGTCCCTGCCGCGATCAGCTCCTGGAAGACGGGCTTGATCGCGTTGAGCACCGCGAAGTTACCGCAGCCAGGGCACCAGGTGTTCTTCGCGTACGTGGTCAAGCGAGGGGCCGGCGCCGGCGCGGCGGGAGCCGCGACCCGGCCGGCCTGCTTCTTGCCGGTCTTCTTCTCGGCCGCACTCATGCCAGCACCTCCTCGGCCTGGAGTCGGAGTTCCCCGACGCCCCACGGTCGCCCGTCGTAGCGGAGCAGACGCCCGTCGATGTGGAAGCCACGCTGTTCGAGCAGCCGGGCGAGCTGGCCGCGGGAGTTGCCCTCGGCGACGGCCAGCGTCCCGGTCCCCTCGAGCGCCTCCGCCATCTGCCGGTCGGGGAACGGCCAGAGCACGACCGGCTGGACGATGCGGATGCCCTCGAGCTCGCCGACCTCGCGCGCCGCGCCCGTCGGCGAGCCCCATGTCACCAGCGTCTCCTTCGCGTCCGGGTCGCCGTAAACGTAGACCTGCTGAATCGTGTCCAGCTCCTCGGCGAGGGCGAGGCCCTTGGCGTTCCACTTGTCCTGCATGCGCACCGTCAGTTCGGGGTCCTCGGTGGTGATGCCGGATTCATCGTGTGTGTAGCTGTTGGCCTTTACGACGGCGCCCTCGCGGCCGGGGAAGGCAAGCGGTGAGACGCCGTCCTCCGCGAAGAGATAGCGCTTGTACGCGAGCCCGTCGTCTCCGCGGGCGGCGTCGCCTGCTGCCACGCCGCCAGGCTCACGCGCCGCGCCCGTGCCGGCTCCGGCGCCAAGCGGTACGCCCGCGGCGCTCTTCTGCGGGCGGCCGTCCCAGAGTCGCGGCTTGAGCCGCGGCAGATCTGGGACGGCGTCCCAGTCGAAGCTCTGCGAGTCATCATTGAGGGTGCGGTCGCCGAGCACGATGGCCGGCATCTGGTACTTCCAGGCGGCGTCAAGCGCGAAGGTGCTCCAGGCGTAGGCCTGCTCTACATCCGCGGGCGCGACGACCAGACGCGGAAACTCACCGTGGCCGGCGCTGAGCGCGAAGTGCAGGTCGGCCTGCGCCGTGTACGTCGGCAGACCGGTGGCTGGACCGGTGCGCTGCCCGAGCACGACGACCACGGGCAGCTCAGCCTGGCCGGCCAGGCTGAGACCCTCGACCATCAGCGCGAAGCCGCCGCCGGACGTGCCCACGGCGGCGCGCTCTCCGGCGTACGCGTGCCCGAGCGCCATCATCATGGCGGCGATCTCGCCCTCCGGCTGCACCACCTTCAGCTTGAAGCGCGGCGCCTGCCGCGCCAGGTAGTGCAGCAAGCCGCTCGCCGGCGTCATCGGGTAGCCGGCGTACGCCCTCAGACCGCCGCGGATCAGGCCGAGCCCGGTGGCTTCGAGCCCCGTCATCACCGGGCGCGGACCGCCGCCGGGGAGGTCGATGAGCAGCTTCTCCGTGGCCAGCTCGTACCCCAGACGTGCCACGCGCACATTCAGCTCCGTCTGCTTGGGCTGGTACCGCCGGATCACATCTTCGAGGGTGGCCCACGGGATCGAGATCGCCTTGCAGAACGCGCCGAGGATGGCGCTGTTGCGCATGACCGACGGCGCGCCCTCCTGCTCCAGGATCGTCTTCACGGGGATGCCGGTGCGGAAGGGGTGCGCCATGGAGGGCAGGCTCTCGGCGGCGATCGTCTGGTTGTCGAACACCGTCACGGGGCGCTGTTTGAGCCGCCGGTGATGCCGCTGCAGCGTGTCCTCCGTCAGCGCGATCATCACATTGACGTGGTCGCGATGCGCGGTGATGCGGCCGCGGTGGGCACGCACGACGACGTAGTTGTGGCCACCGCGGATGAGCGACGGCGAATCGACGTAGGTGTAGAGCCGGTACCCAAGCTCGTTGAGCAGATGGGCGATCATGCTGCCGGCCTGGGTGATGCCGTCGCCGGCCTTGCCGCCGATGAGCACGGAGAACGAATCCACGCGGAGCCTCCTCCCACGACAGTCGACGAACGGGCGGCGGACGAGACGCGAACCGCACGCCGCCTGCGGGGGACATACCCACACCCCGGCAAGGAGCATACTTGGCCCGAGGATTGCATGGCCGAACGACACGGCCGATGAATCCAGTCTCAGCGGCCTGAGCGCGCCACTCGAACAGCCGTAGAGCCCTGATTCGCGCGGCGTCGTCGATCGCCGTGTACTGGAAGCGCCGCACCCCTCGACCCTCGGAATCCTCCCGATGCAGGAAGTGGAAGCCCGCCTGGAAGTGATAGCCAGGCGCATTCTCTTGGCAGCGCATGCTTAGCTTCGAGCACTCGTGGCACCTCGTCAGCAGGCGATCGATGCCGCCCCGCACGAGGACAATGTCGACGCCGCGCATGCAGATGGAGGAGCCGTCGCAGCGGCGGAGATACTGGCCCGTGCGCATCGGCCGAAGTGACAGGCGAGGCGCAGATGGACGGTCTTCTCCTGGGCCCGGCGCCGGGTGTGCGCACGGAATGATTCTCGAGACAGGGGGCACGGCGAACGAGGCCTGGTTCTCCGCGGTGCTCATGCGCATGCGGCCGGTTGCGGTCGTACTGCCGGGCGCTCCGGAAGTGGCGGCAGCTCTGGGTGACCTTGCCGCAGTCCCCGGCGTACTTGAGCACGACGAGCTTGCGCCGGGATATCGATCACAAGCGAACTGGTACCGGAGCCTCTGGTGCCGGCATAGCCCTCTGGTCGATCGGCATCATCGGTCCGGCGATCGCCGACGTCGTTTGGGCCGATCAGGTTCATGGCTGACGTCCAAGGGGGAATTAAGCCATCATCGTCGGCCAGATCGGAAGTGCCCGCGTGACCCTGATCCGCCGCAGACTCTCGCCGTTTCGGGAGCGTGGTACAGAGTGACCACGGTCAGGAGTCTCGTACGCCGCGTCCTTAAGCTCCATCAGCCGATCAGGCGAGTTCAACGTAGCCGGGCTGTGAGCGTGGGGCGCTTGTGACCGATCGCAGCACCCGTCGGATCGCCCGCGGTCTCCGCATGCGACTGCGCTCGTGGGGCCAGAGCGGCCGGCTCGTGCATCTCCACGAGATAGCCGGCGTCAGTGAGATCAGCAGGCGTTACCTGCCCATGAACGCCTTCGATGGGGTGCTCATGGCTCTCGGCATCATCACCGGCTCATACTTCGCCGACGCGCGGGACATCCCGACGGTCATCAGCGTGGTGGCTGCCGCCTCAGTCAGCCTCGGCGTCTCCGGGTTCTATGGCTCCTATCTGTCGGAGCAGGCAGAACGCTCCCGCGAACTGCAGGACTTGGAGGAAGCCACGCTGCACGATCTGAACGAGACCGACATCGGCGCTGCTTTCCGCTATGCGATCTTGGCTGTGGCCACCGTCGCGGGCCTCTCGTCTATGCTTGGGGGACTGCTCCCATGCGTCGGGCTGGCCTTCTACCCAATCGTCGGCGCCAACACGGCTTTTGGCCTTGCCTGGGTGGTCGCCGTCGCGGAGCTGTTCCTGCTCGGCGCCTTCCTGAGCCACGTATCCCACGGCCGTCTGCTCGTCTCTGCCGCCAAGCTCATCCTGGCCGGCGGCGTCGCGTTCGGCCTCAGCCTTCTCCTCAACGCTCCGAACGCCTGAGCCGCGTACGCCTTCTCGACGTCGCGTCACACCGGAAGCAGCGGCTTCTCAGGCTCGAGCGCGCACGCAAGCAGCTCGTCCGTGAGCTCGTGCAACGACTCGGCACCGCCGCCCCCGGCCGCCGCCCCAGCGGCTGCGGATCCTTTCGTACGCTCGTCCACCACGTGCATGGACGCCGATCCAGAGGGGCAAGACTACATGACAGCCGACAGAGGTCCTGTGCCAGAGGTACGCGATGAAGCGCTTCAAAGAGATCCTCTACTACACCGACGCCGGCCAGGGCAGTCGCTGGCCGCTGGAGCGGGCGGCGGAACTGGCGCTGCGCAATCGCGGGCGACTGACGGTGCTGGGCGTGGAACGATTGCCCCCTGACCTGCAACTGCTTGCGCCGGTCCTGCCGCAGGACTCGGCGACGCAGGATTTGCGCGAACGGCTTGAACAGTTCGTCGAACCCGTCCGCCAGAAGGAACTGCGGCTGGACATCAAGGTACGGATCGGCACGCCGTTCGTCGAGATCATCCGCCGCGTTCTGGACGACGGGCATGATCTGGTGATGACGAGCGCCGAAGGTGGACGGGGCGGCCTCAAGGGGTTGCTCTTCGGCAGCACCAGCCTGCACCTGATGCGCAAGTGCCCGTGCCCGGTGTGGGTGATCAAGCCGGGGCGGCACCGTCGTTTCGAGCGCATCCTCGCCGCCGTCAACCCCGATCCGCACGACGAGGAGCATCCAGGCGTCAGCACCCAGGTAATGGAGCTGGCCACCTCGCTCGCCCGGCTGGAAGGCAGCGAACTGCGGGTCGTGCACGCTTGGGACGTGCGGGGAGAGCGCTGGCTGCGCGAGCGGACGCGCCTGGATTCAACGGAGGTCGACCAAGTCGTGCGCGACATCCGCGCGAACCACGAGTCGTGGCTGAACGACCTCCTGACCAGACACCCGCTGAGCGGGATCCCGCACCACGTCCAGCTGCTCAGGGGTGAGCCGGCCAAAGTGATCGTCGGACTCACCACCAAGAAGAGCATCGATCTGATCGTCATGGGCACGGTCGCCCGCACCGGCATCCCCGGTCTCTTCATCGGCAACACGGCAGAGACCGTGCTGAGCCAGGTCGACTGCTCCGTGCTGACCGTCAAGCCCGACGGCTTCGTCACCCCCGTGGGACTCGGCTAGCCGCCTTGCATCACGCGTATGTCGGCCCAGTGCGCCTGCGGAGAGTTGTCTCACGGTCCAAGCCGCCATGCGGTCGGCAGTCGTCGTGAAAGACGAGGGCGTCCGGCAGGTCGGCGCCTCGTTCAGCGCTCGAGTCCTGGAGTCACCGCGAACCCGCAGACGGGCTCGACGGGTCGCCAGGGGCCGGGAGCTGATGGAGGCGGGGTTTGCACCGGAGGATTCGCGTGAGCTATCAACGGTGCGTGGACACGGACGTGCTGCACGTACCCTCGCGGGAGGGTGTGACCGGCGCCCATCACGGCCTCGGACACACGGAGGACTCCGAGCGCTGCCGGCAGACGGGGCAAGGCATCCACGAGTCGCTCGAGGAATCGCGCGTCGAAGCCGCCTTGCGGGAGGAGCACAGGCTGCTGGCAAGAGACAACGAGAGAGACGCTAGCGTCCACGGACACGGATGACTGGGGAGCACGTGCCACACACCATCGGTCAGAACTGGCACCTCCTGCCGGCCGACGAGGTCGTCGACCTGCTCGAGACCGACGTCGAGGCCGGCCTCGACGTCTTCGAGGTCAGGCACCGGCAGGAGCGCTACGGCGCCAACGTGCTCACGGCGCGCGGCGGGCCAAGCGCCCTCACACGCTTCCTGCTGCAATTCAACCAGCCGCTCGTCTACATCCTGATCGCCGCGGGCGCCGTCACCCTCTTCCTCCGGGAGTGGATCGACGCCGCGGTGATCTTCGGCGTGGTGCTCGTGAACGCGACCATCGGCTACCTCCAGGAGGCGAAGGCCGTGGAGGCGATCGAGGCGCTCGCCAAGACGATGACCACCGAGGCGCTGGTGCTGCGCGCCGGGGAGCAAGCGCGCGTCTCGGCGACCGAGATCGTGCCCGGCGACGTCGTGCTCCTCCAGGCCGGCGACAAGGTGCCGGCCGACCTGCGCCTGATCCGCAGCCGCGACCTGCAGATCGACGAGTCGGCGCTCACCGGCGAATCGCTGCCGGTCGACAAGCGACCCGAGCCCGTCGCCCACGACCAGGTACTGGCCGAGCGCACCAACATGGCCTACGCCTCGTCGCTGGTCACCTTCGGCCAGGGGATCGGCGTGGTGATCGGCATCGGCGACGACACCGAGGTGGGCCGCATCTCAGAGCTGATCTCGGAGGCCGAGGACCTGCAGACCCCGCTGACGCAGAAGATCGCTGCCTTCAGCACGCTGCTGCTCGTCGTGATCCTCGCCCTCGGCGGCGTGACCTTCGTCATCGGGCTGCTGCGCGGCGAGTCCCTCGTCGACATGTTCAAGGCCGCGGTCGCCCTCGCCGTCGGGGCGATCCCCGAGGGCCTGCCGGCCGCGGTGACGATCACCCTGGCGATCGGCGTGGCGCGCATGGCCAGGCGGCGGGCGATCATCCGCAAGCTGCCCGCCGTCGAGACGCTGGGCAGCACCACCGTGATCTGCACCGACAAGACCGGGACGCTGACCGAGAACCAGATGACCGTGCAGCGCATCGTCGCCGGCGGGCTGCCCTACGAGGTCAGCGGGACCGGCTACGAGCCCGCAGGCTCGATCGTCGACCCGGCCTCGACGGGAGCGCCCTCAGGGACGGCGGGCGACGGCGCCCTGCGACCGGCGCTGCGCACGATCCTCGTCGCCGGCGTTCTCTGCAACGACAGCCAGCTCGTGCGTGCCGACGAGCGCTGGACGGTTCAGGGCGACCCCACCGAGGGTGCGCTGCTCGCCGTCGCCGCCAAGGCGGGCCTGGACCGCGAGCGCCTGCAGGCCGAGACGCCGCGGGTCGACTCGATCCCGTTCGAATCGTTGCACCAGTACATGGCGACGATGCATGACCCGGGCGAGGGACGGCCGCGCGCCGTCTACGTGAAGGGCGGCGTCGAGGTCGTGCTCGACCGCTGCAGCGACGCACTGGACGCCGACGGAGAGCGCGTCCCGCTCGCACGCGAGGCAGTGCTGGCCGACGTCAAGCGCCTCGCCGCCCAGGGCCTGCGCATCCTGGCCTTCGCCGCCCGCGAACTGCCGCGCGACACGACGCGGCTCGCCCACGACGACCTGACCGGCCTCACTTTCGTCGGGCTGCAGGCGATGATCGACCCGCCGCGGCCCGAGGCGATCGCGGCGGTCAAGGCCTGCCGCTCGGCCGGCGTCAGCGTGAAGATGATCACCGGCGACCACGCCATCACCGCGGCGGCGATCGCGCGCCAGATCGGCCTGAGCGCCGACGCAGATCCGGTCGCGCTCACCGGCGGCGAACTCGAGGAACTCAGCGACAAGGAGCTGATCGAGCGCGCGCAGGAGACGTCGGTGTTCGCGCGCGCCACCCCCGAACAGAAGCTGCGCCTGGTCGAGGCGCTGCAGAGTCGCGGTCAGGTGGTGGCGATGACCGGCGACGGCGTGAACGACGCGCCCGCCCTCAAGCAGTCGAACATCGGCGTTGCCATGGGCGTCGGCGGTACGGACGTCGCCAAGGAGGCCGCCGACATGGTGCTCACCGACGACAACTTCGCCTCGATCGAGGCGGCCGTCGAGGAGGGCCGCGGCGTCTTCGACAACCTCACCAAGTTCATCACCTGGACCCTGCCGACCAACCTCGGCGAGGGCCTCGTCATCCTGGCGGCCGTCTTCCTTGGCACGACGCTGCCCATCCTCCCCGTGCAGATCCTCTGGATCAACATGACCACCGCGGTGCTGCTGGGGCTGATGCTCGCCTTCGAACCCAAGGAAGAGGGCATCATGGACCGCGCGCCGCGGCGTCCCGAGACGCCGATCCTCACCGGCGTGCTGATCCAGCGCATCGTCCTCGTGGGGGCGCTCCTGCTCGTGGGCGCCTTCGGCCTGTTCGAGTGGGCCGAACTGCACGGACTCGGCGACGCGGTCGCGCGCACCATCGCGGTCAACGTCTTCGTCTTCGTCGAGCTCATGTACCTGTTCAACTGCCGCTCGCTGACCCGGTCGGTATTCGCGCTCCACCCGCTTTCCAACCGCTGGGTGCTGGGTGGGGTCGGCATCACGATCATGCTGCAGTTGCTGTACACCTACGCCCCCTTCATGAACACAGCCTTCAAGAGCGCGCCTCTGGACGCCTGGATGTGGCTGCCGATCTTCGCCGTCGGCATCGTCGCCTTCGTCGTGGTCGAGGTGGAGAAGTGGCTGCGGCGACGCGCGGCGGCTCGCGGAACTGGGCGCGCCGAGGGTGCGGCATGAGTGCACGGGCGACAGCGGCCGTCTCGGGGACGAAAGGGCAAGTCGGGCCATGCGCGATCGTCAGACGGGCTCTGCGACGCGCCTCACTCCTCCTCCGCCTTCGTCAGGCGCTCCCGCACGACAAGCCAGTAGGCCAGCGGAATGCGGCCACGACCGCGGCGGTCGCGTAGATGTACTGCGGAGAGGTCGTGTTGTAGTCGAGAATGATGACCTTCCGCGCGATTGCCATCATCGCCGTGGCGAGCACGATGCGCACGTGGATGACGTCTTCACGGAGGTAGCTGATGATGTTGACGAAGATCTCGATCGCGATCAGCACCGCCATGAAGGCGCCGAAGGACGCAAGGATGTCGCTGATCTGCAGCAGACCTCTGGGCTCGGTCAGCAGGCGCTTGAGCAAGACGTACACCACGTCCGCCACGCCGAAGATGATGACTCCGGTCATGAGGATCGCCAGCGCGCGAACTGCCATGCGGATGGCCCACTGCAGCCCGCGGACCAGCGGCTCGTTCTTGTCGGTCGGTTCGTCCAACGTCCCGCCTTCGCTCCGGTATCTGGGCCGCCCCGGCCGCCTCGGGCTCGGGACCTACTCCCACCCGGCCTCCGCTCGGTGTGAACTCCGCTGCTCATGAAGGCTGCACATCGCAGGCGCAGGCGGGCGGCATGACCGGGTCCGTCGCTCGCCTGCGGCGCACGCTCGGCGGCCCTTCTGGCTGGCCCTCAACGTCTGCCTCTCGCTGCTGCCGCTGGCGATCGTGCTCGCGTACCCCGGCCACCCACGCCGCCCATTCTGGACCGAGCTCTCCGTCGACCTCGGCTTCGTCGCCCTGGCGATGATGGGCCTTCAGTTCGCCGTCACCGCCCGCTTCCGACACGTCGCGGCCCCGTGCGGCATCGACATCATCCCGCGCTTCCACAAGCAGATCTCGATCGTGGCCGGTGCACTCGTCTTGGCGCACCCCATGATCCTCTTCGTCACTCGGCCCGACACGTTGAACCTCCTCAATGTGGTCACGGCCCCGTGGCGGGCGCGCTTCGCCGTGGCCGCCACCGCCGCCTTGCTGGCGCTGATCGGCATCTCCTTGTGGCGGCGACCGCTCCACCTGCGCTACGGGACCTGGCGCCTCGCTCACGGCCTCCTTGCGACCGCGGCGTTGGCGTTCGCGCTCGCCCACATCGAACTCGTCGGGTGGTACGTCGATCTGCCCTGGAAGAGGGCCGTGCGGGCGGCCACGACGTTGGCGGTGATCGGCCTCCTCATCTACGTGCGCGTCGTCGTTCCATGGCTGCTTCTGCGACGACCGTGGGTGGTCGATCGGGTCGTCCCCGAACGCGGTCGCGCCTGGACCCCCTTCCTGCGGCCGATGGGTCATCCAGGACTGCGGTTCGCGCCCGGTCAGTTCGCCTAGCTCACGCTGGGCCGCAGTCCCGTCGTGCTCGAGGACCACCCCTTCTCGTTCTCCTCAAGCGCCCTGGATCACGAACAGATCGCCGTCACCATCAAGGCCGCCGGCGACTTCACCCGCAGCGTCGGCGACGTCGCCCCTGGGACCCCGGCGTACGTGGAAGGTCCGCACGGCGCCTTCAGCATCGACCGCTCCGACGGGGAGGGCTACGTGTTCGTCGCGGGCGGAGTCGGCATCACGCCTATCATGAGCATGCTCCGGACCCTGGCCGACCGCGGAGACGCGCGCCGGCACCTGCTGATCTGTGGCGCGCCTTCAGTCGACCATCTGACGTTCGAGGAGGACCTGGAAGCCATGCGAGAGCGTCTGCAGCTGCGTATCGTCTACGTTCTCTCATCACCTTCTCCGGATTGGCGCGGAGAGACCGAGCGCTTCGACGTGGCGTTGCTTGACCGGCATCTGCCGCGCGAAAGGGCGGCCCACACGTACTTCGTGTGCCGGCCACCCCAGATGATGGACGCCGTTGAAAGCGCGTTGCGGCATACCGGGGGTACCTTGGCAGAACAGCTACACGGAGCGCTTCGACATGGTCTGACGCGCCCGGCGAGCCCCGGAGGCGGCCCTTGCGTCATATCCACACCACTCGCGTCGTGACCCTCATCGCCATGCTCACCATCGGCGCCTCGGTGTTGTTCGCGCTCCTGCGTTCGTGACGAGCAGACCGGTCTGGAGTGATGGCGGTCCTTGACCGTGGAGCGGAGGCTGCGGCGACGCGGGGTCGCGCTGGCAGGATCGCCGGCCGGCGCAGAGCGACATCGCTTGCGGGGCGTGGGTCTTCATCAGACCCGAGTCGGGCGTGAGCGGACGCCTCCAGCTTGTGTCGGCCGAGCTTGCAGATGCGCATGGAGAATCCGTCAGTTGTGGCGACTCTGAGCGGCTCTTGTGCCGCCCTGGCCAGTCACTATCACGGCGAGTCACGAGACGCGCGGCATTCAGTCATGATGTCCTTTGCGCCTGGGCCGTTCATGGCCCTGAAGAAGGCGAGCAGTGGAGGGCACGTGAAGATCTTGCTGGCCGGACCCGGCACCGGGAAGACCGCTCTTCCGCGTCGAAGCCAGGCGCCTGGTTCGACCCGCGTCAGGTCGGCTCGGGCCAGCGTCTGCATCGTCACGCTTGACGCCACCGCTCCTCCGTCACCGACGCCTTTCCCACCGAACCCGACGCCCTCCTCGCCCTCCGCGTCGGGGCCTCGACCCGCGATATCCGGGCGCCCGGCCGGCGCCAGAGCTGATCATCCGTCTGGCCGATCCTCGCATCGTCGGTTTCCCCGGGATGGGCGGTACGGGGAGTCGAAGCGAGGCCTCGGCGAGTGCCCGCCCTGCCCGCCCGCCAACGCGCGGAACCCCGAGACTGGAGTCTTCGCCTGAGCCTGACTGTTGTGACGGAACGCGGCAGCCTCTGCGTGAGAAACTGACGGCGCCGCTACCTTCAGAGCATGGCGCTCAGCTGCCCCGATGCGGGTCATCGGTCGAAACGGCGGCCACCTGCGCCCACTGCGGACTGTCAAGACCAGCGCGAGAGAGAGTGACTGCGGCCATGAGCATGGGCCTTGTGCTCAATGCGGTCACGCCCAGCGCCGGGAAGAGCCGCATCCGTCCTGCACATCGTGCAGATCGAACAGCACGAGGACCTGAGGCGGACGCGGTCTTCGCAGCGCTGCCGCCGTCCCATCGTCGCGAGTACATCGACTGGATCCTCGCGGCGAAGCGGTCCGAGACGCGGGCGCGCCGCGTCGAGGAGACCGGTAGGCGCGTGAAGCGCGGCCGCTGACCGTGCCCCCGCCGGCCCTTGACGCAGGTCAATGAGGCCGCCGGCCCCTTTCGGGTACGTTATCACTGTCACAATCGTGAAAACCACGCGAAAGCGAGACCTGAATGGCTCTGCGCAGCATCGTGAAGATCGACGAAGACCTCTGTACCGGGTGTGGCCTCTGCGTCACCCCGTGCGCCGAAGGCGCGATCGAGATCATCGACGGCAAGGCCAAAGTGATGAAGGAGGAGCTGTGCGACGGCGCCGGCTTCTGCCTCGCCGTCTGCCCCGAAGGAGCCCTCACCGTGGAGAAGCGCGACGCCCCCGCGTTCGACGAAGACGCCGCCGCCGAGAAGATCGCCGAGAAGCTGGCCGCCCACGTCACCATCCAGCAGACGTGCATGAACTGCGGCCGCAGCGAGAACGACGCCGTCCTGTTCCCCGCCCGCACCAAGGGCGAGAGCACCTGGGTCTGCGTCAAGTGCCTCCCGGCGCTCATCCACGGCTGATCTCCGCCGCGACGAACTGAGGGCGCGCGGCCGCAGGCGGGCGCGCCCGACACACCGCACTCACGGCGCCGCCGGCGCCTAACCAGCCACCATCCCCAGGAGGGACCAATGGCAGATAGCTATCACTCGTCCGTACACACGATGCTCGAGGAGTCCAGGGAAGCCGGCGAAAGCACCGCGTTCGACCGCATGGACGACATGGGCACGCGCTGCAAGTTCTGCGAGCAGGGCATCCGCTGCTCGTTGTGTTCGCAGGGCCCTTGCCGGCTCACCGAGAAGTCGCCGCGCGGCGTCTGCGGCATCGACGCCGACGGCATGGCGATGCGCAACTTCCTGCTGCAGAACACGATGGGCACCGCCACCTACACCTACCACGCCACCGAGGTCATGAAGACCCTGGCGCAGGCCAGGCCGGGCGGCACCTACGAGATCAAGGACTGGAGCAAGCTCGAGACGCTCGCCGGCGTCGTCGGCGAGGCCGTCGAGCCGCGCGACACGCTGCCGAAGCGCGTCGCCGACGCGATCCTCGCGGAGTTCAACCGCGACCATCAGAGCCCGTCCCCGTTCGTCGAGAAGATGGCCCCGGCCAAGCGCGTCGCCAAGTGGAAAGAACTCGGCATCCTGCCGGGCGGCGTGTTCCACGAGAACATGTTCGCCACCTCGAGCTGCTTGACCAACGTCGACGGCAACTACGTGAGCCTCGCCCTCAAGGGCCTGCGCCTCGGTATCGCCACCGCCTACGGCGCGCAGATCCCGCTCGAGCTCGCCCAGGACGCGCTCTGGGGCACGCCGGCGCCGCATCCGATCAAGGTCGACCTCGGCATCATCGACCCCGAGTACGTGAACATCGTCGTCAACGGCCACGAGCCGATGGTGGGCGCGGCGCTGATCGCGGCCGCCCACGAGGCGGCCGTGCAAGACGCCGCGAAGGCCGCCGGCGCCAAGGGCCTGCACATCGTCGGCTCTATCGAGACCGGTCAGGAGCTGGTCCAGCGCTTCGAGGTGGACGACGTCTTCGTCGGCCTCACCGGCAACTGGCTGACGGAGGAGCTCGCGGTCGCGACCGGCGGCGTCGACGTCTTCGCCGCCGACATGAACTGCGTCGTGCCGACCCTCGGCGCCACCTGCGCCGCCCATGGCACCCTGCTCGTGCCCGTCAGCGACCTCGTCGGCGTCGACGGCGCCGAGACGCCGATCGTGTTCGACGCGGCCACGGCCGGCGAGCAGGCGCAGCAGCTCATCGACCTCGCCGTCGCCAACTATCCGAAGCGCCGGACGCTCGGCCAGGTCGCGCCCGAGCTGCGCACCGGCGACGCCGTCGCCGGCTTCAGCACCGAGAGCATCCTCGGCGCCCTCGGCGGCACCCTCGACCCGCTGCTCGACGTGATCAAGAACGGCACGCTCAGGGGCGTCTGCGGCCTCGTGAGCTGCACCACCTTGCGCGACGGCGACCAGGACAGCCACACCGTCGCCATCGCCAAGGAGCTCATCAAGAACGACGTGCTCGTGCTGGCCATGGGCTGCGGCAACGCCGGCCTTCAGGTCGCCGGCCTCGAGACCGCCGAGGCGAAGAAGTTCGCCGGTCCCGGCCTCACCGCCGTCTGCGAGTTGCTCGGCATCCCGCCGGTGCTCAGCTTCGGCACCTGCACCGACACGGGTCGCATCCTGCTGCTCGTCGGGGCCATCGCCGACGCGCTCGGCGTCGACACCTCCGACCTGCCCGTGGTCGCCACGGCTCCCGAGTACATGGAGCAGAAGGCCACCATCGACGCCATGGCCGCGCTGGCCTTCGGCCTGTACACGCACGTGAACCCGGTGCCCTTCGTGACCGGCGCGCCGAACCTGGTCAAGCTCGTGACCGAGGATCTGCCCGGCGTCACCGGCGGCAAGCTCGCCGTCGAGACCGACGCCAAGGAAGCGGTCGCCGCCATGCTGGCATGGATAGACGCCAAGCGCGAAGCCTTGGGTATCTGAAGGGCGGCGAGCAGGCGCCTCGGTGCGAGCGAGGGCGGGGAGCGCGATGCGCTCCCCGCTCTCGCTGCGTTCTACGTCGGCACCGGTCATCGCGAAGCTGGGCCGAGCGCGGCGCGGCGAGTTCGCGCAACGGCGGTCGTCCTTGACACTCCCCCGGAGCGGGACTAGCTTGCAGTGGATAGTCCACCCGGGTGGATACACTTTCAGAAGGAGAAGGGACCGACCATGAAGAGAGTCCTGTTCCTCGTCGCGTGCCTGGTGACGACCCTTGCGGTCTTGCCGGCTGCCGCAGGCGCGGGCACACGCCATCCGACCTCGCTCAACCTTCCTGAGGATTTCAGTTACATCGGCGCCGCAGTCCATTCCTTCACCACGCCCTCGGGTCACGTCGTCAACTACGTCGACGAGGGTGACAAGAACTGGCCGACCGCCGTGCTCATCGGCGGTGCGGGGACCGGCGTGCAGGCCTTCGAGCTCACAGAGTTCGCCCGCGACCTGCGCCTGGCCCTGCACATCCGTCTGATCTGCGTGGAGCGCAACGGGTTCGGCATGACGCAGTTCGAGCCGGCCGACGCCGACGGCAACCTGATCCCCTACAACGCCGGCGACGACGCCCTGGCGCTCGGCGACCCGGTCAAGACGCGGGAGATGTACGCGGCCGACGTGCTCAGCGTCCTCGACCACCTCGGCGTGAACAAGTTCAGCGTCATCGCCATCTCGGGCGGCGGACCCTTCTCGGGCGAGCTGGCTCGCCAGGCCGGCGCCGGGCCCGCTCCGTCCATCTCGCCGTCGCGGTCTACCAGTCTGGGCCTGGGCTCGAGTACCCGGATCCCGACTACATGAGCACGATGCGCAGCTACATCATCAATCCGATGTGGTGGTGGGACATGACCGGCACGACCGCCGACATGATCCCCGGCTGGCAGGAGCGTGCCTACGACGAGGCCGCCTGGGCGGCCTTCGTGCGGGGCCAGGATGCCGATCCGCACGCCGTGGGCATGGACTACACGATCTTCAAGAAGACGCCGCCGGACGTGTCGATGGTGAGCGCCCCGGTCTTCACCTACTACGGCGCCCAGGACACGACCGTCCCCTACGCGCAGCGCGACGCCTGGATCGCAGCGTACTCGTCGTCCAAGAAGATCACCCAGCGCAACTACCCCGACGGTGTGCACGACGTGCAGTACCGCCACTGGGACCAGATCCTGCTCGACGTCGCGGCTCACGGCGACTACCTGATCATCGCGTACCATGGCCGGACCAAGGTCATTCCCGAGAGCTGGTGGCCGAAGTACGAGAAGCGTGGAGCCATCCTCGGGATGCAGGCGTGGGTCACCGCGAAGCCGCCGGTCGACTGAGCAGCGGCGAGCCCGGCGACATCTCGACACATCGGCGCGCCGGGCGACGCAAGCCGGCCAGCGAGCAGACGCCCGATGCTAGCGAGGGCGGGGAGCGCATCGCACTCCCCGCCCTCGTCACATCCGGTCGAAGGATGTGTGCGGTGGACGCCGCGAACTGAGGTGAGGCCGGCCTACCGGACTTCGAGCACGGCGCGCGTGAGCGCGGACCGGTGGCCGGTGACGTCCCAAGCGCGGGCGACGATCCGGTAGTCCCCGCGCTGCTTCGGTGCGACAAACCGCCATGTCTCGCGCTCGTTGACGGCGACTGCCGGGATGCGGAGCCTCCGCAGGAGACGCCCACGGCTGTCGCGCAACCAGAGTTTGACCACAGCGCTGCCGCTGGAGAAGGCCGGATCGGTCAGAGTGAAGCGGACGCGGACACCCTTGGCGCGGCGGGCCTGTGTCCTCTCGAGCACCACTCTCGGCGCGGCGCGGTCCGCCGAGCCGGACGAGTCTACAAACGCCTTCAGGCACACGTCGGAACTGCCGAAGCCGGATTTCCGCCTGATGTCCGTCCACGTCGCGCCGTCCCGGCTGATGAACGAGCGCCCCACAGCCGCCCGCGGCGCGAGGAGGCTGGTCGGGTGCTCTACCGGGATCGGTGTGAGCGAGCCCGGCGTCCGCAGGCGCACGGCGACGACGAAGTCGGCGCCGGTCGACACCGGCACGGGCGTCGCCAGCGGCACCGTGTGGTAGCCGCCGACGGCCAGCGTGCCCGATCCGGCGACGGGCGCGGCGGCGATCTCGGCGAGCGTCGGCGCGACGCGCACCTCGTAGCTGGCGCCCGGCTTGATCGTGTAGAAGCTCGCGGCGGTGACGCTGCCGTCGCCGCCGCTCGTATACCGCGCGGCGAACCAGCCGATGCGGCTCTTGAAGCCGATGCTCTTGGACCAGCCGAGGGCGTCGTGCTGGTAGATGGCGTCGTAGTTGGCGGCGCGCTCGACGCCGTTGAACACCGCCATCTGCTTGCCCAGCATGCGATCGTAGTAGGAGATCCAGAAGTACCCGCGCTGCCCCCACGCGGTGCCCCAGCTGTTCTTGATCAGGAAGGCGCCGGGGCCGGGTGGGCGCCGCAGGAAGCGCCCGGCCGGATACGCGTCGTTCCAGCCGACGATACAGACGTGGTGGTCGAGTTCGGTGCTGCGCGAGTAGTAGGCGCCGGTCGCGAAGTTGTACCCGGAGCGCTCGTAGGCCATGGCCGCGTCCACGGCGCCGTAGCGCGTCACGGCCCACTTGATGGCGGCGGTGTCCCCAGAACTGCGTCGCGGCGGAAGAAAGAGCACTTCCTGCACGTGGCGGATGGCGCGCAAGCCCTCGGGTGAGTCCCCCGGACGCGGGTAGCGATCGTCGCGCTCCAGGACCGGCCCCTCCCAACGTGCGACGTAGGCCGTCGAGATGTTGCTGGGAGCTCGCCCCTCGTAGCGCAGCCGCGAGGCCTGGAAGTTCGCCATGTGGTTCTCGGAGAGGTCCAGGCGCACCCCGGGGAGAAGGCACGACTCGAGAGAGCCCACCGCCGCGAAGATCCAGCAGGTGCTGTGGTTCTGCTGCTTGCCGACGGAGGAGACGCGATGCTGGGCGCGCAGGTCGTACTTGGCCGGGAACGTGCGCCCGTCCCACGGAGCCGCCGCGGCGGCCGTGGTGACGGCGGCCGCGGTGCAGGCGACCAGCGCGCAGAGAGCGGCGGCGATCGCCCCGCGCCGCAGCGCACGACCGCTCACCAGTCTCGTCTCCAGCGTCCGTTCACGTCAATAGGATACACGGCGAGCGAACTCACCGTGACCAGCGGATCACGACACGTCATCCCGGCTCCAAGAAAAGCGATTGCCTCTGTCGACAAGACGTGTACAATGCCGCCAATCAGTAGTCCTGCTGCTGATCGGAGTTTCCGGACGCGGCGACGGACCCGGTCCCCCTGCGAGAGTGGGGGCGCGCCGGCGCCGGACACCGACTCCGGGGCAGTACACCGGGGCGGGGCACTCAGTGCCCCGCCCCGGCTTCTCTTCTCGCTTCCTCTGAGGCCTGCGCGCGACGCGGCCCGGCCGCGCTCAGGCGTCGAGCAGCTCGAACCCGGTAGCCTGGTCGACCCGCCGCGTCGCCTCGCTGCCGGTGAGCTCGATCACGACAGCTTCCGCCACGACCCACGTCTTGACGCCGGTGCGGATACAGCCGGCGGTCACCTGGTCGTCGCGGCCGAAGGCCGCGTGCAGGTGCAGCACCGGCCGGCCGCTCTCGTCCGGGAAGATCGTGCCGGCGCCGGCCATCTCGTGCACGTCGTGGAGCACGCGCTCCATCGGCACGACCGGGCTCGCTTCGCCGTCCTCGGGCCCGACGACGACGCGACTGCCTCCGCCGGCGCCGCCGACCAGGATGACGGCGGCGCGCGCGATGCCTTCGGCTCGCGCCGCCTCCTCGATGCACTCGTGCACGATGTCCCCGTCCTCCAGGCGGACGACGAGCACCCGGCCGAGCGTGGCTGAGCTGTACTTCATGGAAGACCTCCTTGCGCTCCATCCTACCCGGGCGGCGCCGGCCGAGCCGTCCGCCGCCGTCTCCCGTCCGTCAACCTTGCTAGACTCGCCGTCGTGACTCCGGCCAGCGCCTCCACCGATCCCGCGGCATCGCCGCGGTCAGCTCGCGCCCTCCTGCGCGACGTCTTCGGCTTCGCCGAGTACCGGCCCACACCAGCAGGAGATCGTCGACCACCTGGTCGCCGGCGGCGACGCCTTCGTGCTCATGCCCACCGGCGGCGGCAAGTCGCTCTGCTACCAGCTGCCTGCCATGGTCCGCACCGGCACCGGCATCGTCGTCTCGCCGCTCATCTCGCTGATGAAAGACCAGGTCGACGCGCTGCGGGCGGCCGGCGTCCGCGCCGCCGCCTACAACTCGTCTCTCGAGCCGGACGAGGCGCGCAGCGTGCTGCGCGCCCTGCACGCCGGCGAGCTCGACCTGCTGTACGTCGCGCCCGAGACGCTCATGACCGAGGGCTTTCTCGAGCGGCGTCCAGGGGCTTGAACCGGGCGTCGCCCTGTTCGCCATCGACGAGGCGCACTGCGTCAGCCAGTGGGGTCACGACTTCCGCCCCGAGTACGTGCAGCTGGGGCAGCTGCGCGGCCTCTTCCCCGGCGTACCCATCATGGCCTGCACGGCGACGGCCGACCCCGAGACGCGCGACGACGTGCGTGCGCGGCTCGGGCTCAGCGACGCCGCGGTCTACGTCACCGGCTTCGACCGGCCCAATATCCGCTACACGGTCGTCGACAAGCGCGAGCCGCTGCACCAGCTCACCCAGTTCCTCGCCGGCCACGCCGGCGAGTCCGGCATCGTCTACTGCCTCTCGCGCAAGCGCACCGAGGAGGTCGCCGGCAGGCTGCGCGATCACGGCGTGGACGCCGCCGCGTACCACGCCGGCCTGCCGCCGGACGAGCGGCGGCGCGTCCAGGACGCGTTCGCGCGCGACGAGGTCGCGGTGGTCGTCGCCACGGTCGCCTTCGGCATGGGCATCGACAAGAGCAACGTGCGCTTCGTCGTGCACTACGACCTGCCCAAGACCGTCGAGAGCTACTACCAGGAGACCGGGCGCAGCGGGCGCGACGGCCTGCCCGCCGAGGCCCTCTTGCTCTTCGGCCTCGGCGACGCCGCCGTCGTACGCAGCCTCATCGAGGGTGGCGGCCGCGCCGCGAACGGCGGCGACGCGTACGAGCGCGACCCCGAGCGCGTGCGCATCGAACTGCACAAGCTTTCGTCCATGGTCGGCTACGCCGACGGCCTCAGCTGCCGACGCGAGGCGCTGCTCGGCTACTTCGGCGAGCCTTACGCGCGCGCCGTGTGGCAACTGCGACATCTGCCTCGACCCCCCGGAGACCTTCGACGCCACCGAGCAGGCGCAGATGGCGCTCAGCTGCGTGTACCGGCTGTGGGAGCATGCTGGGTTCGGGTACGGCGTCGGCTACGTCATCGATGTCCTGCGCGGCTCCGAGAACGAGAAGATCCTCGCCCGCGGCCACGACTCGCTCAGCACGTACGGCATCGGCGCGGAGTTCAGCCGCGACCATTGGCAGAGCCTCATCCGCCAGCTCATCCACCGCGGCTACCTGGCGCAAGACATCGCCCGCTACTCGGCGCTGCGACTCACGGAGGCGTCGCGCCCGCTCTTGCACGGCGAGGAGACGGTGATCATGGCCACGCCGCGCGTCCGGGTGCCGACCAAGAAGCAGCGCTTGCGCGCGGCGCGCTCCGGCCGGGCCGCCGAGCTCGCCGGCCTGCCGGTCGACGAGGCGCTCTACGAAGAGCTGCGGGCCCTGCGCAAGCGCCTCGCCGACGCGCAGAACGTGCCGGCCTACGTCGTGTTCAGCGACGCGACTCTGGCCGAGATGGCGGCGCGCCGGCCGGCGACGTCCGCCGAGCTGCTCGACGTCAATGGCGTCGGACAGACCAAGCTCGAACGCTACGGCGACGCGTTCCTCGCGGTGATCGCCGAGCGCGGCTCCGGCGGCTCGTCTCCAGGCACGCTCGTCTGAGGGCCCGCCGCCGACGGCGCGCGGCGGCGGGCAGGGGGCGGCAGCGTGGTAGCCTTGCGTGATGACCGGCCTCCCCCTCTTCGCAACCGTCCCGCGCGGCCTCGAGTCGCTGCTGGCCGGCGAGCTGCGCGGGCTCGGCGCGGCGCACGTGAAGCAGGTCCGCGCCGGCGTCTCGTTCAGCGGCTCGCTCGAGACGGCGTACCGTACCTGCCTGTGGTCCCGCGTCGCAGGGCGCGTCCTGCTGCCCCTGGCGAGCGGTCAGGCGGCCGACGGCGACGAGCTGTACGCCACGGCGAGCGGCGTCGACTGGAGCGAGCACCTCGGCGCCGGCGATACCTTGGCCGTCGACTTCACCGGCGTCAACGACCGGATCCGGGACACCCGCTTCGGGGCCGTGCGCATCAAGGACGCGATCGTGGACCAGTTCCGTGCGGCGAGTGGAACCCGTCCCTCCGTCGATGCGCGCGCGCCGGACGTGCGCGTGAACGCGCACCTCGCGAGCACGCGCGTGTCGATCTCGATCGACCTGAGCGGTCAGAGCCTGCACCGGCGCGGCTACCGCGCCGACAAGGTGCAGGTCGAGGCGCCGCTCAAGGAGAACCTCGCCGCCGGGATGCTGCTGTATGCGGCCTGGCCGCGCCTTGCCGCCGCGGGCGGCAGCCTGCTGGACCCGCTGTGCGGGTCGGGCACACTGCCCATCGAGGCGGCGCTCATGGCGGCCGACGTCGCGCCGGGGCTGCTGCGGGCGGAGGCGGGCGGAGGCGCCAAGGACGCGAAGGCCGGCGCCGCGTTCGGCTTTCTGCGCTGGCGCGGCCACGAGAAGGTCCTCTGGGACGCGCTGATCGCGGAGGCACGCGAGCGACGCAGTGCCGGGATGAAGCGCCTGGCGGCGGCACGCCCGCATGCCGTCATCCGCGGTTCCGACCGCGATGCCAAGGCCGTCAAGGTAGCGCGCGACTTTGCCGCCCGCGCCGGGCTGCACGGCCTCGTGGCGTTCGAGCAGGCCGACGTGGACCAGGCCGCGCCCCCTGCGGCGCACGGCCTGCTCGCCACCAACGCGCCCTACGGCGAGCGGCTCGCCACCGACGCCGAGGCCGTCTACCGGCAACTCGGCGAGCGCCTCCGAAGCGCCTTCCCGGACTGGAGCGCCGTCGTGCTCGCCGGCGACCGCCGGCAGCTGGGCGCCCTCGAGGTGACCGCCAAGCGCGAGACGGACCTCCGCAACGGCCCCCTCACCTGCGTGCTCGCCTACTTCGAGGCCGGCGCCGCGCCGACCGGCTCGGCGGCGCCGCGCACAGCCCGCGCCGCCGTGCGGTCGGCGGCGCCCAAGGCAGGGCCGCCGGCCGACGAAGCGCCGGCCGCGACGAACGACGGGCCGGAGGCCGCTCCGGCGGCACCCCAGCCCGAGGCCCTGTCGGCACCGCCGCCCAAGGCTGGACCGGCGCCGGCACTACCGGGCATGCTCGGTGGCGGCGCCGAGTACCTCGCCAACCGGTTGCGCAAGAACCAGCGCCGCCTCGCGCGGAGGCTCCAGCGCGAGGGCATCACGTGCTACCGGCTCTACGACGCCGACCTGCCCGAGTACAACATCGTCGTGGACGTGTACGGCGACTGGGTCCACGTACAGGAGTACGCGGCGCCGCCCGAGATCGACCCCGCCAAGACGGAGCGACGCCTCGCCGAAGCGCTCGAGGTGATCGGCGCGGTCCTCGAGACACCGGAAGACCACGTGGTGTTGAAGCAGCGCCGCCGGCAACGGGGAGCGGCGCAGTACGAGCGCCGGCCCGACCGCGGCGCCCTCGTGCCGGTCGTCGAAGACGAACTCACGTACCTCGTCGACCTCGGCACCTATCTCGATACCGGCTTCTTCATCGACCAGCGAGTGACGCGGCGCCTGGTCCGCCGGCTGGCCGGCGGGCGACGGTTTCTGAACCTCTTCGCCTACACCGGCGCCATGACCGTCAACGCCCTCGCCGGGGGATCACCGGCGTCCACGACCGTCGATCTCTCGGCGACCTACCTCGACTGGGCGACGCGCAACCTGGCGGCCAACGGCTTCGAGAGCGCGACGGAGGAGTGGCCGCCCGCGGATGCGAGGACCGCGGGCGCACGGGCCTCCGGTCCGGCGCCGGCACACGCCCTCGTGCAGGCGGATTGCCTGCGCTGGGTCGCGGAGATCGGCGGCCAGTACGACCTGGTCTGGCTGGACCCGCCCACGTTCAGCAACTCCAAGCGGATGGGTCGCGCCACCTTCGACGTGCAGCGCGACCACGCCGACCTCATCCGCCTGACCGCCCGCCGCCTTCTGGCGCCGGGCGGCATCCTGCTGTTCGCGTCCAACCTGCGCAACTTCCGCCTCGACCGCGCGGAGCTCGGCGGCCTCGAGGTGAAGGACCTCTCGCGGTCGACCCTCGCCTTCGACTGCGAGCGCGGCGCCAACCGCCACCACGTCTTCCGCATCGAGGACCGCCGCCGGCCGGCCGGCTGAGCAATCGCCGATCACGTTGGCGCCGGTGGCCCTTCCGGCCGCCCGGCGCCCACCCTCTTCTCGCCGGGTGTACGATGCTCACCAGAACGGCGGTGCCTTGCCGCCGTGCTTTCAATGTTGGGAGGGGCCATGGCGTCTGCGTCCTGCCGAACCGCGAGGCGGTCGGCGCCGTTCATCTCACTGCTGCTCGCGCTGATGCTCGTCATGGCGCTCGCCGCGGCCGCGGCCGCGGCGCCTCCCGAACCGACGATGGATCTCGAGCAGCTCGCCACGGCGCTCGAGTCCGGACCGCTCAGCGGCCACCTGCTCACCACCATGAGCGGCACCGCGCCGGAGGAGATCCCGGTGCAGGTCGAGAGCCTCGTCGACTACTCCTGGGGCTCGCTCATCCTCTTCGAGGCCACCGGACCGCAGATCGACAAGATCGGCGGCATCGCCGCGGGCATGAGCGGCAGTCCCATCTACGTGGACGATGGCGGCGTGGACAAGCTCATCGGAGCGTTGTCCTACGGTGACTGGTTCACGCTCGGCGGCATGGGTCTGGCCACGCCGATCCAGTACATGGCCGCCATCGAGGAGAACTACCCCGTGGGCGCGCTGGCGGCGCTGGAGGCCCCACGGCCGCCGGCTGTGGGCACCTACGCGCTCGACGAGCCGGTGACGACGTCGGAGGGCGTGGTCAGCAGCGTCGTGGTGGCCCGCAGCGCCAAGGCCGCCGCGAAGGTCGAGGCCACCAGCGGCCAGACCGTGATGGCGCCGCTCGGCATCCTCGAGATCGGGGGCGCCCGGCCGGGCAGCAAGGCGTTCGAGCGGATCGCCGCCAAGTTCGCGAAGACCGGCCTGCTCATCAAGGCCGCGAGCGGCAGCGGAGAGTGGACGGGCGCACCCACCCCGGCGCTCGAGGCTGGGTCACCGTGCGCCATCCTCTTCTCCCAAGGCGCCGTCTGGGTCGGCGCCGCCGGCACCGTCACCTACGTCGATGACGACGCGGCGATGCTCTTCGGCCACCCGTTCGAGCAGCTGGGCGCGATCGACGCGGTGCTTACGGGCGGTGAGGTGCAGGGCGTCTGGGCCAGCAGCAACACGCCGTACAAGCTGATCGCGCCACGCGACGTAAAGGGCACCTGCGTGCAGGACCGCAACTGGGGCGTCGAGGCGCATCTCGGCCAGACCCCCGACGTCTTCCCCGTGACCACCACAGCGAACATCGTCGACCGCTCCGCCTCGGTGCGCGACGAGTCGGGCGTCAGCGAGTGGCTGGTCACCTCCGGCACCTATCCGACGCTCCCGGGTGACATCGTCGGCGAGGTCGTCTACGGGATTCTCGACCAGTTCTCCTTCCCGGGGAGCGCCGTCACGAGCACGACGGTGGTCGTCTCCGACAGCACGGGGACCTACACCGTGGAGCGCGACAACCTCTGGACCAGCATCTACGACGTCTCGTACCAGACCGGCAGGGATGCCAGCTCGGTCCTCACGCAACTCGTGGCCGATCCCGACGGTGTGCTCCAGCCGCGGATCGAGTCCGTCGAGGTGGTCGCCGATGTGTCCGCGACGCCGCGTTCGGCGCGCATCACCGGCATCACCCTGCCCGACGGCATCAGTGTGGGCGACAACCGCGTGCGCGTCGACTACTACCGCTACGGCTCCGCCACCCCCCAGGCCGCGGAAGGGGTACTGACCATCCCCAAGGGCATGTCGCTGTACGGGCGCCTCACGGTCACGCCGGCGAGTTGGGACCAGTGGGGAGGCGGGTGGTGCAGCTGCTGCAGCCTCGATACCGGGGGCGGCGGCGCGCCGCGGACGCTCGCCGAGGTCGTCGAGTCGCTCAACGCGCTGCCCAAGAACAGCGATCTGCTCATCTCGTACGAGCCGAACGGCGGCGAGTCGGACGGCGCGGACGAAGGGGCAGCAACAGGCGTCGAGGTCCTGGTGCCCACGGACTACGTCTTCGACAGCTACTTCTCTCAGACGACGGCACGGATCACGGTCCGTGCCCGGCCGAGGAAGGTCGCCTACGGCGGCGCGGCGCTCCTCGCGGGCACGGTGCGCAGCTCGGAGGACGTGGACGTGCGCATCTACCGGCAGTACGTCGACTCGGCCACGCCGGTGCTCGTGGACACCGTGACGGCCACGGCCAAGGGAGGCGACGCGTCCTTCCAGGCGATCGTCCCGAGGCTGAAGAAGAACGCCACCCTCATCGCCCGCACCGACGCCACTGAGGCGACGCTGCCCGGCAGCGCCTCGGCGAGCGTGAAGGTCAGCGCCAAGCTGTGGCTGTCGGGAACGTCCCGGCTCACGATCCACGTGAGGCCGGGCGCCGCCAGCGGCACGGCCAAGCTCCAGCGGAAGAGGAGCGGCAGCTGGATGAACTACAAGACGGTGAAGATCAAGAACGGTGAGGGAAGCACGAGCCTGCCCAAGGGTACGCACACGCTGCGCGTCAAGTTCTCGGGCAGCCCTCTCTGCGCCGCCACGACCTCGCGGTCGTACACGATCACCGTGAAGTGAGGCCGGGCCGGCCGCCGGCAGTTCCTCCGCTCGCCGGCGGCCGGCCCCTCCGTTTCGACCTGCCCCTCCGCTTCCACCAGCCCCCCGTTTCAACCGGCCGCCGCCGGCGACGATTGCCGTGACCTCAGGCTGGGTAGCTACGCCTGTGCCCCGACGAGACGAGCAAGGACAGCGATGACAAGCCAGGCTGACGGATCACCGGCGATGGGTCACGGCCTCGAGGTCGCACCCTTCGGCTCCTGGCGATCGCCGGTGACGGCGAAGGTGATGGCCGAGGGCGGCGTCAGCACGATGTGGCCGCAGAGCCTCGGCGAGAGCCTCTACTGGACCGAGATGCGGCCGCTCGAGGACGGCCGCTACGTCGTCGTGCGGCGCGCGCCCGGTGGCGAAGTCGCCGACGTGACGCCGCCCGGCGCCAGCGCCCGCACGCTGGTGCACGAATACGGCGGGGGCATGTACGTCGCCTTCCGGTCGGCGGACGGCGGCGAGAGCGTCATCTTCAGCGAGCAGGAGGACCAGCGCCTGCACCGGCAGGACCTGCCGGCGATCGCCGGCGCGAACGGCACCGGCGTGGACGGAGAGCCCGGCTGGAGCGCGCCACGCGCCATCACGGCGGCCCCGGCGGCCGACCGCGCCCACCGCTACGCCGATGGGCGCGTCACCCCGGACGGCCGCCTGTTGGTGAGCGTGCGCGAACGGCACGAGGCCGACGGCTCGGTGGTCAACGAGCTGGTCACGTTGCCCACCGACGGGTCGGCCCCGCCAGAGATCATCGCCTCCGGTCACGACTTCTACGCCGCCCCCAGGCTCAGCCCGGACGGTCGACGCCTCGCCTGGATCTGCTGGGACCACCCGCTCATGCCGTGGGACGGCACGGAGCTCTGGACGGCCGAGCTCGCCGGAGACGGCTCGCTCGCCGGCGAGCGCCTCGTCGCCGGCGGGCCGGAGGAGTCGATCCTCCAGCCGCTCTGGAGCCCCGCCGGCGATCTTTGGTTCGCGAGCGACCGCACCGGCTGGTGGAACCTGTACGCGGTCACGCCCGACGGGGGCTCAGGCGCCGAGGCGACCCGGGAGCGGCAGCTCGTCGACCTCCCCGCCGAGTTCGCCAAGGCCCCCTGGGTCTTCGGCCTGCAGCATTTCGTCTTCCTTGCCGACGGGACGCTCGCGGTCAGCTACACCCAGGATGGTCGCGATCACCTCGCTGTCGTCGACGTTCCGGCGCCGGCCGCGACGGCGCCGGGCCGGGCCGCGGCGCTTCGCGAGCTCGATGCGCCCTTCACCGTCGTGTACTCGCTCGCGCCGCTCGGTGACCGCCTCGGCCTGATCGCGGGCATGCACACCGAAGGCCTGCAGGTCGCCGTCATCGACCCGCGCACCGACGACTGCGCGGTGGTCCGCCGCGGCCGTCCGGTCGTCATCGACCCGGCGTACGTCAGCCGCCCGGAGCCGATCGTCTTCCCGACGGCGGACGGTCTCGAAGCACACGCCAACTTCTACCCGCCGGTCAACCGCGACTTCGTCGCGCCGACGGGCGAGCGGCCGCCGCTCCTGGTCACCGTGCACGGCGGCCCGACCTCGGCACACGAGGCGGTTCTGAGCCTCGACGTCCAGTACTGGACGTCGAGGGGCATCGCCGTCGTCGACGTCAACTACGGCGGGTCGACCGGCTACGGCCGCGACTACCGCGAGCGGCTGCGCGGCGAGTGGGGGATCGTCGACACCGTCGACGGCATCAACGCCGCGCGCCACCTCGTCGCGCGCGGCGACGCCGACCCCGAACGGGTCGCCATCCGCGGAGGCAGCGCCGGCGGCTACACCACGCTCAACGCGCTCACGCGCTTCGACTTCTTCAGCGCCGGCGCGAGCCTCTTCGGCCTCGCCGACCTCGAGACGTTCGCCACCGGCGGCACCCACAAGTTCGAGTCGCGCTACCTCGACAGCCTGCTCGGCCCCTATCCGGAGCAGCGCGAGGTCTATCGCGAGCGCTCGCCCATCGATCACGTCGACGACCTGAGCTGTCCCGTGATCCTGCTGCAGGGCCTGGAGGACGTCATCGTGCCTCCAGCGCAGGCGGAGATCATCGTCGAGGCGCTGCGGCGCAAGGGACTGCCCTTCGCCTACCTGGCCTTCGAGGGCGAGCAGCACGGCTTCCGCAAGGCGGAGAACATCATCCGCGCCCAGGAGGCCGAGCTGTACTTCTACGGGCGCGTGTTCGGCTTCGACCCGGCCGACGAGATCGAGCCGGTCGAGATCGAGAACCTGGACTAGACCGACTTCGGGTTGAGGACGGTCTCCCAGCCGTAGCCCGCGGCCGTCGCGACCTGCACCGCACGCCGACGAGGGCCGGCGCACTAGCAGGCTGCGAAAGAAGGCCGGTTTGACAGGAGCGCGGTTCTCGAGTGGAGTCGCAGGAAGCGAGAAGCGGGCCGATGTGGAGTTGGGGTCCGGGCAGGTGCCTACGATCACCGGACGAGACGGGCGAGCGGCTCGCACAGGCGCGCCGTCGTTCTGCCTCCCAAAGCGCTGCTGGTATAGACTCCTCCTCGAAAGCCAGCCGAAGGCCACCGGCAGGCCTGATCACGAAGCCGAAGAGAGACACGATGCCGTGGGTCTTGGCCTCGACAAGGAGGGGTCTGCGATGCGTACGTCATGGTATGCCGACGCGAGACGATTGGCCGCTCGGGCATTGTGGGCACTGGCCGCCTGCGCGCTCTGCGCCATCACTCCAATGGTGCTTGCGTCCATCGCGACCGCGACTAGATCGACCGACGGCGTGGGGTGGACGGCACAGATCTCGGGGACAGGAGAATGGCTCAATGCAGTCACCTTCTACAACTCTTCCCACGGCTGGGCAGTAGGCTCGCGGGGAACGACTCTGGGTACGACAAACGGCGGCGTCACTTGGTCGGTGCAGGGCTCTGCACCCACCAGCCAGGATCTCCTTGCTGTCGCCTTCACCAACCAAAGCTACGGCTGGGCCGTGGGCGCCGGAACCATATTCGCCACCGAGGACGGCGGCGCCACTTGGATAGCGCAGTCCTCGTGGGAGCCGGAATGGCTCACGGGCATCACGTTCCCTGACCCCAACCATGGCTGGGCGGTCGGCTCTGGGGGCACGATCGTTGCCACCACCGACGGTGGTGCCACCTGGAGGCGGCAGAACTCGGGGACGACGAGTTGGGTGACAAGCGTCGAGTTCATCAACGACTATCGCGGCTGGGCATTGGTTGGCCCGAACATCCGAGCCACCACTGACGGTGGCGCCACTTGGAAGGCGCAGAACTCGGGGGCGGCGTCGACGGTCTTCCTCAGGGACATAGCATTCGTCAACGCCCTACGCGGCTGGGCGGTCGGCTCCGAGGGTACAATTCTCTCCACCTCTGACGGTGGCGCCAATTGGAAGTCGCAGAACTCAGGCACGACCGGTTGGCTCTATCACGTCGCATTCATCGACGCCTACCGCGGCTGGGCGGTCGGCCAGAACGGCACAATCCTAGCTACTGTGAACGGCGGAGCGACGTGGGCCGCGCAGAACTCCGGAACGGCCAATGCTGCCATAGACGTCTGCTTCGTGGATGCTTCGCGAGGATGGGTCGTGGGCGGCGCTGGAACGATTCTGACCACCAGCACAGGAGGCTTCGACGAGCTTGTCCCGCCAAGCGCTGTCGTCGCCCTCACCTCCCCAAGCCATCCCAGTCCCACCACCGCCTACGCCAACGCCAATCCGGCGTTCACTTGGACCGCAGCCACTGACGCCGAGTCTGGTGTCATCGGGTACTCGTATGTGCTCGACCAGAGCCCGTCCACGCTTCCCGACGCATCGATCGAAACGGCCGAGATGCAGGCTTCCTTCAACGGCAAGCCGGACGGCACATGGTATTTCCACGTGCGCGCAATCGATGCAGCTGGCAACTTGGGCCCGACGAGCCACTTGGCAGTTATGATTCACATGGGCGGTGTGATTGACGTCACCGCCCCCAGCGCTCGCGTCAGCGGCCCCAGCAGCGGCTGGCACAATCACGACGTCACGCTCAGATTCTCGGCAGAGGATGATCTTGCTGGGGTCGGCGTGGACTTCGTCGAGTACGCAGTGGACGGAGGCACCTGGCGCCGTGGGGGGCTGGTGAGAATCCGCGTGCGCTCCGACCACACCAATGACGGAGCGCACGCGGTCCGCTACCGCGCTGTCGACAGGGCGGGGAACACCTGCGCGACGAAGACCGCGACTGTGCGCCTGGACACCGCCAAGCCGACGCCTCGGGCCCGCGGCAATCGTAGCTGCCGTAGAGGTGCCCGAGTGAGTCTGCCGTACCGCATCGCCGACCCCGCGCCGGGCTGCAACTACGCGAACGTGACGATTGCCTTCTACCGCGTTCCGCTCCGCGGCAGAGCTGTCTTCGTGACGCAGCGCAGAATCGGCCTCCGGCACACGAACCGGAACTACAGCTACCGCTTCGCCTGTGCGCTTAAGCCGGGCTACTATCTCTATCTTGTCAAGGCGACCGACCGGGCAGGCAACAAGTCACTAGTCTCGACCTCTTCGCGAAGCTCAGTCAGGAAACGAATCAGCGACACGCTTCGGGTTCGGTGACAACCGCCCCGTCGGTCGCTGCGCGCGGTCGTGGACGTGGGCACCAGGTCTCTCCGCGTCACGCGGACCCACGGCATCGCCCTCCGCACGATGCCGTGTATCTCCTGCACTCGCAGCCGATTGCACGCTCGGCTGAAGCCCGGCACTCCATGGGTCAATCAGAACATCGACCACAGGGTGCCGGCGCGGTCCGTCGACCTCACTCTAGGGCACTAGGTCATCGGCGCGGGGTATGGTTTGGCGCTTGGAGAGGCCACCCTGGCGACTCCAGGCCAGCAATCTCGACCTTCTCCTCGCCAAGGCGCTACTGCGATTGACCGGCCCAAGACAACCCTGTTGGCTCGATTCCTTGCGCCTGCGCGGCTCTGAAGAGAAGACTGCGCACCTGCTGAACGGCTGTGACGATGTTCGATGGGTCCAGGCCCTTGAGGCGTCGGCTCACGATGATCTCGCCCCTTCGCGGGTCGCGCCTCACGGCAGTCGCAAGCGACTTCTCGGCCAGCTCGACCCTCTTCGTCAAAGCATCGCTACTCCGGCGTAGGGCAGAGGCAACCGCCAGGAACTCCTCACTAACTCGGACTGCGGCTATCTCTGCGCTCACGTCGTCGAGTTGCGCCTTCAGCATCCGCAGCTGTTGGCGCTGCGACCTCAGAGAGACCTTAATCTTGGCGGGTGGCTTCGGCTTGGGCGGCAATGGCTTTTTGTTGCTTGGCTTACCCAGCGTACCCGGGGTGGCAGAACTTCGCAGGTTGCCGTAGTCATCGTAGATGGCAGGAGTACCCGGAGTATCCGGCGTACCCTGCGCCGCCGGCGAACTGTTGTAGGCTTGAACGGCGGCGACCTCGCTCTGGTAGCTGGCCGATTTCTTGCGCCACTGTTTGTCCCAAGCCTTCACGGCGACGGTGTTCTTCGCCACGACCTGGTCAAGAGAGGCAAGCACCTTCTGGTAGCTGTCAGATGCCTCATGAACCCTCGAGCCAAGGCCATCCAAGGTCGTCGCCTGCAGCGCATACTGGCTGAGGTCTGGGCCAGGAAGCTTCTCGCCGTGTGAGCCGGCCCGACTGGCCACGACCCCGACGATGAGCGCGATGATGAGTGCGGCCGCCGCCAGCGCCACCAGTGCTCCGCGCCTCTTGCGTGGCTTCGAGGGGCTTTCGGGCGCAGGCTCGGGGGCCAGAGGCTCCACGTCGAGCTCGGACAGAGCCAACTCGACCACAGGTTGGGGCGCCGACGACTTGGCATGGAGTTCTGGCGTCGGGACGGTCTCGGGCGGGCGTGCGTCGATCCGCACCCGGGCGCTCCTGGCGGCCTCGCGGTTGCCGGCCTGGTCGGTCGAGCGGTACTCGACCTGGTGCTCGCCGTCGCCGGAGACGGTGAAGGCGCTACCCTCGGTCCAGGGGCCGCCGTCGACGCGGTACTCGGTCGCGGCGACGCCGCTGCCGGCGTCGGACGCGGTCAAGGTGAGGGCGACGTCCTCGGCGTGCCAGGCGTCGTCGGCGCCGGAGAGCGTGGTCTCGGGCGGGCGTGCGTCGATCCGCACCCGGGCGCTCCTGGCGGCCTCGCGGTTGCCGGCCTGGTCGGTCGAGCGGTACTCGACCTGGTGCTCGCCGTCGCCGGAGACGGTGAAGGCGCTACCCTCGGTCCAGGGGCCGCCGTCGACGCGGTACTCGGTCGCGGCGACGCCGCTGCCGGCGTCGGACGCGGTCAAGGTGAGGGCGACGTCCTCGGCGTGCCAGGCGTCGTCGGCGCCGGAGAGCGTGGTCTCGGGCGGGCGTGCGTCGATCCGCACCCGGGCGCTCCTGGCGGCCTCGCGGTTGCCGGCCTGGTCGATCGAGCGGTACTCGACCTGGTGCTCGCCGTCGCCGGAGACGGTGAAGGCGCTACCCTCGGTCCAGGGGCCGCCGTCGACGCGGTACTCGGTCGCGGCGACGCCGCTGCCGGCGTCGGACGCGGTCAAGGTGAGGGCGACGTCCTCGGCGTGCCAGGCGTCGTCGGCGCCGGAGAGCGTGGTCTCGGGCGGGCGTGCGTCGATCCGCACCCGGGCGCTCCTGGCGGCCTCGCGGTTGCCGGCCTGGTCGGTCGAGCGGTACTCGACCTGGTGCTCGCCGTCGCCGGAGACGGTGAAGGCGCTACCCTCGGTCCAGGGGCCGCCGTCGACGCGGTACTCGGTCGCGGCGACGCCGCTGCCGGCGTCGGACGCGGTCAAGGTGAGGGCGACGTCCTCGGCGTGCCAGGCGTCGTCGGCGCCGGAGAGCGTGGTCTCGGGCGGGCGTCGCGTCGATCCGCACCCGGGCGCTCCTGGCGGCCTCGCGGTTGCCGGCCTGGTCGGCCGAGCGGTACTCGACCTGGTGCTCGCCGTCGCCGGAGACGGTGAAGGCGCCGCCCTCGGTCCAGGGGCCGCCGTCGACGCGGTACTCGGTCGCGGCCACGCCGCTGCCGGCGTCGGACGCGGTCAAGGTGAGGGCGACGTCCTCGGCGTGCCAGGCGTCGTCGGCGCCGGAGAGCGTCGCTCGGGCGGCGCGCTCGTTCGATCCGCACCCGGGCGCTCCTGGCGGCCTCGCGGTTGCCGGCCTGGTCGATCGAGCGGTACTCGACCTGGTGCTCGCCGTCGCCGGAGACGGTGAAGGCGCTACCCTCGGTCCAGGGGCCGCCGTCGACGCGGTACTCGGTCGCGGCGACGCCGCTGCCGGCGTCGGACGCGGTCAAGGTGAGGGCGACGTCCTCGGCGTGCCAGGCGTCGTCGGCGCCGGAGAGCGTCGTCTCGGGCGGGCGCGCGTCGATCCGCACCCGGGCGCTCCTGGCGGCCTCGCGGTTGCCGGCCTGGTCGGTCGAGCGGTACTCGACCTGGTGCTCGCCGTCGCCGGAGACGGTGAAGGCGCTACCCTCGGTCCAGGGGCCGCCGTCGACGCGGTACTCGGTCGCGGCGACGCCGCTGCCGGCGTCGGACGCGGTCAAGGTGAGGGCGACGTCCTCGGCGTGCCAGGCGTCGTCGGCGCCGGAGAGCGTGGTCTCGGGCGGTTCGGTGTCCGGCTCTTCCTCGACCAGCGGCTGTCCCCAGATCTGCGTCTTGTGGGGCCGCTTCGTCGCCTTCGCTGCCCCGGCAGTCCCAACTGCCGCAGCGCCTGCGCTCTCAACGAGTTCCGCTCTCGTGTCGATGATCGCCGAGAGAGCCCCTCGCCAAGCCAGAAGCATCACGTTGGCGTTCTCGAAGCGCAAAGAGCGGTCCTTCTCCAAGGCCCGCATGACCACGCCCGCCAGCGGACTGCCCAATTCGTCGCTGGCCGTGAGGGGCGGGACAGGCTCGCTCATGATGCGATGGATGATCGTTGCGTAGTGGGTGGATGACTCGCTGCCGAAGGGGTTCGCGCCGGAAAGGCACTCGTAGGCGATGACGCCGAGGGCAAACACGTCGCAGCGCACATCGACCGGCTCGCCGCGTATCTGCTCCGGGGCCATGTATGCAGGAGTGCCCAGCATGGTCCCTGCGCGGGTGAGCGCCGGACCTGCCTGGCCCAGTTGGGCGATGCCGAAGTCAGCCAGCTTGACCACGCCGTCACGCGTAACGAACACATTGTCGGGTTTCAGGTCCCGGTGCGTGACGCCGTGCTCATGCGCGTAACCTGCCGCCGCCAGAAGCTGGTCCAGCAGGGCATAGGTCTGTCGGGTCGTCAGGGCTCCATCGTCGAGCACCTCCCGCAAGGTGCGACCGTCGACCAGTTCCATGACAATCTGCGGACGTCCCTCGAACAGACTCGCCGAGTAGATCGTGACGATGCCGGGGTAATTCAGCCGAGCGGCGGCACGCGCTTCGCGCACGAATCGCTCAGCGAACTCAGCGCGAATCTCCGGGCTGCTCTCGGGCGGCAGCACCGGTTCCTTGATGGCGACCTCGCGGTCGAGCGAGGGGTCGTAGGCACGCCACACGACAGCCATTGCCCCGCGACCGAGCTGGCCGCGAAGCTCAAACGGTCCGAGAAACTGGCCCCTGTCGCTCACATCGCCTCCGAACAGATGCTCCTACCCCGACGTCATGATACGTAGAGGACTCTCATCAGCGCAAAACGGAGCGGCGCATGAACACTCTCCGACTCCGACCAAGACCGCCACACTTCGCTCGTCAGGAAGGCGAGGAGACGATTGCACTCAGCTCTAGGCCAAGCGGTCCACGGTCTACTCGGTGAATGCCTCCGCGCTCTCACCTGCCGCTGATCGCAAGGTGCCCTGGAACTCCAGTTCTTCGCCGTCTTGAAAGCCTATGAAGAACAAGCGCTCGATCTGCTCATGATTGAACAAGTAAGCGTAGTCCTCGCCGAGAAAGCCCTCAGGATAGGGACAGGCGAGGTAGTCCCAGGATCTGCCGGACGATTCGTCGAGACGACCGCGTCCCATGATCATGACCCTCTTCTGGCCGCCTTCGAGCAGTACGACAGATCCTATTGGGAGGTACTTTTCGACCATGGTCATCCTTCCGCAATGATTTCACCAGTGCCGCTGGGAGGCTCTTAGCAATCGCCTACGTGTGGTCGCCAAGCCATTTCCACGCGCCGCTGGCACGGGTGGTGAGGCCGTCGCTGATGGCACTGACCGCATCGCTGGTACTGAGCACGTCGTAGTTTGGCGCCCAGCCGTCGGCGCCCTCCACGTGTCCGATCACCCACGAGCTGACGCCCCCCCTGGCAGCGAGAAGGCCCACGTTCCAGCCAAACTCCCATGCTACCTTGCAGTCACCCACTATGGGCACGAGCCCGGCTACGTCCCAAGCCGCACTCTTGAAATCACCCTGCTGTATTTCGTTCAGCACTTCGGCCACGGTGAGCACGTCCCCGACGCGACTAAGCAGCGGAACCTTCGTGATCGTCTTGAACTCCTTCAGTGCTTTGCCCAAGGTTAATGGGCCCTTCCCATAGTTCTTGAGTACCGACGTGCCGAAGCCGATTGCCTCGCCAACGGGCACACCGGTGGTGTCCTTGATCCATTCGGTGGCATCGTCGTAGTACTTCGCGATCGCAACTAGTGGAAAGCCAACCGCGACGGCGATGCGCAGGGGACTGTCGTGAGCACTTGGGGCGCCGATATGGGCCTCTCCTGCGCCCCGGGCGCCGATGTGGGCCTCTCCAGAAGCTCGCGGCCTGACCTCTGGTACACGCTCGCGGGTCGCATTCTCGGCGGCCTCATAGCGTGCGGCGGCCATTGCCAGGAATCGCGCCTGTCCCGCCAGCGATTGAGCCTGGGTGCTCAGCCTGGCACTGACTGACCGAAGGCGCTGGTCGAAGTGCTGGCGCGCTGAGATCTTGAGGTCGAGACCGCGCAGGACCAACTCCACACCGTGGGCGCGCTGGCCGACCGCCCTTCCCAGTGCCTGCACGCGCGAAGCAGCCGCTGACAGCGGCCCTGTATTGACCGAGATGCTCGTCATCGTGCCTCCATGCCGGCAGCCGCCACGACTGTGGTCAACTCTGCAGCCCTCGCGCAGCCTTGGCGTTGGCATCCTCCTGCGCCTTGAACTTGACGGCCGCGTCCTTGATCTGAGCGCCGAGAGTCGACAACTCATTGGCCGAGGCGCGCATCTCGGCGGCAAGGCGGGAGGCCGCGGCAGCGTAGGCCGCTCCCGCCGGATCCCTCCATGTCGCCGCCACCGTCGCCCGCTGAGCGTCAAGCGCGTCGGCTGCCCTCCTGTGCTCGTTGCCGAGCCGCTGTAGGGTTGCGGCCTGACGGAACACGTTGCCGTAGTTGACGCGGATGGGCGTCATCCGGCGCTCCTTCGAGAGAACATGGTCACTTGAACGAACTGGCCGCCGAATTGATGTTGCTCTCAGTCGCGTCGTAGTTGGTGACCGTCATGTCGAGGAACCTGGCGTAGGAGTCCACGATCTCGCGGTACTGGTCGAAGCGCGGAGCAAGTGCATTGAAGCGGTCCCGGATGGTATTGCCGGCATCCGACTGCCACGACTGGGACGTGTTGCTCATCTGGGTCTTGATCTGGTTCAGCGTGTCGGTGAGAGAGGCGTTGGTGGCGCGCAGCGACGCGGCTGCCGCGGTGACCTCGGCCAGTGAGATGCTGATGCCTTCGGGCATGATGTGCGCTCCCTTCCGCTAGCTGGTCAGCCGCTGGGCCTGATTGACGATGTCGTCCTGAGTCTGCTGATACGTCTTGGCGGCAGTCCTGAGGAAGGTCGAGTACTCGTCCATCAGCTTCGCCATGAGCTCGAAGTCCTGACGGAATCCCTCGATCTGCGTCGTGAAGGCCTGGTTGTCCACCCCCTGCCAGGCTGCACGCATGCCGCCCACGTCGGTGAACAGCTTGCTGTAGAGCTTGCGGTACTCGCCGGCGGCGGTCTCCACCTGGGACGCGGTGGCGTTGAGCTGTGCCGGGTCGACCTTGATTGTTCTCGCCATGTCTCATCCCTTTCTGAGTGCGACGTGTCCTTGTATGCCGCCCCTGTGCACCATAGGCCTCCTGCTTCCTTCTCGCGCATGATGCGGGCGTCCCCGACCGCCCCTAGATCAGTAGCAGCCTGGAGCCATTCTCAAGCCCGAGCTCCTCAGGCGTGCTGTTCACGTCGAACACGTAGCCGGTCTCGGCATCGCAAAGCAAGGTGTCCGCGACGGGCTCGTAGCTCTCGGCGACCTCGTCAGCGAACACCGCCTTGACCAACTCCGTGATCTCGTGCATGCGACATTCGAACGGGATGAAGACATCGCGCCTTCTGTCGGCAGCCGGCACGGACACCTCGACGAGTATCTTGCTCATGCCGACATCCTACTCATACGAGCCTCCCGAGACCACGTCCTCTCCTGCGGTAAGGAGCTTGACGAGACGCGGCTTACCCTTCGCGAGTACGTAGCCGAACTGCGCACCGATCTCGTCGTACAGGGCGCCCGCGGTCTTTGCCGTCTGCAGCGTGTACTGCACGGCGAATCCGTCGCCGATCCAGATGCCGTCCCCGCCGGAAACGTGCGGCTTGAGCCATGGCATCCGCGCCAGGGCGGCCGCCGCCCCTTCGCTGTCGGCAAGGATGAAACTGGCCCGCGTCGACGCGTCGCATTTCAGGAGGATGGCCGTGAACTTGTCGCGGATGTCGGCTGATAGGGAATCGAGCAAGCCCGTAAGCGCAGGGACGACACAGATCAGGTCATCGTGCAAGGGAAGCGGTTCGCCAGCGGCGCGGGCATCGGCGACACGGTTGTGACGTGCCACAAGCTCGTCGAAAAGGCCCACGACGGCCTCACTGACGGCACTGGGGCGCTGGACGTGCACAAGCCGCGCGTGGTCCGGAAGCGTGAGAAGCTGGCCCGGGTCAAGCACGATCGTCCTCTTCTCGCATTTCTGCGCCAGGGCATCGGCCAGGCCTGAGATGAAGCCGTCGCTCTCGCCGGACTGAGAGAGGACCAAGGTCACGAGGCGCTTGCGGAAATCGAAGTCTGCCACTTCAAGCGTCCTGGCATCGATGCCAACTGGTACTGCCTTGAGATCCGGACAAGCGACATCATCCAGCAGAGCAGACGCGGTCACCCTTTCCGGAAGGATCGGGACACGGCGGGCCGCTGGCCCAGTCCACTCCTCGGCCATACGCGCGCAGGCCTCTTTGATGAAGGCGGTCTCGTTCTGCGCTGCCCTCGACGGGCGTGCCGTCTGGAACTCATAGGAGGTGCCGGTCTTGAAGATCCCCCGGCCGTGGATCGGCGATGGCTGCACGCCCTCGGTGCTGCCAAGGACATTCGTGTAGTCGCTTGCGTCATTGAGTTGCAGCACGAACAGCTGCTTGAAATTCTGCAGCAGGCGGAATCCGATGGAGGCTCGTGCCCGCGGTTGTCAGCAACACGTAGATGCCGTAGCGAGTGCCCTCGCGCGAGAGGGAGGCAACGGCCTCCTCCTTGTCGTCGAAGGACTCAACGAACGACGTGTAGTTGTGAATCACCACCACGATGGATTCAAGATGCTGCCCGTCCTGCTGAACGTGGGATGCGAAGTCGCCTCCGGACTCGGCGAAAAGGCTCTTGCGACGGGAGATCTCATCCCGCAGCATCTTGAAGAGGTTCTCGATCTTCTCCCCGTCGTGGGAACTCAGGACATCACCGACGTGCGGTGCCTTCTGGAAAGCCCGTAGAGTCTCGGCCTCGAAATCCAGCAGATAGAGGTGCGCCTGCGTCGGATCGTGCTGCTGAAGAATCGAGTACACGAGCGTGGTGACGAAGTCGGTCTTGCCGCTTCCGGCCGCTCCGTACACGAGGACGTTGCCAGCCTCGGTCAGCGGCACGACCAGCGATTCTTGGCGCTGGTTGGCGGGGTCGTCGTACTCGCCGACCAGCGGCGCGAGCACAGCCCCCTGTTGGGGCTTGAGGCCGTACTTGGCACAGTAGCTCGTCCCAGTAGATGTCCGCGGGGATCGGCTCGAGCCACAGCGGGCGCGTCTTCATGCCCTCTCCGGCCGCGACCTCGACCAGGTGCTTGACGATCTCGTCGAGCTGCTTGGGGGGATTGCGTCGGAGACCTCGCCGCCGGTCGAGCCTTGCCTGACGCAGTGGCTGGCCGATGTCGTCGATGAGCACCACCCCGTCGTCGTACGTCTTCTCGACACGATCAGTCGGATGATAGGGCGCCCCGGCCCATGCGGACTGCCCCATCTCAAATAGCTCGTCGAATCCGACCTGCATGTAGAATCGGCCGGTCGCCTGAAGAGCAGCCGCGTCCGGCCGCTTGATGACCTCCATGCTGTCTGCCTTCTCCTGCACCTTGAGGCACACCCGGAACCGGCTGTTCGACCAGATCTGGTCGTCGACCACCCCGGACGGCTTCTGGGTGGCAAGGATGAGGTGCACGCCAAGACTGCGTCCGATGCGAGCCGCGCTCACCAGCTGACTCATGAACTCAGGCTGCTGACTCTTCAGTTCGGCGAACTCGTCCGAGACGATCAGCAGATGCGGCAGGGGCTCGGAGACGACGCCGTCGCGATACAGACTCTGATACTTGTAGATGTCCAGGTTGCTCGTCTCGGTGGCCACGCCGGCCTCATTGAAGATCGCCTGCCTGCGCTTCAGCTCACTCTGTATCGAGACCAAAGACCGGTTGATCGCCGCCCCATCGAGATTGGTCACCGTGCCCGCGATGTGGGGAAGTCCCCCCAGCGCGTTGGCCATGCCACCGCCCTTGTAGTCGATGAGGACGAAGGCGACCTCCTCGGGATCGTAGTTCACGGCCAGCGACAGGATGTACGTCATGATGAACTCGCTCTTGCCCGATCCCGTCATGCCGGCGATCAGCCCGTGGGGGCCGTGGCGCTTCTCGTGCACGTCGAGGAGGAGTAGTTCTCCGTTGGCGCCGACACCCACAGCGGCCTCAAGCGAGACCACGGGGTTGCTCTCTCTCCAGCGCGCGAGGGGATTGAGATGCTCGACCTTGCCGACGCCATAAAGCTCGAGGAAGCTGAGCATCCCCGGCAGCACGAAGGCGCTCGTCATCGTGTCGAGATGGGTGTTGGCGAGTCGAATCGCAAGCTGTCGCGCATCGTTCGCGACGGCAATATCCGACCGCACGGCTCGGAAGGCGCCAGTCGTGTCCTGTTTGTCGTAGAGTCTGGTCCCTTCGGCCCCGACCTCGATGACGGCACGACATTCGCGAGGAAGCTTGTGCAGTTCGTCGTAGAGAGCCACCACGTAGAAGCCCAGTGGCGTCTTCTGACCGAGGATCCTCGCGATGAAGTCGCTCTTCCCCGCTAGCTCCTTGTCAAGCGCGAACACGACGTAGTGAGGCGACACGTCCGCAGGATCCTCCTCCTGGCGCATCTCCTCGCGTCGGGCCAACTCCGGCTCAAGGACAGCCGCGAGACGTCGCAGATCCTCAGGGTTGGTCGCCACGAAACGCGACGCCCGGTCGTCGCTCCAGGTGTGCGGCAGCCAGCGAGCGAACTCCCAATCTTCAGCCTCAGCGGGGTCAACGATGAAGATGAGCTTGAGCTCATCGTACCCGTGCAGAGCGACCAGTTGCGTGACGATGCCACCCACAAGTTCCCGCGCCTTGGGCCGATCCCCAATCACTCCCAGGACCGGATGCTCGACGAGCGACAGTCCGACCGGGACGTCGTCCAGCGTCCTGGGCTCCTCGGCCGCGGCGAGCATGATCTCCTGTAGGTCATCGTCATCGAGAGTGAACTTGCGCTGACGCATGCTTGATCTGGGCGTCGAACACGCCGGTGCCCATTCCGAGCCTGACCAGCAGGAAATCGTCGTGGCTCGTGGTGCGCTCCCAGAGGCCTCGCTCACGCGCACGAATGCGCCGCACACAGTCGTCGACGGTTACGAGGTTCTCAAACAGAATCTCGCTCTGGCTGCGCCGCTCTGCCTTGATCTTCGCGCTCATCTCGTCGATGTACGCTCGGTACTTGGTCTGTCGCTTCGCCTCACGTTCCGCCTTCTGGATCCTCTCGTGGCGGCGAGCAAGGATGGGCCACAGGATCATCCCGACCATCATGCTCACCGACATGATCAGAGTGGGAAGCGCCTGCGCGATGCGGCCTCCGGTCGAAACGACGTTGAACACGGCGAAGATGCCCATGAACAAGGATGCGATGCCCATCGTCAGCGCCGGGCCCAAGACCATGACGAGCGGCATGTCATCGCGATCGTTGAGTTGCGGCGGCGGGTCGATCGTTATCTCGGCCGTCGCGATATCGCGCTTGAAGCGAGGCGAACGGTAGAAGACCACGCCGCACTGCCCCTCCTCCACCTCAAAACCGTCGCCCGTGGACCGCGGAACCTGCGGAGGGAGCGGCGCAAGGCGGGCACTATTGAGCGTGACCAGACCGTCGGGGTTGTTGATGGCGAGGAACGCCCGTCCCACGACGATGGCGAGCCCGAACAGTGAGATGACGTCGCCGGGCTGAAGCGTATCCGTCGTCACCCGGCGTGAGTTCACGAACGTGCCGTTGGCGCTTTCGGTGTCGGTGATCGAGATCGAGTCGCCGTCGAAGACGATCTCGGCGTGATTCGCCGACACGAAGCTGCTCTCGAATCGAATATCGCAGCCCTCGGCCCGACCGATGCGCAGACGCGCCTCTGCTGGAACGGCGTACTTGGCGTACCTCTTGCGATCGTCAGTCGAGGGCTCGCAGTGAAGAAGGACCCGCTCTTTCGTCGAATCGACGACGACCTCGTAGAACTTGTTGGTTTCCAGGACCAGTTCGCGGACTCTCTGTTTCTCACCGTCAAGCACCCAGGCGCGCTTGTTGGACTTGAGGACCCACGACGAGCCGACGCCTTCGACGCTGATCAGCTGTGACTCACAACCGTCCCCGTCTGTGCAGGTGACCCAGAATTGGCCGTTCACTTTCGCAGGGAGCGGCAGGCGGACCATCGTATCGTTCCGCAAGAGAGTCAGCTGCATAGGACCACTTCACCTCCGTCGAGCGGCCTGCGGTACGCGTGCGGCTGGTAAGAAGTGCTGGCTCCGTTGGGCCTTCCCCATACTAAGAAGAGAGCACCCCCCCCGCCCATGCCGCTGCCATCTTCTCGTATCAGCACAGATTGGGCAATGAGCGCGCGGCGCAGGCGGATGGATGAAAAGGAGCTCCTCGGGCGATGCGGCGCAAGCCTGGACGCCACCCGCCTGACCCCCTAATCAGCCGAGCGAGTATCCGCCGGCCATGCTGAGCATCGTTTGACCGGCGACGCCGGAGTCGCAACTCCGAGGATGAGAGCACCGCCCGGCAGGCCGCCGGTCCATCTTGAGGGCGCCGCCAACGTGGGCCACGTCAGGCGGAAGACCCTGCAGAGGCCCGCCCCCACGTCGCGGCGTATACTCGAGTGCGTGAAGCGCATCCGCAGCATCCGCACCGCCAGCCTGGTGGCGCTCGCCGTCGCGGTCATCATCGCCGCAGTGGCCATCATCGCGTGGCCGGCCTGGGCCGGAGCAGCGACCGCCGCTCCCAGGCCGCCGATCGTCAAGAAGTACATCGCCTACGGCAACGGTCGCAAGGCCCAGACCGTCGGCTACAGCAAGCGTCACTACCGCCAGTCCACCTACAAGCTGACCAATCCCAAGGCCATCGTCCTGCACCACACGGCGGGCTCCACCTGGCAGAGCGCCTGGTACACCTTCAACGGCAACGCCGCCTACAACGGCGAGAAGCCGGGCGTCTCGGCGCAGTTCATCATCCACAAGAACGGCACCATCTATCAGTGCATGCCGCTGAACCTGCGCGCCCGCCACTGCATCGGCATGAACTGGAAGTCGATCGGCATCGAGTTCGTCCAGGAAGCGCGGTCGGGCAAGGACGGTCACTGGATGGACCGGCAGATCCTGAAGCGCACGAAGCAGGTCAAAGCGGGGATCCGCCTCGTGCGCTACCTCAAGGCGCGCTTCGGCATCACGCAACCCGACATCGTCGGCCACGCGACGGCGAACAAGTCGCGCTTCTTCATGGACAAGACCGGCGCCAAGAACGCCGCCGGCGACTGGTACGCCGCCGAGGTCAAGGTCTTCCGCTCGCGGCTTTGACGATCGGGGGCTCCCGGCGAGCGGCGCCCCCCGTCAGCTATCGGCCACTTCGCACGCGCCCGTGTCGGGCGTAGACTGACGTCATGGCCATCCGTCTCGACGGCATCCACTTCCTCGTCACCTACCGGTGTACCTACGCCTGCGACCACTGCTTCGTGTGGGGGTCGCCCGACGCCGAGGACGCGATGACGCTGGCGCAGATCACGAGCGTCATCGACCAGGGCGCCGAGCTGGGGCTCACCGACGTGTACTTCGAGGGCGGCGAGCCCACCCTGGCCTACCCCATCGTGCTCGCGGCGGCGAAGCACGCCCGCGAGCGCGGCCTGGACGCCGGTATCGTGAGCAACTGCTTCTGGGCGACGTCGGTCGCCGACGCCAAGGTCTGGCTCGCACCGTTCGCCGAGATCGGCCTCTCCGACCTGTCGCTGTCCTCCTACGCCTACTTCGTGGAGGACGCCAACGAGGAACAACTGCGCAACGCGGTGCTGGCGGCGCGCGAGCTCGGCATCCCGGCGAGCGTGCTGGAGGTGGGGGCGCCGGCGGACATCGGCGTACCCGGCGCCTGCTCCGGCGACGTCGGCGAGGTGATGCACAAGGGCCGGGCGGCCGTCGCGCTCGCGCCCGCGCGAGCGTCCCGGCCGCCCGAGACGCTCATCACCTGCCCCTTCGAGGACTTCACCGATCCGGGCCGCGCTCACGTCGGCCCGGACGGCGAGCTCCAGATCTGCCAGGGCATCAGCGCCGGCAATGTCTTCGCCGGGGGCGACGGCCTGCCGGCCGCCGGCGGCCCGGCCGACGCCGGGCCGGAGCGGCCTGCGCGCGGCGCTCGACGCCTACGACCCGCACGGCCGTCCCGTCATCCGCGAGATCCTCGCCGGCGGCCCCTGGGCCCTCGCCCAAGCCGCCGGCCACACCCCGCTGCGCGATCTCTACGCGGACGAGTGTCACCTCTGCTACGAGGTGCGCGCTCTGCTCCGCGCCGCCGGACGCCACCCCGAGGTGGTCGCTCCGGGCCAGTGCTACGCCGAGAACGAGTCCGAGGAGGGAGAAGACCATGCCGTCTGAGTGCGAAAGCTTCTGGGAGGCCGGCAGCTACGCCGTGATCGGCCACCAGACCAGCAAGAAGCCCTACCCCAAGATCACGTACGGCGCGCTCAAGGAACGGGGCAAGACCGTGTACGCGATGGACCCGGACGGGGGGACCGTCGAGGGCGACGCCGCCTACGCGGACTTCGCCTCCCTGCCCGGCCCCGTGCGAGGCGGCCGTGCTCGAGCTCCCCAAGGAAGAGACCGCCGCCTGGGTGGCCAAGGCCGCGGACGCCGGCGTCGAGCAGATCTGGATCCACCAGATGACCGACACGCCCGAGGCGCTCGCCGAGGCCGAGAAGCGCGGGCTCAAGGTCATCACCGGGCACTGCGCCGTGATGTACAACAAGCCCGGCATGAGCATGCACGCCCCGCACCGCTGGATCTGGAAGCTGGTCGGGAAGTACTGAGCTGGACGCGAGCCCGGGATCGCGCCCGCCCGGACTCCGTGCTCTGCATACCCCCGTGAGTATTGCGCCGCTGCTGCAACATGCTGCGAGACTCCTGCCGCCACACCGGCCATCTTCCAGACATAGGGGGGAACCATGAAGAAACTGGTCGTCGTCCTGCTCGTCCTGGGCGTCCTTCTCCTTGCCGCGGCGCCGGCTCTGGCCACGCCGCTCAGCAAGGCGATGAGTGTGGACCGCCCGCTGGCGAGCGCAGTCCAGTACGGGCCGCGCCAAGCGATCCCCGGCGAACGAGCCACCAAGCCATACCCGAGCTACACGTACTACTCCGAGCTCGGCGCGATCCTCAAGAAGATCGACAAGCAGAGCCGCCGGATGACCGTCAAGCGGTTCGCCACCTCGGCCGGCGGGCACCCGATGTATCTGGTCACCATCCAGAAGAAGTGGGCGTCGCGCGCGGCCAAGCAGCGCTGGCTGCGCTTCATCCAGCTGCAGACCAGCGACCCGAACAGGGCGCGCGCCATGCTGCGCAAGGGTGGCGACCTGCGCGCGCCCGTCTTCATCAACTCCAGCATCCACGGCGGGGAGACCACCGGCGTCGACGCTGGGCTGCGCCTCATCCGCAAGCTCGCCTTCAGCAACGACTCCACGACGAGGAAGATCCTCGCCAACGACGTGATCATGATCAACGCCTGCCAGAACCCGGACGGGCGCATCACCGACCTTCGTCGCAACGACAACGGATTCGACCTCAACCGCGACTGGGTCACGCAGTCACAGCCCGAGGTGAAGGCCGTAGCCAAGCAGATCGTCAAGTGGCATCCCACGATGTTCCTCGACCTGCACGGCTACTACAATCCGATGATCATCGACCCCACCACCAACCCGCACGACCCGAACTACGAGTGGGACCTTTCGCTCGCCTACGCACTGCCGGCCGCCGAGGCCATCGAGAAGGCGATCGAAGACAAGACCATCGTCGAGGTCGACATCCCGTACCGCGACTGGATCAACCCCGACACCGGCAAGAGTGAGGGTTTCGAGGACTACAGCCCGTACTACACGCCGCAGTACGCCATGTTCTATGGGCTGGTGGGCTCCACCATGGAGACGTCCTACAAGACCGAGGACGGCGTCGACGCCCACTACTACGGCATCCTCGAGGGCGCCAAGTACACCGCCGCCAACCGCGTCGGCATGCTCACCAACCAGATCAAGCGCTTCCAGCGTGCCGTCAACGGCAAGTCCCAGCCGGTGACCGCAGACGTTCCTGAGCCGCTCACCTACCCGTACGCCTACGTGATCCCCGTGGATCCCGCGGCCCAGGAGAACCCGACCAAAGCGCGCAAGACCGTGCGCCACCTCCTCGCGAACGGGATCATGGTGTATCGCACCACCGAGGATCTCGGCCTGGAGCCGGCGCGCGGCGTCGGCCCGCTGCCGGCCGGCTCCTACTTCGTACCGATGAAGCAGCCGCTACGCGGCATCGCCAACGCGATGCTGTGGTACGGGGAGAACGTCTCCGATCGGGCGACAGAGATGTACGACGCCTGCGCCTGGCAGCTCCCGGAGAGCTGGGGCGTCACGCGCTATGCGATCGACGATGAGGTCTCCGTCGCCACGAAGCGCGTCACCAAGGTGAGCAGCCCGCCTGGGCAGTTCGCCGGTGACGGACCGTGGTTCACCGTCGTCGCCGACCGCGACGAGGACGTGAAGGCCGTCAACCACCTCGTCGAGAACGGCGTGCCGGTCCAGCGCGTCGTCTGGACGCTGGGCGGCGACCAGGATCCGGCACTTGGCGCCTTCCTCGTCAACGCGACCAGCGCGCGGACGGTGGCCTTCCTCAAGCAGACCGCCATGGACTTCCACATCACCATCAGCGAGGTCGAGGTGGTGACCGACAACATCGAGACACAGTCGCTCTATCACGCCGGAAGCCGCGGCAGCGTCGCTGGTCCGCTCAAGGTGGCCGTGTACTACGACGGCCCCACGGCCTTCGCGCTCCGCAAACTCGGCTTCGCCGCTGAGGTCGTGGACGCCGATGTCGATCTGAACGACTACGACGCGCTCATCGTCGACGACTACGAGGGTCTCGACATGGATGCCGTCAGGACGTGGATCAACGACGGCGGGCGCCTACGTCGCCAACGGCCCCTACGGCATCGTCGGCGAGCTCCTCGACGTGGCGCCCATGGGCGGCTACGACTGGGACTTCTACTGGGCCAACAACTGCCTCGGCCAGACCGAGTACAGCGCGTCCAGCCTCGTGACCACAGGCATGGGCGACTCCGGCTACACCTTCGGCTTCCCGATCACCTGGTTCGAGGAGCTCGGCGAGGGCGTCATGAGTGACGCCGCCTACAACGACACGTACTTCACCGCCGGGTTCTGGCAGATCGGAGATCCGACAGGCCTGGAGATCGCCGACGCGGCCGGCAAGCCGATCGTGGTGCACGGCATGTACGGCGACGGCCGCGTGACCTTCATCGGTCCGATGGCAGCCTTCCGCGCCCACACAGAGGGCTCGTTCAGGCTGCTCGCGAACGCGGTCTACACGGGCAGCTACTCCGACGTGAAGTGATGTACAGACGCGGCGCGCGGTAGTCCGCCGTGAGCCGCGGTCACCGATGCGGAAGGGCGGGCGGCGCGTATGCGCCGCCCGCCCTTCGCTCGTACGCGAACGGGGCGCCGTGCGCCTTCCGGCGCCCGGCGCCCCGTGACTCCAGTCCGTACCCGGTCTGGCTAGGGCATCATCTCCGGCGGCTGCGGCCGCTGCTTGGGCGGCAGCAGCGCGACGATGATCAGGATGATCACCGGGAAGAAGATGCACAGGACGATCCAGAGGGCGCGGTTGAGATCCTTCCGGTCCACCATCCGCCAGACCAGCCACAGACAGACGATCCAGACGATGAACCAGATCGTCGCCGCCAGCACGTAGTTCATGAAGCCTCCTTGACGGACGGGTGCCGCCGGTCAGGCGGCAGGACTGCTCATGGGTGGGTGTACCCCGCGAGAGTCCTGAACCCTCTCCGCTGCCGGGAATTGCCGCGGGCCGGTCTCCGGAGCGTTGCGCGCCGCGGACACGTACGTCGGAGCGTACGCGCAGAGATACAACCGTACGTCTGGACGTACGCCAAACGGTGCGAGTCCCGAGCGACCATATGCCGACGGATCGTCAGCCGGGCGTGGTGGCGCAGCAGCGCAGCCCTGACGGCGCGACGGCGCGCGCCGGCGCGGCGCTAGTCTTCGAGGCCGTCGGCTGCGGGGAGGTCCGGCGGCTGCGGCGGGATCTCGTCCTCGGGCAAGCCGCGGACGTGCTCGAGGGCGCGCTCCGCAGCGGCCGCGCCCTCGCGCAGGCAATCGCCGATGCCGATGCCGTGGTAGGCGCCGCCGGCGAGCTCGATGCCGGGCACGCGTGCGACGGCGGACTCGATGTGCGCCGACCAGCTCGACGTGGCCGACCCGGTACTGCGGCATGCCGCGCGGCCAGCGGAAGATCTCGACGAACTCGGGCTCCGCGCTGATGCCCATGATCTCGCGCAGCTCGGCGCGCACGACCGCGGCCATCTCGTCGTCGTCCAGCTGTGCCGCGGCCTCGCGGCCGGCGCGCCCGAGGAAGCTGCGCAGCAGCACGTGGCCGTCGGGCGCGCGCCCGTCGAACTTGCTCGAGCTCCACGTGGTCGCCATGACGGGCCGGTTCTCGGCGCGCGGCACGACGAACCCGAAGCCCTTGAGGTCGTGCCCCACCTGGTCGGCCCGGAAGGCGACCGACGCGGTCGCCGTCGAGACGTAATCGATCGATGAGAGGTCGGTCGCGGCGCGTGGCGCGACGGCGCGCAGCAGGTCGCCGCTCGCCCACGCTGGGGTCGCGAGCACCACGGCGTCGGCCACCACGCGCGAGCCGTCGCTGAGCTGCAGGGCGTAGGCTCCGGTCCTGGCGTCGGCGCCGCACCCGGCGCCGCACTCGGCCATCGTCGTCACCCCGACGCCGCCGTGCAGGCGCTCGGCCGGCAGCGACGCGACGGCCGCGTCGCTGAGATCCTGCAGCCCACCCTTGAAGGAGTAGAAGTACGAGCGCGGGCCCGGGAGCCTCGCTCCGGGAGAGGGCCGGTCCAGCGGCTGCGCCGGTCCCGGCGCCGCCCGGTGCGCCCGGCCGCCGCCGCGCCGGCGGCGGCCTTCTGGCGCGCCTTGCGCCGCTTGAGCATCGCCAGGATGAGGCTGCGGTGCTCGCGCTCCATGTCGAGGAACATCGGGAAGGTCGCGCGCACGCTCATCTGCTCCGGGTCGCCGGCGTGGATGCCGGCGACGATCGGCTCGGCGATGCGCTGCAGCGCCTCCTTGCCCAGCCGGCGGCGGACGAAGTCGCCGAGACTCTCGTCGCCGGCCGATCCCACCGCATCCACCGGCCCTCCCGTCGCCGCGCCCCCGCGTGGGAGGACGAGGTCCAAGCCCATGCGGACCTTGCCCGGCCAGCTGATCAGGCCGCTCATCGCAAAGGGCACCATGCGCGTCGGGACCATGAGGATGATGCCCTCGGGCAGCTCGTACAGCCGTCCGCGCGTGTAGACGAAGCTCTTGCGGATGTCCTCGTTGCAGTCGAGAAAGCGGTCGGCGATGCCCAGCTCGCGGGCGGCCGTGATCGGCCAATGCTTCTCGATGATCGCCGAGTCGGGACCACCCTCGACGACGAAGCCGTCGCGGCGTACCGTGCGGACCTTGCCCCCGAAGCGCGGCTCCTCCTCGTAGAGGTGCCAGTCCACGGAGGGATCCTGGGCGCGGGCCGCCTCGAGCACGCGCGCCGCGCCGAGGCCGGCCATGCCGCCGCCGACCACGACGATGCGGAAGGGCCGCTCCTCTCCGGCGGCTGTCCGTGCGGCGCGGTCGCCCACGCGCGCTGGAGTCGGTTCACCCACGGTCGTCATCCGGGCGAAGGCGGTCCGTCGGGCCGAAGCAGGTCGTGCTCGCCCGGCCGATGCGCCAGGTAGTCGGTGACGACGTCGGCGAGGGCGTCGATGAAGAACGGCGAGTCGTTGGGCGCGTGGGAGCGGCGGTACTCGATGCCGAGGTCCTCGATCTGGCCGCGTAGCACGATGTCGAGATCGTAGAGCGTCTCGACGTTGTCGCTGACGAAGCCCACCGGCACGACGAGGATCTTCTTCCAGCCTTCCGCCGCAAGCGCGCGGACGGCGTCGTCTGCCTCCGGCCCGATCCACTCGCCGCCGCCTCGGCCCTTGCTCTGGAAGCCGAAGCGCCAATCCCCGGGCATGATCTGCGGGATCAGCTGGGAGACGGTCATCTGCAGCTGGTCCACGTAGGGATCGCCCTCGGCGATGGTCTCGGACGGCACGCTGTGCGCGGTGAAGAGCACGGCCCACTCGCTGACGTCGCAGCCGTCGAGCGCCGCGGCGACGCGGCGGCTGACCGTCTGCACGAAGCCGCGGCTCGCGTACCAGCCCTCGAGCAGCGGGATATCGCGGCCGTGGCCGCCGGTCGTTGGGTCCTCCGCTGCCGCGAGCTGCGTCTGGTACCTGCCGCTCGTGAGCCGGGACGAGAACGGGCTCATCGGCAGAGCGAGCACCTCGGGCGCATCGAGCGCGCGGACGCAGTCGGCGATGCCCGGTTCGGTGTAGAGGAAGCCGTGACGGACGCGCACCGGGAAGGCGAGCTCCTGGATGAGTCTCGCCTGCAGCGCGGCCGCCTGGCGCACGGTGATGCCGGGGAGCGGCGAAGCGCCGCCGATGAGCGCGTAGCGCTCCTGCACGGCGGCGATCGTCCCCGGGTCGGGCGCGCGCGCCATCAGGCGCTCGAGAAAGGGCACGATCTGTTCGGGGCTCTCCGGACCGCCGTAGGCCAGCAGGGCGACGTCGACGAGGCTGTCGGTCATGGCGTGGTCCTCCCCGGCCGGCTCAGGCGAGGGCGGCCGAGAGCCGGTGCACGGCGTCGACGAGGTACTTGACGTTGTCCGGCGGCACCTGCGGGATCAGGCCGTGCCCCAGGTTGAAGATGTGCCCCGGGCGACCGGCGGCGCGGCGGATCACGTCGGCGGCGCGCTCCTCGATGGCCTTGACAGGTCCGAGGAGCGTGATCGGGTCGAGGTTGCCCTGCACGGCCACGTCGCCGAGCTGGTCCCAGGCGCGATCGAGTTCGATGCGCCAGTCGACGCCGTACACGTCGCTCCCGGCCTTGCCGACGAGATGGAGCATCGCCGAGGCGCCGTTGCCGAAGTAGATGACCGGCGCCCCCAGGCCCTTGACGTGGTCGACCACGTAGCGCACGTGCGGCAGAACGAGGAGCTCGTAGTCGTAGGGGCTCAGCCAGCCGACCCAGGAGTCGAACAGCTGCACGACCTGGGCGCCGGCGGCGATCTGCGCCTTGAGGTAGTCCACGACGACCTCGGAGATGAGTCCCATGAGCCGGTTGAACGTCACCGGATCCTCGTACATGAGTCTCTTGACGTGCGCGTAGTTGCGCGAGTGGCCTCCCTCGACGATGTAGCTGGCCAGCGTGAACGGCGCCCCGGAGAAGCCGATGAGAGGGATGTCGTCGTCCAGCTCGTGGCGCACGAGGCGGATAGTGTCCATCACGTACTCGAGGTCGGACGCCGCGTCGATGCCGTGCACGCCCTCGAGGTCGCGGGCGCCGCGGATGGGCCGCTCGATGACGGGGCCGTCCTCCGGGGTGAAGTGGAACCCGATCCCCATAGGCTCGAGCGGCAGAAGGATGTCGGCGAAGACGATGGCCGCGTCGAGTTCGAAGCGACGGAGCGGCTGCAACGTGACCTCCGCCGCCACGTCCGGCCGCCGACACATCTCGACGAAGCTCATCTTCTCGCGGATGGCGCGGTACTCGGGCAGGTAGCGGCCGGCCTGGCGCATAAGCCAGACCGGCGTCGCATCGACGGGTTTGCGGGCACAGGCATCGAGAAGGCGCATGGGCATCACCTGGTGAGGCGGGACAGGGTCGTTGGGAAGGTGATTGTAGCAAACGGGAGCCCGCAGGCTCCCGTCGACGGCAAAGAGCCGCGTCGGCCTCGTTTCACTCGGCCGGCCTGTAGCCTTCGCCCAGCGCCGCCTTGTGGCACGTGTGGCAAACGGTGATAGGCGCCTCGCAGCACTGCGGCGAGACGACATGATAGCGGAGTGCGCGGGAGCTGAGCCTGGCGCCGCACAGGCCACAGTGGGCGCTGTCGATGGTGTGGACCGTCGCCGGGGTCCCGTTCGCGGGGATCACCGGTATCTTCCGATCGGGCCGGCATCGGGTGGACTTGACCCATTGTGTCCTTCCCATGAGGCGGTTGCAGCCTCCGGAGCGGGGGCCGCGACACCGGTGAACTTGCCACTTATGTCCTGCCCTGAATCGACGCCCGGGTAACTCTCGTCGGGGTGGCAGAGCGGCCCAGGCACTTGCTCTTCGTGCCGCGACATGCGCCGCTTATCTCCCTCGCGCTTGATATAAGTAGAGATTATTTGCAGGAATAGTATTTCTTATGGACAATAGCTGGGTCGTCAGCAACCGCGAGGGTGTCCATGGCCAGACGCTTCACATCCACTCCCGACGCACCGCGGATCGAAGGGGGAGTCACGATCTTCCGCAGCTGCCTCGTCTCCGCGGAGTACCCCGGCGTGGAGTCGTCGACGAAGTGGCTCTTCGAGCGCTTCGGCATCGAGTACACCGTCAACCCGGACCAGACGTGCTGCACCGGCCTCGGCTACTACTCCGACCTCATGCCCATCCAGACCACCGTCGGCATCGCCGCGCGCAACGCCTGCGTCGTGGTGGACGACGGGCACCCGGTGATGAGCTACCTGTGCTCCACCTGCTACGCGATCAACAAGAAGGCGCGCAACATCCTCGACGTGCCCGAGTACCGCGACGAGACCAACGGCGTGCTGGGCAAGATCGGCCGCGAGTACGACGAGCGCGTCGCCGCGACCGTCCAGCACAAGCACACCCTCGAGATCCTGTGGGGCGCTCACGACAGCATCCCCGGGCTCGTCCGCCGCCGCCTTGACGGCATCAAGGTGGCCACGCACCCCGCCTGCCACTACTGCAAGGTCTTCCCGGACGAGACCCTGGGCGACAACGAGAACTTCATGGTCCCCGAGGAGCTGCTCATCCCCGCCGGCGTCGTCTGCACGGGCGCCTACAACGAGAAGCAGACGCACTGCGGAGCCGGCTTTCGCAACCGCTTCGTCAACCCATCGATCTCGGTCGCGGTGACGCAGAAGAAGCTGCACCGGCTGGCCGAGGAGAGCGTCGACGTGCTCGTGCACATGTGCCCCAACTGCCACGTCCAGTTCGACCGGTATCACGACATCATCGCCACGAGCGCCGGCGAGGAGTACCCGTTCGTGCACCTGCACGTGCAACAGCTCCTGGCGCTGGCGCTCGGCGCCGACCCCGAGAAGGTCGTCGGCGTCCAGTCCCACTCCCAGGACGTGGAGCCGTTCCTCGAGCGCATCGGTGCTCGGCAGCCGGCAGCCGCAGCCGCGGGAGGGGCGCGATGAGGGCCGGGGTCTTTCTCTGCGAGTGCGGCGGCAACATCAGCGGCGTCGTCGACCTCGAGCCGCTGGCAGAGCACGCCCGCTCGCTCGACGGCGTCGTCGCGGTGAGCATCAATCAGTTCCTGTGCGGGACCGAAGGCCGCATCCTCATCGAGAAGGCTGCGGAAGAGCGTGGCCTCGACCACTTCGTCATCGCCTCATGCTCGCCGCGCTTCCAGGGTCCCACGTTCGAGCGCATCGCGCGTGAGCTCAAACTGGGCGAGAACGCCGTGGCGTTCGCCAACATCCGCGAGGGCTGCAGCTTCATCCACAAGGACGAGCCCGAGAGGGCCCAGGAGAAGGCCCGCAAGATCGTGGACGGCGCCGTCGCGCGGCTGCGGCACATGAGCGACCTGCCGCGGCGTCGCACCTTTCTGAACCGGTCGGCGCTGGTCGTCGGCGGCGGTATCGCCGGCATGACCGCCGCCGAGGAGCTCGCCGCGAGCGGCATCGAGGTGCACCTGGTCGAGCGGCAGCCATCGCTCGGCGGCTACATGGCGCGCCTCAGCAAGACCTTCCCCACCGAGGACTGCGCCATGTGCTCGCTGGCGCCGCGTCTCACGAGCACAGCGCTCGAAGGCCGCGTGCACGTGCACACGCTCACCGAGGTCGATGAGATCACCGGCCCGCCCGGCGAGTTTCGCGTCAAGCTGCGGCACAGGCCGCGCTACGTCAGCGAAGCGTGCGTCGGCTGCGGCGAGTGCGTGCCGGCGTGCCCGGTCAAGTACCCCAACGACTTCGACTTCGGCATGAGCGAGCGCAAGGCGATCGACCGCCAGTTCGCCAACGCCGTGCCGAGCACGTTCGCGATCGAGAAGAGGGGCTGGAGCCCGTGCAAGAGCGCCTGCGCCGTGCACACCTCCGCGCAGGGCTACGTGGCGCTGATCGCCGCCGGCCGGTTCGAGGACGCCTACCGTGTGGCCAGCGAACCGAACCCCTTCAGCAGCGTCTGCGGCCGCGTCTGCACCCACCCCTGCGAGACCGCATGCGCGCGAGGGGCAGTCGATGAACCCATCGCGATCGCCGCGCTCAAACGTTTCGTCGCCGACACGGTCGGGCCGACCCTGCCGGTGCGCCGGCGCCGGTCATCCACGAGGACCGCGTGGCCGTCATCGGCGCCGGCCCTGCCGGCCTCACCTGCGCCCGCGACCTCGCCGACCTCGGCTACAAGGTCACGGTGCTGGAGGCGCAGACGGTGCCGGGCGGCATGCTCCGCACCGGCATCCCCGACTACCGCCTGCCCCACGACGTGATCCAGCGCGAGGTCGACCAGATCCTCGCGAAGGGGATCGACCTCGAGCTCGGCCGGCGCGCCGGCGCGGACTTCACCGTCGACGCCCTGCTCGAGCAGGGCTACAGGGCCGTGTACCTGGCCACCGGCCTGCAGAAGAGCGCCGAGGCGCCGCTCCCCGGTGACGATCTCCGGGGCGTGACCCCGGCGGTCGAGCTGCTCCGGGAGCTCAACCTCGGCGGCGCCCCGCAGGTCGGAGACACGGTCGTCGTCATCGGCGGCGGCGACGTGGCGCTCGACGCCGCGCGCAGCGCCATCCGCCTGCAGAAGCAGTCGGGCAGGGAGCCCGACGTCACGCTGGTCTACCGGCGCAGCCAGGTCGAGATGCCGGCCAACATGGGTGAGGTCGAGGAAGCCCGCGAGGAAGGCCTCGTCGTCGAGTTCCTCGTGCAGCCGCTCGCCATCAACGGCGCCGGCGGCGCCGTGTCGTCGATCACCCTGCAGCGCTGCGAACTGGGCGAGGCCGACGACTCGGGCCGTCGCCAGTCCATCCCGATCGTGGGCGGCGAGTTCGACCTGGCCGCCGACACCGTCGTCTTCGCCGTCGGCCAGGCCCTCGTCGACGATTTCGCCCGGGGCTGCACCGGCCTCGAGATCGACGGCGGCCAGATCCGCGTGGACCGGGAGACGATGATGACCACGCGCGAGGGCGTCTTCGCCGGCGGCGACGCCGCGGCCGTCGGCTACTACACGGCCATCGAGGCCGTGGCGGCCGGCCGCCGGGGCGCGGCCGCCATCCACAACTTCCTTCGCGGCCGCCGCCTGCTGCCGGTGTGGGACGGCGAGCGCGACACCGCGAGGCCGACGGACGAGGAGCTCGCGGCCATCGAGATAGGCCAGCGAGTGCCGATGCGGATGGTCGACGGCCTCGAGCGGCGCGCCGAATGGAACGAAGTCAGCCACGGCTACTGCCCCGAGGAGGCCGTTGCCGAGGCCGAGCGCTGCCTCGCCTGCGCCGTCTGCAGCGAGTGCGACAGCTGCGTGCGCGCCTGCCCCAGCGGCGCGATCGACTGGGACCAGACGGAGACGGAAGAAGAGGTCACCGTCGGGGCCGTCTTGATCGCCACCGGTCACAAGGAGTTCGACGCGCGGCGCAAGCTGCCCCTCGGCTACGGCCGGCACCGTAACGTGCTCACCCAGAGCCAGCTGGCTCGCCTGCTGTCGGCCAGCGGGCCGACCGGGGGCGAGCTCCTTCGACCGTCCGACGGGACGGTGCCGAAGAAGGTCTTCATGCTGCAATGCGTCGGCTCGCGCGACTGCAGCAGCAGCGGCAACGAGCACTGCTCCGCCATCTGCTGCCTCTTCGCGACGCTCCACAGCTCCCTCATCAGGCAGCACTACCCGGACACCGCGGTGACCGTCGCCTACACGGATCTCCGCGCCCCGGGCAAGGCGCACGAGGAGTACTACCACCTCGTGCAGGAACGCGGCGTCCGCTACGTGCGAGGACGCGTCGGCGAGATCCTCGAGGAGCGGGACGGCAGCTTGCGCGTCCGCTACGAGGACACGACGACCGGCCGCAGGCAGGAGGATCTCTTCGACCTGGTCGTGCTGTCGGCGGGCCTCGAGGCCAGTGACGGCACCCGGGACATCGCCCGCGTCGCCGGCGTGCAGACCGCGGCCGCCGGTTTCGTGCGCGAGTTCCACCCGAAGCTGGCCCCGGTGGATACGCAGCGCACCGGCATGTTCCTCGCCGGGACGGCGCAGGGGCCGAAGACGATCCCCGAATCCATCGCCCAGGCCAAGGCGGCGGCGGCTCGCGCGATCGGCATGCTCAGCACCGGCTTCGCGATGACGCCCGCCCAGGTGGCGGCCAGCGACCCGGACGTCTGCGTCGCCTGCGGCGTCTGCGAGACCGCCTGCCCGCAGACGGCCATCAGCCTGACCGAGGGGATCGACCCTCACTCGCTGGTCGACCCCAACATCTGCAGGGGCTGTGGCATCTGCGCCGCCGAGTGCCCCACCGGGGCGATGCAGCTCGGCGGCTTCAGCGATGCCGAGGTGCTGGCGGAGGCGACGGCCTGATGGCCGGCGCCGCTACACCCGCCGGCGCGAACCGCGACTGCGACCGCCGGATCATCGCCTTCTGCTGCCGCGAGTGCGCGTATGCGGCGGCCGACGCAAGCGCCAACGCGCGCACCCCGTTGCCGCCGACGGTGCGCCTCGTGCTCATGCCGTGCACAGGCCGCGTCGGCCCGCTGCATCTGTTGCGCGCGCTCGCCGAGGGCGCCGACGGCGTCATGGTCGCCGGGTGCCTGCTCGGCCAGTGCCACTACCGCGAGGGCAACTTCAGGGCCGTCGACCGCGTCGCCTTCGTTCAACGCCTCCTCAAGAGCGTCGGCGTCGAGCCCGAGCGCTGCCGGATGTTCACGATGAGCGCCGGCGAGCCGCCCAGGTTCGTGGCCGCCGTCCGTGAGATGGACCGCGTGATCGGCGGCATGCCGCCGCTGCGGCGGTCCGACGACGCCGGTGAGGTACGCCGGGCGCCGCACACCGGGGCTGGTGCGGATGCCGGCGACCCGCCGGCGTCGAGCGAGGACTTCCTCGGCGCGACGAGAGGGGCTGCCTGATGCCGCTGACCCAGCGCGGTCGCGAGATCCTCAGCCGCGTGCCCGGCGGCTCGCTGCAGAGCACGCGGGGCGTCGGCTGCGAGATCGTACGTCACGAGGAGCTCTGCGTCGGCTGCGGCGCCTGCGCCAGGAATTGCCCCAGCGGCGCCTCCACGCGTGGCGACTTCTTCGACGTCAACCAGTTGCTGGACGCGCCGGCGGGCAGCCGCCGCGGCGAGCTCGGCGAGGCCCTGCGGCGCCTCATGCGTCGCGAGCCCGACGGTCCGGTCGAAGTGCCCGAGCGGGTCACCGTCTACCGCACCATCGTGTATGACGACGAGCACTGCCTCGGCTGCGGCACCTGCGCCCGCGGCTGCCCGTCCGACGCGATCGAGGCGCGGCCGCCGAAGGCTGACGCCGCGCCCGCCCGGCCGGCCGAGGCAGGGAAGTGAGCACATGACCTCCTCGAACGGGAGCGGACCGGAGCGCCCGCTGGTGCTCCTCTGTGAGTGCGCCGGCACGCTCACCAACATCGACTTCGGCCGGCTCGAAGAGCACGCCGCCCTGCGGGCCGACGTGATCCGCGGCACCCACTGGTGCAGCCGCGTCGGCCAGGCGCAGATGCTCGAGCTCATGGACGCTGGAGCCGGGGGCGAGGCTGGAGCCGAGGGCGGACGCCTCCTGGTCTTCGCCGGCTGCTCCGCCGACTTCGCCGCGCGCCGCTTCCAGAAGCTACTGGCGCGCGGCCTCCGACTCGAGATCGCCGACATCCGCGAAGGCTGCAGCTGGGTGCACGGCGACGATGCCGATGCAGTCACCGACAAGGCAGAGCGCATCATCTCCTCGTCGATCGCCTATCCGGCCGCGCCCGCGGACACGATGAGCTACGCCCAGCGCCACAATACCGTCGTCGTCATCGGCGGCGGCGTGGCCGGCACGCAGGCCGCCGCCGAGCTCGCCCAGATGGGTCACCACGTGGAGCTCGTCGAGCGCCGGCCCTTCCTCGGCGGCCGCGCCGCGCGCATCGGCACCGTCTTCCCCACCAACGACTGCGGCCAATGCCTGCCGACCACCGACGCCCAGGCCGGCACGCGCAAATGCTTCCACCGCAACGTCGCCATCGACCACCCGGACCTGAGCATCCACCGCCGCTCCACCGTGGAGGCGGTGACCGGGCACCCCGGCGACTTCCAGGTGAGCGTCCGCACGCTGCCCAACATCGTCACCGACGCGTGCATCAACTGCGGTACGTGCGAGACCGTGTGCGAGGTCGAGTCGTCGGAACCCGGCAAGAAGGCGATCTTCACCGAGTTCTACGACGGGCGTGTGATCCGCACCGTCGACCTCGAGACCTGCACCTTCTGCGGCAAGTGCGCCGATGAGTGTCCGGTCGATGCTGTCGACTTCGCCCAGTCGCCGAAGCGCACGACAGTCAATGCCGGCGCGATCCTCACGGCCACCGGCTGCGAGCCGGCGCCCCGCGAGTGCTACGACTACCTCGGCTGCGGTCACGACGGCGTGGTCACTCAGGTGGAGCTCACCGACATGCTCGACGACTGGGCCGCCCAGGCGTCGCTTGGCCGCATGCCGGTCGAGGAGCTCGTCATGATCCAGTGCGCCGGCTCGCGCGACCAGCGTCACCTCCCGCACTGCTCGCGGCTCTGCTGCATGATCGCGCTCAAGCACGCCATCCGCCTCAAGACGCTGTTCCCGGCGATGCATATCACGATCTGCTATCTGGAGATGCGTGCCGCCGGCATCGGCTACGAGAACTGGTTCCTGGCGGCGCGCCGGGCCGGCATCGAGTTCCTGCGCGGCACGCCGCCCGAGGTCCAGTTCGACGCCGCCGGCCGGCCGGTGATCGAGGTCGAGGACGTCACCGCCGCGCGCAAACGCGTGCTCCGGCCGGACCTCGTGGTGCTCAGCACCGGCATGGTCCCGGCCGACGGCACCGAAGAGCTGACGCAGACGCTCGCCGTCGACCGCGACAAGGACGGCTTCGTGGAGATCCTCGACCGCAAGAACCGCGCCACCGAGACGAGCAGCGAGGGCATCTTCGTCTGTGGATCGGCGGCCGGCCCCAAGGCGCTCATCGAGGTCAACACCGAGGCCTCGGCGGTCGCGAGCGAGATCCACAACTTCCTCACGTCCGCCGGGCGCCGCGGCACGGCCGCCTCACGAGTCGACGCGGCCCAGTGCGTGGGCTGCGACACCTGCTCGACGTTGTGCCCGTTCAGCGCGATCGCTCTGGTCGACCGGCCAGAGGGCGCGCCGCGGCCAGAAGAGGTGAGGGATGACGGCAAGCTCGCCGTCATCGACACCGAGAGTTGCCGCGCCTGCGGCATCTGCGCCGCCAATTGCCCCGAGGTGGCCATCGCCCACAACCTCAGCGACGACGCACTGTTCGGTCGCATCGCGACCATGATCCAGGGCGTCGACCGGCCGGTCGTCGGCTTCTACTGCAGGGAGTGCGCCGGCGCCGCCATCGGCCTGAGCGGCCAGCGGCGCGACCGGTACCCCGAGGGCGTGCGACTCATCGAGCTGCCCTGCCTGGGGCGGGTGAGCGCCCTGCACATCGTGGAGGCGGCCCGCCTGGGCGCGGCCGGCGTGTTCCTCGCCGGCTGCGCGGAAGGCCGCTGCCAGTACAGGAGCGGCGACACGAGCGCCCTCGAGCAGATGACGATCGCGGAGGAGGTGCTGGCCGAGGGCGGCACGCCCGTGCCGCTCGAGCTCTGGCACCTCTGCGCCGTCGACCGCATGGGCGTCGGCCGGCGTATCCGGCTCTTCCACGCAAAGGCCGTGGGTGAGGAGCTCTCCGATGAGCTCGTCGCCCACGAGATGGAGCTGATCGGCGCCTCGACCGCCGTCCGCGGAGGGGGTGAGCCCTGTGGCTGCGGTCGCTGACACACGTGCCTACCCCCGAGAGGTGCTGGATGAGTTCGCCCGCCTCAAGCAAGCGTGCAGCATCTGCTACCAGTGCGGTACCTGCACGTCGAGTTGCCCCAGCGGGCGCGAGCTCTACCGCGGGCCACGACGGATCATCCGGCTCATCCTCGCCGGTGAGATCGAGGCGGTGCTCAAGAGTGACGACCTCTGGCGCTGCACCGAGTGCGGCACCTGCACGTCGGTCTGCCGCATGGACATCGACGTGGCGGCGATCCTGCAGAGTCT
>CAVOGK010000047.1:0-30281 GCA_963695395.1 uncultured Thermoleophilia bacterium | reverse complement strand
AGGCGCTCGAAGAGCCACTTCGTCGAGGATTCGACACCGGGGTACTCGGCCGAGACCAGGCAACTGCGGAACAGGGTGACGCCCCTGTCGGTGCGCGGCACGTCTGGTGTCTTGGTGAACGGTTTTGCCATGGACATCCTCGCGGTAGCAGACGACCCAGCTATTGTCCATAAGGAATACTATTCCTGCAAATAATCATTACTTATATATAGCGTGAGGGAGATAAGCGGCGCGTGGCGCGGCACGAAGAGCGAGTGCCTGGGCCGCTCTGCCAGCCCCGACGAGAGTTACCCGGGCGCCGATTCCGGGCAGGAAACAAGTAGCGTTTCCCGGTTTCGTGGCTCCCGCTCTGGAGGCCGCAGCCGCCTCATGGGGAGGACACAATGGGTCAAGTCCACCCGATGCCGGCCCGATCGGACGACAGCGGTGATCCCGCGGGCGGTACCCCGGCGACGGTCCACGCCATCGACACCTCCCGCTGTGGTCTCTGCGGCGTCAAGCTCAGCACTCGGGCGCTCCGCTATCATCTCGTCTCGCCGCAGTGTTGCGAGGCGGCGATCACCGTGTGCCACACGTGCCGCCAGGCGGCGCTGGGCGAGGGCTACCGGCCCGCTGAGTGAAGCGCGGCCGGCCGGACCTTTGCCATCGACGAGAGCCTGCCGGCTCTCGTTTGTTACAATCACCATCCCGATGACCCTGTCCCGCCTCACCAGGTGATGCCCATGCGCCTTCTCGATGCCTGTGCCCGCAAGCCCGTCGATGCCACGCCGATCTGGCTCATGCGCCAGGCCGGCCGCTATCTGCCCGAGTACCGCGCCATCCGCGAGAAGATGAGTTTCGTCGAGATGTGCCGGCGGCCGGACGTGGCGGCCGAAGTCACGCTGCAGCCGCTCCGCCGCTTCGAACTCGACGCGGCGATCGTGTTCGCCGACATCCTGCTCCCGCTCGAGCCCATGGGGATCGGCTTCCACTTCACCCCGGAGGACGGCCCCGTCATCGAGCGTCCCATCCGCGGCGCCCGGGACCTCGAGGGCGTGCACGGCATCGACGCCGCCTCCGACCTCGAGTACGTGATGGACACCATTCGTCTCGTGCGCCGCGAGATGGACCCCGGCATCCCTCTGATCGGCTTCTCCGGGGCGCCGTTCACGCTGGCCAGCTACATCGTCGAGGGTGGCCACTCGCGCAACTACGCGCACGTCAAGAAGCTCATGTACGAGGATCCGGTGACCTTCAACCGGCTCATGGGACTCATCTCCGAGGTCGTCGTGGACTACCTCAAGGCGCAGATCGCCGCCGGCGCCCAGGTCGTGCAGCTGTTCGACTCCTGGGTCGGCTGGCTGAGCCCCTACGACTACGAGCTCCTCGTGCTGCCGCACGTGCGCTACGTGGTCGACCACGTCAAGGGTCTGGGGGCGCCGCTCATCTACTTCGGCAACGGCGCCTCGGCGATGCTCCACCTCGTCGGCAAGGCCGGGAGCGACGTGTACGGTGTCGACTGGCGCATCGAGCTCGACCGCGCCTGGGACCAGCTCGGCGACGTCGCCGTGCAGGGCAACCTCGACCCGATCACGCTCCTCGGACCTGTCAAGGCCATCGAGGAGCGCGCCGCCGACGTGATCCGCCGCGCCGCCGGTCGCCCGGGGCACATCTTCAACCTGGGGCACGGCCTGATCCCGCAGGTGCCGCCGGACAACGTCAAGTACCTCGTCGACGCCGTGCACCGGCTCTCGGCCGGCCCCACCTGAGCCGGCGCGGGACGATCAGACCATGACCGAGAGCCTCGTCGACGTCGCTCTGCTTGCCTACGGCGGTCCGGAGACCCCCGAGCAGATCGTGCCCTTTCTCGAGCGGCTGATGGGACGTGCGCCCGACCCGGGGACGATCGCCGCCGTGCAGGAGCGCTACGCGCTCATCGGCGGCGCTTCGCCGCTTCCCGGCATCACCGCGCGCCAAGCTACGGTGCTGGAGGCGAAACTCATCCAGGAGCTCGCCTTTCCGGTGCGTGTCCGCCACGGCTTTCTCTACACCGAGCCGGGCGTCGCCGACTGCGTCCGCGCGCTCGACGCGCCCGACGTGATCGCCCTGCCGATGAGCCCCTTCTCGTCCCGGCTCACGAGCGGCAGGTACCTGACGCAGCTCGCGGCAGCGGAGGACCCCACGACCGGCGGCCACGGGCGCGACATCCCGCTGCTCGAGGGCTGGTACGCGAGCCGCGGCTTCGTGCAGACGGTCAGCCGCCGCGTCGCCGCGGCGCTCGACGGTTGCGACGTCAGCGAGTGGGCCGTGCTCTTCACCGCGCACAGCGTGCCGTCCGAGACCATCGCCGAGGGCGATCCCTACGTGGACCAGTTGCAGATGACCGTCTCCCAGCTGATCCCGCAGATCATGCCCGGGGATTGGCGCTTCGGCTTCCAGAGCAAGGGCCGAGGCGGCGGCGAGTGGATCGGGCCGGAGGCAGACGACGCCGTCCGCGCGCTTGCGGCGGAAGGCTGGAAGAAGATCCTCGTCGTGCCGGTAGGCTTTGTCAGCGACAACGTCGAGACGCTCTACGATCTCGACATCGTGCTGCGCGCCCAGATCGAGGACCTCGGCATCGAGTACCGTCGCTCCCACGCGCCCAACGACTCGCCGTTCTTCATCGACGCCCTCGCCGACGTCGTCACCGACTACCTGGCGCATCGGCCGGGCGAGCACGACCTGCTCCGGCCCGACGGACCGTCGTCGCCCGGATGACGACCGTGGGCGAGCCGACTCCAGCGCGCGTGGGCGACCGTGCCGCACGACAACCGCCGGAGTGGAGCGGCCCTTCCGCATCGTCGTGGTCGGCGGCGGCATGGCCGGCCTTGGGGCGGCGCGCGTGCTCGAAGCGGCGCGCGCCGAGGACCCCTCCGTGGACTGGCACCTCTACGAGGAGGAGCCGCGCTTCGGCGGCAAGGTCCGCACGGTACGCCGCGACGGCTTCGTCGTCGAGGGTGGTCCGGACTCGGCGATCATCGAGAAGCATTGGCCGATCACGGCCGCGCGCGAGCTGGGCATCGCCGACCGCTTTCTCGACTGCAACGAGGACATCCGCAAGAGCTTCGTCTATACCCGCGGACAGCTGTACGAGCTGCCCGAGGGCATCATCCTCATGGTCCCGACGCGCATGGTGCCGTTCGCGATGAGCGGCCTGATCAGCTGGCCGGGCAAGGTCCGCATGGGACTTGATCTGCTCCTGCCGCGCGGTGGAGCGGCGACGGGAGGGCCGGTGGATGCGGTGGGATCGGCCGGCGACGAGAGTCTCGGCGACTTCGTCCGCCGCCGGCTGGGCAAGGAGGCGCTGCAGCGCATCGCCGAGCCGATCGTCGCCGGCATCCACGCCGGCGACCCGGAGCAGATGAGCGTGCGCGCGACCTTCCCGATGTTCCTCGACATGGAGCGCGAGCACCGCAGCCTCATCCTGGCGATGCTCAAGCGGCGCAAGGCGCGCCAGAAGGCCGCCGCCGCGCGCGGCGGCGGGCAGGGCGCGCCGGGCGGCCCGGCCGGAGCGAGGCTCCCGGGCCCGCGCTCGTACTTCTACTCCTTCAAGGGTGGGCTGCAGGATCTCAGCGACGCGGCCGTCGCGTCGCTGCCGGCGGAACGCCTGCACGGCGGCGTCGGGGTGACGACGATGGCCGAGTGCGGCGCCGGGTGCGGCGCCGGCGCCAGGACCGGAGCCTACGCCCTGCAACTCGGCGACGGCTCGCGAGTGGTGGCCGACGCCGTGGTGCTCGCGACCCCAGCGTGGGCGAGCGGCGACCTGCTGCGCGCCGTCGCGCCACGCGCCGCCACCGACCTCTCGTCGATCGATTACGTCTCGACGGCGACCGCCTCGGTCGCCTTCCGGGCCGACCAGGTGGGGCACGACCTCAAGGGCTTCGGGTTCGTCGTGCCGCGCGCCGAGAACCGGCCCGTCATGGCGACCACGTGGAGCTCGAGCAAGTTCGACGGGCGCGCGCCCGACGGCCACGTGCTGCTGCGCAGCTTCCTCGGGCGCGCCGGCCGCGAGGCCGCGGCCCAGCTGGACGACGACGAGATGGCCGCGGTCGTGCGCGCCGAGCTGCGCGAGATCATGGGCATCAGCGCCGAGCCCGAGTTCGTCGAGATCTTCCGCTGGCCGCGCGGCATGCCTCAGTACCGTGTCGGCCACGTCGAGCTGGTCGGGCACATCGAGTCCGCCGTCGCACGCGTGCCTGGCATCGAGCTCGCCGGCGGCGCCTACCACGGCATCGGCATCGGCGATTGCCTGCGCGAGGGCGCAGCCGCTGCGGAGCGCGCCCTCGAGCACGTCCGCGGCTTGCCCGAGGACGAGATCCCGCCACAGCCGCCGGACCTCCCCGCAGCCGACGGCCTCGAAGACTAGCGCTGCGCCGTCGCGCGCCGTCGCGCGGTCAGGGTTGCGCTGCTGCGCCACCAAGCCCGGCTGACGATCCGTCGGCATATGGTCGCTCGGGACTCGCACCGTTTGGCGTACTTCCAGACGTACGGTTGTATCTCTGCGCGTACGCTCCGTCGTACTTGTCCGCGGCGCGCAACGCTCCGGAGACCGGCCCGCGGCAATTCTCGGCAGCGGAGAGGGTTCAGGACTCTCGCGGGGTACACCCACCCATGAGCAGTCCCGCCGCCTGACCGGCGGCACCCGTCCGTCAAGGAGGCTTCATGAACTACGTGCTGGCGGCGACGATCTGGTTCATCGTCTGGATCGTCTGTCTGTGGCTGGTCTGGCGGATGGTCGACCGCAAGGACCTCAACCGCGCCCTCTGGATCATCCTCTGCATCTTCTTCCCGGTGATCATCCTGATCGTCGTCGCGCTGCTGCCGGCCAAGCAGCGGCCGGAGCCGCCGGAGATGCTGCCCTAGCCAGACCGGTACGGACTGGAGTCACGGGGCGCCGGGCGCCGGAAGGCGCCCGGCGCCCCGTTCGCGTACGAGCGAAGGGCGGGCGGCGCATCCGCGCCGCCCGCCCTTCCGCAGCGGTGACCGCGGCTCACGGCGGAGTACCGCGCGCCGCGTCTGTACATCACTTCATGTCGGAGTAGCTGCCCGTGTAGACCGCGTTTGCGAGCAGCCTGAACGAGCCCTCTGTGTGGGCGCGGAAGGCTGCCATCGGACCGATGAAGGTCACGCGGCCGTCGCCGTACATGCCGTGCACCACGATCGGCTTGCCGGCCGCGTCGGCGATCTCCAGGCCTGTCGGATTCTCCGATCTGCCAGAACCCGGCGGTGAAGTACGTGTCGTTGTAGGCGGCGTCAATCATGACGCCCTCGCCGAGCTCCTCGAACCAGGTGATCGGGAAGCCGAAGGTGTAGCCGGAGTCGCCCATACCTGTGGTCACGAGGCTGGACGCGCTGTACTCGGTCTGGCCGAGGCAGTTGTTGGCCCAGTAGAAGTCCCAGTCGTAGCCGCCCATGGGCGCCACGTCGAGGAGCTCTCCGACGATGCCGTAGGGGCCGTTGGCGACGTAGGCCCCGCCGTCGTTGATCCACGTCCTGACGGCATCCATGTCGAGACCCTCGTAGTCGTCGACGATGAGCGCGTCGTAGTCGTTCAGATCGACATCGGCGTCCACGACTTCAGCGGCGAAGCCGAGTTTGCGGAGCGCGAAGGCCGTGGGGCCGTCGTAGTACACGGCCACCTTGAGCGGACCGGCGACGCTGCCGCGGCTTCCGGCGTGATAGAGCGACTGTGTCTCGATGTTGTCGGTCACCACCTCGACCTCGCTGATGGTGATGTGGAAGTCCATGGCGGTCTGCTTGAGGAAGGCCACCGTCTGCGCGCTGGTCGCGTTGACGAGGAAGGCGCCAAGTGACGGATCCTGGTCGCCGCCCAGCGTCCAGACGACGCGCTCGACCGGCACGCCGCTCTCGACGAGGTGGTTGACGGCCTTCACGTCCTCGTCGCGGTCGGCGACGACGGTGAACCACGGTCCGTCACCGGAGAACTGCCCAGGCGGGCTGCTCACCTTGGTGACGCGCTTCGTGGCGACGGAGACCTCATCGTCGATCGCATAGCGCGTGACGCCCCAGCTCTCCGGGAGCTGCCAGGCGCAGGCGTCGTACATCTCTGTCGCCCGATCGGAGACGTTCTCCCCGTACCACAGCATCGCGTTGGCGATGCCGCGTAGCGGCTGCTTCATCGGGACGAAGTAGGAGCCGGCCGGCAGCGAGCCGACGCCGCGCGCCGGCTCCAGGCCGAGATCCTCGGTGGTGCGATACACCATGATCCCGTTCGCGAGGAGGTGGCGCACGGTCTTGCGCGCTTTGGTCGGGTTCTCCTGGGCCGCGGGATCCACGGGGATCACGTAGGCGTACGGGTAGGTGAGCGGCTCAGGAACGTCTGCAGTCACCGGCTGGGACTTGCCGTTGACGGCACGCTGGAAGCGCTTGATCTGGTTGGTGAGCATGCCGACCCGGTTGGCGGCGGTGTACTTGGCACCCTCGAGGATGCCGTAGTAGTGGGCGTCGACGCCGTCCTCGGTCTTGTAGGACGTCTCCATGGTGGAGCCCACCAGCCCATAGAACATGGCGTACTGCGGCGTGTAGTACGGGCTGTAGTCCTCGAAACCCTCACTCTTGCCGGTGTCGGGGTTGATCCAGTCGCGGTACGGGATGTCGACCTCGACGATGGTCTTGTCTTCGATCGCCTTCTCGATGGCCTGGGCCGCCGGCAGTGCGTAGGCGAGCGAAAGGTCCCACTCGTAGTTGGGGTCGTGCGGGTTGGTGGTGGGGTCGATGATCATCGGATTGTAGTAGCCGTGCAGGTCGAGGAACATCGTGGGATGCCACTTGACGATCTGCTTGGCCACGGCCTTCACCTCGGGCTGTGACTGCGTGACCCAGTCGCGGTTGAGGTCGAACCCGTTGTCGTTGCGACGAAGGTCGGTGATGCGCCCGTCCGGGTTCTGGCAGGCGTTGATCATGATCACGTCGTTGGCGAGGATCTTCCTCGTCGTGGAGTCGTTGCTGAAGGCGAGCTTGCGGATGAGGCGCAGCCCAGCGTCGACGCCGGTGGTCTCCCCGCCGTGGATGCTGGAGTTGATGAAGACGGGCGCGCGCAGGTCGCCACCCTTGCGCAGCATGGCGCGCGCCCTGTTCGGGTCGCTGGTCTGCAGCTGGATGAAGCGCAGCCAGCGCTGCTTGGCCGCGCGCGACGCCCACTTCTTCTGGATGGTGACCAGATACATCGGGTGCCCGCCGGCGGACCTGGCGAACTGCTTGACGGTCACCCTGGAGCTCTGCCGGTCGATCTTCTTGAGGATCGCGCCGAGCTCGGAGTAGTAGGTGTAGCTCGGGTATGGCTTGGTGGCTCGTTCGCCGGGGATCGCTTGGCGCGGCCCGTACTGGACTGCGCTCGCCAGCGGGCGGTCCACACTCATCGCCTTGCTGAGCGGCGAGGCCAGAGCCGGCGCCGCGGCAAGGAGAAGGACGCCCAGGGCGAGCAGGACGACGACCAGTTTCTTCATGGTTCCCCCCGATGTGTGGATGATGACCGATCTCACTCCGCGAGTCTCTCACTGCGCGGCGAGCGGTGCAATACTCGCCGGGGTATATGGAATATGCAGCCGGAGGGGGTCTACGACCCCAGGTACGCGTAGCTCAGTACTTCCCGACCAGCTTCCAGATCCAGCGGTGCGGGGCGTGCATGCTCATGCCGGGCTTGTTGTACATCACGGCGCAGTGCCCGGTGATGACCTTGAGCCCGCGCCTCTCGGCCTCGGCGAGCGCCTCGGGAGTGTCGGTCATCTGGTGGATCCAGATCTGCTCGACGCCGGCGTCCGCGGCCTTGGCCACCCAGGCGGCGGTCTCTTCCTTGGGGAGCTCCATCACCGCGGCCTGCACGGGGGCGGGCAGGGAAGAGAAGTCGGCGTAGGCGGCATCGCCCTCGACGATCCCACCGTCCGGGTCCATTGCGTACACGGTCTTGCCCCGCTCCTTGAGCGCGCCGTACGTGATCTTGGGGTAGGGCTTCTTGCTGGCCTGGTGGCCGACCACCGCGTAGCTGGCGGCCTCCCAGAAGCTCTCGCACTCAGACGGCATCGTCTTCTCCCTTCTCGGCCTCGTTCTCGGCGTAGCACTGGCCCGGAGCGACCACCTCGGGGTGGCGTCCGGCGGCGCGGAGCATGGCGCGCACCTCGTAGCAGAGGTGACACTCGTCCGCGTACAGATCGCGCAGCGGGGTGTGGCCGGCGGCTCGGGCGAGGGCCCAGGGGCCGCCGGCGAGGATCTCGCGGATGACGGGGCGGGCGTGCGGGTCGTAGGCGTCCAGCACGGCCGCGAGGCCGTCGGCGAACACGTTGCCGGCGCTGATGCCCTGGCAGATCTGGAGCTCGCCGTCCGGGCCCACGTGAGCGCGGCCCGGATCGGTGAAGTCCTCGAAGGGGCAGGTGGTGAGCGTCTCGGGCGGCCGGGACGCTCGCGCGGGCGCGAGCGCGACGGCCGCCCGGCCCTTGTGCATCACCTCGCCGACGTCGCCGGAGCAGGCGCCGGGCACGCCGATGTCCGCCGGCGCCCCCACCTCGAGCACGCTCGTCGGGATGCCGAGCTCGCGCGCCGCCAGCACGGCGTTGCGCAGTTGCTCCTCGTTCGCATCCTCGACGAAGTAGGCGTAGGAGGACAGCGACAGGTCGGAGAGGCCGATCTCGGCGAACGGTGCGAGCCAGATCTTGGCGTCGGCGACCGACGTCGCCCAGAAGCAGTTGCTCACGATGCCGGCGTCCAGGCCGCGCTCGCGGGCATGCTTCGCCGCCGCGAGCACGATGGGGTAGGCGAGGGTGGGCTCGCCGCCCTCGAAGTACACGTCGGCGAGCCCCAGCTCGGCGCCCTGGTCGATGACGCTCGTGATCTGCGCCAGCGTCATCGCGTCCTCGGCGTCCGGCGACCCCCACACGAAGCAGTGGTCGCAGGCGTAGGTACACCGGTAGGTGACGAGGAAGTGGATGCCGTCGAGACGGATGGCCATGGCGTCAGTCTACGCCTGACACGGGCGCGTGCGAAGTGGCCGATGGCCGACGGTGGGGCGCCGCTCGCCGGGAGCCTCCGATCGTCAAAGCCGCGAGCGGAAGACCTTGACCTCGGCGGCGTACCAGTCGCCGGCGGCGTTCTTGGCGCCGGTCTTGTCCATGAAGAAGCGCGACTTGTTCGCCGTCGCGTGGCCGACGATGTCGGTGTTCCGGATGCCGAAGCGCGCCTTGAGGTAGCGCACGAGGCGGATCCCCGCTTTGATCTGCTTCGTGCGCTTCAGGATCTGCCGGTCCATCCAGTGACCGTCCTTGCCCGAGCGCGCTTCCTGGACGAACTCGATGCCGATGGACTTCCAGTTCATGCCGATGCAGTGGCGGGCGCGCAGGTTCAGCGGCATGCACTGATAGATGGTGCCGTCCTTGTGGATGATGAACTGCGCCGAGACGCCCGGCTTCTCGCCGTTGTAGGCGGCGTTGCCGTTGAAGGTGTACCAGGCGCTCTGCCAGGTGGAGCCCGCCGTGTGGTGCAGGACGATGGACTTGGGATTCGTCAGCTTGTAGGTGGACTGGTGGTAGTGACGCTTGCTGTAGCCGATGGTCTGGGCCTCGCGACCGTTGCCGTAGGCGATGTACTTCTTGACGATCGGCGGCCTGGGAGCGGCCGTGGCTGCTCCGGCCCAGGCCGGCCACGCGATGATGGCCACGGCGGCGATGACGACCGCGACCGCAAGGGCCACCAGGCTGGCGGTGCGGACTCTCCGGATTCGCTTCACGCACCCGAGTATACGCCCGATGCAGGGCGGACCTCCGCAGAGGTCGTCCGCCTGCCTTCCCCGGCGCTATCGCGGCACGCGCACGTGAGATCGCCGTGGCGAGCATGGCTGTGCGGGCTGTCTTTCAGGCTTCTGCTCTCTCTGCCGATGCTGCGGTGCGGGACCACGAAAGGAGAGAAGAGAGGCATGTCACTCACCGATGACCTGGCGGCGGCGAGCGCCGCACTGCCCGTGCGCCTGAGCGCGAAGAAGGACGGCAGGCTGGAGGGCGACGCCGCGGAGCGCAGGCGTTCTCGCAAGATGAGCTCACGCACGTGAGGCGCTCGCGCGCGCCGGACGGTGCGCTTCTCTGAGAGCTCGGGCGAAGGGCTCCGCGTCTCCACGTTCGGACACCGGACCTGGCGTCGCCAAGCTTCGCGGCTGCACCCGGTGGCCACAGAGCGTCCGGGTCGATCGACGAAGCCTCGAGCTACCTCGGCGAGGACCGCCACGCTACCGGGCGACTCGCCCCGTGCGCCGGCCTGGCGTTCCGCCGCGCCGGCGAGACGGCGTCAACCGAAGTCGTCTAGTTGTTCAGCTTTCCCCCCCGCGTGTTAAGGGCGACCTGCAGTCGCGTCCCGCTCGAGGCCGTCGAGACCGCCATGGGGTCGGGCGATTGTAGGAGGAAGTGCGCTCGCTAGGGCGCTCGCGCTCGCTCCGCCGCCGCCGGCGCCGGTCTGGCCAGCCGTTCTCACGAGCTCACCGCCTCCGCCTTGCCGTTGTCTGCGGCCGGTAGGCCGGTGCCCCTGAGGCCAGCCTCGACACGGCGCGAGCGCGCGAGGTATCGGCTGCTCGTTGTCGGTGAGCAGGCGCCGGACCTCGTCCCGCGGGTCCGCGTGAAGCCGCCGCGGAGGAAGGCCGCGCCGTGCGCTTCGGTCCGCTCCTCGGCGTAGGCCACCGGTGCGTCGTCGACGGCCACGTGCACGACGTTCACCGAGCCGCTGGCGCTCTTGGCGGACGGCCGACGAAGGCCAGCCGCCGCCTGGCGCTGCGTCGCAGCTTCTTGTTCGAGGTGCACGAGGTCGCCGGCGCGCGGCCAGAGTAGCCCACCGGCTCCTGGCTCCACGCCCGCAGGCGGTCGCCCGGCGCCGCGCACGGCGGCGCTCGAACGCGCCGCCCGTGGCGCCGCGCGGCGGCCCACGCGCCGCCGCCGATGCCTGCGCCGCCGGACCGCGGCCCCCGAGCGCGCCGCTCTTTGCTGGCCGAGCGCAAGGCGTTCCTCAGCAAGAAGAAGCTCACGCACGAGTGCAAGACGCGCGTCGACGGCGCGTCCCGGACGGTGCGCTTCCGGGAGATGCTCGTGGAGAAGGGCTCCGGCGTCTCCAGCGGCCCGGAGACGCCGCGTCGGCTTCATTCGGACGACATCGGACCCGGCATCGGCATCAAGGCCGGCGGCTGCAAGGCCGGTGGCCAAGAGCGGTCCGGGTCGATCGACGAAGAGCGGCCCTACAAGACCGCGGCAAGGAGCGTCCGGTCGATCGAAGAAGCCTCGAGCTACCTCGGCGAGGACCACAGCTACCAGTGGGACTACGCCGCCGTGCGCACGGAGCTGCAGCAGGTCGCGGCGTCCGCCGGCTACGGCTGGGAGACCGTTGCTCAACCCGAAGTCGGTCTAGTCCAGGTTCTCGATCTCGACCGGCTCGATCTCGTCGGCCGGGTCGAAGCCGAACACGCGCCCGTAGAAGTACAGTTCGGCCTCCTGCGCGCGGATGATGTTCTCCGCCTTGCGGAAGCCGTGCTGCTCGCCCTCGAAGGCGAGGTAGGCGAAGGGCAGACCCTTGCGCCGCAGCGCCTCGACGATGATCTCCGCCTGGCGCGGAGGCACGATGACGTCCTCGAGGCCCTGCAGCAAGATCACCGGACAGCTCAGGTCGTCGACGTGGTCGATGGGCGAGCGCTCGCGATAGACCTCGCGCTTCTCCGGATAGGGGCCGAGCAGGCTGTCGAGGTAGCGCGACTCGAACTTGTGGGTGCCGCCGGTGGCGAACGTCTCGAGGTCGGCGAGGCCGAAGAGGCTGGCGCCGGCGCTGAAGAAGTCGAAGCGCGTGAGCGCGTTGAGCGTGGTGTAGCCGCCGGCGCTGCCTCCGCGGATGGCGACCCGTTCGGGGTCGGCGTCGCCGCGCGCGACGAGGTGGCGCGCGGCGTTGATGGCGTCGACGGTGTCGACGATCCCCCACTCGCCGCGCAGCCGCTCGCGGTAGTCGCGGCCGTAGCCGGTCGACCCGCCGTAGTTGACGTCGACGACGGCGATGCCCCTCGACGTCCAGTATTGGACGTCGAGGCTCAGAACCGCCTCGTGTGCCGAGGTCGGGCCGCCGTGCACGGTGACCAGGAGCGGCGGCCGCTCGCCCGTCGGCGCGACGAAGTCGCGGTTGACCGGCGGGTAGAAGTTGGCGTGTGCTTCGAGACCGTCCGCCGTCGGGAAGACGATCGGCTCCGGGCGGCTGACGTACGCCGGGTCGATGACGACCGGACGGCCGCGGCGGACCACCGCGCAGTCGTCGGTGCGCGGGTCGATGACGGCGACCTGCAGGCCTTCGGTGTGCATGCCCGCGATCAGGCCGAGGCGGTCACCGAGCGGCGCGAGCGAGTACACGACGGTGAAGGGCGCATCGAGCTCGCGAAGCGCCGCGGCCCGGCCCGGCGCCGTTGCGGCCGGCGCCGGAACGTCGACGACAGCGAGGTGATCGCGACCATCCTGGGTGTAGCTGACCGCGAGCGTCCCGTCGGCAAGGAAGACGAAATGCTGCAGGCCGAAGACCCAGGGGGCTTTGGCGAACTCGGCGGGGAGGTCGACGAGCTGCCGCTCCCGGGTCGCCTCGGTGCCTGAGCCCCCGTCGGGCGTGACCGCGTACAGGTTCCACCAGCCGGTGCGGTCGCTCGCGAACCAAAGATCGCCGGCGGGGCTCCAGAGCGGCTGGAGGATCGACTCCTCCGGCCCGCCGGCGACGAGGCGCTCGCCGGCGAGCGAGCCGTCTCCGGCGATCTCGGCCGTCCAGAGCTCCGTGCCGTCCCACGGCATGAGCGGGTGGTCCCAGCAGATCCAGGCGAGGCGTCGACCGTCCGGGCTGAGCCTGGGGGCGGCGTAGAAGTCGTGACCGGAGGCGATGATCTCTGGCGGGGCCGACCCGTCGGTGGGCAACGTGACCAGCTCGTTGACCACCGAGCCGCCGGCCTCGTGCCGTTCGCGTACGCTCACCAACAGGCGGCCGTCCGGGGTGACGCGCCCATCGGCGTAGCGGTGGGCGCGGTCGGCCGCCGGGGCCGCCGTGATGGCGCGTGGCGCGCTCCAGCCGGGCTCTCCGTCCACGCCGGTGCCGTTCGCGCCGGCGATCGCCGGCAGGTCCTGCCGGTGCAGGCGCTGGTCCTCTTGCTCGCTGAAGATGACGCTCTCGCCGCCGTCCGCCGACCGGAAGGCGACGTACATGCCCCCGCCGTATTCGTGCACCAGCGTGCGGGCGCTGGCGCCGGGGGGCGTCACGTCGGCGACTTCGCCACCGGGCGCGCGTCGCACGACGACGTAGCGGCCGTCCTCGAGCGGCCGCATCTCGGTCCAGTAGAGGCTCTCGCCGAGGCTCTGCGGCCACATCGTGCTGACCCCGCCCTCGGCCATCACCTTCGCGGTCACCGGCGATCGCCAGGTGCCGAAGGGTGCGACCTCGAGGCCGTGACCCATCGCCGGTGATCCGTCAGCCTGGCTTGTCATCGCTGTCCTTGCTCGTCTCGTCGGGGCACAGGCGTAGCTACCCAGCCTGAGGTCACGGCAATCGTCGCCGGCGGCGGCCGGTTGAAACGGGGGGCTGGTGGAAGCGGAGGGGCAGGTCGAAACGGAGGGGCCGGCCGCCGGCGAGCGGAGGAACTGCCGGCGGCCGGCCCGGCCTTACTTCACGGTGATCGTGTACGGCCGCGAGGTCGTGGCGGCGCAGAGAGGGCTGCCCGAGAACTTGACACGCAGCGTGTGCGTACCCTTGGGCAGGCTCGTGCTTCCCTCACCGTTCTTGATCTTCACCGTCTTGTAGTTCATCCAGCTGCCGCTCCTCTTCCGCTGGAGCTTGGCCGTGCCGCTGGCGGCGCCCGGCCTCACGTGGATCGTGAGCCGGGACGTTCCCGACAGCCACAGCTTGGCGCTGACCTTCACGCTCGCCGAGGCGCTGCCGGGCAGCGTCGCCTCAGTGGCGTCGGTGCGGGCGATGAGGGTGGCGTTCTTCTTCAGCCTCGGGACGATCGCCTGGAAGGACGCGTCGCCTCCCTTGGCCGTGGCCGTCACGGTGTCCACGAGCACCGGCGTGGCCGAGTCGACGTACTGCCGGTAGATGCGCACGTCCACGTCCTCCGAGCTGCGCACCGAGCCCGCGAGGAGCGCCGCGCCGCCGTAGGCGACCTTCCTCGGCCGGGCACGGACCGTGATCCGCGCCGTCGTCTGAGAGAAGTAGCTGTCGAAGACGTAGTCCGTGGGCACCAGGACCTCGACGCCTGTTGCTGCCCCTTCGTCCGCGCCGTCCGACTCGCCGCCGTTCGGCTCGTACGAGATGAGCAGATCGCTGTTCTTGGGCAGCGCGTTGAGCGACTCGACGACCTCGGCGAGCGTCCGCGGCGCGCCGCCGCCCCCGGTATCGAGGCTGCAGCAGCTGCACCACCCGCCTCCCCACTGGTCCCAACTCGCCGGCGTGACCGTGAGGCGCCCGTACAGCGACATGCCCTTGGGGATGGTCAGTACCCCTTCCGCGGCCTGGGGGGTGGCGGAGCCGTAGCGGTAGTAGTCGACGCGCACGCGGTTGTCGCCCACACTGATGCCGTCGGGCAGGGTGATGCCGGTGATGCGCGCCGAACGCGGCGTCGCGGACACATCGGCGACCACCTCGACGGACTCGATCCGCGGCTGGAGCACACCGTCGGGATCGGCCACGAGTTGCGTGAGGACCGAGCTGGCATCCCTGCCGGTCTGGTACGAGACGTCGTAGATGCTGGTCCAGAGGTTGTCGCGCTCCACGGTGTAGGTCCCCGTGCTGTCGGAGACGACCACCGTCGTGCTCGTGACGGCGCTCCCCGGGAAGGAGAACTGGTCGAGAATCCCGTAGACGACCTCGCCGACGATGTCACCCGGGAGCGTCGGATAGGTGCCGGAGGTGACCAGCCACTCGCTGACGCCCGACTCGTCGCGCACCGAGGCGGAGCGGTCGACGATGTTCGCTGTGGTGGTCACGGGGAAGACGTCGGGGGTCTGGCCGAGATGCGCCTCGACGCCCCAGTTGCGGTCCTGCACGCAGGTGCCCTTTACGTCGCGTGGCGCGATCAGCTTGTACGGCGTGTTGCTGCTGGCCCAGACGCCCTGCACCTCACCGCCCGTAAGCACCGCGTCGATCGCGCCCAGCTGCTCGAACGGGTGGCCGAAGAGCATCGCCGCGTCGTCATCGACGTAGGTGACGGTGCCGGCGGCGCCGACCCAGACGGCGCCTTGGGAGAAGAGGATGGCGCACGGTGACCCAGCCTCGAGCGCCGGGGTGGGTGCGCCCGTCCACTCTCCGCTGCCGCTCGCGGCCTTGATGAGCAGGCCGGTCTTCGCGAACTTGGCGGCGATCCGCTCGAACGCCTTGCTGCCCGGCCGGGCGCCCCCGATCTCGAGGATGCCGAGCGGCGCCATCACGGTCTGGCCGCTGGTGGCCTCGACCTTCGCGGCGGCCTTGGCGCTGCGGGCCACCACGACGCTGCTGACCACGCCCTCCGACGTCGTCACCGGCTCGTCGAGCGCGTAGGTGCCCACAGCCGGCGGCCGTGGGGCCTCCAGCGCCGCCAGCGCGCCCACGGGGTAGTTCTCCTCGATGGCGGCCATGTACTGGATCGGCGTGGCCAGACCCATGCCGCCGAGCGTGAACCAGTCACCGTAGGACAACGCTCCGATGAGCTTGTCCACGCCGCCATCGTCCACGTAGATGGGACTGCCGCTCATGCCCGCGGCGATGCCGCCGATCTTGTCGATCTGCGGTCCGGTGGCCTCGAAGAGGATGAGCGAGCCCCAGGAGTAGTCGACGAGGCTCTCGACCTGCACCGGGATCTCCTCCGGTGCGGTGCCGCTCATGGTGGTGAGCAGGTGGCCGCTGAGCGGTCCGGACTCGAGCGCCGTGGCGAGCTGCGCGAGATCCATCGTCGGTTCGGGAGGTGCCGCGGCCGCGGCCGCGGCGAGCGCCATGACGAGCATCAGCGCGAGCAGCAGTGAGATGAACGGCGCCGACCGCCTCGCGGTTCGGCAGGACGCAGACGCCATGGCCCCTCCCAACATTGAAAGCACGGCGGCAAGGCACCGCCGTTCTGGTGAGCATCGTACACCCGGCGAGAAGAGGGTGGGCGCCGGGCGGCCGGAAGGGCCACCGGCGTCAACGTGATCGGCGATTGCTCAGCCGGCCGGCCGGCGGCGGTCCTCGATGCGGAAGACGTGGTGGCGGTTGGCGCCGCGCTCGCAGTCGAAGGCGAGGGTCGACGCGCGAGAGATCCTTGACCTCGAGGCCGCCGAGCTCCGCGCGGTCGAGGCGGAAGTTGCGCAGGTTGGACGCGAACAGCAGGATGCCGCCCGGCGCCAGAAGGCGGCGGGCGGTCAGGCGGATGAGGTCGGCGTGGTCGCGCTGCACGTCGAAGGTGGCGCGACCCATCCGCTTGGAGTTGCTGAACGTGGGCGGGTCCAGCCAGACCAGGTCGTACTGGCCGCCGATCTCCGCGACCCAGCGCAGGCAATCCGCCTGCACGAGGGCGTGTGCCGGCGCCGGACCGGAGGCCCGTGCGCCCGCGGTCCTCGCATCCGCGGGTCGGCCACTCCTCCGTCGCGCTCTCGAAGCCGTTGGCCGCCAGGTTGCGCGTCGCCCAGTCGAGGTAGGTCGCCGAGAGATCGACGGTCGTGGACGCCGGTGATCCCCCGGCGAGGGCGTTGACGGTCATGGCGCCGGTGTAGGCGAAGAGGTTCAGAAACCGTCGCCCGCCGGCCAGCCGGCGGACCAGGCGCCGCGTCACTCGCTGGTCGATGAAGAAGCCGGTATCGAGATAGGTGCCGAGGTCGACGAGGTACGTGAGTTCGTCTTCGACGACCGGCACGAGGGCGCCGCGGTCGGGCCGGCGCTCGTACTGCGCCGCTCCCCGTTGCCGGCGGCGCTGCTTGAACACCACGTGGTCTTCCGGTGTCTCGAGGACCGCGCCGATCACCTCGAGCGCTTCGGCGAGGCGTCGCTCCGTCTTGGCGGGGTCGATCTCGGGCGGCGCCGCGTACTCCTGTACGTGGACCCAGTCGCCGTACACGTCCACGACGATGTTGTACTCGGGCAGGTCGGCGTCGTAGAGCCGGTAGCAGGTGATGCCCTCGCGCTGGAGCCTCCGCGCGAGGCGGCGCTGGTTCTTGCGCAACCGGTTGGCGAGGTACTCGGCGCCGCCACCGAGCATGCCCGGTAGTGCCGGCGCCGGTCCAGCCTTGGGCGGCGGTGCCGACAGGGCCTCGGGCTGGGGTGCCGCCGGAGCGGCCTCCGGCCCGTCGTTCGTCGCGGCCGGCGCTTCGTCGGCCGGCGGCCCTGCCTTGGGCGCCGCCGACCGCACGGCGGCGCGGGCTGTGCGCGGCGCCGCCGAGCCGGTCGGCGCGGCGCCGGCCTCGAAGTAGGCGAGCACGCAGGTGAGGGGGCCGTTGCGGAGGTCCGTCTCGCGCTTGGCGGTCACCTCGAGGGCGCCCAGCTGCCGGCGGTCGCCGGCGAGCACGACGGCGCTCCAGTCCGGGAAGGCGCTTCGGAGGCGCTCGCCGAGTTGCCGGTAGACGGCCTCGGCGTCGGTGGCGAGCCGCTCGCCGTAGGGCGCGTTGGTGGCGAGCAGGCCGTGCGCCGCAGGGGGCGCGGCCTGGTCCACGTCGGCCTGCTCGAACGCCACGAGGCCGTGCAGCCCGGCGCGGGCGGCAAAGTCGCGCGCTACCTTGACGGCCTTGGCATCGCGGTCGGAACCGCGGATGACGGCATGCGGGCGTGCCGCCGCCAGGCGCTTCATCCCGGCACTGCGTCGCTCGCGTGCCTCCGCGATCAGCGCGTCCCAGAGGACCTTCTCGTGGCCGCGCCAGCGCAGAAAGCCGAACGCGGCGCCGGCCTTCGCGTCCTTGGCGCCTCCGCCCGCCTCCGCCCGCAGCAGCCCCGGCGCGACGTCGGCCGCCATGAGCGCCGCCTCGATGGGCAGTGTGCCCGACCCGCACAGCGGGTCCAGCAGGCTGCCGCCCGCGGCGGCAAGGCGCGGCCAGGCCGCGTACAGCAGCATCCCGGCGGCGAGGTTCTCCTTGAGCGGCGCCTCGACCTGCACCTTGTCGGCGCGGTAGCCGCGCCGGTGCAGGCTCTGACCGCTCAGGTCGATCGAGATCGACACGCGCGTGCTCGCGAGGTGCGCGTTCACGCGCACGTCCGGCGCGCGCGCATCGACGGAGGGACGGGTTCCACTCGCCGCACGGAACTGGTCCACGATCGCGTCCTTGATGCGCACGGCCCCGAAGCGGGTGTCGCGGATCCGGTCGTTGACGCCGGTGAAGTCGACGGCCAAGGTATCGCCGGCGCCGAGGTGCTCGCTCCAGTCGACGCCGCTCGCCGTGGCGTACAGCTCGTCGCCGTCGGCCGCCTGACCGCTCGCCAGGGGCAGCAGGACGCGCCCTGCGACGCGGGACCACAGGCAGGTACGGTACGCCGTCTCGAGCGAGCCGCTGAACGAGACGCCGGCGCGGACCTGCTTCACGTGCGCCGCGCCGAGCCCGCGCAGCTCGCCGGCCAGCAGCGACTCGAGGCCGCGCGGGACGGTTGCGAAGAGGGGGAGGCCGGTCATCACGCAAGGCTACCACGCTGCCGCCCTCTGACCGCCGCCGTGCGCCGTCGGCGGCGGGCCCTCAGACGAGCGTGCCTGGAGACGAGCCGCCGGAGCCGCGCTCGGCGATCACCGCAAGGAACGCGTCGCCGTAGCGTTCGAGCTTGGTCTGTCCGACCCCATTGACGTCGAGCAGCTCGGCAGACGTCGCCGGCCGGCGCGCCGCCATCTCGGCCAGAGTCGCGTCGCTGAACACGACGTAGGCCGGCACGTTCTGCGCGTCGGCGAGGCGCTTGCGCAGGGCCCGCAGCTCTTCGTAGAGCGCCTCGTCGACCGGCAGGCCGGCGAGCTCGGCGGCCCGGCCGGCGCGCGTCGCGCGCAAGCGCTGCTTCTTGGTCGGCACCCGGACGCGCGGCGTGGCCATGATCACCGTCTCCTCGCCGTGCAAGAGCGGGCGCGACGCCTCCGTGAGTCGCAGCGCCGAGTATCGGGCGATGTCTTGCGCCAGGTAGCCGCGGTGGATGAGCTGGCGGATGAGGCTCTGCCAATGGTCGCGGCTGAACTCCGCGCCGATGCCGTACGTGCTGAGCGAGTCGTGGCCGCGGGCGAGGATCTTCTCGTTCTCGGAGCCGCGCAGGACATCGATGACGTAGCCGACGCCGTACCCGAACCCAGCATGCTCCCACAGCCGGTACACGCAGCTGAGCGCCATCTGCGCCTGCTCGGTAGCGTCGAAGGTCTCCGGGGGGTCGAGGCAGATGTCGCAGTTGCCACACGGCGCCGCGTAAGGCTCGCCGAAGTAGCCGAGCAGCGCCTCGCGTCGGCAGCTGAGGCCGTCGGCGTAGCCGACCATGGACGAAAGCTTGTGCAGTTCGATGCGCACGCGCTCGGGGTCGCGCTCGTACGCGTCGCCGCCGTTCGCGGCGCGGCCGCCACCCTCGATGAGGCTGCGTACGACGGCGGCGTCGCCGAGGCCGAAGAGCAAGAGGGCCTCGGCGGGCAGGCCGTCGCGCCCGCTGCGCCCGGTCTCCTGGTAGTAGCTCTCGACGGTCTTGGGCAGGTCGTAGTGCACGACGAAGCGCACGTTGCTCTTGTCGATGCCCATGCCGAAGGCGACCGTGGCGACGACCACCGCGACCTCGTCGCGCGCGAACGCGTCCTGGACGCGCCGCCGCTCGTCCGGCGGCAGGCCGGCGTGGTACGCGGCGGCGTCCACGCCGTGATCGCGCAGCCTGCCGGCGACCTCCTCGGTGCGCTTGCGCGAGAGGCAGTAGACGATGCCGGACTCGCCGGCGTGGCCGGCGAGGAACTGGGTGAGCTGGTGCAGCGGCTCGCGCTTGTCGACGACCGTGTACCGGATATTGGGCCGGTCGAAGCCGGTGACGTAGACCGCGGCGTCGCTGAGCCCCAGCCGCGCACGCACGTCGTCGCGCGTCTCGGGGTCGGCCGTCGCCGTGCAGGCCATGATGGGTACGCCGGGGAAGAGGCCGCGCAGCTGCCCCAGCTGCACGTACTCGGGGCGGAAGTCGTGACCCCACTGGCTGACGCAGTGCGCCTCGTCGATGGCGAACAGGGCGATGCCCGGTTCAAGCCTCTGGACCCGCTCGAGAAAGCCCTCGGTCATGAGCGTCTCGGGCGCGACGTACAGCAGGTCGAGCTCACCGGCGTGCAGGGCGCGCAGCACGCTGCGCGCCTCGTCCGGCTCGAGAGACGAGTTGTAGGCGGCGGCGCGGACGCCGGCCGCCCGCAGCGCGTCGACCTGGTCTTTCATCAGCGAGATGAGCGGCGAGACGACGATGCCGGTGCCGGTGCGGACCATGGCAGGCAGCTGGTAGCAGAGCGACTTGCCGCCGCCCGTGGGCATGAGCACGAAAGCGTCGTCGCCCGCGACCAGGTGATCGACGATCTCCTGCTGGTTGGGCCAGTACTCGGCGAAGCCGAAGACGTCGCGCAGGAGGGCGCGAGCTGACCGCGGCGATGCCGCGGGATCGGTGGAGGCGCTGGCCGGAGTCACGACGGCGAGTCTAGCAAGGTTGACGGACGGGAGACGGCGGCGGACGGCTCGGCCGGCGCCGCCCGGGTAGGATGGAGCGCAGGGAGGTCTTCCATGAAGTACAGCTCAGCCACGCTCGGCCGGGTGCTCGTCGTCCGCCTGGAGGACGGGGACATCGTGCACGAGTGCATCGAGGAGGCGGCGCGAGCCGAGGGCATCGCGCGCGCCGCCGTCATCCTGGTCGGCGGCGCCGGCGGAGGCAGTCGCATCGTCGTCGGGCCCGAGGACGGCGAAGCGAGCCCGGTCGTGCCGATGGAGCGCGTGCTCCACGACGTGCACGAGATGGCCGGTGCGGGCACGATCTTCCCGGACGAGAGCGGCCGGCCGGTGCTGCACCTGCACGCGGCCTTCGGCCGCGACGACCAGGTGACCGCCGGCTGTATCCGCACCGGCGTCAAGACGTGGGTCGTGGCGGAAGCTGTCGTGATCGAACTCACCGGCAGCGAGGCGGCGCGGCGGGTCGACCAGGCTACCGGGTTCGAGTTGCTCGACGCCTGAGCGCGGCCGGGCCGCGTCGCGCGCAGGCCTCAGAGGAAGCGAGAAGAGAAGCCGGGGCGGGGCACTGAGTGCCCCGCCCCGGTGTACTGCCCCGGAGTCGGTGTCCGGCGCCGGCGCGCCCCCACTCTCGCAGGGGGACCGGGTCCGTCGCCGCGTCCGGAAACTCCGATCAGCAGCAGGACTACTGATTGGCGGCATTGTACACGTCTTGTCGACAGAGGCAATCGCTTTTCTTGGAGCCGGGATGACGTGTCGTGATCCGCTGGTCACGGTGAGTTCGCTCGCCGTGTATCCTATTGACGTGAACGGACGCTGGAGACGAGACTGGTGAGCGGTCGTGCGCTGCGGCGCGGGGCGATCGCCGCCGCTCTCTGCGCGCTGGTCGCCTGCACCGCGGCCGCCGTCACCGCGGCCGCCGCGGCGGCTCCGTGGGACGGGCGCACGTTCCCGGCCAAGTACGACCTGCGCGCCCAGCATCGCGTCTCCTCCGTCGGCAAGCAGCAGAACCACAGCACCTGCTGGATCTTCGCGGCGGTGGGCTCTCTCGAGTCGTGCCTTCTCCCCGGGGTGCGCCTGGACCTCTCCGAGAACCACATGGCGAACTTCCAGGCCTCGCGGCTGCGCTACGAGGGCCGAGCTCCCAGCAACATCTCGACGGCCTACGTCGCACGTTGGGAGGGGCCGGTCCTGGAGCGCGACGATCGCTACCCGCGTCCGGGGGACTCACCCGAGGGCTTGCGCGCCATCCGCCACGTGCAGGAAGTGCTCTTTCTTCCGCCGCGACGCAGTTCTGGGGACACCGCCGCCATCAAGTGGGCCGTGACGCGCTACGGCGCCGTGGACGCGGCCATGGCCTACGAGCGCTCCGGGTACAACTTCGCGACCGGCGCCTACTACTCGCGCAACACCGAACTCGACCACCACGTCTGTATCGTCGGCTGGAACGACGCGTATCCGGCCGGGCGCTTCCTGCGGCGCCCACCCGGCCCCGGCGCCTTCCTGATCAAGAACAGCTGGGGCACCGCGTGGGGGCAGCGCGGGTACTTCTGGATCTCCTACTACGATCGCATGCTGGGCAAGCAGATGGCGGTGTTCAACGGCGTCGAGCGCGCCGCCAACTACGACGCCATCTACCAGCACGACGCCCTCGGCTGGTCCAGGAGCATCGGCTTCAAGAGCCGTATCGGCTGGTTCGCCGCGCGGTATACGAGCGGCGGCGACGGCAGCGTCACCGCCGCGAGCTTCTACACGATCAAGCCGGGCGCCAGCTACGAGGTGCGCGTCGCGCCGACGCTCGCCGAGATCGCCGCCGCGCCCGTCGCCGGATCGGGCACGCTGGCCGTCGGCGGCTACCACACGGTACCGTTTGCGACGCCCGTGCCGGTGTCGACCGGCGCCGACTTCGTCGTCGCCGTGCGCCTGCGGACGCCGGGCTCACTCACACCGATCCCGGTAGAGCACCCGACCAGCCTCCTCGCGCCGCGGGCGGCTGTGGGGCGCTCGTTCATCAGCCGGGACGGCGCGACGTGGACGGACATCAGGCGGAAATCCGGCTTCGGCGGTTCCGACGTGTGCCTGAAGGCGTTTGTAGACTCGTCCGGCTCGGTGGACCGCGCCGCGCCGAGAGTGGTGCTCGAGAGGACACAGGCCCGCTGCGCCAAGGGTGTCCGCGTCCGCTTCACTCTGACCGATCCGGCCTTCTCCAGCGGCAGCGCTGTGGTCAGGCTCTGGTTGCGCGACAGCCGTGGGCGCCTCCTTCGGAGGCTCCGCATCCCGGCAGTCGCCGTCAACGAGCGCGAGACATGGCGGTTTGTCGCACCGAAGCAGCGCGGGGACTACCGGATCGTCGCCCGCGCTTGGGACGTCACCGGCCACCGGTCCGCGCTCACGCGCGCCGTGCTCGAAGTCCGGTAGGCCGGCGTCACCTCAGTTCGCGGCGTCCACCGCACACATCCTCCGACCGGATGTGACGAGGGCGGGGAGTGCGATGCACTCCCCGCCCTCGTTCCACCGGGCGCCTGCTCGCCGGCCGGTTGGCCTGGCCCGGCGCGCCGGTGTGTCGAGATGTCGCCGGGCTCGCCGCTGCTCAGTCGACCGGCGGCTTCGCGGTGACCCACGCCTGCATCCCGAGGATGGCTCCACGCTTCTCGTACTTCGGCCACCAGCTCTCGGGGATGACCTTGGTCCGGCCATGGTACGCGATGATCAGGTAGTCGCCGTGAGCCGCGACGTCGAGCAGGATCTGGTCCCAGTGGCGGTACTGCACGTCGTGCACACCGTCGGGGTAGTTGCGCTGGGTGATCTTCTTGGACGACGAGTACGCTGCGATCCAGGCGTCGCGCTGCGCGTAGGGGACGGTCGTGTCCTGGGCGCCGTAGTAGGTGAAGACCGGGGCGCTCACCATCGACACGTCCGGCGGCGTCTTCTTGAAGATCGTGTAATCCATGCCCACGGCGTGCGGATCGGCATCCTGGCCCCTCACGAAGGCCGCCCAGGCGGCCTCGTCGTAGGCGCGCTCCTGCCAGCCGGGGATCATGTCGGCGGTCGTGCCGGTCATGTCCCACCACCACATCGGATTGATGATGTAGCTGCGCATCGTGCTCATGTAGTCGGGATCCGGGTACTCGAGCCCAGGCCCAGACTGGTAGACCGCGACGGCGAGATGGACGGAGCGGGCCCGGGCGCCGGCCTGGCGAGCCAGCTCGCCCGAGAAGGGTCCGCCGCCCGAGATGGCGATGACGCTGAACTTGTTCACACCGAGGTGGTCGAGGACGCTGAGCACGTCGGCAGCGTACATCTCCCGTGTCTTGACCGGGTCGCCGAGCGCCAGGGCGTCGTCGCCGGCGTCGTAGGGGATCAGGTTGCCGTCGGCGTCGGCTGGCTCGAACTGCGTCATGCCGAAGCCGTTGCGCTCCACACAGATCAGACGGATGTGCAGGGCCAGGCGCAGGTCGCGGGCGAATTCTGTGAGTTCGAAGGCCTGCACGCCGGTTCCCGCACCCCCGATGAGGACGGCGGTCGGCCAGTTCTTGTCACCCTCGTCGACGTAGTTGACGACGTGCCCCGAGGGCGTGGTGAAGGAATGGACCGCGGCGCCGATGTAGCTGAAATCCTCAGGAAGGTTGAGCGAGGTCGGATGGCGCGTGCCCGCGCCTGCGGCAGCCGGCAGGATCGCAAGGGTCGTCACCAGGCACGCGACGAGGAACAGGACTCTTTTCATGGTCGGTCCCTTCTCCTTCTGAAGGTGTATCCACCCGGGTGGACTATCCACTGCAAGCTAGTCGCGCTCCGGGGGAGTGTCAAGGACGACCGCCGTTGCGCGAACTCGCCGCGCCGCGCTCGGCCCGGCTTTGCGATGACCGGTGCCGACGCAGAACGCAGCGAGGGCGGGGAGCGCATCGCGCTCCCCGCCCTCGCTCGAACCAGGCGCCTGCTCGCCGCCCGTTCAGATGCCCAACGCTTCGCGCTTCCCGTCTATCCACGCCAGCATGGCGGCGACCGCTTCCTTGGCGTCAGTCTCGACGGCGAGCTTGCCGCCGGTGACGCCGGGCAGATCCTCGGTCACGAGCTTGACCAGGTTCGGCGCGCCGGTCACGAACGGCACCGGGTTCACGTGCGTGTAGAGGCCGAAGGCCAGGGCGGCCATGGCGTCGATGGTGGCCTTCTGCTCCATGTACTCGGGAGCGGTGGCGACCACCGGCAGGTCGGACGTGTCGACTCCGAGCGCGTCGGCGATCGCGCCGACGAGCAGCAGGATGCGACCGGTGTCGGTGCAGGTGCCGAAGCTGAGTACCGGCGGGATGCCGAGCAACTCGCAGACGGCGGTGAGGCCGGGGCCGGCGAACTTCTTCGCCTCGGCGGTCTCGAGGCCGGCGACCTGGAGGCCGGCGTTGCCGCAGCCCATCGCCAGCACGAGCACGTCGTTCTTGATGAGCTCCTTGGCGATCGCCACGGTGTGGCTGTCCTGGTCGCCGTCGCGCAAGGTCGTGCAGCTCACGAGGCCGCAAACCCCTTTGAGGGTGCCGTTCTTGATCACGTCGAGCAGCGGGTCGAGGCTGCCGCCGAGAGCGCCGAGGATGCTCTCGGTGCTGAAGCCGGCGACGGCGTCGCCGGTGCGCAGCTCGGGCGTGACCTGGCCGAGCTCCCGGCGCTTGGGGTAGTTGGCGACGGCGAGGGCGATGAGCTCCTGCGCCTGAGCGCCGGCATTGGCCGCGTCGAAGACGATCGGCGTCTCGGCGCCGTCGACGCCGACGAGGTCGCTGACGGGCACGAGGAGCGTGCCGTGGGCGGCGCAGGTGGCGCCGAGGGTCGGCACGACGCAGTTCATGTCGGCGGCGAAGACGTCGAGGCCGCCGGTGGCCACGGCCAGCTCTTCCGTGAGCCAGTTGCCGGTGAGGCCGACGAAGACATCGTCCACCTCAAAGCGCTGGACGAGCTCCTGGCCGGTCTCGATGGACCCGACGATGCGCAGGCCCTTGGCGCCGGCGGCCTTGGCCTTGTCCTGAGCGGCGGCCTCATGAGCGGCGTCGATCAGAGCGGCGCCGATCATCGGCTCGTGGCCGTTGACGGCGATGTTCACGTACTCGGGATCGATGATGCCGAGGTCGACCTTGATCGCGTGCGGCGCCGGCGTGCCCCACAGCGCGTCTTGAGCGAGCTCGAGCGGGATCTGAGCGCCGTAGGCGGTGGCGATGCCGAGGCGCAGGCCCTTGAGGGCCAGGCTCACGTAGCTGCCGTCCACGTTCGTGAGGCAGCTGGAGGTGGCGAACATGTTCTCGTGGAGCACGCCGCCCGGCAGGATGCCGAGTTCCTTCCACTTGGCGACGCGCTTGGCCGGAGCCATCTTCTCGACGAACGGTGACGGGCTCTTGTGGTCGCGGTTGAACTCCGCCAGGATCGCGTCGGCGACCCGCTTGGGTAGCGTGTCGCGCGGCTCGACGGCCTCGTCGACGACGCCGGCGAGCAGTTCGAGCTTGCTCCAGTCCTTGATCTCGTAGGTGCCGCCGGGCTTGGCCTGCGCGAGGGTCTTCATGACTTCGACGGCGTGGTAGGTGTAGGTGGCGGTGCCCATCGTGTTCTGCAGCAGGAAGTTCCGCATCGCCATGCCGTCGGCGTCGATGCCGCAGACGCCGCGCGGCGACTTCTCGGTGAGCCGGCAGGGGCCCTGCGAGCACAGCGAGCAGCGTATTCCCTGCTCGCAGAACTTGCAGCGCGTGCCCATCTCGTCCATACGGTCGAAGGCGGTGCTTTCGCCGGCTTCCCTGGACTCCTCGAGCATCGTGTGTACGGATGAGTGGTAACTGTCTGCCATGGATCCCTCCCGGGGATGGATTGGAACGTCGGGCGCCGTAGGCGCCGTGTCAGGTGCTGCAAGGGGCGCGCCCGCGGTTGTCCCCCACGAACAGGGTCTACCCGAGACGTGGTGGATGGAGGCCGTTCGTCAGCCGTGGATGAGCGCGGGGAGGCACTTGACGCAGACCCAGGTGCTCTCGCCCTTGGAGCGGGCCGGGAACAGGACGGCGTCGTCCTCGCTGCGTCCGCAGTTCATGCACGTCTGTTCGATCCTGACGCTTGCGGCCAGCTTCTCGGCCATCTTGACGGCCGCCGCTTCTTCATCGAACTCGGGGGCGTCGCGCTTCTCCACGGTGAGGGCTCCTTCGGGGCAGACGGCGAGGCAGAAGCCGGCGCCGTCGCACAGCTCCTCTTTCATGACCTTGGCTTTGCCGTCGATGATCTCGATCGCGCCTTCGGCGCACGGGGTGACACAGAGGCCACATCCGGTACAGAGGTCTTCGTCGATCTTCACGATGCTGCGCAGCGCCATTCGGTTCTCGCTTTCGCGTAGGTTTTCACGATGGTGACAGTGATAACGTACCCGAAGGGGGCCGCCGAACTCATTGACCTGCGTCAAGGGCGGGCGGCGGCGCGCTCAGCGGCCGCGCTTCACCCGCCTCGCGGTCTCCTCGACGCGGTGCGCCCGCGTCTCGGGACCGCTTCGTCACGAGGATCCAGTCGATGTACTCGCGACGATGGAACGGCGGCAGCGCTGCGAAGACCGCATCCGCCTCAGGTCCTCGTGCTGTTCGATCTGCAGGTAGTAGGGGACGGATGCGACTCTTCCCGGCGCTGGGGGTGATCGCATTGAGCCCAAGGCCCATGCTCATGGCCGCACTCGTTCTCTCTCTCGCTGGTCTTGACCGTCCGCAATCGGCGCAGGTGGTCGTCCTTTCGACTCGTGACCCGCACTCGAGGCAGCTGAGCGCCATGCTCCAAGGGTAGCGGCGCCGTCACCCGTTTCTCTACGCAGAGGCTGCCGCGTTCCGTCACAACAGTCAGGCTCAGGCGAAGACTCCAGTCTCGGGGTTCCGCGCGTTGGCGGGCGGGCAGGGCGGGCACTCGCCGAGGCCTCGCTTCGACTCCCCGTACCGCCCATCCCGGGGAAACCGACGATGCCAGGATCGGCCAGACGGATGATCAGCTCTGGCGCCGGCGCGGGCGCCCCGATATCGCGGGTCGAGGCCCCGACGCGGAGGGCGAGGAGGGCGTCGGGTTCGGTGGGAAAGGCGTCGGTGACGGAGGAGCGGTGGCGTCAAGCGTGACGATGCAGACGCTGGCCCGAGCCGACCTGACGCGGGTCGAACCAGGCGCCTGGCTTCGACGCGGAAGAGCGGTCTTCCCGGTACCGGGTCCGGCCAGCAAGATCTTCACGTGCCCTCCCCTGCTCGCCTTCTTCGGGGCCATGAACGGCCCAGGCGCAAAGGACATCATGACTGAATGCCGCGCGTCTCGTGACTCGCCGTGATAGTGACTGGCCAGGGCGGCACAAGAGCCGCTCAGAGTCGCCACAACTGACGGATTCTCCATGCGCATCTGCAAGCTCGGCCGACACAAGCTGGAGGCGTCCGCTCACGCCCGACTCGGGTCTGATGAAGACCCACGCCCCGCAAGCGATGTCGCTCTGCGCCGGCCGGCGATCCTGCCAGCGCGACCCCCGCGTCGCCGCAGCGCCCGCTCCGCGGTCAAGGACCGCCATCGCGTCCAGACCGGTCTGCTCGTCACGAACGCAGGAGCGCGAACAACACCGAGGCGCCGATGGTGAGCATGGCGATGAGGGTCACGACGCGGGTGGTGTGGATATGGCGCAAGGGCCGCCTCCGTGGCTCACCGGGCGCTTCAGACCATGTCGAAGCGCTCCGTGTAGATGTTTTGCCAGGGTACCCCGGTGCGCCGCAACGCGCTTTCGACGGTGTCCATCATCTGGGATGGCCCGCACACGAAGTACGTGTGGGCCGCCCTCTCGCGCGGCAGATGCCGGTCAAGCAGCGCCGCGCCGACGCGCCCGGTCTCTCCGCGCCAATCCGGCGAAGGTGATGAGAGAACGTAGACGATACGCAGCTGCAGGCGCTCTCGCATGGCTTCCAGGTCCTCCTCGAACGTCAGGTCACCGACTGAAGGCGCGCCATAGATCAGCAGGTGCCGGCGCACGTCTCTGCGGTCCGCCAGGGTCCGGAGCATGCTCATGATAGGCGTGATGCCGACTCCGCCCGCGACGAACACGTAGCCCTCCCCGTCGTAGCGGTCGATGCTGAAGGCGCCGTGCGGACCTTCCACGTACGCCGGAGTCCCGGGGGCGACGTCGCCGACGCTGCGGGTGAAGTCGCCGGCGACTTTGATGGTGAAGGCGATCTGTTCGTGGTCCATGGCGCTTGAGGAGAACGAGAAGGGGTGGTCCTCGACCACGAAGGGACTGCGGCCCAGCGTGAGCCAGGCGAACTGACCGGGCGCGAACCGCAGTCCTGGATGACCCACCGGCCGCAGGAAGAGGGTCCAGGCGCGACCGCGTTCGGGGACGACCCGATCGACCACCCACGGTCGTCGCAGAAGCAGCCACGGAACGACGACGCGCACGTAGATGAGGAGGGCGATCACTGCCAATGTCGTGGCCGCCCACAGGGCCCTCTTCCAGGGCAGATCGACGTACCAGCCGACGAGTTCGACATGGGCGAGCGCGAACGCCACCGCCGCGGTCGCAAGGAGGCCGTGAGCGAGGCGCCAGGTCCCGTAGCGCAGGTGGAGCGGTCGCCGCCACAAGGAGATGCCGATCAGCGCCAGCAAGGCGGCGGTGGCGGCCACGGCGAAGCGCGCCCGCCACGGGGCCGTGACCACATTGAGGAGGTTCAACGTGTCGGGCCGTGTGACGAAGAGGATGATGGGGTGCGCCAAGACGAGTGCACCGGCCAAGATCGAGATCTGCTTGTGGAAGCGCAGGATGATGTCGATGCCGTACGGGGCGGCGACGTGTCGGAAGCGGGCGGTGACGGCGAACTGAAGGCCCATCATCGCCAGGGCGACGAAGCCGAGGGCGACGGAGAGCTCGGTCCAGAATGGGCGGCGTGGGTGGCCGGGGTACGCGAACGCGATCGCCAGCGGCAGCAGCGAGAGGCAGATGTAGAGGGCCAGCCAGAAGAGGCCGCCGAGCGTGCGCCGCAGGCGAGCGACGGACCCGGTCATGCCGCCCGCCTGCGCGTGCGATGTACAGCCTTCATGGGCAGCGGGGTTCGCGCCGAGCGGAGGCCGGGTAGGAGTAGGTCCCGAGACCCAGGCGGCCGGGCGGCCCAGGTAACGGAGCGGAGGCGGGACGTTGGACGAACCGATCGAAAACAACGAGCCGCTGGTCCGGGGGCTGCAGTGGGCCATCCGCATGGCGGTGCGCGCGCTGGCGATCCTCATGACCGGAGTCATCATCTTCGGCGTGGCGGACGTCGTGTACGTCTTGGTCAAGCGCCTGCTGGCCGAGCCCAGAGGTCTGCTGCAGATCAGCGATATCCTGGCGACCTTTGGCGCCTTCATGGCGGTGCTGATCGCGATCGAGATCTTCGTCAACATCATCAGCTACCTCCGTGAGGACGTCATCCACGTGCGCATCGTGCTCGCCACGGCGATGATGGCAATCGCGCGAAAAGTCATCATTCTCGACTACAACACGACCTCTCCGCAGTACATCTACGCGACCGCCGCGGTCGTGGCCGCGATGGCGCTGGCCTACTGGCTTGTCGTGCGCGAGCGGCTGACGAAGGCGGAGGAGGAGTGAGGCGCGTCGCAGAGCCCGTCTGACGACCGCGCTTTGGGCGACGGTGA
>CAVOGK010000046.1:0-12143 GCA_963695395.1 uncultured Thermoleophilia bacterium | reverse complement strand
CTGCGGCTCGGCTGTGCGGCCCCAGGTGATGCCGTGAGCTGCGCCCGCTCGTCCCTCGACGCCTGACACGGTCCGACTCGGCCGGCGCGGCGGCCGCGTGCTTCATGGCCGTGAGTGTATCGCCCTTCTCCCGGCCGCGGCGCGGCGCCGGCTAGCGCCTGATCGTCCCCGCTGCGAGCAGCTCACCGCACTCGTCGGCGATGAGGGGCTTGCTGTAGAGGAAGCCCTGCATCGCGTCGCAACCCTCGACGCGGAGGGCATTGCGCTCGCCCAGGCTCTCGACGCCTTCGGCCACGACCGTGAGGCCCAGGCGGTGCCCCAGGGCGATCACCGCCGCCGCCACGGCCGCATGCTCCGGGACCGACATCAAGTCGTGCACGAACGAGCGATCGATCTTCACCGTCGAGATCGCCAGGCGCACGAGGTGGCTGAGAGACGAGTAGCCGGTCCCGAAATCGTCGATCGCGACGCGGACCCCCATTGCACGCAGGGCGCCGAGGACCTGGGCGGTGTGGCGTGCGTCGCGCATCGCCGCGATCTCCGTGATCTCCAGCTCGAGGGCGTGCGGATCGAAGCCGGTGGCGCGCAGGGCTCGCCGCACGGTGTCCACCAGCCGCTCGTCGTGCAGCTCGCGAGCGCTGATGTTGACGGACATGAGAAGCGGCCGCTCAAACTCGCGCTGCCAGGCGCGCCCCTGCCGGCACGCCTCGTCGAGGACACGGGCGCCGATCGCGATCAGGAGCCCGCTGTCCTCGGCGGCGGGGATGAAGTCGAGTGGCTCCACGACGCCACGCTCGGGATGCCGCCAGCGGAGCAGCGCCTCCACGGCTACGATCTCCTCAGTGACGACGGACACGACCGGTTGGTACTCCAGGAAGAACTGATCGTCTTCGTAGGCGCGGCGCAGCTCGGCTTCGAGCGCCAGCCGGTCCGTGCGCTCGGCGTTCATGCTCGGGTGGAAGAACCGCCAGCGATCGCCGCCCTCGTCCGCGGCAAGACGCATCGCGGCGCGGGCGTTGTCAAGCAGTTCCGCAGCGGTCACCCCGTCGCTGGGATAGATGGCGACCCCCATGCTCGTGGTCAGGAGGAGCTCGTGTGGTCCGACCACAAGGGGCTCGCCGGCGGCTCCGAGGATGCTGCTCACGGCCGCCGCCGCCTCGGCCGGCCCCGCCGCTCCGGGCAGCAAGGCCGCAAATCCGCCGACGCCGAGGTACGCAAGCGTATCCTCGGCCCGCCCGGTGTGATCGAGCCGCCGGCCGATCTGCTCGAGGAGCGCGGCGATGCCGTCGTCCGCAAGAGAGGCGACGAGCGTGTCGAAACGGTCGATGTGGAACACGGCGACGCTGAAGGCCAGGCGCTTGCGCTGCGCGTGCTTGAGCGCCTGGCTCGTGCGTTCCTCGAGGAGCATCCCGGTGGCGAGGCCGGTCACCGGGTCGCGGAGCGCCGCGCCGCGCGACCTCTCGCCGCTCCTGTCTTCGCACTTCTCGTTCATGAGCTCCCCGGATCCCGTATCTCGACTACTCTGCCCGCTTCGGCACTCGCGCAGGCACACATCACTCATGATGCCGATCGACCCCGCGGCCGCCAGGCTGAAGCACTCCGCGTAATCTTGTACACTACCTCGGTCATGAGTCCCAACGCCTCAGAAACACTCGTCCACCTGGACGCGCTCCGCGAGCGGTTGAAGGAAGCCTCCGGGCGCCTTGGCTGGCTGCGGAGCTATCTTTGACCCCCCCAGGCTGACAGAGCAGATCGGGGCGCTCGAGGAGCGCATGCGTGCGCCGGGCTTCTGGGACGATCAGGGGCAAGCGTCCGGCGTCTCCGCCGAGTACAGCCGCACCAAGCGCCGGCTCGAGGACTTCGAAGAGGTCGAGGCCCGCTTCGCCGATCTCGAATCCACCGAGGAGCTGCTTCGCGAGGAGCTGAGCGGAGACGTCGTCGACGACGAACTCCTGCAGGAGCTCGTGACCGGCGTCGACTCCCTCGAGGCCGACCTCCAGCGCGGCGAGGAGCTCCGCTTCTTCAGCGCCAAGTACGACGAGGGCGGCGCCATCCTGACCATCCATCCGGGCGCCGGCGGTACGGAGTCCCAGGATTGGGCCGAGATGCTGCTGCGCATGTACCTGCGCTGGTTCGAGCGACGCGGGTTCAAGGTCGAGGTCAACGACATGCAAGAGGGTGACGAGGCCGGCCTCAAGAGCGCCACGCTCACCGTCGAGGGCGAGAACGTCTATGGGCTGCTGCAGGCCGAGCGGGGCGTGCATCGCCTGGTGCGGATGAGCCCCTTCGACTCCGCCAACCGCCGGCACACGAGCTTCGTCTCCGTCGACGCCTCCCCGCTGGTCAGCGACGACGTCGACGTCGAGATCGACGAGGACGAGCTGCGCATCGACACCTACCGTTCGAGCGGCGCCGGCGGGCAGCACGTCAACAAGACGAGCTCCGCGATCCGGATCACGCATCTGCCCACCAACATCGTGGTCCAGTGCCAGAACGAACGCTCGCAGCTGCAGAACAAGACCGTCGCCATGCACATGCTGAAGTCCAAGCTGGTAGAGCTCGAGGAGCGCAAGCTGGCCGAGGAGCTGGCGCGCGAGCGTGGCGAGGTGCTCAACGTCGACTTCGGCAGCCAGATCCGCAGCTACGTCCTGCACCCGTACCAGATGGTCAAGGACCTGCGCACCGGCTACGAGGTCGGCAATACGCAGAGCGTGCTCGACGGCGACCTCGACGGCTTCGTGCACGAGTATCTGGTCTGGCGCGCGGGCGGGAGCGAGAAGCGCAAGTAGGCGCGTGGGGCCGTAGGCGCAGCCGGCCGGCCCCGACCCTCCTCTGGTACCCTTCGAGAGTGCACGCGACCGCCGACATTCTTCCGACGCTCCATGGGCGACTCGTCATGCTCCGCCCGGTCGTCGCCGCGGATCTGCCTGCGCTGCTCGCGATCCTCGACGAGCCGGGGGTCGCGCGCTGGTGGCGGCGCGCGGAGTGGGAGCGCGTCGACGAGAAGGACGCGGTGACCCTGGCGATCGTGCTGCCGAGCGCGGGCCCGGGTGACCGCGGCACCGTGGCCGGCTGTATCCAGTACACCGAGGAGACCGACCCTGACTACCTCTCCGCCGCCGTCGACATCTTCGTCGGGACGGCGGCGCAGGGCCGCGGCGTGGGCTCCGACGCCATGCGCACGCTGCTCTCGTGGCTGATCGACGCGCGCGGGCACCATCGCCTGACGGTCGATCCCGCGGCGGCCAACGCCCGGGCCGTGCACGTCTACGAGCAGCTCGGCTTCCGGCGCGTGGGCGTGCTGCGCGAGTACGAGCGCGTCGAGGACGGCGTCTGGCGCGACGCGCTGCTCATGGAGTTGCTGGCCGTGGACTTCAGCCGCGACTGAGGAGCGCCGGCGAGGCCAGTCGGTCGTACCCTGCGGTAGCATGGTGCGGTGAGCGCGCCATACCCCAAGATCGAGCTGCACGTGCACCTCGAGGCGACCGTGCATCCCGAGCGGCTCCTCGAGCTGGGCCGGCGCAACGACGTGAAGCTGCCGGCGCGCTCGGTGAAGGGCTTGCGCCGCTTCTGCCGCTTCCGCAGCTTCGACGACTTCATCCGCGTGTGGATCACGACGACGCGCGTGCTGCAGCACGGTCGCGACTTCCGCCAGGTCGCAGTGGACTACGCCGCCGACCTGGCCGCGCAGGGGTGCTTCTATGCGGAGCCCCTGTTCTCACCCTCGGAGCCCATGGTGCGCGGTGCGCCGTGGCAGGAGATCTTCGAGGGCTACTGCGACGGCGCCGACGAGGCGCGCGAGCGACACGGCGTGGAGCTCCGCTTCACGCCGGACATCACGCGCAACTTCCCGCCCGAGACGGGCGAGCGCCTCGCCGAGTGGGCGGTGCGCTATCGTGAGCGTGGCGTCGCCGGCATCAGTCTGGGGGGGAGCGAGGCCAGGTTCCCGCCCGCCCCCTTCGCCCGGGCCTTTGCCATCGCCCGCGAGGGCGGGCTCAAGGCCGCGCCGCACGCCGGTGAGACCGCGGGTCCCGCGTCCATCCGCAGCGCCCTGGACGACCTGCACGCCGACCGCCTGCGACACGGCGTGCGCTCCGTCGAGGACCCCCGACTGCTCGCGGAGATCGCCGAGCGCGGGGTCGTCTGCGACGTGACTCCGGTGAGCAACCTTCGCACCGGAGTCGTGGAGTCGCTGGACGAGCATCCGCTGCCGGCGATGCTCGCCGCCGGCGTCAAGTGCTCTGTCGGCAGCGACGACCCTGTGCTGATGGACACCTCGCTCTCGGCGGACTGCGCGGCGGCCGTCCGCCTCGGACACACGCCGAGAGGCATGTACGAGCACGCCGTGGCGGGTGCGTTCTGCGACGAGCAGACGCGCGGCGGCCTGAGAGCCGCCGGGGACGCCTTCGACTGGGAGGCTGGTACGGCCTCCTAGCGGCTTCGGGCCCAAGCGCACGACACCATCCGCCTCAACGCTCAAGTCCATCTGCCTGGTGCCGACAGGGAAAGCGTAGGGCCTCATGACCTTGTCGCCCCCGCCGACGTAGGAGGCCGTTGTGACTTCCGTGCGCATCAATCGCGCCGTTGCCGCCGTCGCGCTGCTGTACGGCGTCCTTGCACTGCTTCTTCCTCAGTCCGCGATCGAGATCCTGGGCGTACCGCTCGTGGTCGCGGGGGCCTGCCTCGGCGGCTTGCGCGGCGGCCTGCTGACGGCACTGTGGACCATCCTCGTGACCACCGTCTCCTTCTTCGTGTTGCACGACGTGCAGACAGACCACTACGCGGTCAGCGTCGCCGCCTACGCCTCGGTCGGCATAGGCCTGGGGTGGGCGGTCGAGCGCGTCGTCACCCAGCGGCGTCATCTGCAGGATGCGGTCACCGAACTGCAGGCCATGCAACGTCAGCTGTGGGCCAGCCAGAAGCGCTACCGCCTCCTCTTCGAGGCCAGCAACGACGCCGTCTACCTGCACGGCCTCGATGCGCACGGCGAGCCCTCGCGTTTTGTGGCGGTCAACGACGCGGCCTGCCGGCTCCTCGGCTACACGCGGGAAGAGCTGCTGGGGCTGACCCCGCGAGCCGTCGACGCACCCGCCACCCCTGGTCAGCTGCGGCGCGTGATGGAGCGGCTCCTGCATGAGGACAGCCTCGTGTACGAGAGCGCGCGCAAGATGCGCGATGGCCAGCAGGTGCCGGTGGAGATCAGCTCGAGCCTGACCGACGTGGACGGCGAGCTCATGGTCCTCTCCATCTCGCGCGACATGGCCGTGCGCAAGAAGGCCGAGCGCCGGCTGGAGCAGCTCTCCCTGCACGACGAGCTCACCGGTCTCAAGAACCGGCGCGGCTTCTACGTGCTGCTTCCCGAGCAGGCCAAGCGCGCGAAGCGCTCCGGGGCGAGGGTCGTCGTGCTGTACGCCGACATCGACGGCTTCAAGGCCATCAACGACCGGCTCGGGCACAAGCGCGGGGACGACGTCCTGAGGGCCGTCGCCGGAGCGCTGCTCGCCGCCTTCCGCGAGACAGACCTCATCGCGCGACTCGGCGGCGACGAGTTCTGCGTGGTCGCGGAGTCCCCCTCCGATCCGTCCATCCTGGTCCATCGGCTGGACGAAGCCATCGAGACGGCCGGTGAGGAGCTGGGGCTTTCCGTCAAGCTCAGCTACGGCACCGTGATCGCCGACTGGCGGACCCTGGACGATCCGGACGAGTTGCTCACCCGGGCAGACATGCTGATGTACGAGGTCAAGCGCGCACGCAATGTGCAGCGTCGCCCGGAGACGCCGGAGCAGATGGCCAGTGGGGCGTAGGCGCGGGAATCGGCGGACGCGCACGACGCGCACCCGCGGCCGCGACGGGGCGGCCGACTGCCGCCGGCGCCGCGTGTGGGCATCCGGGCTTGAGGGTAGAATGCAGACCTGATAAGGTTTGATTCATACGACGGGAGCCGGTTTCTCCCCAGGCGCTTCGCGCCGGGCCTTCCTCCCGCAGCAGACCCCCAGACATTGTGACTACCGGGCAGTGTTCTGAAAGGAAAGGAACACCAGTCCCTAGCCAGTCTGGCCGCCCCGAGGGCGGCCCCCCGCAAGACGAACTCCCGCGCACACCGTTGATCCCGGGCGAGCACTCGAGCTCGCCCACGGGCGGCGATGGCACGCCGCGTACGGAGCCGTCAAGGAAGAGAGAATCTGTGACCCCCAGCACCACCGAAACGACCATCGCCGCCTCCGGCCAGGCCGCCTCCACGTCCGCCGAGGGCGGGCAGAAGCGCCGCCGCCGCGGCGGTCGCCGCCGCCACGGCAGCGGCACCGGCCCGGACGGCGCGACGCAGACCGGCGACCCGCAGGGGCAGTCCGGCGCGACGCAGACGGCGACGCCGACGGCGCCGACCGAGGCTGCCTCCAGCAGTAGCACCGAGAAGTCCGGCGGCGAGCGCCGCGAGAGCAGCGAGAGGCGCGATGACCGCCGGCCGCGCGGACGCGACCGCGATGGCAAGAGCCGCGGCGACCGCGATCACGGCCGCGACCGGGGGCGCCACGGCGACCGCGGCGGCCAGGGCGTCGACGAGAGCTACACGGAGCGCAAGCACGTGGAGCGTCCCGCCGGGCCCGCTCCGGAGGTCGACATCCCGGCCTTCGCCGCCCTCGGCCTCACCGGCGACCTGCTTGCCGGCGTGGCCGCCATGGGCTACCAAGACCCCACTCCGATCCAGGAACAAGCCATCCCGCGCGTCCTCGACGGTCGCGATGTGGTGGGCTGTGCGCAGACCGGTACCGGCAAGACGGCCGCTTTCGTCCTGCCCATTCTCCAGCGCATGACAGGCCCGACCGTCGCCGACGGCCGCACCGCCCATCCCTCCGCCCTCGTCGTCACCCCCACCCGCGAGCTCTGCGGCCAGATCGAAGAGGTCGGCGAGACCCTCAGCAAGTACAGCGGCCGCAGTGTCGTCGCGGTCTTCGGCGGCGTTCCCTACGACCCCCAGGCCAAGCGCATCCGTAAGGGCGTCGACCTGCTGGTCGCCACGCCGGGCCGCCTGCTCGACATGCTGCGCCAGGGCGACATCCTCCTGGACAACGTCGACACGCTCGTCCTCGACGAGGCCGACCGCATGCTCGACATGGGCTTCTGGCCGGACGTCAAGCGCATCATCGACGCGATCCCGTCGAAGCGCCAGAACCTGTTCTTCAGCGCCACGATGACCAAGACCGTGCTCAGCATCATCTCGGACACGCTCCACGACCCGATCTTCATCGAGCTCGGCGGCAGCGCCCAGCCGGTCGAGAACGTCGAGCAGAAGGTCCTGCCGGTCAACCACGAGCAGAAGGTCGACCTCCTGGTCGAGTACTTCCGTCACCACGACCCCGACCGCACGCTGGTCTTCACCCGCACGCGGCGCCGGGCGGAGCGGCTGGCGCGCACGCTGAACAAGGCCGGCATCACCTGCGAGGCGATCCATGGCGATCGCTCGCAGGGCCAGCGCCAGCAGGCGCTTGACGGCTTCAAGGCCGGCAAGATCGCCGTCCTCGTGGCCACTGACGTTGTCGCCCGTGGCATCGACGTGGACAACATCACGCACGTGATCAACTTCGACATCCCGACCAACCCCGAGGACTACGTGCACCGCATCGGGCGCACGGCCCGTGCGGGCGCCAGCGGCATCGCCGTCAGCCTGCTCACCGCCGAGGACGTGCACGACCTGGTCGCCATCGAGCGCCTCATCGGGGCCACCATCGAGCGTCACGACCTGCCGAGCTTCGACTACGAGAAGCGCGTCATCCTCGAGAGCCACCAGGTGCAGTCGCGCCCGGGCAAGCTCCTCTGGAACGGCGGCGCCCGCCGCTCGTGGAACAAGACCGGCGTCAAGCGCCGCGTCCCGGGCAAGCGGTCGCGCTGACGCACACGAGACGCCGGCACGCGCGGGAGCGCGGACGACTCAGATGATCCGGCCGTGACGCCGGGCGGGCTCTCCGGAGCCCGCCCGGCGTCACTCGTCGGAGGTCCCTCTTCGAGGGGATCGGCCGTCGGCCCGAGTCCCGGCTGACACCGTGCCGCGAGCTTGCTATACTCCCGGTCCTGCGTGGGCGACTAGCTCAGTTGGGAGAGCGCCTGCTCGACAAGCAGGAGGTCGTTGGTTCAATTCCAACGTCGCCCACCACTCTTCTGCTGCCGCATCGGTACTGACGGCTTCTGCCTCTTGGGCGGGAGCCGCTTCTCGTTGCGGGAAGAGCCCGGGAGGCCGGCCGGGGCGTGTGACCGCCGGTCGGCGTCAGGCGCCGGCGATGGCGGCGCTCGCGGCGCCTGCCAGCTGCGTCACGGCGACGCATGCCTCGTCGGACGACGGAGCGCGGGTCACCGCGTCGATGAGCGCACTGCCGATGATGACGCCGTCGGCGAGGCTCGCGACGCTCGCCGCCTGCTCCGGCGTCGAGATGCCGAAGCCGACCGCCAGCGGTGCGTCCGTGCGTTCGCGCAAGCGCGCCAGCAGGGCCGGGAGCTCCGCGCCCACCTCGGCGCGGGCGCCGGTCACGCCGGTCACGGCGACGCAGTAGACGAACGACGTCGCCGCGGCTGCGACCAGGTCCAGCCGATCGTCGGTGCTCGTCGGCGTCGCCATGGGCACCAGCGAGACACCGGCACCGGCGGCGAGAGCAGCCAGCCCTCCGGCATCCCTCGCGAGAGCCACGTTGCTCCCGCCGGCCTCGTCGAGGGGCAGGTCGGGGATCACGAGCGCCTCGACTCCCGCCGTCGCCGCCCGAGCGAAGAACGCCCCCGCGCCGTACGCCAGCACGGAGTTGAGGTACGTGAGCAGCACGAAAGGCACAGCCGCGCTGTGCGCAGCCGCCAGCCCCATGACGTCGTCCGTGGTCACTCCGGCCGTCAGCGCGGCATGGGTGGACTGCTGTACGACGGGGCCGTCGGCGATCGGGTCCGAGAAGGGCACACCCAGCTCGACGATGTCGGCGCCGGCGGCGATGAGGGTGGCGATCAGCCGGCCGCTCGTCTCCACGTCCGGATGCCCGCCGGTGAGGTACGGGATGAGCGCCGCGCGCCCGGCGCGCGGCGCCGCGAAGGCGCGGGCGAGGCGCGGCGCGAGGCCGCGCCGCCGTGCGGCCTCGCTCGCCGGGTCGTCCGGCTCCTGATACTCGGCGGCCTGGGCCTCTTCCGCGTGCTCGGGCGGGCCATCGTCCGGATTCTTCGGCCGATGCGGCAGCTTGCGAACGCTCACGACAGCACTCCCAGCTGGGCGCCTGCCTCGTAGACGTCCTTGTCGCCCCGCCCTGAGAGGTTGACGAGGATGAGGTCGCCGTGAGCGAAGCGCGTCCCGGTGGGGTCGAAGCCCTCGGTCTCGCCGGCGATGGTGAACCGGCCGGTGGACGACGGGGAGGGTACGGTGGCCGCGGCCGCCGAGGGACCGCGCAGGACGTAGGCGACGGCGTGGGCGCTCTCCAGCGCCGGGATGATGCCCTCGAGCTCGGCGAGCGTGCGGAAGGCGGCCAGCGCCTCCTTGTCGGTGGCCGCCGCGTAGGCGGCGCGGCCTGAGTCCTTCAGCCAGGAGTGCTCGGGTCCGACTCCCGGGTAGTCGAGGCCGGCCGAGATCGAGTGCGCCTCGGCGACCTGGCCCCAGGCGTCCTGCAGCAGATAGCTGTAGGAGCCGTGGAGGACGCCCGGCGAGCCCTTGGCGAGCGGCGCGCCGTGGCGGCCGTCCAGCCCCTCGCCGGCCGCCTCGACGCCCGTGAGGCGTACCGAGGCGAGATCGCGGAAGGCCTGGAAGATGCCCATGGCGTTGGAGCCGCCCCCGACGCAGGCGACGACCTCGTCGGGGAGGTGGCCGTAGCGCTCGCGGACCTGCCCGATCGCCTCGGCGCCGATGACCGCCTGGAAGTCGCGCACCATGGCCGGGTACGGCGCTGGGCCGGCCACCGAGCCGATCACGTAATAGGTCTCGCGCACGTTGGTGACCCAGTCGCGCAGCGCCTCGTTCATCGCGTCTTTGAGTGTGCGCGAGCCGCTCTCCACCGGGACGACAGTGGCCCCGAGCAGGCGCATGCGTACGACATTCAGCTCTTGACGGCGCACGTCCTCGGCGCCCATGTACACGGCGCACTCCAGATCGAGCAGCGCGCAGGCCGTCGCCGTTGCCACGCCGTGCTGGCCGGCGCCCGTCTCGGCGATCACGCGCCGCTTGCCCATGCGCTTGGCGAGCAGCGCCTGACCGAGAACGTTGTTGATCTTGTGGGCGCCGGTGTGGCAGAGGTCCTCGCGCTTCAGCAGGACGGTGGCCCCGCAGCGCTCGCTGAGGCGCTCCGCGTGGTAGAGCGGGGTTGGGCGACCGGCGTACTCGGTGAGCAGGCGCGCGAGCTTGGCCTGAAAGGCCGTGTCGTCGCTCGCCTCTTCGTAGGCCGCCGCGAGCTCGTCGAGCGCCGGGATGAGCGTCTCGGGCACGAAACGCCCGCCGTATGGGCCGAAGCGTGTCTCGATGGTCACTCGGTCTCTCCCGTTGAAGCCTCTGTCGGCGCCGCACCGTCCTTGTCTGCGCGTTCCACGGCGAGGAACAAGTCACGCAGTTTCGTCGGGTCCTTGATGCCGGGCACCCACTCCACTCCACTCGAGACGTCGACGGCGGCCGGCCGCAGTGTGGCGATCGCCGCGCCGACGTTGGCGGGCGTGAGCCCTCCCGCGAGGACGAGGCCTTCTCGTGGTGTCTCCGGATCGGCCGCGAGCCGCTCCCAATCGAGTCGGCGGCCCGTGCCTCCGAAGCGTCCGGGAGCGCGGGCGTCGAGGAGGATGAAGTCGGCGAGCGCCGCATCGGGCGTGTCGACCGCGGCGATGACGAGCGGCTGCGGCCGCAGGTCGGCGGTCGCAGCGCGGAGCTCCGTCACCGTAGGGCCGGCCGCGCCGGCGGACAGCTGCACCGCGCGCAGTCCCGCCGCAGCGACCGCGCCGGCGATCCACGCCGGCGTCTCCGTGCTCACGACGGCGACGGTAAGGGCGTCGCCGGCCGCAACCGCGAGTGACGCGGCGCGGGCCCGGTCGACATGCCGTGGGCTCCCCGTGAGCACGAAGCCGACCGCCCAGGCACCGTGGGCGACGGCGGCGCGGACGTCCTCGGCGCGGGTCAGGCCGCAGACCTTGACGCGCGTCATGCCGGCCATCCGGGGTCCTTGAGGCCGGCGATCAGCTCCGGCAAGGCGTCGACGGGTGCGCGCACCAGTGTCTCGCCGACGAGAAGGGCTCGGGCACCTGCGAGTGCGACCCGGAGGGCGTCCTCCGGTGTCGCGATGCCGCTCTCGCTCACCGCGAACATGCACGGGCCAAGGGCCGGCGCGAGGTACGCGGTGGTCTCGAGGTCGACCTCGAGCGTCGTGAGGTCGCGGTTGTTGATGCCGACGAGCGTGCAGCCGGCCCTGCAGGCGCGCCGCGTCTCGTCGAGGTCGTGCACCTCCACGAGGGGGTCGAGACCGCAGTCCAGGCACTCGATGAGAAGGTCGTGGAGCCGGTCGTCGTCGAGGATACCGACGATGAGGAGGACGGCGGCGGCGCCGGCCTCGGCCGCCTCCCATACCTGCCCGCGGTCCACGATGAAGTCCTTGCGCAGCACGGGCAGGGCGACGGCGGCGGCCACGGCGCGCAGGTCGTCGAGCGAGCCACCGAAGCGCGTGGGTTCGGTGAGTACGGAGACCGCGTCGGCGCCGGCGGCCTCGTAGGCGAGCGCCTGGGCCACGGCGTCGAGCTTTGGAGCGATGTCACCCGTGCTCGGGGAGCACCGCTTGATTTCGGCGATCACAGCGAGCTGCGGGCTGGGCGCGTCGGGAGCCGGCACCGGATGCGCGAGCGCCTCGCGGAAGCGCCCGGGCTCGGACACGTGGTCCGGGCGCTTCAGGCGGCCGGCGGCGCGGGCCGCCGCCACCCGCCGCCGGGATCCTGCCACCATCTCGGCGAGAAAGCCGTCGGCCTCCGCCGGGGCGAGGTGAGCGCGCCCGCTCATGCGCTCTCCGCGGCCAGCCGCCGGCTGGTCGCCACGAGGGAGTCGAGCCTCGCGCGGGCGCCGCCGGACGCGACCGCCGCGCGCGCCGTCGCGACGCCCTCGGCGATGCTGCCCGCGGCCTCGGCGATGTACAGGGCGGCGCCGGCATTGAGGACGACGACGT
>CAVOGK010000045.1:0-34133 GCA_963695395.1 uncultured Thermoleophilia bacterium | reverse complement strand
CGTCGACCTGACCTACTTCACGGGCGGGATGCTCTGGGTCACGTTCATCTTCTCGATGCTGCTCGGGCTGAACCGGTCCTTCGCCCAGGAGAAGGACGAGCACTGCCTCGACGGGCTGCTCCTCTGTCCGGTCGACCGTGTCACGATCTTCTTCGCGAAGACCGTAGGGAACCTTGTCTTCCTGCTGATCATCCAGGCGGTGGCAGTCCCGGTGTTCACGCTCTTCTTCATCGAGACCAGCTACCTTGGGGACGTGCTGCCGTTCCTCGTCGTCCTGCTGCTCGCCGACGCGGGCATCTGTGCGCTTGGTACACTGTTGGCGACGATCTCGATGAACACGCGCTCGCGCGACCTGCTGCTGCCGATCCTGTTCCTGCCGCTGATCGTGCCCGTGCTCATCGCCGCGACGGGGGCGACGACGCTGATCTTCGCCGAAGGCGCCGGGTTCGGTGACCTGCTGGCCCGGCTCCTGTTTCTGCTCGGGTTCGACGCCGTGTTCCTGGTCGCAGCCTGGGGAACCTACGACTTCGCCATAGGAGAGTGAGCGTGAAGAAGCTCGTCAGCGCGCCGGCGCTGTTCATCGAAGCCGGCGCCTTTCTCATCGTCGGCCTGATGCTCGCGTTCTGGTACGCCCCCACCGACTCGTCGTCGATGGGCTTCAGCCAGAAGATCTTCTACTACCACGTGCCGATCGCGGAGACGGCGCTGGTCGCCTTCGGGATCGCCTTCGTGGCGGCTATCGCCTACCTGCGCACCCAGGACCTCAAGTGGGACCGACTGAGCTACGTCAGCGTGCGCCTTGGGCTGCTGTTCAGCATCCTCGTGATGCTCACCGGCATGATCTGGGGCAAAGCCGCGTGGGATACCTGGTGGGCCTGGGAGCCGCGCCTCACGACCTTCCTGCTCGTCTGCTTTCTCTACGCCGCCTACTGGGTGCTGCGCTCGGTCGTGGATGAGGAGCAGCGGAGGGCCACCTACGCGGCGGTGTTCGCGATCATCGCCTTCATCGACGTGCCGATCACCTTCTTCGCGACGCGCTTCCTCCCGGAGGGCCTGCACCCGGTGGTCATCTCGGTCGGCGGCACGGGCATGGAAGGCAGCATGTTCGTCAGCTTCTTCATCAGTATGATCGGCATGACCCTGCTGCTGGTGGCGCTCACGCGCCGCGACCTCACGATCGAGAACCTCAAGGACCGAGTCACCGACCTCAAGACCTCGCTGGGAGGTTGACCACATGACCATCGAAGAAGGCGTGAAGTACGTCGCCGCCGCCTACGCCATCATCCTGGCCGTCCTCGTGATCTACTACTTCATGAGCGCGCGCCGCGTGACCTCGCTGCAGCGCGACGTCAAGTTGCTCGAGGACGAGACGAAGCGCCGGCAGGCGCCCGCGGACAAGGCCGGCGCGGAGTGACGCACCGGCTCCGCAACGGGCGCCGGACGGTCTGAGCCGGAGCCGATGGACCAGGCATCCGTCATCTTCGTCTGGCTCGCGTACCTGCTGTACGCGGCGGCGTTCGCCGTGTTCCTGATCGCGTTCTTCACGCAGCGTCCGTGGATGAACCGAGTCGGGATGCTCGTCGCCGTGCTCGCGGTCGCGATCCAGTCGCTGGCCCTGGTCTTCCGCGGTCTCAGCGCCGGGCACTTCCCCTTCGTCGGGATCTACGAGTCGATGGTGCTGATCGCCTGGGCGATCGTCCTGGTGTGGCTCGTGCTCGAGGCCTTCACCCGCATCAAGGCCGTGGGGCTGTACGTGATGCCGGTCGTGCTCGTGCTGCTCACCGTGGCCCTGATCGAGTACGACCCGCCGGTCGGTCTCGTGCCGGCGCTGCGCAGCGACATCGTGATCGTGCACGTCATCGTGATGCTCGTCGCCATCGGTTGTCTCTACGTCGCCGGCGGCGCCGCCATCATCTACCTCGTCGAGGAGACCTTGCTGCGGCGCCGCAAGACAGGCGGCATCCTCGGACGCCTGCCCTCGCTGGCGACGCTCGACCGGCTCATCTACCACGCCACGTTGCTCGGCCTCCCCTTCCTCACCATGGGCCTGGCCGCCGGCGTGATCCGCGCCGAGACGTTCCGCGTGCCGGGCTGGGGGACCGACCCGATGGTGCTGCTGTCGGCGGCCGCCTGGTGCGTCTATCTGGTGCTCATCGCCGGCCGCGTGCGCGGCGGCTGGTCCGGCCGCGCAGTCTCGTGGATGTCCGTCGCCGGTCTTGTGCTGCTGCTCGTCATCCGTTTCGCCGCGGTGCCCTACCTCAGCGGCTTCCACACGTACGGGGGCTGACGGCATGCACGTCGTCATCGCCGGCATCTCGCACAAGACCGCCTCGCTCGAGATGCGTGAGCGTCTCGCGCTCGACGAGGAGGCTTCGCTTCGCGTGGCCCGAGAGCTGCTCGACGAGGGTGTGGCCTGCGAGGCGCTCGCCCTGAGCACCTGCAACCGGACCGAGCTGTATCTGTACGGGCGCGACTCCCTGGCGGCGCGCCAAGCGGCGCTCACCCACCTGGCGCGCCACGCCGGGGTCACGCCCGGCGAGCTCGAGCCGAGCCTCTACAGCTTCTCCGGCGACGGCGCCATCGCGCATCTGTTCCGGGTGACGTCGAGCCTCGATTCGATGGTCGTCGGCGAGGCGCAGATCGTCGCCCAGCTCAAGGCCGCGTACCAGCAGGCATGCGACGGCGGCTGCACCAGCCTCGTCTTCAACCGTCTCTTCCGGCACGCGCTCGAGGTCGGCAAGCGCGTGCGCACCGAGACCGCCATCGGCGAGCGTCCGGTGAGCGTCAGCTCCGCCGCCGTCGAGCTCGCCCTGCAGGTGTTCGGCAAGCTCCGCGACCACACGGTGCTCATCGTCGGCGCCGGGGAGACCAGCGAGCTCACGGCGACGCACCTCAAGGCGCACGGCATCGAGAAGATCCTGGTGACGAACCGGACCTTCGCCGCCGCCGAGGATCTCGCCCGGCGGGTCGGCGGTCAGGCCATGCCCTTCGAGGACCTCGAAGCGCACCTGGCGGCCGCCGACATCGTCATCAGCTCCACGTCGGCCCCGCACTACGTCATCACTCGCGAGCGCGTCGAGCGGGCCTTCAAGCATCGCCGCCATCGCCCCATGTTCCTGATCGACATCGCCGTGCCGCGCGACCTCGACCCCGACATCAACCGCGTGCGCGACGCCTACCTCTACGACATCGACGACCTGCAACACGTGGTGGAGCAGAACCGCAGTGAGCGCGAAAAGGAGGCCCAGCACGCCGAGCGCATCGTCGAGCAGGAGCTGGCGAGCGTCAACGACTGGCTGCGCAGCCTCGAGGTCGTACCCACCATCGCCAGCCTGCGCGAGACCGTGGAGGACATCCGTCGCAGCGAGCTTCAACGGCTGGGCAACAAGATGAGCGACCTCACCGACGAGCAACGCGCCCGGGTCGAGATGCTCACCGCGAGCATCGTCAACAAGATCCTGCACGTGCCGACCGTGAAGATGAAGGAGGTCGCGGGTCGCGACCAGTGCTACCTGTACGTCGACGCCGTGCGCACGCTGTTCGACCTCGACGGCGCCGAGGTCGGCGACGAGACGGCGGCCGATGCCGGCGCGGCGACCGCGGACTGCCGGGGAGCAGCCTGCCGCACGGTCTGACAACGTCCGCCACCTGCGCGGCACCGGCACGGAGGACGCGTGACCGGCCTGATCCGTATCGGCTCCCGCGGCTCCCGCCTCGCACTGATCCAGAGCGAATGGGTGCGCGACGAGCTTCTGCGTCTGCATCCGGGCCTTCAGGTCGAGATCGAGGTCATCCAGACCAAGGGCGACAAGCTGCTGGACGCGCCGCTCGCCAAGCTCGGCGACAAGGGCCTGTTCACCAAGGAGCTCGAGACGGCCATGCTGGATGGCCGCACCGACCTCGCCGTGCACTCGGCCAAAGACATGCCCACGGAGGTCCCGGAGGGCCTTGCCATCGTCGCCTTCACGGCGCGTGAAGACGTACGCGACGTGTTCGTCGGCGGTGCGTCCTCCTCGCTGCGCAGCCTCGACGACCTTCCCCGGGGCGCGACGGTCGGCACCTCCAGCCTGAGGCGCCGCTCGCAGATGCTGGCGCTGCGCCCCGACCTCGACCTTGTCGACATCCGCGGCAACGTGCAGACCCGCCTGCGCAAGGTGGAAGAGCAGGGCATGGCCGGAACGGTCCTGGCGGCCGCCGGCCTGGCGCGCCTCGGGCAGCCGGAACTGGCGTCGTTCACCTTTGCCTTTCACCAGATGCTGCCCGCGGTAGGACAGGGTGCGCTGGCGATCGAGGCGCGGGCCGGCGACGAGCGTGTCGCGGCGCTCGTCACCCCGTTGATCCACGAGCGCACCGCTCTGGCCCTGCGCGCTGAACGCAGCCTCATGCACGCTCTGGAGGGGGGCTGCCAGGTGCCCATCGCCGGCTACGCGGAGGCCTCCGACGTGCCGGATGAGGCGGGCGTCAACGGTCTTCTGCTCCGCGCGTTCGTCGGATCCGTCGACGGCACGAAGACCGTGTGCGGAGAGCTTGCCGGATCGGCGCTGGCGCCCGAAGGACTGGGGGTCGCGCTCGCCGACGATCTGCTGGCGCGCGGCGCCGACCAGATCCTCGCCGAGGTCCGCGGAGCCGGCTGACATGACGCCGGACGGGCCGCTCACCGGACGCACGGTGGTCGTGACCCGGCCTCGCGAGCAGGCCGCTTCACTCGTCGAGCCTCTCGAGGCGCTCGGCGCCACGGTCCTGCTCGTCCCCACCATCCGCATCGAGCCGCGACCTCTGGACGATCACATCGCGGCCATCCTGCGCGAGCTGGCGACGTACCAGCTCGTGCTGTTCACGAGCGCCAACGCGGTGCGCGTGTTCGCGGGCTACCTCGCCGGGGACGCCCAGGAGGCGACGATGCCCGCGGGGCCGGTCGTCGCCGCGGTCGGCCCCGCGACGGCGCGGGCGCTGGAGCGGCACGGCATCGTCTGTCATCTCGTGCCGGACGAATACGTCGCCGAGGGCCTGCTCGACTCGCTCGAGCATGTCGATGCCGCCGCAGCCGGCGCGCGCGTGCTCATCCCCTGCGCCCGTGACGCTCGCGACGTCCTGCCGGACAACCTGAGGGCCCGCGGGGCGATCGTGGACGTGCTGCACATCTACGACACGCTGCCCCCTCGAGAGCTCGCCGTTCCCGCGGTGAGTATCGAGGCCGCCGACTACATCACGTTCACGTCCGGCAGCACCGCGAGACAGCTCGCGGCGCTGCTCGCCGAGGACGATGCGTCTGGCCGGCCACTCGCGGAGCGCCTGGCCGGCGTCCGGCTCTGCTCGATCGGTCCCGTCACCAGCGGGGCGCTGCGCGACCTGGGGCTGCCGGTGGCCGTCGAGGCGCGGGAGTACACGGCCGCCGGCCTCGTCCGCGCGATCGTCGACGACGCACGGACCGGCTGACGGTCCGCGCTCAACTGTTGCGCCGCGGCCGGCTTCGTCGTAGGTTCGCGGCATGGACCGGCCCATCTGCTTCTTCAGCGACTACGGCTACACCGACGACTTCGCCGGGACATGCCGGGCGGTGATCGCCCGGCTGGCGCCGCAGATCCGGGTTATCGACGTGACGCACGGTCTGCCCGAGCGCGACGTGCTCGCGGGAGGCGTCGTGCTGCGTAACACGCTGCCCTACATGCCCGAGGCGGCGGTGATCCTGGCCGTCGTCGATCCGGGCGTCGGCGGATCGCGCCGCCCGGTCGCTGTCCGCAGCGCCGGCGACCGTCTCTTCGTCGGGCCCGACAACGGGCTCCTCATGCATGCGGTGGATGCCGACGGCGGCGTCGAGGAGGCCTGCGAGCTGAGCAACCAGGAACTGTGGCTCGCACCGCTCTCCGCTACCTTTCACGGCCGCGACATCTTCGCGCCGGTCGCGGCCCGCCTGGCCGCCGGCCTCGCCATGAAGTCGGTCGGCGCCGCGGTCGAGGCCGAGTCGCTCGACCGCATCGATGTTCCCGAGCCGCGACGCCACCGCGACGGCCTCACCGCCATCGCGGTGCTGGTCGACCGCTTCGGCAACGTTGCGCTGAACCTGCGCGCCCACGACCTGGAGAAGGCTCGGCTCACCGAGACCGTCGAGCTCCTGACGGGTGACGAGCGCTATCTGGCCAAGGTGGCGCGCACCTTCGCATCCGTGCGCGTCAGCGACATCGTCGTGCTCATCGACAGCTACGGCCAGGCCTCGGTGGCCGTCAGCAACGGCTCCGCCGCCGAGGTGCTGGGCCTCGACGCCGGCGACGAGATCCGCCTGCGGCGGCTCGGCTGAGCGCTCCCCCGCGCGGGCCCCACGCAGCCCGCGCCCGACCCCGACGGCCCCTGTGTTGCGCCGCCCGCCGGGATTCGCTATAGTTCCCCTTCGCGCGTCCGAGCCGGGCGTGCTTCCTGCTACCGAACGAGTGAGCGCATGAAGACTTACGTCGCCAAGCCTTCCACGATCGAGAAGAAGTGGTACGTCGTCGACGCCAAGGGTCACACCCTGGGTCGCCTCGCGACCGTCGTCGCCGACTGCCTGCGCGGCAAGCGCAAGACCATCTACACACCGAACATCGACACCGGCGACTTCGTCGTCATCATCAACGCCGAGCAGATCGTCGTCACCGGCAAGAAGCCCGAGCAGAAGATGTACTACCGCCACTCGGGCTATCCCGGCGGCATCAAGAGCGAGTCGTACGCCAAGCTCCAGGCTCGCCGCCCGGAAGAAGTCATCCGCCACGCCGTGCGTGGCATGCTTCCCCACAACAAGCTCGGACGCGCCCAGATCCGCAAGCTCAAGATCTACGCGGGCCCGGCGCATCCGCACGAGTCGCAGAACCCCGATATGCTCGAGATCAAGGAGTAAGGTGTGGCTGATGCAGTGACCTATCGCGCGACCGGCAAGCGCAAGACCAGCGTCGCCCGCGTCATCCTCACCCCGGGCGTCGGCAAGGTCGCCATCAACGGTCGCGAGATCGACCAGTACTTCGGTCGCAAGGTCCTCGAGACCATCGCCCTCACCCCCTTCGAGACCACGCACACCGCCGGCAAGTTCGACGTCACGGCGAATGTGGTCGGCGGTGGCATCAGCGCGCAGGCCGGCGCCGTACGCCACGGGATCGCCCGCGCCCTGTGCGAGGCCGACGAGAGTCTGCGCACGCCGCTCAAGCGCGCCGGCTTCCTCACCCGCGACGACCGTAAGGTCGAGCGCAAGAAGGCCGGCTTCCACAAGGCGCGCAAGAAGCCGCAGTTCAGCAAGCGCTGACCCAGCGCCCCAGACCAGACCTTTCCGACGGGCCGCCGCGAGGCGGCCCGTCGTCGTTCCGGTTCCTGCGGCGCCCGCCGTCGTGCACCCTTGGCCGCGTTCTGCCCGACGGGTGCTAGGATTGGCGTCCAGTCGATCCCGAGGAGTAGCGATGCCACGCAACACCGATCCCATGCGTCGGCGGCGCAACACGGCGCCCCTGTGGAAGAAGCTGGCGGTGGTGGCCTCGGCGCCCGTCGCCGCCTGGTTTGTCATCAGGGTGCTGAACGCGACGGAGTGGCCCTTCTTCCTGTTCGTGATGGTGGTGGTCGGCGTCGCCGCGGCCGCCGTGTGGGGCGCGGCGAAGCTCCTCGGCGTGCACCTGAGCCTCGGCAGCTGGGACTAGCGGCCGCCGGCGGCCCAACGTGCGGGGCGCCGCCGGTGCACCGCAACCGGCCCGGGCGTTTGCCACCCCACTCGGCCGCGCGTACCATGGCCCGAGCATCGGCGCAGGCGCGCCGGATCTCACTGACGAAACGGAGACGGGTCGCGGCATGGGCACGTACTTTGGCACCGATGGTATTCGCGGCGTCGCCGGCGAGTTGCTGACCCCCGAATTCGCCGTCCAGGTGGGACGGGCGGCGGCCGTCGTGCTCGCGCACGAAGCCGGCCCGCACCCGCTGTTCGTGATCGGCCGTGACACGCGGCTGAGCGGCCCCATGCTCGAGGCGGCGCTCACGGCCGGCCTCACCAGCGGCGGCGCGCGCGTGGAGGTCGCCGGCGTGATCCCCACGCCGGGGCTCGCCTCGCTGGTCCACCAGCGCGAGGCGGACGCCGGCGTCGTCATCAGCGCCTCGCACAACCCCTTCGGCGACAACGGCATCAAGTTCTTCTCGAGCGCAGGCACCAAGCTGAGCGACGAGGAGGAGGCCGAGATCGAGGCGCACATCGAGCACCACGACCTGCAGTCGCTGGCCGGCGCCGACTTCGGCAGCGCGGACCAGCTCGAGGGCGCGCGTGGAGAGCTACGCGGGGGACGTGGTCAAACGCATCCCGCTCGACCTGAGCGGCATGCGGATCGTTCTCGACTGCGCCCACGGCGCCATGTTCCGCGCCGCGCCGCTGGCGCTGGAGGAGTCCGGCGCCCACGTGCGCGTACTCTTCGACCAGCCCGACGGCACCAACATCAACGCCGGTTGCGGCAGCACCCACATCGGCGCGCTGCAGAAGATCGTGGCCGACGACGGCTTCGACCTCGGCCTGGCCTTCGACGGCGACGGCGACCGCGTGCTCGCCGTCGACGCCGCCGGTGAGTTCGTCGACGGCGACTTCATCATCGCCATCCTCGCGAAGCACCTCAAGGCGCAGGGCAAGCTCCGCGGCGACACCGTGGTCACGACCGTCATGACGAACCTCGGCTTCCACCTCGCCATGGAGCGCGAAGGCATCGAGGTCCTGGTCACGCCGGTGGGCGACCGCTACGTCGTCGCCGAGATGGTCAGGGGCGACTACCTGCTCGGCGGCGAGCAGTCGGGCCACATCATCAACCGCGACATCAGCACCACCGGCGACGGCCTCGCCACCGCGCTGCTCCTCCTCCAGGCGCTGCGCGAGATGGACGTCCCGCTGGCCGAGGCCGCGCACGTGATGGAGCGGCTGCCGCAGAAGCTGGTCAACGTGCGCGTGCGCGACCTGTCCGAGCTGGATGGGGCCGCCGCGGTGTGGGCGGCGGTCGAGTCAGAGACCCGCCGCCTGGAGGGCAGCGGCCGCGTCCTCGTGCGCTCGTCCGGCACCGAGCCGCTGGTGCGCGTGATGGCCGAGGCGCCTACGCAGGACGACGTCGACGGCGTCTGCGCGCGCATCGCCGCCGTTGTCGAAGAGCAACTCGCGTAGCCGTCGGGTTCGGGGGCCGCACCTGCCGCCGGTCGCGTCAGGCGGTCAGGTCCACCAGTTCGATGTCCGTGCGAGTGAAGTCGTCGCCCACGGCAAGCAGCGGCTCTCCGGCCTGCGTTGCCAGGGCGTACGAGCAGCAGTCGATGATGTTCAGTGCCGCAGGATGCCGGCCCTTGCCCCAGCGCTCCCATGCGTCGGCGGCCAGCACTGCGAGCTCCGGTGTGAGTGACGCGACCGCGACACCGAAGGCGTCCAGGAGCAGGCCGAGCTCCGCCTGGCCGTGCGCGCCGACCCTCGCGAAGGCGACGATGGACCCCTCGAGGTAGCAGCAGGCGGAGGCGCGGGCGCGGTCGGCCGCGCTGAGGGCCACCAGGACGGCGTCGCGCCGCGGCCCCGCGAAAGCGGCGGCGAGCAGCGCCGACGTGTCGACGACGAGCCCACTGCTCACGGCAGACCGTGCTCGTCGAAGCCCATGATCTGCTCGGGGGTGAGGGCTTCCGGCGCCGGCAGGGTGTTCAGGCGCCGCAGGACGGTGCGAGCCAGCGAGAGCCTGTCGGCGGGGCTGCGGCGGCTGGACGTGCGCGAGCGCCTGGCCTTCGACCGCCACTTCGCAGAGCGGGGATTCGTGTCGCCGGCCTTCGACTGAGATGAGCGGCGGAGGTCTCTCGGGAGGTGAGGGGGTAGAATACCCTTCGACACAGCAGACCGGTGGTGCGGACACCCGTCAGCAACCTGAGCGCCTGGCCCGCGCGGCAGCCCCCAATGGGGCCGGCCCGCACGGGTGACGAGGTGGAGGTTCATCGAAAGACTCGGCGGATGCCTCCCGGCCCGGCACGGTCGTCATCGAATCGTCAAAACCCGCTGGTGACGGCGGAACAAAGCGACTCGAGAGTGCCGTCCGCAGCCTGCCCATCTGCGCCCTGACCTACCGAAGGGAGCACGCATGTGCGGCATCGTAGGCTACGTCGGGCGACGCCCCGGCAAGTCCATCATCCTCGACGGGCTCAAGCGGCTCGAATACCGCGGCTACGACTCGGCGGGCATCGCCCTCATCGAGCCCGGCGGCATCGAGGTGGTGCGGGCGGTCGGCAACCTCGATGCGCTCTTCGCGGCGGCGGGAGAGAACGGCTCCGACGCCCGCGTCGGTCTCGGCCACACGCGCTGGGCGACGCACGGCAGGCCGAGCTACGAGAACGCCCACCCGCACAGCGACTGCAGCGGGCGCATCTCCATCGTCCTCAACGGCATCATCGAGAACTACAAGGAGCTGCGCGCCCGGCTCACCGAGCGCGGCCACACCTTCACCAGCGAGACCGACGCCGAGGTCGTGGCGCACCTTATCGAGGAGCATGCGGGCGAGGGTCTCACGGCCGCCGTCCGCGCGGCGCTGGGCGAGATCGAGGGGCACTACGCCTTCTGCGCCATCTCGGCCGACGAGCCGGACGAGGTGGTCGGCACGCGGCACGAGTGCCCGCTCGTCGTGGGCATCGGCGACGACGAGATGTTCTTCGCCTCCGCCATCCCGGCCTTTCTGGCGCACACGCGCCGCCTGGTCGTGCTCGAGGACGGCGACGTCGTCACGCTCCGCGCCGAGGGCGCGGAGTACACCGACGTCGCCGGCCGGCCCATCGTCCGCGACGAGATGGAGTTCCCCGGCGACGACGACGCGGCCGAGAAGGGGGGCTACGAGAGCTTCATGCTCAAGGAGATCCACGAGCAGCCGGCAGCGCTCCGCGACACGCTCGCCGGCCGGCTGCGCGAAGACGGGACGGTCGACCTCTCCGAGGTGGGGATGGGCGACGAGTTCCTGCGCCGCCTGCGGCGCATCTTCATCGTCGCCTGCGGCACGTCGTTTCACGCCGGCCTGATCGTCAGCTACGCCATCGAGCAGCTGGCTCGCGTGCCGGTGCAGATCGACGTCGCCAGCGAGTTCCGCTACCGCCAGCCGGTCTTCGACCCCGACACCCTGGTCATCGGCATCACCCAGTCGGGCGAGACCGCCGACACGCTCGCCGCCATGCGGCTCGCGCGGGAGGCCGGCTCGCCGGTGCTCGCGCTCACCAACATCCAGGGCAGCCAGGCCACGCGCGACGCGGACTTCGTCCTGTTCACGCGCGCGGGGCTGGAGATCGGGGTGGCGGCGACCAAGACGCACACCGCCCAGGTCGCCGCCCTGCTGCTCCTCGCCCTGCGCCTCTCGTGGGCCCGGGGGGCGATGGGCGAGGTCGAGCTCATGCGGCTCGGGCACGAGCTGCGCGCGGTGCCCGAGCTCGCCGAGCAGCTGCTCGCCCGTCCGAGCGCCATCGAGGAGATCGCCGGGCGCTACCACGAAGAGCGGTTCTTCCTGTACCTGGGGCGCGGCATGGGCTTCGCCGTCTGCCTCGAGGGCGCGCTCAAGCTCAAGGAGATCAGCTACATCCCCACGGAGGCGTATGCCGCCGGCGAGATGAAGCACGGGCCGATCGCGCTGCTCGATCAGGAGTCGCCGGTGGTCGTCGTCGCCGACGATGGGCCGGTGTTCCACAAGCTGGTCAGTAACATCGAGGAGGTCCGCGCTCGCGGCGCCGACGTGATCGCCGTGGCCACCGACGGCAACGAGGTCATCGGCGAGCTCTCGCGCGACGTCCTCTGGGTGCCGAAGACCGATCACCATCTCGCGCCGATCCTCACGGTGATCCCGCTGCAACTGCTTGCCTATCACATCGCCGGCATGAAAGGCCTGAACGTGGATCAGCCGCGGAACCTGGCCAAGACCGTGACCGTGGAGTGAGTGGTTGAGCGGCCCGCCGCGAGACGAGAACATGCAGCCGCCCGGCGGCATGGCGGGCGGGTTTCCCGCCATCCCTCCCGGCGGCCTGCTGTTCGGCCTCGGCATCGACGTGACCGAGGCCGCGCGCATCCGCAGGCTGCTCGAGCGGCTGCCGCGCGCCTACGAGCGCCTCTTCAGCGAGCAGGAGCGCGGCTACTGCGACGACTTCGCCGACCCCTGGTCACGCTACGCCGCCCGCTTCGCGGCCAAGGAGGCCGTCGGCAAGGCGCTCGGAATCGGTATCATCGGGTTCGTCTGGCGCGACATCGAGGTACTGTCGGGTGGAAAGCCGCTCATCGCCCTGCACGGCGACGTCGCCGCCATCGCGCGACGCCTCGGGGTGACGAGGGTCGAAGTCTCGCTGAGCCACACCGGCGGCATGGCGTATGCCGTTGCCGCCGCACTCAAGGAGGACGCGGATGGATGAGTCCCTGCTGTTGGGCCTGTACACCGCCGACGAGATGCAGAAGGTCGACGGCGCCGCCATCCTCGGCGTCGGCATCCCCGGCGGGCACCTCATGGAGCGCGCGGGACTGGCCGTCGCGACCGAGATCCTCGAGCGCTACGCCCCCGAGGAAGCGGTCGTCTTCGCCGGCAAGGGCAACAACGGGGGCGACGGCTTCGTCATCGCCCGTGAGCTCTTCGACGCCGGTGTCGAGGTCACCGTCTTCGTGTTCGTCTCAGCGGAGGAGTACAAGGGAGACGCGAAGCTCAACCTGGACATCCTCGCGGCGCTCGGCGTGGACGTGCGCCCCGCGACGGGCGAGGGCGGGGCGCTCAGCGAGGAGTCGATGGTGCTCACCGAGATGGCTGACGTGGTCGTCGACGCCATCTTCGGCACCGGCTTCACCGGCGCCGCCAAGGGGCCGGCGGCGGCGGCCATCGAGCTCATCAACGAGGCGCCCGGCGCCGTGGTGAGCGTCGACATCATGAGCGGCGTCGGCGCCGGCACCGGCGCGGTGCACGGCCCGGCGGTCGAGGCCGACCTCACCGTGACGCTCCACGCTGCCAAGGTCGGCCACTTCGTCACGCCGGGGGGTGCGCTCTCGGGCGAGGTCGTGATCGCACCCATCGGCATCCCGGCGCTCTGCGACCACGACCCGGGCGTGTGGATGCTCACCGAGGAGGCGATGGCCGACCTGATCGTGCCCAAGGGATCGCTTGACCACAAGCGCTCGGTGGGGACCGTGCTCGTCGTCGGCGGCTCCAAGGGAATGGAGGGCGCCGCCCACATGGCCGCGTTCGCGGCCCTCAGGGGCGGCGCCGGCCTGGTGCACTGCGCGCTGCCCGACGGCGCCGGCGCGCAGAAGCCGTTCGCCGAAGTGATCACCGTGACGGTCCCGGGAGAGAACGGCCAGTTCGGCCTCTCCGCCCGTTGGGCCGTCTATGAGCAGGCGGCGCAGCTCAAGGCCGTCGCGGCCGGCCCCGGCCTCGGCCGTGCCGACGAGGCGCAACTCCTGGTGAAGGAGCTCCTCGGCATCGACCGGCCGCTGCTGCTCGACGCCGATGGGCTGTACGCGCTCGGCGACCAGCCGGAGCTGCTGGCCGGGCGCCTGCAGCCGACCGTTCTGACGCCGCACGAGGGTGAGCTGGGCCGCCTGCTCGGCCGCCCGGCGGCTGAGGTCGCGGCCCAGCGGCTCGAGTGCGCCCGCGCCGCCGCCCAGCGCTCGAACGCGACCGTGCTGCTGAAGGGCGAGGCGACGATCGTCGCCGATCCATCGGGACAGGCCTACGTCGTCCCCACCGGCAACCCCGGTCTCGCCACGCCGGGCACCGGCGACGTCCTCAGCGGCGTCATCACCGCCCAGCTGGCCAAGGGCCTGCCGGCGACCGACGCCGCCTGTCTGGGCGCGTACCTGCACGGTCTCGCCGCCGATCTGGCGGCCGAGGAGGCGGTCGGCACCGACTGCATGGTGGCCAGCGACCTGTTCCACTACCTGCCCGCCGCCGTGGAGCGGCTCAAGGCCGGCCCACAGGAGGAGAGCCATGAGCACCACTGAGACCCCGCCCGAGGGCGAACCGCTCGTCCGCGACATCATGACCACGCCGATCGTCACGGTGACGCCGGACATGACCGTGAAGGATCTGGTCGCTCTCTTCCGCGACCAGCGTATCGGCGGCGCGCCCGTCGTGGACGAGGAGGGAGCGCTGCTCGGCATGGTCACCGAGGGCGATCTCATGGCCATGGACGCCGACATCCGGATGCCCCACTACTTCGAGCTGTTCGACAGCATCATCTACCTGGGCAGCCAGAAGAAGTTCAAGGCGCAGCTGGAGAAGGCCGCAGCCGCGAACGTCCAGCAGCTCATGACCCATGGCGACAAGGTGAAGACCGTTGGTCCCGACGATCCTGCTCGCGCCGCGGCGACGCTGATGTCCCGGCACGGCTTCGATCGCGTGCCGGTCCTCGACGGCGAGTTGGTGGTCGGCATCGTCACGCGGCACGACATCATGAAGATACTGGGACTCTAGCGTGCTGGCCGGCCGTCATCGCGCGGTCGCCGAGGTCGACCTCGGGGCGATCCGCCACAACGTCCGCCGGCTGATGCGCGACCTGCCGGACGGCGCCGCGCACTGTGCCGTCGTGAAGGCGAACGGCTATGGCCACGGAGCCGTGCCCGCCGCACGCGCGGCGCTCGACGCCGGGTCCACGTGGCTCGGCGTGGCGACCGCGTCCGAGGCCGAGGAGCTCCGCGCGGCCGGTCTGACGGCGCCGGTCTTGATCTTCGGCCCGCTGACCGGCGCGGGCCTGGAGCACGCCGGCGCGGCCGGCGCCGAGGTGGTGGCGTGGTCCAGGCCGTTCATCGCCGAGGCCGTCCGCCTCGGCGTCCGCGTGCACGTCAAGTACGACACGGGCATGGGACGGCTCGGCGTCCCGAAGCGCGAGGTCACCGAGCTGTGCGCGCAGGCCCACGCCGGCGGCGTCCTCTCCGGCCTCATGAGCCACTTCGCCACCGCCGACGAGGAGGACACCCGGTTCTTCGAGCAACAGCTCTCGCGCTTCACCGAGATGGCCGGGGAGCTCAAGGCGACGTACCCCGGCCTGCTCTGCCACACGGCGAACAGCGCGGCGGCGCTGCGCGGGCCGCGCACCCATTTCGACATGATCCGCACGGGGATCGCCCTGTACGGGCTCGCGCCGGCGAACGAGGACCCCTTCAAGGACGGCCTCCGTCCGGCGATGAAGCTCGCCTCGTACGTGGCCGGCGTCCGCGTGGCCGGACCCGGCGACTCGGTCGGCTACGGGCGCACCTTCATCGCCGCAGAGCCGACGCGCATCGGCATCGTGCCTATCGGCTACGCCGACGGTGTTCGCCGCGCGCTCGGAAACCGCGGCGAGGCGCTGGTCGCCGGGCGCCGCTGTGCCATCGTCGGGAGGGTCAGCATGGACCAGCTCACGGTGCGCCTGCCCGACGACTGGGGCCGGGCCGGCGACGAGGTCGTCTTCTTCGGCGCCGCCGGCGATGGCGTGGCCGGCGGCTCGACCTTCGCCCGGACGGCGCCGGACACACCGCGGCAGGACGCCCCCGAGACCCCGCGCATCCTCTGCGAGGAGGTCGCGCGCATGCTGGGCACCATCAACTACGAGGTTGCGTGCGACGTGGCGCCGCGCGTGGTGCGCCGCTACCGCGGCGACTCTCCCGCGGCCTGATTCCTCGTGACCGGCGCCCGCTACGCAAACGCACCGCCGACGCCCGAGGAGGTGACCCGGGCCGCGCTCGCGGCGCTGGGCCCGGGTGAGGCCGGGTGGCTCGTCGGCGGCTGCCTTCGCGACGAACTGCTCGGGCGCCGCGTCCGCGACATCGACATCGCCGTCGACGGCAGCCCGGAGGCGGTCGCCCGCAACCTCGCCGACCGTCTGGACGGCGCCGTCTACGCCACGTCGGACCGCTTCGGTGGCTGGCGGGTCATCATCGGCGATCTGCACATCGACGTCGCCGCCCTCCGCGGGGGCGCGCCCGGCGGCCCACCGGATCCGGCTACCCGCGCCGTTCGCCTCGAGGCCGACCTGCGCGGACGCGACGTGACGATAGACGCTCTGGCCCGACCACTGGACGGCGACGACCTCGTCGACCCGCTGAAGGGCCTCGACGATCTGGCCGCCGGCCGCCTTCGGCTCTGCTCGCCGGCTTCGCTCGACGACGACCCGCTGCGCGTGCTGCGCCTGGCGCGTCTGGCGCGCGTCTTCCAGCTCGTGCCGGACACCGCCGCGACCGAGGCGGCGCTCCGCGCCGCGCCCGGGCTCGCGCGGGTCAGCGGCGAGCGCATCCGCGACGAGCTCTCGGCGCTCCTGGGCACGCGCGGGGCTCCCATCGCCCTGCGGGACCTCGCCGTGTGTGGGGCGCTCGCGGTGGTCTTGCCCGAGGTCGACAGGCTGCGTGGCGTCGAGCAGAACCCGTACCATCACCTGGACGTGTTCGAGCACACGCTGGAGGCGCTCACCTACGTGACCGGCGTGGTGGCGCAGTTGGGCGGGCGACGGTTCCTCGCCTCGCCCGCCGAGGCGGGCATGCCGGGAGTCGAACCGCTGGTGCCCGTCTCGTGGGCGGTCCTGCTCCACGACATCGGCAAGCCCGTGGTGCGGGTGGTCGATGAGCGGGGCCGCGTGATCTTCTGGCACCACGACGAGACCGGCCGTCAGATGGCCGCCGAGATCGGGACGCGATTGGGCTTCAGTAACCACTTCCTCGACTACGTCGGAACGCTCATCCGCCAGCACCTGCGGCTCGGCTTCCTCGTGCGCGAGCAGCCGCTCACGCGCCGGGCGCTGGCCCGCTACCGGCGCGACGTGAGCCCGTGGGTGTTCGAGTCTGTGGTCGTCTCGCTCTGCGACCGCCTCGCGACGCGGGGAGACAAGACTTCGCTTGCCTCCATGGCCAGGCACTATCGCCTGGCGCGCACGGCGTGGACGGCGGTGAGCAAGTCGCCGGCGCCGCAGCTGCTCAGCGGAGACGACGTGATGAACCTGCTCGGCATCGAGCCTGGACCGGCCGTGGGCCAGGCGCTGGACGCCCTCGAGGAAGAGATCGAGTCCGGCGAGGTCACCGACGCCGATGGCGCGCGGGCATTCCTCCAGGCGTGGTGGCGGCGCGACGAGCCCGGCCTGGCCGATGCCTGAGCTCCCTGAGGTCGAGACCGTGCGGCGCCGGCTGCTGACGTGCCTGCCGGGGCTGCTGCTCTCGGAGGTCGTGGTCAACGACGCCAAGGTGAGCGACCAGTCCGAGGAGGAGCTGAACGCGCTGCTGGCCGGACGGCGGGTCACGGGGCTGCGGCGGCGCGGCAAGTACCTGTTGGTCGACCTCGGAGCGACGGAGGGGCTGCCGCGCGAGATTGGGAGTACGGCGGGCGAGACGGCGGGATCGACGCAGGAGCAGTCGCGCGGGTCGGCTGACCGCGGCTATGCGGGCCCTGCTGTCGCGGTCATCCACCTGCGCATGACCGGCCAGCTCGTCTTTCGTCCAGAGCCGGGCGAGCGTCCGGCGCGCTTCGTCTGGCGCCTCGAGCCCGGCACGCACCTGTACTTTCAGGATGTGCGCCGGTTCGGCCGTCTTGAGGCCCTGGTCCCGGCGGCCGAGGACGACTTCTTCGCCTTGCGCGGCATGGGCCCGGAGCCCTTCGGGCCGGAATTCACGCTCGACTACCTGCGCGGCGCGCTGGCGGGCAGGCGCGCGCCGCTCAAGGCCTTCCTGCTCGACCAGCGCCGGATCGCAGGCGTCGGCAACATCTACGCCGACGAGGCGCTGTTTCGCGCCCGGTTGCACCCGCTGCGCGCCGCCGGGAGCGTCGGGCCGCGTGAGGCGCGGCGCCTGCACGCGGCCCTCCTCGAGACGCTGCAGGCCGGCATCGACCACGAGGGGTCGAGCATCGAGAGCTTCATCGACCCCGCCGGCGAGCGCGGCAGCTTTCAGGAGATCCTGAGCGTCTACCAGCGCACCGGCGAGCCGTGCCGCGCCTGTGGGACGACGGTCGAGCGGACCGTCGTCGGTGGGCGCGGCACGCACTACTGCCCCCGCTGCCAGCCGCGCCGCGGAGGGATGGCGCCGGGGTCTCGCCGCCGGCTCGGCGCGGTCACGCCGCCCCGCTCTGCGAAGCCGGCCGACTGGGAGGCTCCGGGCCGGTGACCGGCCGGGCGACCGGCGGCGTGGGCGGCCGCTCGTCCCTGCCTGCCCGCGAGCCGGAGGAGACCGCGCCGCCGGCGCCGCGGCTCTACATCGTTCTCACCCGCGTGCCGCGCCGCTCGGCGCTGAAGGTCGGGTCGCTCGGGACCGTGACGCTCGATCGCGGCTGGTACGTCTACGTGGGCAGCGCGGCGAGGGCGCGGGAGGCGCGCGTTGCCCGTCACCTCGCCCGGGAGAAGCCGCTGCGCTGGCACGCCGACTACCTCTTCAAGGATTTCCCGGCCGAGCGCGCCTGGCTCGTCGACGGCGCCGACGGGGAGTGCGAGCTCGCCGGCGCCCTGGCGGCGCTGCCCGGCGCGGAGCGGCGCCCGCGCCGCTTCGGCGCGGGCGACTGCCGCTGCGCCGGGCACCTCGTGCGCTTCGGGCGCCGGCCCCTGCGCCGCGACCTCGCGGCCGCGGCGCACGCCGCCGGCGCGCCGGCGCACAGGGCGGTAAGGTGCTTCGCCCCCCGCCCTGCCGTCTCCGATGAAGGTCGTCCTGCGATGCCAACGGATTCCCCGGTCGCTCCCTGAGCAGCCGGTTCACGCTCACGTTTCCCGTGGCCTCTGCGGATTCGGAGCTTCGAGGCGCGGTGGTGGCGCTCCCTTTTGTCCAGACGGTTACGACTGGTCTCCAGCTCAGCCGGTGGGTGCGCCGTGTACGCCAACGCCGGCGCCCCCTTGTTGCCGCGCGGGCGCCCGACTCCGCGCGGCGCCTCGTGACCCTGTTCGGCGACTCAACCCCCGAACAGGCGGCGGAACAGGCCGGCGAAGCCGCCGGGTCGTGGAGTGATCTCCGTACCCGGCTCGTCCTCGAGCTCGGCGCCAGTCCTCCACGAAGAATCACTCCGAACGAGGGAATCGTCGACACCGTCCACACCGCGGGCAAGCAGATCTGCCGAGAGCCTGGGCCCGGCAGCGGCCATGCCGACCGCGCCGCTCAGATAGGTATCCTGCAGCAGACGCTCGGACTTGGTGCCCGCCTCGCGCGCCTTGGCGCTGGGGTCTTGCCGCTCATCCACCGCACTCGCCTTCCGCTGTCCACCTGCTATCTGGGGATGTACCCGCCCGCGCCTGAGGCCTACCGCGCCTTCTCCCACTTCTGCAGGTAGGCGACCTCGGCGAGCGTCTTGCCGGCGTCGATCTCGCCGCGCAGACGGTTCTCCTTCTCGAGCACGTCCATGGCGCGGTTGGCGAGCTCCACGGCCTGCTCCTTCGGGAGCACCATCACGCCGTCGTCGTCGCCGACGATCCAGTCCCCGGGGCGCACCGTCTGGCCGGCGATGACGATCGGCACGTTGATCTCGCCGAAGCCCTTGGGCTCGCCGGCGTTGGCGCAGACCTTGCTGCTGAACGCGGGGAACTGAAGGCGCGCGATCTCCGGCGTGTCGCGGATCGCGCCCCAGACCACGAGCCCGGCCAGGCCCTTGACCATGGCGCTGTGCGTGGCGAGCTCGCCCCACATCGCGGGGGTGGCGTCGCAGGCGTCGACGACGAGCACGTCGCCGGGCTGGCAGACGTCGATCGCCTCCACCGGCTTGGCCCAGTCGCCGGCGTAGGTGCGCACCGTGACGGCCGGGCCGCACATGTGCGCGCCCGGCAGCAACGGTCGGATGCCCGGCAGGCTGGGCTGCCGGTGCCAGGCGTCGCTGACGTTGGCGGTCGAGACCTGCTCGAGCACCGTGCGGATGTCGGCCGCGCCGGCGCGCTTGTACAGCGTGGTCTCTATGCAGACGCGCTCGTCCACGGCGCGGCGGATCTCGGCGGTGGCGGCGGCCGCGTCGGCCGACTTGATGATCGCCCCGCCGACGACGACGATGCTGGCGCCGGCGTCGACGGCCGCGGCGGCCGTCGCGCTGTTGATGCCGCCGGCCACCGAGACGGGGATCACGACCGCCTCGGCGACGGCGCGCAGCGTCTCGAACGGCGCTTCACCGCGCATCTGTTGGTCGATGGCGGTGTGGATGCCGATGAAGTCGGCGCCGAGTTCCTGCGCACGCTTCGCGCGCGCCACGGGGTCGGCGACCTCGATCATGTCGACGATGAGCTTGCAGCCGTAGTTGCGCGCCGCCTCGGCGCACTCCTTGATCGTGCTGTCCGAGGCGGCGCCGAGCACGCCGACGACGCCGGCTCCCGCCTTGGCCGCGTACTCGACCTCGGTGCGGCCGGCGTCCATCGTCTTCATGTCGGCGACGATGGTCTTCTCCGGGAACTCGGCCTTCAGCGCCCGGACGGCGCTCAGGCCCTCGGCCTTGATCAGCGGCGTGCCGGCCTCGACCCAGTCGGCGCCGCCGGCGACGGCCTCGCGCGCCACCTCGAGGGCGCGCGGCAGGTCGACGAAGTCGAGCGCGACCTGGACCAGCGGGCGCGCCTTGCCCGGGTCGCAGCCGTCGGCGCCGGCGCGTGTTCCGCCCTGGTTGTCGGTCGCGGCGGTCATACCCCCATCACCTGCGCCACGATGCTGCGCTCGCGCGGGCGAGCGTCGAAGTCGCAGAACACGATGTTCTGGTAGCGGCCCAGGGTGAGCCGGCCGTCGACGAACGGGACGACCAGCGACGGCCCGACGAGCCCGGCGCGCACGTGCGAGTGGCCGTTGCCGTCGCCGAGGTTCACGTTGTGCTGGTAGAACCGGTCGGCGGGGGCCACCATGTCCAGCGCCCGCTGCACGTCCTCGACCACGCCCGGCTCGTACTCGAGCGTGGTCAAGGCGCCGGTGGCGCCGGGCACGAACAGGGTGATGGTGCCGTCGCCGAGGCCGGTCTGGCGCACCGCCTCGGCCACCTCCTCGGTGATCTTGATGATGTCCGCGTTGCCGTTGCTGGCGAACTCGATAGAGCCGGTGATGACGCGCACGAGGCCCTCGCGCACGTGCTCCTTCTGCTTGCCGTTGATGAAGACGGTCGCCATGGTGACCCTTCCTTTCATGTGGTCGCGTCCTTGGCGGGGTACGCGCTGGATGACGAAGAGGTGAGTGGCTCGCTGGCCGCGGGAACGACGAGCGGGAGGTTGTCGATGAGGCGGGTGGAGCCGAGACGGGCCGCGACGACGAGCACGGAGCGCGGACCCAGCTCGGCTGCCTGGTCGAAGCTGTCGGCGTCGACGACGGCGAGGTAGTCGACCTCGAACGCCGGCGTCAGGGCGCTCGTGGTCGCGACGACGACGTCCTCCGCGTTCGCACCCGGCGCCTCCCCGGCCGCCGCACCCGCGAGCAGGGCGCGGTACAGGTCCGGCGCCACCGCGCGCTGCTCGGGCGTGAGGTACGCGTTGCGCGAGCTCATGGCGAGGCCGTCCGGCTCGCGCAGTGTGGGCACTCCCGCGACCTCGACCGGCAGGTCGAGGTCGCGCACGAAGCGGCGGACGACGGCCAGCTGCTGGGCGTCCTTCTCGCCGAGGAAGAGCACGTCCGGCTGGGTCACGCCGAGCAGCTTGGCGACGATGACGGCGACGCCGTCGAAGTGGCTCGGCCGTGCGGCGCCCTCGAGGCTCTCGGTGAGCGCACCGCCGACGTGCACGAGCGTCGCGAAGCCGTCCGGATACATCTCGTCCGCGTCCGGCGCGAAGACGCCCGCGACGCCCGCCTCCGCCAGTAGGCGCAGGTCGCGGGCCTCGTGGCGCGGGTACGTGGAGAGGTCCTCGCCGCGGCCGAACTGCGTCGGGTTGACGAAGACGGAAGCGGCGACGCTCGCGCAGCGCGCCCCGGCCGCCTCGACGAGGCTCAGGTGTCCCGCGTGCAGCGCGCCCATGGTCGGCACGAAGCCGAGAGGGCGCGGGAGCTCGCGCAGCGCGGCCCGCGCCTCCGCGATGGTCCGGGCGACGATCACGGCCGGCTTCCGGCCTCTGCGGCGCCGAGCAGTCTCCTGCAGGGTCTTGACCTGCTCGTCGTCGAGCCGCGGCGCCGCCAGCGCGAGCGCCTCGAGGCTCAGCGCCCGGTACGTCCGCGCCAGGCGTGGGCTCTCGCGGTCGAGCAGGCGCAGGTGCGCACGCACGGTCCCGATGTCGCCGCGCGCCACCGGCCCCGTGAGCGCGACGGCCGGCTCGCCGCTGTCCAGGAGGTTCTTGAGCGTCGTCTCGAGCAGCACGGAGAGGTGGTCGAGGCCCCTGCTGTCGCCGGTGGCCTCGTCCATGAGGCGCTTGGCCTCGCTCTCCAGCGCGACCAGGAGGTTGCAGCCGACGACGGCGGAGAGGTGGTAGGCCGCCTTCTGCTCGTCGGCGAGGCGGAATGGGCGCATGCCAAGGCGAGTGGCGAGCTCCTCGCCCAGCTGCAGGTCGCGCTCCTCGAGCGCAGTGACGGCGCACGGCACGCCCTCAAGCAGCTCGGCGTCCGGCTCGCCGGCGAACGTCTGCAGGGGATGCAGGCACAGCACACGCACGCCCTGTTCGAAGAGCTGCTTGAGCAGGTGGACCGAACCCAGGCCGCTGGAGTGGATCGCGAGTGGCTGGGGTGCGCCCGAGCGGCGGACGGCGGGCAGGGCCTCGGCGAGCCGGCCGGCGACGGCGTAGATCTCGTCGTCCGGCACCGTGAGCCAGAAGGCGTCGGCCTCGAGCGCGGCGTCGCGCACCCGCACGTGCGGGATGCCTCCGAAGAGGCTGGTGTGGTCGTCGGCGTGTACCCCCACGGCGCTGACGGTGAGCTCGGCCTCGAGAAGGCCTGCGAGAAGTGTCGACCCCAGGCGTCCGGGGCCGATCACGCAGAAGTGATACGCGTCGATGGTCAAGCCCACGACCTCTCCGGCTGCGGTCCGCCCGGTGGGGGTGGTACCGCGCCTGCCGTCGGCCTGTGCAGCACAGGCGGTGTCCCGGTCGCCTGCCGAGGCTCGGCGCCGGGCCATGGTGAGCGTAGAGCCTCGCGCGCGCGAGGTCAATCGGATGCTCGTTGAGGTACACTACGGCCATGCCGATCTACGAATTCTGCTGCAACCTGTGCGGAACCGCTTTCGAGGAGCTGATCCGCAACGGCACCAAGCCTGTGTGCCCGGAGTGCCGGTCCGGCGACGTCTGCCGGCTCCTCTCGACATTCGCCGTCCATTCATCGTCGTCCAACCTCGGTGGCAAGGGAGCGACCAAGAACTGCTCCTCCTGCGCCAGCTCCTCCTGTGGCACCTGCCACTGACGACGTCATCACAGCCCTCGACGCTCTCCGCGAGGAGGTCGAGCGCTGCACGAGCTGCGCGCTGCACGAGACCCGCACGCGCGCGGTGTTCGGTGAGGGAGACCCCGGCGCCGACCTCCTGTTCGTCGGCGAGGCGCCCGGCTATCACGAGGACCAGCAGGGCCGGCCCTTCGTCGGCCAGGCCGGCAAGCTGCTCGAGCAGCTGCTCGCCAGCATCGGGCTGACGCGCGAGCAGGTCTTCATCGCCAACGTCCTCAAGAGCCGTCCGCCCAACAATCGCGACCCGCGGCCTGAGGAGATCGAGGCCTGCCAGCCGTACCTGTGGCGGCAAATCGAGATCATCAAGCCCAAGGTGATCTGCACGCTCGGCAACTTCGCCACGAAACTGCTCAGCGGCGACCAGACCGGCATCACGCGCGTGCACGGCACGCCGAGGGCGATCGAGATCGCCGGGCATGCGCTCTACCTGTATCCGATCTTCCATCCGGCCGCGGCGCTGTACACCCCGGCGATGCTGACGACGCTCCAAGAAGACTTCTCGCAGCTACCCGAGCTCATCGCCCGCGCGGCGCCCTCGCCCGGCGAGGAGGCGACCGCGAAGTCGGCCGCGCCTGCCATCAACGACGCGCCAGCGCCCGCGACGCTCGCGCCGGCGGCCCCCGCGCCGGCCGCTCGGCCGGCCGCTCCGGCGGATACGGCGCCGTGCGTCGGCGGATACGGCCCCACCGGCCGATCCGCCCTCGGCTGGCGGCCCGAGCGCCGAACCGGAGCAGCTCGACCTCTTCTGAATGGTCACGCTCACCCTCGCCTCAGCGGCCCAGATGCGGAAGCTCGCGCGCGTGCTGGCCGCTCGGCTGCATCCTCCGGCGCTCATCACCGTCGAGGGCGACCTCGGCACCGGCAAGACGACCCTCGTCCGTGAGGTGCTGCGCGCGCGCGGCGTACGCGGCGCCGTCACCAGTCCTTCGTTCACGCTGGCGCAGAGCTACCACGGTCGCGACGGCGAGCAGCTTCACCACCTCGACCTGTACCGGCTCAGCCGCGGGGCCGACGCCGAGCTCTTTGCCTGGGACGACTACCTGGGGCCGGATGCGATCACCTTCGTGGAGTGGCCGGCGGCGGGCAGCGACGCCCTCCCGCCGCCCGACGTGCGCGTCGAGCTCGAGCACCGCACGCTGCGCACGCGGTCGGCCCGTCTCTTCGGCTCTGACGCCCTCGAGGCGGCGGTCGCGACGGGCGCGTCCGAGGCCGGGATCGCTGTGACTGACGCCCCCTGTGTCCCGGCCGGCAGATCCGTCCGTCGTTCCCCGGGGGGCGGCCGTTGATCCTCGCCCTGGAGACGGCGACGACGGCGTGCTCGGCGGCGCTCTGCGCCGCCGACGGCAGCGTCGTCGCCGAACGCGTCTCACTCGCCGGCCCCGCCCACTCGCAGCTGCTGCTCCCATTCGTCCACGAGATCCTCAACGAGGCCGACCTCGGCTGGAGCGACGTCGACACGATCGCCGTCGGCCTGGGCCCGGGCGCCTTCACCGGTCTGCGCATCGGCATCGCCACCGCCCGCGCGCTGGCGCAAGCGGGCGGTGACACGGTCCTGGCGGGCGTATCGACGCTCGCGGCGCTCGCGCTCAGCCTGGCGCGCGCGCCCGAGGCCGAGCCGGAGCGCCTGCTCGTACCGCTGATCGACGGCCGCCGACACGAGGTGTTCGCGGCCGTCTTCGCGCGTGACGGCGCCGGCGAGGTGCGGCAGGTCGAGGACGTCGCCGTCGTCCCCGCCGCCGGTCTCTCCGAGTGGCTCGCCTCCCGCGGCGACGTGGTCACGGGCGGTGACGGCGCCGTGCTGTACGGCGAGCTGCTGCCGGCGTCGGCGCAGCCGGCCGCCGGCATCGTGGCGCCGACCGCGGCGATGGTCGGCCGGGCGGTCGCCTGCGGCGCGCCCGGGGTGGTCCGCGGCCCGGACGAGGTTCTGCCGATCTACGGTCGTGCCCCCGACGCCGCTCGCTGGCACGGCGCGGCGCCCTCCGCGGAGTCACGATCGTGAGCCTGCAGGTCGTGCCCGACACGCCACACCGCGAGCGCATCGTCCGCCCAATGCAGTTCACCGACCTCGAGGCCGTCGCCGCGCTCGAGGCGCGCACCTTCACGCTGCCCTGGTCTCTCGCCGTCTTCAGCGGCCAGCTCGCCCGCGAGGCGGGCATCTGCCTCGTCTGCGAGGACGGCGGGCGCATCATCGGCTATCTCATCGCGGACATGTTCGTCGACGTGTGGCACCTCATGAACCTGTCTGTGGACCAGGCGTACCGCCGCCAGTACGTCGCCTCGCGCCTGCTGGAGGCCTACTTCGCGACCACCGAGCGCCGGGGCCACCGCGGCCACACGCTGGAGGTGCGTGTATCCAACGCGCCCGGGATCGAGCTCTACCGTAGCTTCGGGTTCGTCTCTACGGGGGTCAGGCCGGGCTACTACAGCGACGACCGCGAGGACGCCGTCATCATGTGGAAGGACTATGAAGGGGACACCGCGTGACCGCCGCGTCGCCGCCGGGCGCGCTCATCCTTGCGGTGGAGACTTCCTGCGACGACACCAGCGCAGCCGTGGTGCGGGGGCGCGACGTCCTCTCGTCCATCGTCTCCTCCCAGAACGAGCTGCACGCGCAGTTCGGCGGCGTGGTGCCGGAGGTGGCCTCGCGTCGCCACACCGAGCTCGTCAACGAGGTCGTCGCCGAGGCGATGAGCGATGCCGGCGTGGGGTGGGACGACCTCGGCGCGGTCGCCGTGACGCGGGGCCCGGGCCTGATCGGCGCCTTGCTCGTCGGGCTTGCGACGGCCAAGTCCCTCGCCTGGCGGCGCGGGCTGCCGCTGATCCCCGTGAACCACCTGCAGGGTCACATCGCCGCCAACTACGCCCTCGGCGCCGAAGCGCCGTTCATCTGCCTGGTGGCCAGCGGCGGGCACACGCTGCTGGCCGTCGTCGAGGAAGGCGTGCGGTATCGCGTGGCCGCCAAGACCATGGACGACGCGGCCGGCGAGGCCTTCGACAAAGGAGCACGGCTGCTCGGCCTCGGGTACCCGGGCGGCAGGGAGCTGGACGAGTTGGCGGCGCGCGGCGATCCGGGCTACGCCCGCTTCCCACGCGCCGTGCCCCGAGGCCGTGGCTTCAGCTTCAGCGGCCTCAAGACGGCGCTGCTGTACGACCTCAAGGGCCGGGACGCGGCGGAGATCGAGGCGCGCCGCGCCGACATCGCCGCGTCCTACCAGGCGGCGATCGTCCGCCAGCTGGTCGAGAAGACGATGGCCGGCGCCGCCGCCGAGGGCCTGCGGCGCGTCGCGGTCGCCGGCGGAGTGGCCGCCAACTCCGGCCTGCGCCGGGCGCTCGCCGAGGCTTGCGAGGCCGAGGGCCTGCAGCTCTCGCTGCCGCCGCTCAGCCTGTGTACCGACAACGCCGGCATGATCGGCCTCGCGGCCGGCTTCCTGCCGGCGCTGGACTGGCCGGACTACCTCGGCCTCGACGCCTTCGCCAGCGACGCCGAGGCGAAGGCCGCCCGGCCGCGGAAGGGCTCCGCCCGCCGCGCCCGACCCACTTAGTGTCCTGAGTCGGTACTTCGGTTGCAGTAGTCAGCGATCGTCTCAAGGATCTGGTCACTGCTCTTGGTCCAGACGAAGGGGCGCGGGTCTTCGTTCCAGTGCTGGAGCCAGTCGCGGATGTCGGCGTTGAGCTCGCGCACCGAGCGCTGCACGCCGCGGCGCAGCTTGCGCGCCGTGCTGTCCCAACGCCGAGTCGATGGGGATCGTGTGAGCGAGGAATCTCGACCGCGTCGCGGTTCCGCCAGCTGGAGCGCGCACGCTCGCGCTCGCGATCACGAAAGACCGGGGAGGACGTCATGAAGATCGGCGGCCGCCTCGGCTGCGACGGCTGCCGGCGGGCGTCCGATTCCGTCTGCGTGCAGGACGACGACATGCACCGGATCAACGCCGCGATCAAGGCGAGCGACGTGCTGGTGCCGGCAAGCCCCGTCTCCTGCTACGGGCCTTCGTGGTGGATCAAGCAGGCGCGACCGCTGCTACGCGCTGATCACGCCCGAAGCCGGGGAGGGGAAAGGGTCCTGGGCGCGGCGCGTGCCGCTGGGCACGGGGTTCTACCTGATCACCTCGCAGGCGGAGGAGTCGCTCTTCTACGGCTACCAGATACTCTCGACGGTGGCCTACGGCATGACCTGGATCGGCGTCGAGAAGCACGGCGAACTGATCGCGACCGGGCTCGCCGGGCCGCACGGCTGGGAGAAGCGTTCGGATCTCATCGAGGCGGCGCGCGAGCTGATCTCGGTCTGACGAGAGTCCGGGCGCCGTCGGATGCTCTCTCGCACGTCGAGGGCCGTACAGTGACCTTCCGGCCTGCCGCACGCCGTGAGATACTGGATGCCGCGGGCGGCTGCGCCGCCCGCGGCATCCGACAGAGGATGTCTACTGTGCGCGCACTTGACGCGCGCGGCCTAGCACAGGGGGGAGCAATGCGCACACGACCGGCGAGGCGACGCTTCACGACCCGTTCACTGATGCTGATCTTGCCCTTGGTGCTTGCCGTCGTGCCGCTCTTCGGGGCCGCGGCGGCGCTCGCCGCGCCGCCTCCCACGCCACCGATCGCCGGCCTGGTCTCGTCCAGTCACCGCGATTCGGCGAAGTGGTATTCAAACAGCTACCCGGCCTTCCACTGGCAGCCGGCGATCGGTGCGGTGGGCTACTCGTCAAGGTTCGGCGTCGAACCCGCGGCGATCCCCGGCACCTCCGTCGAGATCAGCGGGGCCCTCAGCTTCGCCTCCAAGAGCGACTTCGCCACCGGCAGCTTCCCCCAGTCGGTCGCCATCGGTGACTTCAACGCAGACGGCAAGCAGGACCTGGTGGCAGGCAATGCCGGCGCCACCACCGTCAGCGTTCTGCTCGGCAGCGGCAGCGGCAGCTTCGCCGCCAAGAAAGACTACGCCACCGGCGTCTCGCCGTTCTCGATCGTCGTCGCCGACCTCAACCGCGACGGCAAGCAGGACCTGGCGGTCGCCAACCACACCTCGAGCAGTGTCAGCTTCCTGGCCGGCGATGGCAGCGGCAGCTTCGCCGCCAAGAAGGACTTCGCCACCGGCGCCTCGCCGTCTTCGATCGCCCTCGGCGACTTCAACGGCGACGGCAAGCAGGACCTGGCGACGGCCAACTCCGGCGCCAGCACCACGAGCGTCCTGCTGGGCGATGGCAGCGGCAGCTTCGCCGCCAAGAAAGACTTCGCCGCCGGCGTCTCGCCGTCTTCGATCGCCGTCGGCGACTTCAACGCAGACGGCAAGCAGGACCTGGCGACAACCAGCCCCAGCGCCAACATCGCCATCGTCCTGCTCGGCGATGGTCGCGGCAACTTCGACGCCAGGATCGACTTCGCCACCGGCAGTTACCCCTTCTCGATCGCCGTCGGCGACTTCAACGCAGACGGCAAGCAGGACCTGGCGACAGCCAACATGGCCGCCAACACCGCCAGCCTCCTGATCGGCGATGGCCATGGCAACTTCGCTCCCAAGACCGACTTCGCCACCGGTCTCGGCTCCAGGTCCGTCGCCGTCGGCGACTTCAACGCAGACGGCAAGCAGGACCTGGCGACAACCAACACGACCGCCTACACCGCCAGCGTCCTTCTCGGCGACGGCGGCGGCCACTTCCCCGTCAGGACCGACTTCATCACCAGCAGTGACCCCTACGGGCTTGCCGTCGGCGACTTTAACGGCGACGGCAAGCAGGACCTGGCTACGAGCAATCTCGATCACACCGCCAGCGTGCTGCTCAACACCTCCGCCGACGCGGTCGCCGCCTACGGCCCACGCCCCGACGGCGTCTGGTACTTCCACGTCTGCACGGTCGACGGAGTCGGTGGTCGAGGAGTCGCAAGCCACGTGGCGGTACGCATCGACACCACCGCGCCGGTCACGCGCGGCCTGGCGGCCGCGAGCGTGCGGCGCGGCGGCACCGCCAAGCTGCGCTACCGCGTCGACGACGTCCGGCCCGGCGCGCCCAAGGCCAGAGTGACGATCAAGGTCAAGAACAGCCGCGGCAAGGTGGTCAAGACGCTGCGGCCGGGGTCAAAGGCGGTCAACACCGCCTTCGCGGCGACGTTCCGCTGCACGCTGCCCAAGGGCGGCTATCGCTACTACGTCTATGCGACCGACGCTGCCGGAAACGTGCAGCGCAAGGTGGGCAGCAACAAACTGACGGTGAGGTAAGAGGCAGCACCCGCAGGCGCGCCGAAGGACGCCAGCCGGTGAGTCACAACGGCGTAGTGGGGCGGGGTTGCGCGAACACCCCGCCGTCTCGCCATGAGCGTTCGACTGCCCCAGACGATTGGCTCCACGAGATCAGTCGTGCCCAAGGAAAGCAAAGCAGAGAGGCCGAAGCCGACGGTGCCTGGAACACCGTCTGCCCGGAGGCCACGATGGACGCCGACCTCGACACTCTCTGCACGGTCATGTAGTGCGCGGCCGACGCTCTTCTTCCAGCGGCAAGGAAGAACGGCCGCCGCTGTGTCACCGACGCCGAGGTGGTCACGCTCTGCGCCGCCCAGGCGATCATGGGCATCCCCAGCGACCGCCGCTTCCTGCCCGCGGCGCGCAAGCTGCTCGTGCATCTCTCCCCGGTCCTGCCGGGCCAGGCCGACTACGTCAAGCGCTGCCGCCGGCTGGCGGCCAAGCGCTCGGCCCTCGGCGACGCGGCCGGCCACGGCCACTGCGCCGCGCACCCGCGCTGGTTCTGGGGCTTTCGCCTGCACCTGCCGGCCGCTCCCGACGCGCAAGGACGAGCCCGGCCAGAGCCCTCACCTCGCGCCCATTCGCCAGCGCATCGAGTCGATCTTCTCGGCCTGCAAGGACCTGTTCACCGTGGAGCGTCACGGGGCGCGTACCTTGGCCGGTCTGCGGGAGCGCATTCTGCAGCGCTTTCTCTGCCTTGCGGCCTGCGTCAGCCTCAACCACCGGCCGGGCAGGCCGAGCCGGGCACTCGTCGACTACTGCGCCTGAGGCTGCGGGCGTGGAATCGATCGTCTAGCCGCGCTGGGACGCCGGCCTTCCAGCCGTCGCCTCGTCATCATGTGGATCCCGACGGGCGAGAGTCAGTCCCCCTTGAACGTCCTGTCGCCGAGGTCCAGTGCTACACTCGGTCGCGCATGGGTCACCGTCCAAATCCCATCTTCCCGCCTGTCGCCGGCGCTTCGCCGCCGATAGCCGCCGAGCTGTTCGTCGAGTGCCTCGAGAACGAGGGCGTCGAGTTCGTCTTCGGCATCCCGGGTGAGGAGACGCTCGACCTCAGCGAGGCTCTCGACCGCTCGCAGCTGATCACCTTCGTCCCCACGCGTCACGAGCAGGGGGCGGCCTTCATGGCCGACGCCTACGGCCGGCTCACGGGCAGACCCGGCGTCTGCCTCGCCACGCTGGGGCCGGGCGCCAGCAACCTTGCCACCGGCGTCGGCGACGCCACGCTGGACCATGCCCCGCTCGTGGCGCTCACCGGCCAGACAGGGCTCGCCGGCATGCACAAGGACACCACGCACCAGTTCATCGACACCGTCGAGATGCTGCGCCCGATGACGAAGTGGAACACGCGCATCCACCATGCCCGCATGGTGCCGGAGGCGGTGCGCAAGGCGTTCAGCATCGCCGCCGCCGAGAAGCCGGGGGCGACTCATCTCGAGCTGCCCGAGGACGTCATGGAGATGGTAGTGACCGGCTCGCCGCTGCCGCGCGGCCCCGAGCCTCTGGTCGAGGCCGACCCCGTCAGCCTGCTGCGCGCCGCCGAGATCGTCCAGGAGGCGAAGCGGCCGGTGCTGCTCGTGGGTAACGGCGTCGTGCGCCAGCACGCGGCGCCGGCTCTGCGCGCCTTCTGCGAGCAGACCGGTCTGCACGCGGTCACGACGTTCATGGGCAAGGGCGTGCTCGACGCCGCCGATCCACACTTCCTGTTCACCGCCGGATTGGCCCGGCAGGACTACCCGCAGGGGCTGCTGGGCCGCGCCGACCTCGTCGTGAGCGTCGGCTACGACATGATCGAGTGGCCGCCCTCCGCGTGGAACCCGGAGGGGCGGCAGCGCATCGTGTGCATCGACACGGTGCCGCCCGAGATCGATGCGCAGTTCCTCCCCGAGGTGGAGCTCATCGGCGACCTCTCGCGCATCCTCTTCCAGCTCACCGGCCTCCTCGAGGGCAAGAAGGTGGCGAGCATCGAGACCCGGCCCTACCGGCGCGCCTTTCGCCGGGTGCTCGACGCCGGCACGGACGATGACTTCCCCATCAAGCCGCAGCGGGTCCTGCGCGACCTGCGAGAGCTGCTGGCCCCCGACGACGTGCTCGTCAGCGATGTGGGCGCCCACAAGCTCTGGGTGGCGCGTTTCTGGGAGGCGCGCGAACCCAATACGGTGCTCATCAGCAACGGCTTCGCCGCCATGGGCTTCGGGCTGCCGGCGGCGCTCGCCGCGGCGCTGGCGCGCCGCGGCCGCAGCAAGGTGGTGTGCATCAGCGGCGACGGTGGCTTCCTCATGAACGTCCAGGAGCTGGAGACGGCGCGCCGGCTGGGGCTCCCGTTCGTGGTCCTCGTGTGGACCGATGGCGGCTACGGCCTCATCGAGATGCACCAGAGGCGCAAGTACGGGCGCATCGCCGGGACTCGTTTCGACAACCCCGATATCGTGGCGCTGGCGCGCTCGTTCGGGGTCGAGGGCCTCCGCGCCGAGAAGGCCGGCGACGTCAAGCCGCTGCTCGCCAGAGCCTTGCGACACCCCGGACCCGTCGTTCTTGATATCCCGATTGATTACGGAGAGAATGACAAATTAGCGGTCGACTTGTGGCAACTTGCGCCTGAGGAACTAGCCTAGAACCTGCGCAAAGATATTCGGGGGGGTCCGAATGACAGAGATGCTCCGCAACGAGGGGTTGAAGCGCGTACGGATGCGGCTGATCACCGCGGTCGTGTTCGTCTTCACGCTCACCTGCTCTGGTTCCTTCGGCATGGAGGACGTCGTCTCGGAGTCGGGCCCCGGCCTGACACTGCTCATGATCCTCATCCTGCCCTTCGTGTGGAGCGTGCCGATGGCGTTCGTCGCCTCGGAGCTCGGCTCCATGGTGCCCGAGGCCGGCGGCCTCTACCGGTGGATCCGTCGCGGCATGGGCGAGTACTGGAGCTTCCAGGCCGGCTGGTGGTGGACGCTCTCCCTGTACGTCGACTCCGCCGTGTACGTGGCCCTCGCGCTCGACTACATGCAGAACCAATGGGGGTTCGGCGCGGCCGAACGAGCGGCCGTCGGCATCGCCATCGTGGCGGTGTTCACGTTCATCAACATGCGTGGTCTGGAGCTCACCGGCTGGTCGCTCACCTTCATCCAGATCGGCGTCATGGTCCCGCTTCTGCTGTTCACCGTGTGGGGCATCGTCAAGGGCACCGGCAACCCGTTCACGCCCATCCTCTCGGAGGGCAACAACGTCCTCACGTCTCTGAACCTGGGACTGGCGATCATGATGTGGATGTACTCCGGCTGGGAGTCCATGTCCACGCTCGCCGGTGAGATCGAGAACCCCCAGAAGGTGATCCCGAAGGCCCTGATGATCGGCACGCCGCTGGTCATCGCCACCTACTTCGTCACCGTGTTCGCGTCGATTCGCGTGGCCAATCTGGCCGGTCCCGACAACTACCTCAACATGTGGACCGGCGGCGGCGGAGAGGACTTCGTGCAGCTCGCCGGAGTCGTGGGCGGCACGTTCCTCACCTACCTCCTGCTGCTCTCGGCCATCCTTTCCAACGTCGGCCTGTATGCCGGCTACCTCGCCACGGGCTCGCGGCCACAGTTCCAGATGTCGCGCGACCGCCTGCTGCCGCGCTTCATCGGCGCCACTCACAAGAGCTGGGGCACGCCGTGGGTCGCCATCCTCATGTTGGGCTTGGTCAATGCCGTGCTGATCAACTTCGAGTTCGACGCGCTCATCACCATCGACGTCTTCCTGCTCATGTTCCCCTACGTGCTCATCTTCCTGACGGTCATGATCATGCGCGTCAGGGAGCCCAACGCTCCGCGATCCTTCCGGGTGCCGCTTCCGACGTGGGCGCTCGGCATCTGGGTCGCCTTCCCGATCGCCATCGCCATCATCGCCCTGTTCGTGAACGGGATGGACTGGATGATCGGCGGCCTGGCGGGCGTCCTCACCGGCCCCATCGCCTACCTCGTCTTCAAGAACATCTACAAGGGCACCACCGACGAGGCTCTCGAGGGTTCGACGATCACGCCCACGGGTGAGCTCACCGAGTTCGGCGCCGCAGTGGAAGGAGTCGGAGCATGAAGGGTCAGAAGATGGCCAACTACGCGGCTGTCACCGGCGTCGTGGCCGGGGCGTTCGCGATCGGCGGCGCGCTCTACGCCCGCTCCATCGAGCCCGTGTTCGGCATCCCGCAGTTCTTTGGGATCTACGCCGACTATCTCTCCGGCGTGCACGTGCTGGTCGGACTCGGGATCGTCATGGTCGTCGGCGGACTGCTGAGCTTCAGATGGCCGAGCGTCGGCGGCGTCATCGTCTGCACCGCGGCGATGATCGGCCTCATCTACACGTACGACCGCGGCCAATACCGCTGGACCCCCTACCTGTACTACTGGTGGGGCCCGTGGCTGTTCGCCTGGGTCTGTGGCATCTTCGCGGGCTACGCCGCCTACAAGAACGTGCCGCCGAGCAACGAGAAACTCGCGGACGCGCGTCACGCGGAGAACCAAAGCGGTTGAGCAGGGCCGGCCGTATGCCGGAGGTCAGCTCTCGAGCAGGATGGTCACCGGCCCATCGTTGACCAGGTCCACCTGCATGTGCGCACCGAAGACCCCGGTCTGCACCGGGACGCCCTCGGCGCGGAGCGCCTGCACGTATGCCTCG
>CAVOGK010000044.1:0-6636 GCA_963695395.1 uncultured Thermoleophilia bacterium | reverse complement strand
TCAACGAGTGGGAGGTGACCCGGTGACCAGCGACGCGGTCAGCGAGGAGCAGGTGAAGACCGCCGCGAACGCACTCATCGCGGCGTTCGGCGCGCATCAGACCGAAGACTACTTCCGGGCGTTTCGCCCGGACGCTACGTTCGTCTTCCACAGCTCTCCGGAACGGTTCGAGTCCAGGGCGGCCTACCGCGCGGAGTGGGAGCGCTGGGAGCGCGAGGACGGCTTTCGTGTCCTGGCGTGCACCTCATCAGAGCAGATGGTGCAGGTGGTGGGCGACGCCGCCGTCTTCGTGCACAGCCTGGTCACGCGCGTCGGGCTCGCTGCCGGCGAGGAGACCGTCTGCGAGCGGGAGACCATCGTCTTCGCTCGCCAGAATGGAGGGCCATGGCTCGCGGTGCACGAACACCTGTCTCCCGCTCCGGGTCAGAGCACCGGGTGAGCACGCCCGGCAACGAGGGCCATGCACCAGCCGTGGCGTATCGCGCTACGCCTTGAAGAGCAGCGCCAGACCGCTGAGGAAGAGCACCACCGCAAGAACGGTGCGCAGGACGCGCGTCGGCGCCTTGACCGTCATCTGCGAGCCCAGCAGCACGCCCGGGATAGAGCCCATCAGCAGCGAGGCCACCATCCACAGGTCGACGTGGCCGACACCGATCTGCGCCAGGCCCGTGACGACCAGCAGGATCATGGCGTGGAAGATGTCGGTACCGATGATCCGGTCGGTGGTGAGCGGATAGAAGAGGATGAGGAACACGGCCAGGAAGGTGCCGCTGCCGACGGACGTGAACCCGATGATGAAGCCGGTGCAGAGGCCGAGTCCGACGGTCATGATCTTGAGCCGCCGCGTCATGCGGATGTTCTCGCGGCGGTGCGCCTGGTCGACGTGCAGGACGACCTTCACGACGAGCAGCACGCCGACCATCATCAGCGCCGACCCGATGGCGCGGTACAGGATGCTGTTGATGACGTCGCCGTACGTGGCCTTGACGTAGACGACGGTGGCCACGCCGACGAGCGAGGCCGGGATACTGCCGAGGGCGAGCCAGAGCGCCAGGGGGATGTCCACCGAGCCCTGGCGCCAATGCTTCCACGAGCCGGCGATCTTGGTGACGGCCGCGTAGGTGACATCCGTGCCGATCGCCATCGTGGGCTCGAAGCCGAAGAAGAAGATGAGCACGGGGGTCATCAGGGCGCCGCCGCCCATTCCGGTGAGGCCGACGAGGAAGCCGACCAGGAGCCCGGCGATGCTGAGGTAGGGGTTGAGATCGGCGCCCAGTGTCAGATAGACGACCAGGACGAAGACGCCCCAGCCGGTGAGCCCGATGCCCCAGCGTCTGAGCCACGCTCCGGCCGGCAGGTCGGACGGCTCGGGGCCGGGGCGGAACGGCGGCAGCGTGTCGTCGATCTCCGGGTCGAAGATGTCCTCGTCGGTGGCCGTCGCGGCGCCGCCGGACGGGTCGGCGTCGGTCCGGCCCGCCGCCGGCGCTGCGACGGCGTTGCTCTCGGTCTCGGTCATCGTTCCTCTCGTGGAGCAGCGGGAAGGCGCGCGCTACGCGCCCGGCGCTCGAATGGCCGCGAGTATGGGCGGCACATACTTATCTGTCAAATAAGCCGCATAAATGATGCCGGGGTCATCCCTGATTGCCGCGACGCCCTCAGGCTCACAGCAGTAGCGGGACTTATGTGGGGGCAGCGCGGCATGCGAAATGGGAATGCGATGGCGGCGTCGGAGAGGCGCCTGGTGAGCGGCGAGTCCGGGGGGCGGCCGCGGTGTCCCGCGGTCGTCGCGGCAGACATCCAGGTCAGTGCCGTCGGCCACGTAGGCGGCGGACTTGGGATCGACGTGATCGCGCTGCCCAGGTGCTCGAGTGGTCTACAGGCGCGCGTCTCGTGCGGAAGCGAAGGGCCCTGGGTCAGCCGGCCGCCGCGTACTGCTCGCGGAAGAACGCGAGCAGGGCTTCGGCGGCCCGGCTCAGCACACGCGTCTTGGAGCGCACGGCGTAGAAGTCGCGGAGGATGCGGAAGCCCTCGATCGGCACGACCACGAGCGCGTCGTGCTCGAGCTCCGGGCCGATCGCCCAGCGGCTGAGGAAGGTCACGCCGCCGCCGGCGATGGCCGCCTGCTTGGCCGACTCCATGAGCCCCATCTCCATGACGACGTTGAGCTTCTCGGGGCGCACTCCGGCACGCCGCAGGTGGTCCTCGACGACGATCCGCACGCCGGCGCCCTGCTGCTGCATGAGCTGCGGCTCCCCGACCAGCTCGTCGAGCGCGACCTGGTCGCGAGATGCCCACGCGTGCGTGGGCGCGCATACGAGGACGATCTCGTCCCGGGCCAGTGGTTCCGCGACCAGCTCCGGCCGCGGCGTGACGGCGCCAACGGCGCCGATCTCGAACTCTCTCGAGAGCACGCGCTCGATGACGGCGTGTGTGTCGTCGACGCGCAGGGAGATGCTGACGCCGGGGTAGCCCCCCTTGAACTGCGTGAGCATCCCGGGCAGCACGTGCTCGCCGGGGCCGGTGGAGGCGCCGACGACGACGCGGCCGGCGACGAGCTCGCCGAGGTCGAGGATCTCGGTGCGGGCGCGCTCGTCGAGGTCGAGGATCTCGCGGCCGTAGCGGTACAGGACCGCGCCGGCGTCGGTGGGGACGACGGTGCGGCGCGAGCGGTCGAGGAGGATCGTCTTGAGCTCGCGCTCGAGGCTGCGAACCTGCTGGCTGGCAGCCGGCTGGGTGATGTGCATCTCGTCGGCCGCCAGCGAGAAGCTCCTGCGGTCGACGATCCTGCAGAAGAGGCGTATCTGACGCAGGTCCATAAGCGCAGCTTATCTTGTGATGTAGCACAAGGCCAAACCTGCGGTCGTGACGGCGCCCGGGGCTCAGCGGGGCGAGGGTAACAGGGTGCCCCTCGCCGATGGTGTCACGAGTGGTGTCGCCGGTGGTGCCGCCCGGTGGTGCGCGTGGTGCCGCCGACAGTGTCGCCACCGGTACTTGCCGATGCCGCCGGAGGTGGCATTCCCGGTGCCGACACGATCGCAGTATCTGTGGAGTCGACCGCCTCAGCCTCGGCCGCCCGAGGTCCCCGTGTTCCGAGCGACGCTCAGGAGGCGGTCTGCTGGTGGGCCGGCTGAAGCCGTGGATGGGCCGGCCCGAGCCCGCCGGCGAACCGGCCGGAGCCTGCCGCCAGGCTGTCAGACCAGGGGCGGCGGTGGCTCGTCCGTGGCGTCCTGGACGAGGCGGCCGAGGCGTGCCCGCCGGGAGCGCCGGCGCGCCAGCTCGAGCAGCCGCGAGGCGAACAGCCAGGGGTCACGCGGCGGCGACGAGGACGTGCGTGTGTCTTTCTTGCGGAGCACGATATCGTCCGGTCCCGCGGCGCGCGTGAGGCGACCGTCGGCGAGCAGCGTGGCTTCCACGGCGCCTGCGGACGGCGAGAGCGTGTACGCCGGCGTGCCCAGCGCGGCGGCCTCGCGGAGCATCGCGCCGCCGAGCCCGACGACGAAGTCGGCGGCGGCCAGAAGCCCGGTGCCATCGACTGGGCCGTCGGGCACGATCACCCCGGGCAGCTCCAGCGCCAGGAGGCGCCGCCGCTGGTCCTGGTCCCGGGCGGCGACGACCAGCGTGAGGTTGCGCCGCCCGGCCAGCCCCTGCAGAAGCTCGGTGAGCCGGGTCTCGTCGGCCGGCGCCGCATCGTCGGCCGGCAGCCGCATGCGCGGCGCGGCCGGCCGCACGACGCCGACGATGCGCCTGCGCCCCACGCCCAGGCGGCTCAACGCTTCCGGGTCCGGCTGCGCGTCGTACAGGTAGTACTCCTCTTTGAACCCCGGGTAGCGAAAGAGCTTGTCGGCGAGGGCGCCGCTGGAGGTGACCGACGCGACCGGCACCGCTTCCGGGACGGCGACCTCGTCGACCAGGCGGACGTTGACGAGGTTGCTGCGCCCGAGGCGCTCCGGCTCGAGGAAAGTCATCTGGGGCACCGCGAGCGTCCACGCGGTGAGCACGAAGTCGCTGGCGTGGCCGCCGGCGGCGACGTCGAAGCGGCCGCTCGATGCGGACACGAGGAGTTGCGCCGTTCGGTTGACCAGGCCGACGGCGCGTGTGCCGAGGCTGCCGCCGCGGTGCCGCGTGGTCAGGACGCCGCCGAGGCCGTAGCGCTGGAGGACGAGCTCGGCGCCGGCGAAGCGGCGCGCCGTGAGCGTCACCGTGTGCCCGGCGTCCTCGAGACGGCGCACGATGGGCGCGAAGAAGACGACGGCGGAAGCGTCGGTGATGTCGACCCAGATCCTCACAGAGTCAAGGGTTCGGTGCGCCGGCCGTCACGCCTGCCGGAGCGGGCGGGAGGTGTAGCCCTGGCGGGGGACGCCGAGCCCGTGCGGGGACTCCGAGCTCGGGTCGGGACGCCGGACCACTCCGGCCCGCGTGAGCCGCGTGGGCCGTCAGGCGAGCCCGGCTGCGACCGCCGCCGCCACTTCCTCGACCTGGTCCTTGGTGAGGTTCGGGTGCATGGGGAGGGCGAGGTTGGTCGCGGCGGCCTCGTCGGTACGCGGGAAGTCGCCCGGCTTGTGGCCTTGATCGGCGAACGCCGGCTGGAGCTGCAGCGGGGTGGTGTAGTACGCGGCGCAGTCGACCTGGCGCTCCTTGCACGCGGCGGCGATATCGTCGCGGCGCGGGTGGCGTATCACGTAGAGATGGTACACGTGCGTGAGGCCGTCGGGCACGGCGGGACGCACGACGTCGTCCGGCAGGTACTCGTCGTACCATTCGGCGACGAGGGCGCGGCGGCCGTTCCATTCGTCGATGACCCCGAGCTCGATGCGCAGGATCGCGGCCTGGATCTCGTCCAGCCGCGAGTTGAAGCCGATGTCGGTGAAGGTCTTCTTGTCCTTGCTGCCGTGGAAGCGCAGTTCGCGGGCGCGCTGGACGAGCACCTCGCTGTGGCCGGTGACGAGACCGCCGTCGCCGTAGCCGCCGAGGTTCTTGGTCGGGAAGAAGCTGAAGACGCCCATATCGCCGAGACTGCCGGCCCGGCGTCCGTCGTAGGTGGCGCCCCAGGCCTGGCAGGCGTCCTCGACCACGGCCAGGCCGTGAGCCTCGGTCACCTTGCGGATGGCGTCGGCGTTGGCAGGGAGGCCAAAGAGGTCGACGGGCATGACCGCCTTGGTGCGCGGCGTGATCGCCGCCTTGATCGCATCCGGATCGATGCAGAGCGTGTCCGGGAGGATATCGACGAACACCGGTTTGGCGCCGGACTGGGCGATAGCTTCGGGCGTGGCGTAGAACGTGAACGGCACGGTGATGACTTCGTCGCCGTGCCCGATCCCCAAGGCGCGCAACGCGATGGTCAGGCCGTCGGTCCCGTTGGCGACGCCGACGGACCCGGCGGTTCCCATATACGCCGAGGCCTCTTCCTCGAAGCCCTTGACGTTCGGGCCGAGGATCACCCGCCCGCTGCGCAGCACCTGGAGAACGGCGTCCTCGATGCGGTCCTGCAGCTCGGCGTACTGTCCTTTGATGTCCATGAGTCCGACGGCCATGCGGACGCCTCCTTGCGGCGGGGGAAGTCGAGCCCGGAACCTACCACACGCCTGCGGAGGGCGGCCACCGGACGGGGGTGTTCGCCCGCGCGCCGCCCGGTACGGTACGCTGTCGCGCATGCAATCCATCATCGATACCCTGGTGCAGTGGGCGACCGCGATGATCGGCGACTGGGGTCTGCCGGCCGTCTTCTTCCTGATGCTGCTCGAGAGCGCCTGCATCCCCGTGCCGAGCGAGGCCATCATGCCTTTCGCCGGCTTCGCCGTGAGCGAGGGCACGATGACGCTCCTCGGCATCACCGTCGCCGGGGTGGCCGGCAACGTCGTCGGCTCCTGGATCGCCTACTGGGTCGGGCTGTACGGCGGGCGCCCGTTCATCGACAAGTACGGCAAGTACATCCTGCTTCGCCACCACCACGTGGAGCTGGCGGAACGCTGGTTCGCCAAATACGGAGCAGCGACCGTGTTCTTCACCCGTTGCCTGCCGATCGTGCGCACCTTCATATCCCTGCCGGCCGGCATCGCCAAGATGCCGTTCTGGAAGTTCACGCTCTACACGCTGCTTGGCTGCATCCCATGGGTGTTCTTCCTCGGCTGGCTGGGGACGCGCCTCGGCGAGCACTGGGAAGACATCCGCCCATACCTTCACTACGCGGACTACGCGGTGGTCGCGGCGCTCGTCGCGATCGTTGTGTGGGCGTTCGTCAGATGGCGCAGGAATCGCGCACACGGCGGCCCGGGCCCCGAGGAATATGGGGACGAGGCGTGAGCGGCTCCGGCGGCGCACCTGGTTCGAGCTGCCGGGTGCGGGTCCCGGCGACCACCGCCAACATCGGCCCGGGGTTCGACTGTCTCGGCCTCGCCCTCGACCTGTGGAACGAGGTCGGGTTCTCACTCGAGGGCGAGGGCATCGTCGTCACGGTCGAGGGGCCGGATCCGGCCGGTCTGCCGAGGGACGAGCGCAATCTCGTCGCGCAGGCGTTCCTGCGGCTCTGCGAGGAGGCCGGCAGAGCTGCGCCGGCCGGCCTGCGCATCCACTGCGACATCCGCGTCCCGATGTCGTCCGGCCTCGGCTCGAGCTCCACGGCGATCGTAGCCGGACTGC
>CAVOGK010000043.1:0-14537 GCA_963695395.1 uncultured Thermoleophilia bacterium | reverse complement strand
CTGGGACCGTCAATGTCGACCCGAGCTTCTCAGAGCTCTGTGCGCGCGAACTTCCAGAACGCGACGGCCGTGAAGACCACGCACGCGATCCCGGTGAACACGAGTGCGCCCGGCGCGGGCAGCGGCTGCCCGGCCACGATGGCCCCGACGACGCTGACGTCGGATCCTTCGATGGGTACCACCAGAGACCACGGCAGGAGCGAGGCAAGCCCCGGGACGCCGGCAAGGAGTTGCTGGCCAAAAGCGAAGGCCAGCGGGATGGCGATCACCGGCGCGCTTGCGTCGAACACCGTGCCCAGCATCAGCGTCAGCGTGAGGTAGAAGAGCAGGTTGAGCGCGGCCACCGACGCGCCGAGCGCGAACCGGTCCACCGAGAAGTCGATGCCGGCCGCCGCGAGCTGCACCAGCGAACACGATCGACGGGATCGCAAGCATGGTGACGACGATCCCGACCGCGTTCGGCACCAGCTTCGAGAGTACGAACGCCGGGCGCGACACCGGCTTCGACAGCACCCACGCAGCCGTCCCGCTCCTCTTCTCGCCGACGATGGCCTCCTGCATCAGGATGGCGACCGCGATGGCCGCGAACATGGTCATGATCCCGAAGAGCGTGAACACCGTCACGTCGTCCGGAGCGTCACCCCAGATGAAGGCGGCGAGGGAGCCGTTGATGACGGCGGTCCACAACAGGGACTGGATGACCCACATGCGTGTGCGCCACCACGAGCCGAACGCCGCGCCCATCAGATTCGACAGGCCGCTGCGCCAGCCGCCTGCGGACACCCGCTCGAGCCCCGAGGTGCCGGAGCTACTGATCATCGCCGCCCCCCTCGACCAGTTTGACGAAGACGGCTTCGAGGTCCGCCGTTTCTCGTGTGAAGTGCCTGATCACGAGCCCGTCGTCCGCGAGAAGAACGCGCTGCAACTGGGCCTCGGCGGTCTCCGCGTCCGTCACCGTCACACGCAGAGTCGCCGCGTCGGGACCGCGTGAGACCGCGACGTCCTCGACCCATCTCTGCTCGAGCAGAGCAGCCTTGGCTCGGTCCACGTCACCCTGTACGTCGACCGCGAAGGCGATGCCCGTACCGCCGCTGAGCAGTTGCTCGATCGGACCCTGCGCAGCGACAATGCCCTTGTTGAGGATGCAGACCGTGTCGCTCACTCGCTGGACGTCGTCGAGGATGTGCGTCGAATAGAAGACCGTCGTCGTCGCCCTGAAGCCGTCCAGGATCGCGAGCACATCGCGTCGTCCAAGGGGATCGAGCGCCGCCGCGGGCTCATCCAGTATGAGCAGTTCCGGCTCGTGGATGTGCGCCTGGGCGATGCCCAGCCTCTGCCGCTCTCCTCCCGAGAAGCTCTTGATGGGCCGATCCGCCTTGTCGGCAAGCCCCACCAGCCCGAGCACGTCCTCGACGCGCTGCTCGAGGGCCGCCTTGGGCCCGGTGAAGAAGAACCTCAGCGCGAAGCGAAGGGTCTGCCGCGCGGTCATGTGCTCGTAGAAGCGCGGGTCCTGCGGGAGGTAGCCGATCCGCGAGCGGACGCCGGGGCTGTCCTTGACGATGTCGAGGCCGAACACCGAGCCGGACCCGGCGCTCGGACGGATCAGGCCCAGCAACAGCTTCATCGTCGTCGTCTTGCCCGCGCCGTTAGGACCAAGGAAGCCGAAGATCGAGTGTCGCGGAACGACGAGATCCAGCGACCGAACGGCGTCGAAGCCCTTGTAGGACTTGGTCAGCCCCCGCGTGAGAACGACCGCGTCATCCCTGCCCATCACGACCTCTCTCCCGAACGATCACCGCGGCGTGGAAACGGGTGGTCCGTGCGCGTTCGGCCGATGGTCGACCACTGCTCTTCGACTCTGCGCGCCACCATACTTTACCTTGGTTCCGCTGCCCGCCGAGGCACGGCACACACAGAACAGGATCGACGACAGCACCGCCAGAACCGAAACCTGTCAAGTCGCGACGCCCGCATTTGGGTTGCAGAAGGGCTGCAATCGGCGGGTTCAGAGCAGAGTCTAGCGGGAGAAAGCCCAGCAAATCGCGCATGGGCGCACGTGGATCTAGCCTGCCCATCCACGCAAGGGGAACCTCCAAAGGGCGTGCCGCGCCAGTCCCCAAGCAATTCGCCGTCACAGAGCCTGCCGACGCCCTGGTCGTACACTCGCTTCCGTGCTAGAGGTCGTGGCGGACGGCCTCGGAGAAGCAGTCGTGGGCTGCCTTGTGCGACACCATCCGCCTCAACGCCTCGAACTGCTCCCAGACGATCGTCATGAGGCGCCCGCTCTGCTCAGACTCGGGCCAGAGGTCATAGAGGTGCGTCACGATGATGCTCGGGGCCCGCACCTCGATCGGCTTGTAGACGTAGCGCACACTTTGACGCTCGTCGTCGTCCCAGAAGACCGCCCAGAACTTCAGTCCGTTGAGATGGTCGCCGTTCACGCGAGCGAGGACCGAAACGCTGTACTCGTGGGGCTCGCGCCTCCAGTACACGCAGGCCGCGGGGACGGCGTCGTCTATGACCTTCGCTTCGGCCCCGTCGAGCTGCGCTGCGAACTCGATGGCTGTGGCGGCGAGGATGCGCACCAGGTCCAGGACGGGCGGATGTTCGTGCGGCTCGAGCACGGTGCAGAACTCATCGGCCGCCCCGCCACTCGGCAGCAGCCCATCCAGCAGCCAGCTCTCGACGCCGTATGGGAACGGTCGGTTCGGCAACGCTCCCAGTGAAAGCTCCTGGAAACGGGACGCCGACGCCATCTCGAAAGCGCCGCCCGGTTGGCCGAAGGCCGCCCAGGCCCGGCGCCTCGTCGTTCCGCTGCTCGGGAACCTCACCCACTCGGCCTGCGACACGGCAAGCCGGCAGACAGGTTCGTAGGGCAACGCCAGGAGCCTGCGCGCCAGCGGAGCTGAGCGAAACAGCGCATCGCTATAGGACAGCTCCTGCCCCAGCCCCCCGAAGCTCCTGACCGGCCGATAGGCCGGATACTTGTAGCAGGGGCGCAGGCCGGCGGCGCCGACGGGGCGAGCGCCGGCACGGGCCATGATCTGGCTGAGGGATGGAGCTGAGATGCCGTCAGGCGACTGAGTCACGCGTGCTCCCTCGTCGCTCGCTCACCGAAAGGCTACCATGCGGGCCGCAATCGCTCCATCCCGCAAGACGGCCCGGCGGAGAGGTGAGAACGCGATTTCTCCGGACATCGCCGGTGGGCGCACGTGGATTCGAACCACGGACCTCTCTCCTGCAATCACTCCGCTTCCCGGCGCGGCGGAAGCGGCGGTAGCGCCGCATCCGCCACAAGCAGACCGACCACGAGACCGGCCGCGATGACCAGCACCGCGGCGAGGATCTGCAGGCTACCGGTCGCGCTGCGCAGGAAGACAGAGATGCCGCGGAACCCGAGGGCGCCGGGCACCAGCACCGCGAGGCCCGGCAGCAGCGGCACCGCGGCCGGCCGCCTCGCGAGGCGGGCGTAGAGGTTGCTCCCCAGACCGACCATGAGACTGGCCACCGCGACGCCCACGGTGGGACCCAGAAGCCAGGCGCCGAAGCGGGCGCCGAGAACGGCGCCCGCCACGGCTGCAGCCACGACCCACACGTCCCGCGGCCGCGAGTTCGTCGTCACCATGAGAGCCGCGGTGCTGCCCACCACCGCGAGCGCCGTGAGCCACGGGTACGGGGCGGCGTGGGAGGGTGCGGACGGCGGCACCAGATCCAGCTTCGCGAAGGCCGCGTAGCCCATGGCCACGCCAAACCCCAGGCTCACTAGCGTCACCACGGCGCCGGCCAGGCGCGCCGTGCCCGAAACGAGGTGGCGCACCGCCAGCTCAGATACCGCGAGCGTGATGCTCAGTCCGGGCAGCAACAGAATGATCCCGGCGAGAACGACGGTGGCGAGATGGAAGTGCGGCAGAACGTGCCCGAGGGCCAGCGTGAGCACGGCCGCGAGGAGGCCGGCGAGCAGCTCGAGGAGGCTGGTCAGGCGCTGCATGCGATGCGCCGCGACGACGGTGACGCCGACGGCCAGCCCGACCGGCACGGAGGCAACGACCTCGTGCACACCGCCGCCGAGAAGGACGCTGATGGCGGCGGCGGCCAGCCCGGCCGCAAGCACACGCATGTACCAGGGAAAACGGAGAGGGCTGACCGTGATGAGCCGGACCTCGGCGAGCCCCTGCGCAGCCGAGATGCGCCCCTCGCTCACCGCGCGCAGCGTCACGTGCAGCTCGTCAAGAGCCTGGAGGTCGATGGCGGTATCGCGCGTGTGGAGCAGTCGCGTGTGCATGTCTCCACCGTGACCGTATGAGACGAAGACGGCGGTGGGCACCGAGAACATGGCGAACTCGACGCCGAGCGTAGCGGCGCAAGCGTACAGGCCGTCCTCGATGACGTCGGCCGTCTGGCCGTAGCGCGACAACGCGGTGGCCATGGCGGCGAGGAACTCCCGGTTCGTGTCCTGTGGCTCCCCCATATAGCCCCGACTCTACCCCAAGGGTGGCGAAGACCCAGCGCCGGAGGTGCAGGTGGAAGCGGCCGCCAAGATCGACGCGGGACTCAGGGAAGCACTGGCGGAACAGGCACGGGCTGGCCGTCTCGGCCTCAGCGTGCCACGCGGCTGGGCCGAGACCCGCTACAGAAGGCCCGCGACACCCTCCGGGGGCGAGAACTCCTACTGGCACTGGAGAGTCTCGTACATGACCCGCGACAACCCTGGCCAGTCAAGCGCTGACGGAATCGGCAGAACCGACGATCGGACACCTCGATGCCATGGATCTGTCGGCTCTGTCAACTCAGCCGCCTCGGACTCACCGGGTCGAGGAACGCGGCTAGTCGCAGAAGACGAGGCAGACGCAGCCATCGCCGCTATCCCAGCCAGCGCCAAAGACCCACAGACTGTGCAATACAAGCGCACGCATCTGGGCTGCAGAATGGTTGCAGAACGAGGTCCGAGCGGAGAGTAGCGCGGGAGATTTCCCTGCAAATGCTGGTGGGCGCACGTGGATTCGAACCACGGACGGCTTAGCCGGGTGGCGGCGCGATCTCGCTCAGGAGTCGGTCGGCCTCTGCAAACGCCGGCGTCGCACCGAGCCGCGTGAAGATCTTCTGCGCCTGCTGCAGGGGCTGCGCGGCATCCGGCACTCTGCCGAGCGCCACGAGGCAGCGCCCTTGGCCGAGCAGGGCGTGCCCCTCTTCATAGGGCACGCCGAAGTCGTGCCACCCCCGGCCGGCATCGGCGAGGCCGGCCGCGGCCGACTCGTGCTCGCCGGCCGCCTCGGCCAGTAGCGCGTCAACGTGCATGTCGGCAAGACGGTACCCCGCCAGACTCCACGGGGTGTGGTCGCGCAAGCGCTGCGCCAGCCCCCGCTCGCTCGCGGACAGTGCGATTCGCGCCGCCTCGGGCAGCAGCTCGTAGAGCCAGTCGTAGCCCCATTCCGACGCACCGTGGCCGGACGCGAACTCAGAGAGTGCGGCCTCAAGCAGCCCACATGCTTCGGCTCGATCCTTCGCGGAGGTCACCACCGCACCCACCACGCCGGCAAGGACGACGTCCTCAGGAAGACCGGACGTGCGAACCTCGTCGATGAGGGGGCCCATGAGCCGGAAGGCATCATCGTCCCGGCCGCGCCACATCAGCGGCAGGAGCGCGACGAGCCGTATCCAGGCGACTTCTCCAGCGTGTCCACACGCTTGGACGAAGTGCCGCTCCAGATGGTCGACCTCACTGAGGGCGTCATCCCACTCGCCGGCATGGACCAGGGCGTCGATCCGATTGCAGCGACCAAACAGCATGGCCTCCGTCAGACCGCGCGAGTCCGCGAACGAGAACGCGCGGTCGTACTCCTCCAGGGATCGCCGTGGGCCTTCGGCGAGCGCGATGGAAGCAGCGTAGTTGAGCCACACGCGTGCGCGTTCGACGCCGAGACCTTGCTCCTCCGCAAGCGCCAGTGAGCGCCGAGAGTCGTCGGCCCATCGCGGATCGCCGGCCTTTGCGCGATGGCCCGCCAAGATGCTGAGGGCCAGAGCGGGCTCCGGGATGCCGAGCTTGCAGGCGACGTCGATCGCCCGCTCGAGTGCACCCGCGCCCTCATCGATCATGCCGGCATTGATCCGGTCGCGACCCCACTCCGTGAGGACGATCACGAGCTCTTCCGATGGCCCGACGCCCTCCAGAAGCTCCACCGCCCCGCGAAGAAGCAGCCGCTCGACCTCATCGGTCTCGGCGAAGAGATGGCTTCTCGCCCTGGCCAGGCGGACCATGGCGACCGCGGCACGACGCATCTCGCCGACCTTGCTCAGCAAGTCAACGGCCCGTTCAAGGTGCTGCGCGGCCTCAAGGGTCGACCCAGCCCAGAGCTGCGACTCGCCCAACTTGAACTCGAGCTGAGCCTCCAGGGCGCTCCCCTCACGGGCCAGCTCGAGCGCCGCAGCGTAGCGCTTTGCCGCGGCAGCCACATCGACGCGGGCTGCACGGTCGCCGGCCAGATCGAGGAACCGCGCCGCGGGCTCTCTGACTGCTGCGGCGAGGCTCTCTTCACCGGCGGTCACGGCCACGTCGTGCGCCGTCGCGTAGTGGTGCGCCAGCACTTCGGCGAGATCCTCGAGGCGACCCGCCGCCTTCGTCTGCAGCCAGCTCGCGACCGCAGCGTGCTTGCGCGCCCGGACGGCGCGCGGCAGCTGTCGGTAGGCGACCTCCTGGGTGAGCGCGTGTGCGAACGCGTACTCGCGCTCCTCCGGGAGAGACGAGTCTCGGGCACGTCGAACAAGCTGATGGGCCACCAGGCCGCGGATCAGCTCGTCCGTCTCCTCCAGACCTCGCCCGCCGAGTGCGGCCAGCGCCCCGTCCCAGAACGTCGTGCCAACAACGGCCGCATCCCCCGCCACCGACTTCTCTCGCTGAGGCAAGGCGTCCAGGCGGGCCGCGATCACCGCCTGCACCGACCCCGGAAGCTTGTCGCCTTGGACACCGTCGGCGAGCAGACGCACGCACTGCTCGGCGTACAGCGGGTTGCCTCCGCACCGGTCGACGATGTCGGCGAGGGCCGACTCCACAGTGGGAGAATCAACGGCCAGCCGGTCGATCAACGCCCTGGTTTCGAGCACCGACAACCGCTTGAGCACCACACGGTCCACGTGGCCCGCCGCCGCCGCGAACGGTCCGCGACTCTCGAACGCCTCGGGCCTCGAGGTCGCGATGACGGTCAGCGGCGCGTCGGCCAGACGCGTGGCAAGGTAATCGAGGAAGTCGAGCAAGGCCTCGTCGGCCCAGTGCAAGTCCTCGAACACGAGTACGGCCGGCCGAGCGGCCACCGCGGTCTCGAGGAACCGCAGCCACGCAGCGAAGTTCTCCTCGCGGGACGCTGCGGGCGCCTCAAAGCCGAGGAGGGCGCGAAGGCGGTCCACCAGCCACTCGCGATCGGCCCCTGCGGGGACGGCCGCCTCTAGACGCTCGCACGTCACCGACTCTTCCGCGCCATCGCCGATGCCGCAGTGTGCGCGCACGATCTCCGCGAGAGCCCAGAAGCTCACGCCCTCTCCATAGGGCAGGCAGCGCCCCTGTCGCCAGACGGTCATCTCGGGGCGGTCGTCCACGAGCGCGAGGAGCTCCTGCACGAGTCGGGTCTTGCCAATACCAGGCTCGCCCAAGATCAGCGCGAAGCGCGGCGTGCGGGAGGAAACCGCCGCGTCGAAGAGCGCGCGCAGGTAGGCGAGCTCTCCCTCGCGACCGACGAACGGCGACGCGTCGGAAGCGGGCGCCTCGACGTTCCTGCGCGCGACCGGTGCGAGGACCTGCCACGCTTGTACAAGCTCGGCCTTGCCCTTGAGTCTGACCGGCGGGAGTTCCCGGCACTCGAAGATGCCGTCGGTGAGCTCGTGGGTGGTCCGGCCCACGAGCGCACCCATCGGCGGCGCGGCGGCCTGCAGTCTGGCCGCCGTATTGACCGCGTCGCCGGCCAGGAAGCCATGCCCCGAGTCGGTCTGGACGTCCAGGCGCGCGAGCGCTTCGCCAGTGTTCACGCCGACGCGCACCTGAAGGGGGGTCCCGTCGGGCCGCGTCATGCCCTCGACGGCATCGACCAGGCGCAGAGCGGCGCGCACCGCCCGCTCCGGGTCGTCCTCGTGCACCGCAGGCACTCCGAAGACGCCCACCACAGCGTCACCGATGAATTTCTCGACGGTGCCGCCGTGAGACTCGATCGCCTTTCGAGCTGCGGCGTGATACTGGCGCAGGATGGCGTCGACGTCTTCGGGGTCGGCGGCCTCGCTCATCGCGGCAAAGGCGACGAGGTCGCAGAACAGTGTGGTGACGACCTTGCGCTCTCGACGGATGGCGGGGGTCGAGAGTGATCGGCGCCGCGCATTCCATGCAGAACTTGGCGCGATCCGGGTTCTGTGCGCCACAGCTGGGGCAGGCGATCATCTCGTTCGCCCGGCTTGCTGCCCGACCCCTGGCCCCCGGTAGCGCATCCGACCTCCCTCGGAACTGCTACGACCAGTCTACTTTGGAGCACCCGTGTTCAGAAGGCTTCCCAGGGTGAGTCGTCTGGCGTCCACTTCACGTCACGTCCCCGTCAGTCCCTTTCCGCGCCTCCAGTCCCGGGCCTCTGGGTTGCAGAATGGTTGCAGCCGGGACTTCGCCCGCCCCGCGACTGTCGCCCGAGACCAGCCTCTAGCGCACGACCACCCTCGCCGAGCCCACCCGCCTCTGTGCGTTGCCAGCGAGGTCCTTGCCGTAGACGTAATAGCGGTAGGTACCCTTGGCCTTGGGCTTCCACTTGACGCTGTACCACCTGGCGGTGTTCTTGGTCGTGGGCCGGATGGTCTTCACTCTCTTGCCGCGACTGTTCCTGACGACGATCCGGATCGCCTTGGCCTTTGGGCTGAGGTTGTCGGCGACCTTGTAGCGCAGGGCGACGGCGCGCAGCGCTGGCCAGTTGACCGCCCAGTCTCCCTCGCCGCGCAGGCCGCACCTGGCCCGGCGGCCGGATCACCGCTTCGGTCAGAACGGCAACGGCCACTCACGCTCCCTTCGCGCCCGCGGCCGCCGCAGACGCAGATGCAGCAGCAGGCCGAGGAGCCAGCCGAGGAGCAAGCCGCGAAGGGCGGCGCCGAGCAGCAGCAAAGACCAGCGAGACCGCGGAGCTGCCGAACACCCAGTTGACGGCGACTGTGCCACGGTTGGCGACAACCAGGGCGATGAGCATGACGAGGACCGCGGTGGCGGCGATCAGGTAGACGTAGGTGAGAGCGCGATGGGCGCCGCGGGACGTTCGCCGGCCGCCCGTCGCGCGGCCGGTAACGACGGGTCGCTCGGCCGGCGTGTCGGGCTACGAGCTCTCCTGCCGATCGTGGTCGGGGCTCCAGTGACCCTCCAGATTCGCTTCTGCTGCCCCGGCTTTCTTGTCAGAGAGGAGTTCGTCGCTGCGCAGCGGATCAGCGCCGCGGTGTGTCCATTCTCGTAGCATGCACGAGGAATGCCGGCGCACTTGTCAATGCGCCAGGCCGTGTGACTTCGTCCACAGAGGCCCGGCAGCCTACGGAGCGGGCGGGGACTCAACGCCAGAAGGAGACGCGCTCGCCGATGGGCTCATGCTCGGGTTGGTCGGCGTGAGCTCGGGCACGCGCTGCAGCGGCATGAGCACGCTCGTGCCCTCGGTATCGGTGATCACCAGCGTGGCCCTGCCGGGGTCATCGTCGATGGTCAGCGTCGCCGCAAAGGGGCCGCTCGGTCCGCCGACGGAGAACTGCGACGGCAGTGCGAACTGCAGCTCTCGTCCGTCGGCGCTGAGGGTCGCCGGTACGCTCTCACCGGGGCGCAGGACGACGTCGTAGAGGGTCACCTCATAGGACCCGTCACCGCCGGCGACGACGAGGCCGCCGCCGGTCCCGTCCATGCGGCTCCAGGCACCGGCCCAGTCCACGGGCGACGGCGATGGCAGCGGCGAGGGTGACAGCGCGGGTGTCACCTCCTCGGTGCTGCGCAGGAAGAGGAACCAGGCAGCGACGACTGCCAGGATCAGCAGGACAACGACCACGACCCTCCAGATCCAGCGCGGGCCGCCGCTCCGGGGCGGCTGCGAGATCGTCACTGTCGGCCGCGGCGGCCGCGGCGGCTGCGATGGCGGCGCTCCAGCCTCACCCGGCGCCGTCGGCGTCGCCGGCAGCGTCTCACTCTCGGCGACGTCGCGCACCTCGGTCGCAGCCTTCTCGGAGGGCGTCGCGACCTCGGTCGGCTTCTCGCCCTTCGAAGCGGTCGGCTCGTCGGCTAGCTTGCCCGTGCCTTCCTCCGGGTCCTCGCCTCGGGTCCTGCCCTCGCTCTCGTCCACGCCTGCACCCCGATCTGCGCCGTGTGCGTTCCCTTCCTTATCTGCTGCGCTGGGTGTGGCGTCAAACGTTGTGACGATCACGTCTTATGAGCTCGCAGCCGCCCTGGCCCGCGCCGCGAATGCTGCCCCGTGGTTCGGGAAGGAAGCAGGAGCACGCCGGTGCCATCGAACGCCAAGGAGTGCCGACGCGTGCCGTGCACAACCGAGCATTTGGGTTGCAGAATGGTTGCAGAAGCGGTGGCCGGCGGAGAGGAGAGAATCGCGATTTCGCTGCAAATCGCTGGTGGGCGCACGTGGATTCGAACCACGGACCTCTTCCTTATCAGAGAAGCGCTCTAACCGACTGAGCTATGCGCCCACAGGGGTCTTGGAGTCTACGAGCGCGGCGGCGGGGCGTCAACCGCGCTCGGAGCCTGCCGCGCGGCACTCCGGACGGCGTCACCACGGGCCACCTCCTGTCTCGACGAGAGGTACGATCGTGTCCGCCGCGGCGCCCGCCGCCGGACGCAGCCGGCGCCGGCCTCGGCAACCCAAGCCGTCCGCAACAAGTGTTGTCATTCGCTGTGAGCGCCGTGAGGCTTGCCGTATACTCAGATCATGACCGACGTACAGGAAATGGTGATCTACGGCGTCAGCTTCGACGTCATCGGCAAGCAGCCCATCGTGCTGCTGAAGACGGTGGAGGGCAACCGCTTTCTCCCGATCTGGATCGGGCACCCCGAGGCCGCCGCGATCCTCATCAAGCTGCAGGGCACCAGCCTGCCGCGGCCGATGACCCACGATCTGCTCACCAGCGTCATCGGCCAGTTCCACGCCGAGGTCTCACGCATCACGGTGACCGAGCTCAAGGAGAGCACGTTCTACGCACGTCTCACCCTCATGAAGGACGGTGAGGAGGTCGACATCGACTCGCGGCCGAGCGACGCGCTCGCCCTGGCGGTGCGCACCGACGCCCCCATCTTCGCCAGCACGGAGCTCATCGACGAGAACGCCATCGAGTTCGAGCGAGAGGTCGACGACACCGAGGAGATCATCGAGGGCTTCCGCGACTTCCTCGAGGGGGTCACGCCGGACGACTTCCGCACCGCTGAGGTCACGGCCGACGACGACGCCTACTTCATCGACCACGACGTGGATGAGGACGATGCCGACCTCGACGACGACGACGTCGATGACGAGGACGAGGACGAGGAAGACGACGACGAGTTCGACGACGATGCGGGCAGCCCTCCGCAGAACTAGCGCGCCCGCCCTCCGCACCCGCACACCCGACGAAAGGCCCCTGAGTGAGCATCCCCAGTGACGACCCGGTCATCAAGCAGTTCCGCGATCAGATCAGCGACAACGACCTCAAGATCATCGATCTGATCAACAAGCGGCTGACGCTCGTCGACAAGCTCTGGCGCTACAAGGCCGAGCACGGGTTCGACATGTACAACCCGGAGCGCGAGGAGTGGATGGTCACCTTCCTCTCGCGCGCGAACAAGGGTCCGCTCTCCCAGGACGCACTTCGCGAGGTCTACAGGACGATCGTCGAGGCGACCAAAGAAGAGGCCACTCGGCTCGGCGCCGGCTGAGGCGCGCAGCGCCCCGCCCGGCGCCTCACCGGCCGCAGCGGCCGGTGGTCACCCCTTGAGCACGCCGAGAGGCCGCAGCCGCGCGACCTTGCGCGAGAGGCCGACGGCGTCCACGACGGCGACGACATCGGCCACATCCTTGTAAGCGTACGACGCCTCTTCGGCGAGCGAGCCGACCGAGGCAGTCTTCACGACGATGCCGCCGTCCTCGAGCTCGCGGCGCACGTCGGCGCCGCTCTTGACCTTGCGGGCCGCGTGCCGGGAGAGCAGGCGGCCCGCCCCGTGGCAGGTGGAGCCGAAGGTCTCGCGCATCGCCGTCTCCGTACCGGCGAGCAGCCAGCTCTCGGTGCCCATATCGCCGGGGATGATCACCGGCTGGCCGGTGGCCCGGTACTCCGGCGGGACGTCCGGATGGCCTGGCCCGAACGCACGCGTGGCCCCCTTGCGGTGCACGCGCACCGCACGCTCGCGCCCGTCCGCCACGTGCACCTCGCGCTTCGCGATGTTGTGCGCGACGTCGTACACGAGCTCCACGCCGAGACGCTCCCAGCTCGCGTGGAAGACCTGCTCGAGGGCGCCGCGGACCTCGTGCATCATCATCTGCCGGTTGGCGAAGGCGAAGTTGCAGGCACAGGCCATCGCCGCGAGATACTCGCGGGCCTCGGGCGAGCCGAGCGGCGCGCAGGCGAGCTGCCGGTCGGGCAGCTCGATGCCGTGGCGCGCCGCCACGCTCGCCATCCGCGCCACGTGGTCGGTGCAGATCTGGTGGCCGAACCCACGTGACCCCGAGTGGATCATGACGACGATCTGGCCGAGGCCGACGCCGAAGGCGCTCGCGGCATCCTCGTCGACGACCTGGTCCACGACCTGCACCTCGAGAAAGTGGTTGCCTGAGCCAAGGCTGCCGACCTGCGTGCGCCCGCGCTCGAGCGCGCGCCGGCTGACGGCGACGGCCTCCGCCCCCGGCATGACACCGCCCTCCTCGGTGCGCGAGAGGTCGTCCTCCGTGGCCAGGCCGCGGCGCGCGAGGAAGGCGGCTCCCTCTTCGGCGAGCCGCTCGAGCTCGCCCTCCTTGAGCGACAGGGCGCCGTGCGGCCCCGCGCCCTGTGGGACGCGCCGCATCAGCTCCTGCATGAGCGGCTCGAGCCGCGGCCGCACGTCCTCGAGGCCGAGGCTCGTCCGCACCAGCCGCACGCCGCAGTTGATGTCGAACCCGACGCCGCCCGGCGAGATCACGCCGTCTGCCTCGTCCATGGCCGCGACGCCGCCGATGGGGAAGCCGTAGCCCCAGTGGATGTCCGGCATGGCGATACTGGCGGCGACCACGCCCGGGAGCGTCGCCACGTTGGCGACCTGCTGCAGCGCCTCCTCGTGACCGGCCTGCTCGAACAGGCTCGCGTGGGCGTACACGCGCCCGGGGACGCGCATGGGGGGCTCGGGCGCGATCTCGTACGTGAACTCGGCTGTCCGCTCGATCCGCATGGTCCGCCTGTCTTCAGCTGGGCGCCGGGCAACCCGCGGGCCGGGCCGGCGTCAAACGTCGAGGAGGACGAAACCCTCCCAACCGTCGTCACGCTGCTCGAGTGCGAGCTCGTGCAGCGTCGCTGCCTTGACTCCGCCGCAGAGCACGTGCCGGCGCAGATCGAGCGGCTCGCCGGTGACCCGGGCGCGCAGGGAGTGCTCACCAAGTTCCCACACGTCGAACCCGGTGAGCACCAGCTTGCGCGCCTCGAAGACGTACAGCAGCTCGTTCAGCCACGCGACGAGCAGCAGGTCCATGCCTTCGGCCTCGAGCTTGATCTCGACGGTCTCCCGCTCGTCGACATCGCGCGGGTCACAGACGAGCGAGAAGAGTGCCCGGGCGGCCTCCTCGAAGACCTGCTCGGGCGTCGCGCCCCAGGCGCGCACGCCGATGTCGGCGGTGTGGTCGACGAGTTCATAGCCGGCGCTCATACACGGACTGTACCCCGCGGGGGGCAGGGCCGCCCGCGCCGGTGTTGGCGGGTGGCCGGAAGGCGAAGATGGCCGGGCGGCCACAAGGCCGGGCGCGGCTACGCGGCGACGGTAGCGCCGGCCGCCGACGCGGCCAGACCGAGCGGGATCGCCGTCACGCCCTCGGCGGCGAACGCCTCGGCCATCACGCGGGCGATGCGCGAGGCGTCCGTAGCCAGACTCACGAAAGCGATGAGGCTCGGCCCCGAACCGGAGACGGCGACCGCCGCCGCCCCGGCGTTGAGCGCCGCGAACCAGGCGGCGCGGCCTCCCGGGATGCGTTTGAGACGGGAGGCCTGGTGCAGGCGGTCGTCCATCACCTGGCTGAGCAGTTCGTAGTCGCCGGTGCGCAGCGCCTCCACCACGAGCGGCGTGCGCTGCAGGTTGAACACCGCGTCGACCAGGGAGACTTCGGTCGGCAGCTCGGCTCGGGCGGTGCCGGTGCTGACGGGCAGGTTCGGCACCGCCAGCGCCACGTGCACCTCGGGGACGAGGATCTTCTTGGTCAGCAGCCGGTCGTCCTTCTGGACCACGATGGTGAGGCCTCCGAACAGGGCCGCCGCGACGTTGTCCGGGTGGCCCTCCATGTCGGCGGCAAGCTCGAGGATGCCGTCGCGGTCGAGCGGCCGGCCCACGAGCGTGTTGG
>CAVOGK010000042.1:0-20943 GCA_963695395.1 uncultured Thermoleophilia bacterium | reverse complement strand
ATCCGCATGACCTGCCTCACACATCGGGCAGGTAGTCCTCGCGCACCGGCGAGAAGACCTCGATCGCCACGGCGTCCTCCAGCACTTCCGCGCCGTGGCGCGCGCCGCCGGGGATCGACCAGCTGTCACCCGGCGCCAGCTCAAGCGTCTCGTCACCGATCGTCAGCCGGAGACGGCCGCTGACGAGATAGCCGGTCTGCTCCTGGGGATGATCGTGCGCCGGCAAGGGGGAGCCGGCCCGCAGACGGAACTCGCTCATCAGCGTCGCGGCGCCGAACAAAGGGTCTTGCGGCGGATACCGGGCAAGACCTCCACGTACCCTTCGTCACCACCGGTCAGGAACACCACGGTCTCCTTCAATCGGCCGGCTCACTACCGGTCCGGCCGGCCCTACGCGCCGCGCCGCGGAGCTCGCGGCACCAGCACCGACGTGCGCGCCTTGTAGGCTTCGTAGTCCGGCTCGCCGCCCCAGCGCTCGTCGGCGCTCTTCTCGAGCAGCGGCACGCCGCTGACGCGCGTGAGCAGCAGGATGACGAACACCGGTGAGATGAGCGTCACCCACTGCCACCCGCGCAGCACGGGCAGCGCGACGATCGCCACGCCAATCCAGAGCGTGATCTCGCCGAAGTAGTTGGGGTGCCGCGACCACGCCCACAGTCCGGTGTGGATGAAGCGGCCCTTGTTGGCGGGGTCGGCGCGGAAGCGGCTCTTCTGGGCGTCGGCGGTCGCCTCGATGCCGAAGCCCAGCACCCAGACGACCAGGCCGATGGCCGTCAGCGTACCCAGGTCCACCCGCTCCGTGGACGTGATCGCCGCGAGCGCCGCCGCGAGCGTGAGGCTCACCCACAGCCCCTGCAGGGTCCACGTGTTGAGGAAGCGCGGGAACGAGGGCTTGATTTCGTCGAACCGGGTGTCGACGCCGGCCTTGCGGATGCGGCGGAACAGGTAGGACCCGAGGCGCCCCGCCCAGACGACGACCATGGCGAGCAGCAGGAAGGAGCGCGCGTCGGTGTCCGGCGTGAGGACCACGGCGACGACGGTCACCGTGATGTAGGTCGCGCTGCCGGTGAGATCGAAGAAGCGCTCGGTCTGCAGCAGGTACGCCGGCACGAACGCCACCCACTGGATGACGAAAGCCAGGATGACGCACAGGGCGAACACCGGGAAGCCGCCGACGGTGGCGCCGCCCTGGCTGCCGGCCACGGCCACCAGGGCGGCGATCAGCACGACGACCGGCAGGGCGACGAGCGCGTTGCGGTCAGACTTCTTCATACGGCGTTCCTACCCGGTGCGCCCTGCGCGAGCCTTGCCGGCCGACTCAGGCGCCCCGGCCGCCGGCGCCGCTCTCGAGCGCCTCACGCCGGCGCCCGGATTTCCCGACGGTGACCTCGAGGTCGCGCAGCAGGCCGTCCTCGAGGTCGTAGATCCAGCCGTGGACGGCGAGCTCCGCGCCGCGCTCCCAGGCGGCCTCGACGATCTCCGACGGCGCGACCGCCCGCACCTGCGCGGCGACGTTCAGCTCGCAGAGCCGGTCCCAGCGCGCGTCGGCGTCGGCAGCGCGTCGAGCTCCTCGCGATGCTCGTCGGCGAGGTTCCGCAGCGGCTGCAGCCACAGCGCGACGGCGCCGGCCTGGTGGCCCTCGAGCGCCGCGCGCACGCCGCCGCAGTGGTAGTGGCCGCAGACGACGATGTGGCGCACGCCGAGCGAGGACACCGCGTACTCGATCACCGCCATGGCGTTGAGGTCGGTCACCGGCACCACGTTGGCGACGTTGCGGTGGACGAAGAGCTCGCCGGGCGCCAGGCCGACGATCTCGTTGGCCGGCACCCGGCTGTCGGAGCAGCCGATCCACAGCAGGTCCGGCCGCTGGAGGTGCACCAGGCGCGAGAAGAAGTCCGGGTCGGCGGCGACGCGCCCGTCGGCCCAGGCCCGGTTTCGCGCGAAGAGGTCGGCGAGGTACTTCACGCGTGCATCCTGCCCCGCCGGGCGTCCCGTGTACACCTCGGCGGCGAGTCCGCGCGACGCGGCGCGCCGGGCATCAAGGGTCCTCGACCGTGAAGCTCCCCGTCACGAGCGGGCCGCCGCGCCGGTACGTCGCGACCACGACGCCGGTGCTGGTCGTGGTCGTGTCCACGAGCTTCAGCGACCTGGGCGCCGCGCCCTCCCGGAAGAGCCGTCGGCCGCTGCCGACCACGACCGGATAGACGAACAGGCGGTGCTCGTCGACGAGATCGTGCGCCATCAGCGTCTGCAGCAGCTCGCCGCTGCCGTGGACCTGCAGCTCGCGGCCGGGCTGGCTCCTTGAGCCGCGCCACCTCCTCCGCCACGTCGCCCTGAGCAGAGTCGAGCCCTGCCAGCTCACCGCACTCAAGCGTGCGCGAGGCGACGTACTTGGGCAGGGCGTTCAGCGGCGACGCGACGGGATCGGCCGCGTCGGTCACCAGCGGCCAGAACGCGGCGAAGATCTCGTAGGTGCGACGCCCGAGCAAGAAGGCGTCGGCCTGCGCGAACCAGCCGCTGACCAGCCTGCCGAAGTCCTCGTCGGCGTAGGGGAACGACCACCCGCCGTGCTCGAACCCGTCGCTGCGGTCCTCTCGGGCCCTCCCGGCGCCTGCATGACGCCGTCGAGCGTCAGGAATGTCGTCGCCGTCAGTCTCATGTCTTGCCTCCTCTGTCACCGGGATGGCGCCCCGGCCGAACGGGAGCGGAACGTGCATGGCCGCAGAGACCGATGAACGCGACTCACTCATGCGGCCGCCGCCGACAGAAATGAGACGGGCGCGACGCCCTGTTCCGAGAGGCGCCCCATCAGTGCGGAGCCTCCCTGGACGCAGCCGGGAACGGCTAGTCGACAGAGAGCGGCGGCCCCACGACCTCCATTCCGTGCGCCGCCCAGACGGCGGGGTCCTGGGACGGCATCGCGTCGGCCTTGGTCACCTCGCGGAAGAAGGCTTCCATGTCACCGGCGGGGCTGAACGTGACCAAGATCCGTCCGGGTCCCGTGGATGCCCAGACGTGCGGCACGCGGCGCGGCCCGAGGACGGAGTCGCCGGGCCGCAGGACGTGCCGAGCGCCGCCCACCTCGATCACGAACTCGCCCTCGAGCGCGTAGAACCACTCGTCCTGTTCGAGATGCAGGTGCCTCGGTGGGCCACCGGGCGCGTGGAAGGTGTTCTCGAGCACCAGAAGCTCCGCCGTGATCACCTTGAAGGCGATAGTGCTCACGCCGAGGCTGAGGCGCTCGCCGAACCGATCCTCCCCGACGCGCACGGCGCCGGTCGCTGCCGTGAGGCTCATGACGCCATCCTCCCTGATAAAGGGTGTAGCCGGATGGTCCCCACCGGCGGCGGCCGGCGAACCTTCATCGAGACGCGAGGGCTGCCTCGACGCGCCGCGCGAGGTCGCGTTCGCCGAGCGCGGCGCAGAGCTCCGCGAAGTCGGGCCGGACGCCGCGCCACTCGAGATCGGCGACGTCCTCCTCCAGCGGGACGTCCAGCCGCAGCGTCGCGAGGCGGAGGAACAGCTGGGCGTCGTCGCGGCCCGCCCGCAGGCTCTCGACGAGGCGGGCCGCCCGCGCGCCGGGAAGCCCGAGCTCGGCCGGGTCGTCCGGGATGGCGTCGAGGTGGCCGAACCTGGCCAGCACCGCGGCGGCCGACTTGGCTCCCCAGCCCGGGATGCCGGGGAAGCCGTCCGCGGAGTCGCCGACGAGCGCCAGCCAGTCGGGGATGGAGGCCGGCGGGACGCCGAACTTGCGGATCACGCCGGCCTCGTCCAGGACGACGTCCCGGCGGCGGTCCCACGCGACGACGCGCTCGCCGACCACCGCCTGCGCGAGGTCCTTGTCCGGCGAGCAGAGCACGACCTGGTCGACGCCGGGCAGATCGCGGAAGCGGGCGGCCGCCGCGGCCAGGGCGTCGTCGGCCTCGAACTCGACCATCGGCCACACGACCACGCCGAGCGCCCGCACCGCCCGCTCGGCCAGCTCGAACTGGGCCAGCAGGTCGGGGTCGACGCCGGCGCCCGTCTTGTAGCCGGCGTACAGATCGTTGCGGAACGACTCGACGACGTGGTCGAAGGCGCAGGCGACGTGCGTCACCCCCGGCGTCGAGAGCAGCAGCCACAGGCTGCGCAGCAGGCCGACGGTCGCGCCGACCTCGCGACCCTCGGCGTCCCGCCGCGGCGGCGCGCCGAAGTGGCTGCGGAACAGCTCGTAGGTCCCGTCGACGAGGTGGATCCTCATCGCGGGCTCAGGCGCCGAACCTGCGGACCGCCCGCGCGTGCGCCTTGGCGGCTTCGACCTCGCGGTCCCTCGGCGCAGCGGTCGTGACCAGCTCGGCCAGGAGCTCCGCAGTCACGTCGGTCACTCGGTCGACGGCCCGGTCGAACGACTCCCGATTCGCGGCAGACGGATTCGTGGAGCCGCTGATCTTCCGCACGTACTGGAGCGCGGCCGCCCGGATCTCCTCGTCGGTCGCGGGCGGCTCGAAGTTGAACAGCGTCCTGATGTTCCTGCACACGGGATCACCTCGTCTCGGAAGCGCCGGACGACGGTCCGGCATGCCGCGCGGACGCTGAGAAGAATGCCCGGGCGCGGGCGCTGCGAATCACGGCGTCGACCGGACTCCCGGCCGCCGCTGCGGACCCGGTGCTCCGCAGTCGCAGAGCCTCACTCTTCCACGATCGCCTCGAGCAGCGTCGCGTCGAGGTGAGCTTCGACGTGGTCGGCGAAGCGGTCCAGGTCGTCGACGTGCGGCGTGGAGGCCGGGCGGGGCGCGAGGCCGCGCGCCGTGCGCAAGGTGTTCAGAAACGCGGCCCGCAGCGCCGGATGGTCGAAGAGGCCGTGAAGGTAGGTGCCGCAGACGGACCCGGCGGCCGCGCCGTCGAGATGCCCGGCTTCGCCGGCGGCGTGCAGTCGAAGCAACGGCGCGGCGCCGGGCCCGAGCTCCGTGCGACCCATGTGGATCTCGTAGCCGTGCACCGGCGTCCCGGCCGGGCCCAGGACGCCGGCCGCGGGAGAGCCGAGCATCTCGCCGACGGCGCGGACGGTCCGCTTGCCGGCGGCGAAGGTCGTCTCTGCGTCGAGGAGGCCAAGGCCGTCGACGGCGCCAGCGGCCGACTCGACGCGCTCGGGATCCAGGATGCGGCGGCCGAGCATCTGGTAGCCGCCGCAGATGCCGATCACCGGCGTCCCGGAGGAGGCGGCGGCGCGCACCGCCTCGTCGAGGCCGCGTCGCCGCATCCATCCGAGGTCGGCGATCGTGCTCTTGGTACCCGGCAGCACGATCGCCGCCGCCCCCTCCAGATCTTCCGGCGACGCCACGAAGCGCACGTCCACGTCTGGCTCACCCGCGAGCGCATCGAAATCCGTGGAGTTGCTGATGTAGGGCAGCCGGACCACTGCGATGCGCAGGGGCGCGGCCGGATCCGATCGGTGGCGCCCGTCGTCGATCGCGACGGAGTCCTCCTCGTCACCGCGCCACGCCTCGAGGAACGGCACCACGCCGAGAGTGGGTACGCCGGTGCGCTCGTGGAGGATCGCGATGCCGGAGTCCAGCTGGCTCGCGTCACCGCGGAACTTGTTGATGACGAACGCGGCGACGAGGTCGCGCTCCGCCGGCGCGAACAGCTCCATGTGCCCGAGGAGGCTGGCGAAGACGCCGCCGCGGTCGATGTCGCCGACGAGGACGACCGGCGAGCGGGCATGCAGCGCCATGCGCATGTTGACGATGTCCTGCCCGCGAAGGTTCACCTCGGCCGAGCTGCCGGCGCCCTCGATGACGACGAGGTCGCACGCCGCCCGCAGGCGCTCGAAGGCAGAGGTCACCAGCGGCCAGACCTCTGCCTGGTAGTCGTGGTACTCCCGCACCGTCATCTGCGCGACAGGCTTGCCCATCACGATCACCTGGCTGGTCGCGTCCGAGCTCGGCTTGAGCAGCACCGGGTTCATGTCGACGTGAGGCTCGAGGCCGGCCGCGCGCCGCCTGGTAGACCTGCGCGCGGCCCATCTCCCCGCCGTCCTGTGTCACGAACGAGTTGAGCGCCATGTTCTGCGCCTTGAACGGCGCGACCCGAAGGCCGCGGCGCGCATAGATGCGGCACAGCGCCGCGGCCAGCACGGTCTTGCCGACGTGCGAGGCCGTGCCCTGCAGCATGACGACGCGACCGGGTGCCGCCGTCACTCCGCCGCCTCTGGCGGTGAGAGGGACGCTACAGCCTGAAGCAACCGGTCATTCTGTTCCGGGTGCCTCGGGCTGACGCGCACGTGCCCCGGCAGTCCGAACGACGTGCAATCACGCACGAGGCAACCCCGCGCGAGCAGGTCGCGGCGCAGCGCCGGCGCGTCGCCGGCGTGGATGAGGAAGAAGCCCGCCGCGGTCGGCTCGGTGATCCAGCCGAGCTCGCGGAGGCCGGCGGCCATGCGGTCGCGTTCGCGCGTGAGCGAGCTCCACGGAGCGGCGGTGATGGTCGAGGTCTGCGAGCGCGGCGATGCCGGCGGCCTGGGCGCACGCGTTGACGCTCCAGGGAGGGGCCGCGGCGCGCAGCGCCGCGGCCTCCGCCGGAGCGGCCACCGCGTGCCCGAGACGCAGGCCGGCAAGGCCCCAGTACTTGGTCATCGAATGCAGCACCACGAGGTTGCCGGCGGCCAGCGACTCGCGCTCCCACTGCGGCTCGGGCAGCAGGTCGCAGTAGGCCTCGTCGAGCACGAAGAGGGTGTGCGGATGATCGGCGACGAGGGCGGCGACCATGCCGCCGGCCAGCGCGGCCCCGGTCGGGTTGCTGGGCGAGCACAGCCAGCAGAGACGAGGGTGAAGCTCCGAGAGCGAGGAGCGGAGCGCGGGCTCGTCGCAGAAGAAGCCCGCCCCGTGCCCCGCGTGTACGAGCGGCACGCGCTCGAGCCGCGCCCCGGCGAGGGCCGTGGCCACCTCGCACTCGCCGAACACCGGCGCCAGCGCGAGCGCCACGTCTCCGGGCGCGAGCGCCAGCTGTGCGATCAGGCGGATCAGCTCGGTGCTGCCGTTGCCGCAGACGACCTGTGACGGATCGACCCCGTGTCGGGCGGCGAGCGCCGCCGTCAGCTCGGTGGCGTGCGGGTCCGGGTACGCGTCCACGACGGCTCCGGCGACCGCAGCCGCCACGCCCGGCGCGGCCCCGAGCGGCGACTGGTTGGAGCTGAAGTCGACGACGGCGCCGGGGTCGACGCCCTCGGCGCGCAGCGCCGACGGGTCGACCGCGCCGTGTACGGATGCAGTCACCGTCCGGAAGAACGTGGGGCTCGGGCCCGCCGAGGCAGGCTCCGCAGCGGCCCCGACTCGCCGCCCGGCGCTCATCCGGCGACCGCCCACGTCAGCAGCGCGGAGAGGCCGGCGGCGAGCGCGACGGTCGCGCCGCCGGCCACCCAGACCAGCCACGCCGCGTCGTCGATCACGTCCGCCGTGAGAGGTCTCTCCGCCCTGCCCAGCGCGTAGGCGCCGGGCTTCTCCAATTGCACGCCGAGACTGCCTGCCATGGTCGCGATCGCCAGCGTCTTGTTCGGCCCGTACTCCGGCAGGTGCTGTGTGCGAAACGCCCACCAGGCCCGGCCGGCCGTTCCTTTGAGCGCGGAGACGCACACCAGGAGCAGCGCGGTGATCCGGGTGGGGATCCAGTTGGCCGCGTCGTCGCTGCGCGCCGCGGCCTTGCCCACGTACTCGCGGTGGTCACGGTAGCCGAGCATGGCGTCCATCGTGTTGACGGCCCGGTACGCGAACGCGCCGGGCAGACCGAGCAGGGCGTAGTACAGCAACGGCGAGACGACGCTGTCGGTGAGGTTCTCGGCCAGCGACTCCACCGTCGCGGAGACGATGAGCGGCGGGTCGAGGTCGGGTGAGCGGCTGACGAGCGCCGCGAGGCTGGCGCGCGCCGCGTCGGTGTCGGAGGCCAGCGCGCGCCGAACCTCGCGGCCGGCGCGCACCAGACCTCTCAGCGAGAACGTCGTCTTGAGCGCGTAGGCGCCGATCGGCAGCGCCAGCCACCAGGGGAGGCGATCGAGCACGAGGCTCAGAACGAGGCCGGCGGCGAAGGCGGCTCCGGCCGTCACCACGACGATCAGGACGCCGTGGGCGAACTCGGCGCCGGGCCGGCCGCGCGGCCGGCGCCTCTCGAGCGCGGCGATCAACCGGCCCATCCAGACGACTGGGTGTAGCGCGTTCGGCGGCTCCCCGAGCGTCACGTCGATGACTCCGGCGAGCAGCACCGTGGCGAAAGCGAGGCGCCAGTCATGAGGGGGGAACAGCAAGGGAAGGCCGCAAGGACCGCGTCAGCCGGCCGATGCCTCGTCCTCGGGCTCGCCCGGGACGTACTTCTCCGGCTCGAGCCCGGCGAGGTGGCCGGTCGCATTGACGTAGCGAATGATCACGCACCCGCCGGCGAACTCGAGCAGCGAGACGCCGCCGTGGGTGGTGGACAGCGTCCACCACTTCTCCGGCGGCACACCGAGGTAGTGGTTCAACACGGCGCGGATCGGCCCGTCGTGCGCGACCAGGCAGGCGCTTCCGTCGCCCTCCACCGGGAGGAATCCGCTGGCGACCGCGCTCGCGGCCGGCTCGGTGCCGTTGCGCTCCTTCGCGCTCGAGTCGACCTGGCTGACCGCGTTCGAACAGAACGCGCCGGTTTCGTCGACGCCGAACGGCGCCAGGATGTCGATCACCGCCGCGTGCACGCGGGCCTCGAGGTGTTCCAGCGACTCGCCGTTGGGCAGCGCGGTGCAGTACGGGTCGGCGGCGAACGCGGCGGTGAGCTCCGTGTCCGCCTCGAACTCCTGCCAGGGGCGGCCCTCGTAGTCGCCAAGGGAGATCTCACGCAGGCGCGGGTCAAGGACGACGGCCGCGGTATCCCCGTCGCCCCACGCGGCGACGATATGCTCGGCCGTCGCCCGGGCCCGCGGCAGGTCGCTCGAGTACACCGGCATGGGGCCGACTGGCGCCAGCCTGGCGGCAGCCGCTCGCGCCTGATCCTCGCCGAGCGGCGTGAGCGGATGATCGCTCTGACCCATCAGGGTGCCGCCGACGTTGCCGGTCGACTGGCCGTGACGAACGAGATACAGCTTCATGGGGCATCCTTGGTCGTCTCCATCAGGTCAGGCGGCAAGGCCGACGATCGCGCACCCTGCGACCAGAGCTGCCGTCTCCGCGAGCTCGATGCCCATGCCGTAGACGTCGCCGGTGAGGCCGCCGAGCCGCTTCGCCACGGCGGCCTGCACCGCCAGCGCGACGCCCATCGAGAGCGCGGCGACGACGAGGCCGGCGTACCAGGAGCCGGCGCCGCCGGCCCAGAGGCCGGCAAGACCGGCCACCACGACGCCGGCCGTCAGCAGACCCCCGGCCAGTTGCAGCGGCCCCGGCGTGTGCTCGCGCGTGAACGCCTCGCCGGTGCCGGCGAGACGCGCGTACGGCCACCAATACACGTTGAGCGCCGGCAACGTGCGCGCCGCGCACCAGCCCGCGAGCAGCGGCGCGGCCGCGTCGCCGCGCGCGAGCGCGCCCAGAGCCGCGACCTTGAGGATCAGCAGCAGCACCGCGGCGACCACACCCATCGCGCCGACGTTGCTGTCCTTCATGATCTCGAGCGCACGCTCGCGTGGCGCCCCGCTCAGCACGCCGTCGGCGGTGTCCATGAGGCCGTCCATGTGCAGTCCGCGCGTGAGCAGCTCGAGCAGGATGACGACCAGCGCCGCGGCCACCAGCCCGGGCAGGAGCGAGAGCAGCCCGGCGTAGACCGCCCACGCGGCGAGGCCCATGGCCAGGCCGACGAGCGGGTACCAGCCCATGCTGCGCCAGAGATCGGCTGGGCTCACGTCACCCTCGACCTTGAGCGGGATGCCGGTGAGGAAGGTGACGGCGAGCGTGAGCTGTCGGCCGGCGGAGCCGGTCGTCGCTCCGGGCCGGCCGTGGCCGGCCGGCAGGCTCCGGTGCCGACAGCCGCGGCCGCGGTCCTGCCCGTCGATCAGTTTGTCCTCGTCAGCGCCCATCGTGAGTCGTCTCTCGCTCCCGACCCTACCGCGTCAGCTCGGCGTCGGCCTCGTTCGGGTCTCCGGCGACGCCGGCGCTCTCGAAGGTGGCCATCTCGCTGAGGATGCGGGCGGAGGCCTCGATGATGCTCATCGACAGCGCCGCCCCCGTCCCCTCGCCCAGCCGCATCTGCAGGTCGAAGAGCGGCACCAGGCCGAGCTCGTCGAGCACGACCTGGTGGCCGATCTCGATGCTCACGTGACTCGGCAGGATGTAGTCCACGCACTCGTGGCAGAGGCGCACGGCGGCGAGCGCCGCCGCCGCGCTGATGAAACCGTCCATCACGACGGGGACGCGATGCGCCGCGCCGCCGAGGAAGACGCCGGTCATCGCGGCGATCTCGAGGCCGCCGACCTTGGTGAGGACGTCGATCGGGTCGGTCGGGTCCGGCTGGTTCACGGCCAGCGACTTCTCGATGACGGCGACCTTGGCAGGCAGAGCCTCCTTGCTGATGCCGGTTCCGCGCCCCGTGACCTTCGCCGCCGGCTCGCCGGTGAGCGCGGCGATGACGGCCGAGGCGGCCGTCGTGTTGCCGATGCCCATCTCGCCGGTGGCGATGATGTCGAGCCCGTTCGCGAGCTCCGCCTCTACCAGCTCGATGCCGACCTCGATGGCCTGCACGCACTCCTGGCGGCTCATCGCCGGGCCCTGGGCCATGTTGGCCGTCCCCATGCGGACCTTCTTCTGGCGCACGCCCTCGGCGGCGCTGAGGTCCGCGTTGACGCCCACGTCGGTGACGATCACACGGGCGCCGACGTGGCGGCCGATCACGTTGATGCCGGCCCCGCCGGCAGCGAAGTTGAAGACCATGCCGGGGGTGACCTCGGCCGGAAACGCGCTGACGCCCTCGGCGGTCACGCCGTGGTCGGCCGCCATGACGGCGATGGCCTTCTCCTGGATCACCGGCTGCTCCCGGCCCTGGATGCCGGCGAGCTGGACGGAGAGAGTCTCGAGGCGACCCAGCGCCTTCGGAGGCTTGGTGAGTTGCATCTGACGAGCCTCGGCGGCGCGCATGGCGTCGGCGTCGAGCGCTCCGATGGTGGAAAGGGTGCGATCGAGCAGGTCGGTCACTGGGGCTCCTTGGGGGATGACTGGGATTCGTGAGGGATCGAGGTGAGCGAAGCTCCGGCCGCGGGTGGGCCGACGGCCAGCGCCGTGACGTCGAGGGGATAGCCCGAGACGAGGAAGTAGACGTTGTCCGCGTCGCGGGCGAGGCGCTGGTTGGCCCAGCCGAGCTGGTCGCGGTACAGACGGGCGAGGGGATACTCGGGGACCACCCCGAGGCCCACTTCGTTGGAGACGGCGACCAGCGTGGCGCCGGTCTGGTCGACGGCGGCGAGAAGATCGGTCACCGCTGCGGTGACGCGCTCGGCGGCGGCACGCTCCTCGGCGGCCGGCAGCAGGTCCTTGTCGTAGTTGTAGCCGTCGTCGGGCGGTGCGCTGCCGCCGAAGGCCCCGCCGGCGAACAGCAGATTGGTCACCCACAGGGTGACGCAGTCGAGGAGGATGACGGGCGAGGCTCCGGCCGGATCGGAGCCCGGAGCACCGGAGCCCGCTGCCGCACGCACGGCCGCCGGCACCTCGACGGGGCACTCGACCGTCGTCCACGAGGCGGGCCGCGAGACCTGGTGGGCGCTCACGCGTTGCTCCATCTCCTCGTCGTGGGCCTCGGAGGTGGCAACGTAGATCACCCGGCCCCCGTGGGGCTCGGCCAGTCGCGCCGCAAGCCGCTCGGCGTACGTGCTCTTGCCGCTCCGCGCGCCACCGGTGACGAGGATGAGGCGGCCCTGAACGGGCCGGTCGTCTGCTATGTCCACCGCATGCCCTCCCTCGAGGCGTTGTCGCAGTGATCTCCCGGCGGCGGTGTCCTGGCTCGCGCTTCGTCCTACTTGCCGCGCCTTCCCACCCCTCGGGGCAGTGGCGTGCGTGCGGCTTTCGTCGGCGCCTACAGTTGCGGGGCAGCGCCGGCCTTGCACCGACTTCCCAGCAGCTGAGAGATACCCATGAAGGCTACAGCCGCCCGGGCGGGGGCGTCAATCGCGGGCGGGCGCCATGCGCCCGCCCCGTTGCCGATCGTGCCCTCAGACGCGAAGTCCCGCCTCCTGGCGCAGCGCCGAGAGGCGAGCCTGGCCCGCCGTGCGCTGCTCGACCCCGCCGGCCTGCGCGGCGACCCACTCCTCGAGCTTCTCGATGGCCGCGCCGCTCGCGACCACCTCGCGAGCCTGGGTGAGTCCGTCGCCGAGGTCGGCGGCCAGACCCGCCACGTAGAGCACCGCGGCCGCGTTGAGACAGGCGGCGTCGCCGCACGCCTCGTGGCCGCGGCCGGCGAGCACCTGCAGGAAGCGCACCGACTCGTCGCGCAGGCCGTCGAGCGGCGCGATCTCGCTGTGCGCCGCACGCCGCATCCCGAAGTCCTCGGGTTCGACCGTGTAGGAGTCCCTGCGGCCGTCGGCGCGCACCTCGCTGACGACGCTCGCGCCGAGCACGGACAGCTCGTCCATGCCCGCCTCGCGCCGGTCGTCGTAGCCGTGCACGACCAGCGCGTGCTCGTAGCCGATCTCCATCATCACCTCACCGACCGGGCCGAGCAGGCCATCCGCGTACACGCCGCGCACGCCGTGCGTGGGCCGCACCGGGTTGGCCAGCGACGCCGCGATGTTGAGCGTCGAGCCGAAGCGGATCTGGCTGAGGATGCGGCCGAGCCCACCGGGGTGGACGGCCGGGCTCATGCCGTTGAACAGGCCGATGCCGGCGAGGTCGATGCTGCGCTCCACGGTCGCGCCGTCGCAGTCGACGTCCACGCCGACGGACTCGAGGATGTCGACGGCGCCGCAGCTCGAGGTCAAGGCGCGAGCGCCGTGGCGGGCGAGGCGCGCGCCCCTCGCGGCGGCGATGATCGCCGCGGCGGAGCTCACGTTGAAGGTCTTGAGCGCGTCCATGCCGGTGCCGGAGTTCTCGACCAGCGGGCCGGCGCGCGGTGACCGAGGCGACCGCCGCCGGCACCGTGTCGAACTCGACGATCGCCTGCCAGGCGCCGGCGATCTCCTCCGGCGTCTCGCCCTTGGCGACGAGCGCGGCAAGGAGCGCTCCCTGCTGCAGGTCGGGCTGCTCGCCGAGCAGCACCTGACGGAACAACTCGTAGGTCCGCTCGCGGCTCAGGTCCTGGCCGTCGATGAGGCGCTGGACGTCGGCGCCGAAGGCGCGGAGGGCGGTGTCGTCGGGGGTCATCTGGATTCCTCTCTCGAAGGGCGGACGGATCACGGATGGGAGAGCGCAGCGCCGCTCGGGACCGGCACGGGATACAGGTGGACCTTCATGCCGGCACGGCGCGCGACGATGTCGAGGCCTTCGTCGAGCTCCGCCAGACGCAGGCGGTGGCTGATCAGGTCGTCGACGCGGAGGCGTCCCGAGGCCAGCAGATCGAGCGCGTCGACACCGTGGCGGAAGCTGCAGCCGTAGGCGCCGACGAAGGTGTGCTCGTGGTAGTGGACGGCGTTGAGGCTGACGCGCAGAGCGGCATCGTCCGCAGGCAGCAGGCCGGAGAAGACGACGAGGCGACCGCGCGGCGCCAGCGCCGCGATCGCCGCCCTGTACGCTCGGGGGTCACCGACGGCGACGACGGCGACGTCGATCGGGCCGTTCGCCCGGCGGTGCACGCTCACACGCGGCGGCACGCCCGGCGCGGAAGTCAGGGATTCGCGGCGTCGCGCGTCGGGCTCCACGACGACGACCTCGGCGCCACGCAGGGCGCCGGCCCGGCTCAGGAGCGTGCCGGTTGGACCGGCGCCCCACACGCCCAGAAGGTCACCCTCGTTCACGCCGCCCAGCTCGAGGGCGTTCAGACAGCAGCTGAGAGGCTCGGCGAAGACGGCCTCTTCGTCGCCGAGCCCATCGGGCACCCGGATCAGGCTCTGCAGCGGCGCCGCGACGAACTCGGCGAACCCTCCGTCGCGGTGGAAGCCCATGATGCGCATCTGCCGGCAGAGGTTCTCGGCGCCGCGCCGGCAGCTGGGGCACTCGCCGCACCAGACGCCGGGGTACACGTAGACGCGATCGCCCGGCGCGAAGGGGACTGCGTCGCCGGTCGAGGCGGCGCTCGCCGGACGGGCCGCCGCGGGGCCGTCCGGCCCCAACGCTACGATCTGCCCGACGACCTCCTCGCCCGGCACTCGCGGCAGCGTCAGGTCACGGTGCCCGTGGCGGACGATCTTGAGGTCGGTGCGGCAGAGGCCGGTCACGCTCACCCGGACCAGGGCTTCGCCCGGGCCTGGCTCGGGAATCGGCACGTCGACGAGCTCGAAGCCGCCGACCTCGCGGATCAGGACTGCCTGCACAACGCCGCCTTCCGGTCACGAAAACAACAAAGCCCGGGCCGACTGCTTCGTCGGGCCCGGGCCCCCCGTTTTCGAGGCCACAGCGCGCGTCGCCGCCATCCCGTTCACCACGCGGGACGCGTCGACACACTCATCGGAGGCAGGTCTTCTGGCTCCCGGATCGTCCTCTGGACGCGCCTTCCCGCCGGCAAGCCGGCAGTGGCTTCTCGCGTCCGTCGTCCCCGGTCACAGCGGCGGGTCCGCGCCGGTCTTGCACCGGCTTCCCTCGCGTGGCCCTCGCGGGCACCTCCAAGCGCCGGAGATAGTAGACGACTGCGGCGGCGGCGGTCAAGCGGCAGTGCCGCCCGCCACCGTCGTGCCACCTGCCCCGTCCGGGAGTACCATGGACGCCAGATCCAAGCGACTGGGGGTGAAGATGCCGGAGCGGACGGGCGACGCAGGTCCAGGAAGCCGCGGGACGCGCGGCTGGAGAGCTGCGCGCTGGGCGCGACGCGCCGTCCAGATCGCTACCTTCGCGACGTTCGTCTATCTGCTCTTCGCGGGGCTCCAGCGGGTGGAGCCGCTGCCCTGGGCGAACATCTTCTTCCGCTTCGATCCACTCGCGGCGCTGACGACCATGCTCGCCGCCCGCGCCTGGCTCGCGCCCTTCGCGCTCGCCTTCATCACGCTGGGACTGACGCTGGTGCTCGGTCGCGTGTGGTGCGGCTGGATCTGCCCGCTGGGCACCCTGCTCGGGTGGCTGCGCTTCCGCTCTGCGCGGCGGCCGAACGCCGGCGTCCCGTCGGCGTTCCGTCGCGTGAAGTACGTGCTGCTCGGCGTCATCGTCGTCCTTGCAGCGTTCGCCAACCTCACGCTGCTCGTCCTCGACCCCCTCTCACTGCTGACGCGCACCATGACGACCTCGGTCATCCCCGGCTTCGTCTACCTCGTCGACGCGCTGGAAAGCGCCGGCATGACGTGGGGCCCGACGTTCGGCGTCGTCCAGTGGGTCGAGTCCACGTTCCGCGGCCCGGTGCTCCCGACCATCCAGCCTCGGTACGAGCAGGCGGTCGCCCTGTTCGTGCTCCTGCTCGCGGTGGTCCTCCTGAACGCCTTCGCCGACCGCTTCTGGTGCCGGTATCTTTGCCCGCTCGGGGCGCTGCTCGGTCTCGTCTCCAAGGTCCAGTTGCTGCGCCCGGTCATGAGCGACGGGTGCGGCGCCTGCGGTGCCTGCGCCTCCGCCTGCCGCGCCGGAGCGATCGAGGCCGGCGGCCGGACAGCCCACGAGGCGGCGCAAGCCGCCGGTGCGCGTCGTGAGCTCCGAGTGCACGATGTGCCTCGACTGCCTCGTCGCCTGCCCACGGGACGGCGGCATGACTCTGGGGACCGCCCGCCCGGGGCCGTGGGCGGACTACGACCCCGGGCGCCGTGAAGCGGTCCTCGCGGTCGGCGCCGGAGTGGCGACCGCCGTGCTCCTCGGCACCGGCGTCGCCCGCGCAGTCAAGCGCCCGGGCCTGATCCGGCCGCCGGGCGCACAAGACGAGCAGCGATTCCTCTCTCTGTGCCTGCGCTGCAGCGAGTGCGTGAAGGCGTGCCCGACCTCCGGCCTCCAGCCGACGCTGATGGAGGCCGGCCTCGAGGGCCTCTGGACGCCGGTGCTCAAGTCGCGCCTCGGCTACTGCGACTACTCGTGCCACGCGTGCGGGCAGGTCTGCCCTTCCGGCGCCATCCCGCCGCTGGACCTCGCGGAGAAGCGCAACAGCGTCATCGGCGTCGCCGTCATCGACAAGGACCGTTGCCTGCCCTGGGCGGCGGACACCCCATGCATCGTCTGCGAGGAGATGTGCCCCGTCCCGGACAAGGCCATCGTGCTCGGCGGCGAGCGCCTCATCACGCGCGAAGACGGCTCGCAGAGTCGGCTCGCGCGCCCGAAGGTGGTCGCGAGCCTCTGCATCGGCTGCGGCATCTGCGAGTACAAGTGCCCCGCTCGAAGGGCCATCGGCGATCGTCATCATGCCGACGAACCCGGACCTCTCCGGAGGCGCCGCGCCGGTCGCCGGCTGAGGGCCGGGCGGACCGCCGGCAGACGCCGGCGCCCGTCCGCAGGCCGGCGTCCGCTGGATATACTCCCGGCATGAGCAGCGACGACAGCATCCTGGCCCACCTTCGCGCCGCCGCCCTCTTCATGCGCCTCGACGACGGTCAGCTGGACCGACTCGCGACGATCGCGCGGCCGCTGCGGCTGCCGGCGGAGGAGAGTCTCTTCCTCCAGGGCGACCCGGCGACGGCGTTCTTCCTGCTCGCCGAGGGCCACCTCAAGGTCTTCAAGCTGCTGCGCGACGGGCGTACTGCCACGGTCCGTCATGTCGAGGCCGGCCAGACCTTCGCCGAGGCGGCGCTCTTCCAGGAGTCCTATCCTTCGAGCACGGAGACCATGACCGAGTGCCTCGTCTACCGCTTCGAGAAAGCGGCCACGCTCGCGCTGCTGCTCTCAGAACCGCAGCTCGCCGTCGACCTGCTGGCGGCCATGGCGCACCTTCTCGGGCTGCTCAATCGCCGCGTCGAAGAGCTGCTGCTGCCCGTGCCCGCGCGCCTCGCCCGGTATCTGCTGGCGCGCGCCGACGAGCAACTCGAGCCGCTGAACGAAGGCGGCCCAGCCGCACTCGACGTCCCGCGCGTCATCATGCTCCCCGTGAGCAAGCGCGAGCTCGCCGCGCGTCTCGGGACCGTCCCGGAGACGCTCAGTCGCACCTTCGACCGCCTCAAGCGCGCCGCAGGTGATCCGCATGAGCGGCGACCACCGGCTGATCGAGATCCTCAGCTTCGACAAGCTGCACCGGCTCGCCCAGGAGTAGGATCAGGTGAGCTCGGCGAACGCCTGCTCGAGCGCCGCCTCCACGTCCACGGGCTCGGGACCATACTCCGCGAACTGGTCGCCGAAGACCGGCCGGTCGCGCACGCTGAACGTACCCAGCGCGACCGGCCCGTCCGAAGCGTAGTCCCACTCGCGGATCTTGGCCCGCGCCTGCTCCTCGTCCCGCGGGTCGTGTCCCTCGAGCTCGTACACGCGCTCGTTGTAGTAGTCGTACAGGTTGCGGAACGTCACGCAGACCTGCAGCGTGTCCACGACGCTGAAGCCGCGGTGCGCGATCGCCTCCGCGTACAGCCTCTTCAGCTGGTCCCGGCCGCGCGAGTAGCCTCGCGCGAGGTAGGTCGCGCCGGCCACGTGCAGGAGCTCGAGCAGGTTGAACGGCTCTTCCAGGCTGCCGTAGGGCGTGCTGCGGCCGCGATAGCCGGGGGGCGTCTCCGGTCCTGCCTGGCCGATCGTGAGGCCGTACACGCCGTTGTCGTGGACGATCAGCGTGATGTCCACGTTCCGCTTGGCGGCCGACAGCGCGTGCTCCAACCCCTCGGCGAAGGTGGCCCCGTCGCCGGCGTGCACCACCACCGTGAGCTCCGGATTGGCCAGCTTGACGCCGACGGCGGTCGGGATGGACCGGCCGTGCAGCGAGTCGAAGCTGTTCACCCCGATGTAGTCCATGATCTTGCTGTTGCAGCCGATGTCGCTGACCAGCACGATGTCCTCCGGCCGCGTGCCGCCCGCGATCAGCTCCAGGAAGACGGGCTTGATCGCGTTGAGCACGGCGAAGTTGCCGCAGCCGGGGCACCAGGTGTTCTTCGCGTACGTGGTCAGACGAGTGGCCGGCGCCGGCGCGGCGGGGGCCGCGGCCCGGCCGGCCTGCTTCTTCCCGGTCTTCTTCTCGGCCGCGCTCATGCCAGCACCTCCTCGGCCTGCCGGCGGAGTTCGCCGACGCCCCACGGCCGCCCATCGTAGCGGAGCAGTCGACCGTCGATGTGGAAGCCGCGCTGTTCGAGCAGCCGGGCGAGCTGGCCGCGGGAGTTGCCCTCGGCGACGGCCAGCGTCTCTGTCCCCTCGAGCGCCTCCGCCATCTGCCGGTCGGGGAACGGCCAGAGCACGACCGGCTGGACGATCCTGATGCCCTCGAGCTCGCCGACCTCGCGCGCCGCGCCCGTCGGCGAGCCCCACGTCACCAGCGTCTCCTTCGCGTCCGGGTCGCCGTAGACGTAGACCTGCTGGATCGTGTCCAGCTCCTCGGCGAGGGCGAAGCCCTTGGCGTTCCACTTGTCCTGCATGCGCACCGTCAGTTCGGGGTCCTCGGTGGTGATGCCGGATTCGTCGTGTGTGTAACTGTTGACCTTCACGACGGCACCCTCGCGGCCGGGGAAGGCAAGCGGTGAGACGCCATCCTCCGCGAAGAGATAGCGCTTGTACGCGAGCCCGTCGTCTCCTCGGGCGGCGTCGTCTGCTGCCACGCCACCGGGCTCACGCGCCGCGCCCGTGCCGGCGCCGGCGCCAAGCGGTACGCCCGCGGCGCTCTTCTGCGGGCGGCCGTCCCAGAGCCGCGGCTTGAGCCGCGGCAGAACAGGGACGGCGTCCCAGTCGAAGCTCTGCGAGTCATCATTGAGCGTGCGGTCGCCGAGCACGATCGCCGGCATCTGGTACTTCCAGGCGGCGTCCAGCGCGAAGGTGCTCCAGGCGTAGGCCTGCTCCACATCCGCGGGCGCGACGACCAGACGTGGAAACTCCCCGTGGCCGGCGCTGAGCGCGAAGTGCAGGTCGGCCTGCGCGGTGTACGTCGGCAGACCGGTAGCCGGCCCGGTGCGCTGCCCGAGCACCACGACCACGGGCAGCTCCGCCTGGCCGGCCAGACTGAGACCCTCCACCATGAGCGCGAAGCCACCGCCGGACGTACCGACGGCGGCGCGCTCGCCCGCGTAGGCGTGCCCGAGCGCCATCATCATGGCGGCGATCTCACCCTCCGGCTGCACCACCTTCAGCTTGAAGCGCGGCGCCTGCCGCGCCAGGTAGTGCAGCAGACCGCTCGCCGGGGTCATCGGGTAACCGGCGTACGCCCGCAGCCCGCCGCGGATCAGGCCGAGGCCGGTGGCCTCAAGCCCTGTCATCACCGGGCGCGGACCGCCGCCGGGGAGGTCGATGAGCAGCTTCTCCGTGGCCAGTTCGTACCCGCGCCGTGCCACGCGCAGATTGAGCTCCGTCTGCTTGGGCTGGTACCGCCGGATCACATCTTCGAGGGTCGCCCACGGGATCGAGATCGCCTTGCAGAACGCCCCGAGAATGGCGCTGTTGCGCATGACCGACGGCGCGCCCTCCTGCTGCAGGATCGTCTTCACGGGGATGCCGGTGCGGAACGGGTGCGCCATGGAGGGCAGGCTCTCGGCTGCGATCGACTGGCTGTCGAACACCGTCACGGGGCGCTGCTTGAGCCGCCAGTGATGCCGCTGCAGCGTGTCCTCCGTAAGCGCGATCATCACGTTGACGTGGTCGCGATGCGCGGTGATGCGGCCGCGATGGGCACGGATGACGACGGAGTTGTGGCCGCCGCGGATGAGCGAGGGAGAATCCACGTACGTGTACAGCCGGTAGCCCAGCTCGTTGAGCAGGTGGGCGATCATGGAGCCGGCATGCGTGATGCCGTCGCCGGCCTTGCCACCGATGAGCACGGAGAACGAATCCACGCGGAGCCTCCTCGTACGACAGTCCACGAACGGGCGGCGGACGAGACGCGAACCGCGCGCCGCTTGCGGGGGACTTACCCACACCCCGGCAGGGAGCACACTTGACCCGAGAACTGCCTGCGCGGGACGACGTGGTCGATGAAGTACGTCGCCGCGGCCTGAGCGTGCTGCCCGTACACCCGTGGAGCCCCGATTCGGGCGGCGGCGTCGATCACTGTGTACCGGAGGCGCCGCCCTTTGCGGCCCTCTTCCTGAACCGCGTATCCCACAGCCGTCTGCTCGTCTCTGCCGCCAAACGCATACTAGCCGGCGGCGTCGCGTTCGGCCTCGCCCCCCTCCTCAACGCTCCGAGTGCGTGAGCCGCATCGGCCACCCACCGCTTCTCACCGCCTTGCCACACCGGAGGCAGCAGCCTCTCGGGACAGAGCGCACACGCAGGTAGCTCGCCCGTGAGCTGGTGCAAGGGCTGCGCGCCGCCAGCCCTTGGCCGCGCCCACAGCGGCTCCGGGCCCTTTCACGCGCCAGAACACCACGTGCATGGACACCAACGCAGAGGGGCATGACTACGTGACCGCCGCCGGAGGTGCTGGTGGCCTCCGCCAAACGCTGCGCGCTTCGAGGCGGGTCCAGGTAGAGGCCGACGACGTCACGGACCCCATCGCCCTCGAAGCTCGCCAGGGCGCCCGGCGAGCGCGTCAAGACCGACCGCCGCACTGGAGGCTCGGCTCGCCAAGGGCCGGGAACTGCTGGAGGCGAGGTTTGCACCGGGGGCTTCGCGTGAGTTATCAACAGTGCGTGGACAAGGACATGCTGCACGTACCCTCGTGGGGGGTCAGCCGCCACCCATCACCGCCTGGGACACATGACGGACTCCGAACGCTGCCGGCAGCTGGTGCAACGCATCCGCGAGTCGCTCGAGTACTCGCGCATCGAAGCCGCGGTGTGCGCAGGACAATGGCTCTGGCGTAGAAGACGCTAACGTACGCCGACGTGACTGACAGGAGGGAGCGCGTGCCACACAGCAT
>CAVOGK010000041.1:0-6324 GCA_963695395.1 uncultured Thermoleophilia bacterium | reverse complement strand
CGTGCGGGCAGGGACTCGGAGCGATGTCCCGGATGCGACCACCGAGGCCGACGCGGCGTTGCGCGAGGAACTGCTGCTGGCCGCCGAGCTCGCCGGAGTGCTGCGCCGCCGGCGCCTCGCCCGCGGCGCGCTCACGATCGGCTCGTTCGAGCCCGAGTACGCGTTCGACCACGCGGGCGCGCTCAGCGGAGCCGCCGCGCGCCCCGAGACGCCCTCGCACGCGCTGGTCGAGGAGTTCATGCTCGCCGCCAACGAAGCGGTCGCCGAGTACCTCCTGCGCAAGAAGGGGCGCACGCTCTACCGCGTGCACGAGCCGCCTGAACCGACGAGCGTGCGCGAGCTCCTCGACCAGCTCGAGGAGCTCGCCGTGCCGACGCCGGCGTTCCCGGCCGGCCCGGCGGTGCCGGCCGCTCAGCTCGCGGAGGCGTTCGGCCGGCTGAGCCGCATCGTCGCCGAGACGAGCGCCCGCGAGGGCCGCGGCCGGCTCTCCTGGTCCACCCTGATCCTGCGCTCGCTCAAGCAGGCGCGCTATGCGCCGGCGAACCTCGGCCACTTCGGCCTCGCCAGCGCGGCGTACCTGCACTTCACCTCGCCGATCCGCCGGTACCCCGACCTCGTCACCCATCGCAGCCTGCTGTACCACCTTGGCGAGGACGGGACCGAACTGGGCGACGCCGAGCTCGCCGCGGCGGCCGAGGACTGCTCCACCCGCGAGCGCGACTTCTCCCGCATCGAGCGCACCGGTGACGACGTGGCGCTGTGCTTCCTCCTCGACCGCCGCCTTGGGTCGGAGGGCTGGGAGCAGGTGTTCGCCGGCGAGATCGTCGGTCTCGTCGGCGGCGGGCTCTTCGTGCGCTTCGGCGACGTCTTCGAGGGCTTCCTCTCGGCGCGGCGTCTCGGTGGCGAGCGTTTCGAGGTCAGCGAGCACGAGACGGCGCTCGTCGGTGAGGCCACGGGGACGCGCTACCGGCTCGGCGACGCGGTCGAGGTCAAGGTCGAGCGTGTCGACCGTCTCACCGGCAAGGTCGACCTGGCGCCGGCTCGACCCGGTGGCGGCCGGCCGGACGCAGGTCCGGGCCGCCGCCCGGCGCGGCGCACCTCCGGGGGCCGCCCCCCGCGCCGTCGCGCTCCCGGCCGCCAGCAGCAGCATCGCCGGGGGCGCTGAGGCCGACCGTCGCGTCGTGCGGTGGGGAGTGGTGGTGCCCGGCGCTTCACCAGCGGTCGCCGCCGCGCCCTCGCGCCGCGCCGATGCGGTACCCTAGATGCATGCCGCGAGAGACTGGGACCAAGCGTGTCGCCGAGAACCGCAAGGCGCGCCACGACTACTTCATCGACGACACCTTCGAGGCGGGCATCGCCTTGGTCGGCACCGAGGTGAAGTCGATCCGCGAGGGCCGTATCAACCTGCGCGACAGCTACGTCGAAGTCAGGGGCTCCGCGCATGCCCCGGAGCTCTTCCTCATCGGCGCGCACATCAGCCCGTATGACCAGGGCAACATCTGGAACCACGACCCGCTGCGGTCGCGCAAGCTCCTGATGCATCGGCACGAGATCGACCGCATCGCCGGCAAGGTGCGCGAGAAGGGCTACACGGTCGTGCCGACCAAGGTGTACCTCAAGGACGGGCGCGTCAAAGTGGAGATCGGCCTGGCGCGCGGCAAGAAGCAGCACGACAAGCGGCACGAGATCGCCGACCGCGATGCCAAGCGGGACATCGAGCGTGCGCTGCGCGGGCGCGGGGAAGACAGGCGGTAGGGCCGGAGCCGCTTCGGGCGCCGGCCGGACGTATACAGAGGGGGAGGGCGCCCATGGACACGCTGAGCCAGGAACAGATCGCGGCCGCGCTGGGTGATCTGGATGGCTGGGGACTCGATCGCGAGTCGCTCACGCGTACGTTCCGCTTCGCCGACTTCGTGCACGCGATCGGCTTCGTGGAACACCTCGCCGAGGTGGCCGAGGAGCAGAAGCACCATCCGGACATCGACATCCGCTACAACAAGGTCACGCTGCATCTCTCGAGCCACGACGCCGGCGGAGTGACGATGCGGGACGTGCAGCTGGCGGAGGCCATCCAGCACCTCGTGTGAGGGCGGCCGCGGCCCGTGGAGGGTCCGCGCGCCCGCCGTGCTAGAATGCCCAACCGTGCCCTCGTAGCTCAGGGGATTAGAGCGCGCGCCTCCGGAGCGCGAGGTCGAAGGTTCGAATCCTTCCGGGGGCACCACTAGCCTCAAGTCCGGTCGCCTACTACTCCTCAGCCGCCCGGTTTGTACTCCATTTGTACTCCACGTTTCACCGCGGCGGCACAGCACATCCTGCCGCGGCTCGTCGTCGATCCGCCTCACGCTCATTCGGTGTGGAGCCTGTCGGTCGGCGACATCGTCGACTCAAGTTGGGCAGGCAGGACGGTGATCGATAATGACCTGGTCGCAGCCTGCGAGCCCGACGAGTGGCTGCTTATCGAAGCCTGGGACGAGAGCTAGTCGAGGACTCGCAAGACCGCCAACGACTGGCATCAGTCATCAAGAGCGCCCTCGATGATGCCCGCCTCGGCCGGCTTGCGGTCCTGCAGCTCGCGGTACTCGCCCACCAGCTCGAGCGCCCTGTCGACCATGGTCGAGGTGATCTGCTCGCTCGGGGAGAGCCTGGCGAGGAGCTGCCCGATGCCCTGCTCCTTGACCGCGGAGGCCTTGCCCTCCATCTCCAGCCGCAGGCGGTGGGTCTGCAGGTAGAGGCTGATCTTGTCCTTGGCGGACAGCGCCTCGGGGTCCTCGTCGAGGTCGCGCATCGCGAGCTCGTAGAGGCGCTCGTCGAGCCGCGTGAGCGGGCCCTCACCGGTCACCGCCTCGAGCTCGGCGACGGCGTCGGCGATGCCGGTGTCGCGGCGCCGGTTCTCCCTCCTCAGGCAGGCGAGGAAGGCGGGGTGCTCCCAGATGCGCTGGCGCTGGGCGCGGTAGTCGGGAGAGAGGCCGAGGTCGCGGAGGATCTGCTTGCGCACCAGCTCACCCACGCGTCACCTCCTTGCCTACTCGATTGGTCGTGCCAGTGCAGGGAAATCGCAGAAGAGCGCGGGCCTAGACGTCACCCTCACTCAGCCTCGGATTCTCCCCCAGGTACCCGTCCCAAGGATGTCTCAGCATCAAGAGGGACACGCCCAAACCGCCGCCGTACGTCGTGGGGCCGCCGGCGCTGCCCGCATCGCCGCGATCCCCGTGTACGCGCTGTCCCCACGGAACGTGCCTCGACGTCGTCGGCGTGGTCCGCTCAGTCCTGAGCGACATGCCGCTGCCGTCCTGAGGAAGCGTGCCCCAGGAGCCATGCGAGCCTCCGTGCCCACCCTGCCCCCGTCCCACCTCACGGGAACAGCACGAATCTGCCCAAGACCGGCAAGAGGTGGCCTACAGGCGGCAGGGACAGGCCTCGGACCAGCACGCCGGGCCCGCAGACCCAGCAAGCGCAGAGCCGAGCGCAAGGAGGGGCCCGCTGCCCTCACGGGTGGCGGGCGTCCGCGTTGGGCGGTACGGCCCGGCGATGGGACAGAGGCCGCGAGTCAGCCGCTCAGCTTGCGGAGGACCTCCTTCAGCACGGCCACCTTGTCGTGCTTGTCGGTCAGATCTCGTGCAAGTGTCTTCGCGACCTCTTCCCGCACCGCCCGGTCGGCCTGCAGCTGCTCTCCGTCAGGGCAGCTGGCTCACGAGGCCGGCGAACTCCTCGGGCGTGAAGGCGCGGAGCGTCTGCGTCGTGACGTAGCCCTGCGCGGCGGTCGACATCGACATCAGGGCAGCGAACTCATCGCTCGGGCCCTCGGCCACCATCACGTAGTCGTAGGCGCCCATCGTGGCGTGGAAGCTGAGCACCTTGCCGCCGGCGGCCTCGATCGCCTTGACGACCGACTGGTACCGCGCCGGTGCGCCCTTGAGGTCGGCGAGCCCCTTGGCGGTCAGGTTGGAGAGTATGACGAACTGCTGCATGGCGAACCTCCTGAGTAGCGGGGTCGCACCCTGCTGTGCGGCACCCTCTCAACGAGTTGTAACCTCCGCCGTTCGATCGTCACCGTTGCAGGCACAGTGCGGCTTCTCGCACAGTCAAACGTGATCGGAGGTTCTGTGCGCGTGGGCGAAGTCCCCGAAACGGTGGCTGGCTGCCTGGAGGGAGGGGCGGCCGGCGGGGCGCCGTAGGGACAGCCATCCTCCCCGTCACGCCGAGTCGACAGCGTGAAACGAGGCCCGCTGCCCTGGCGGGTGGCGGGCCTCGTGCTGACAGTCCGCAGGGAGGGCGCCCTGCGAGAAGCGGGTCTATCTCTTGTAGTAGGCGAGCCGATGCAAGTGGACGCCGTCCGCATCGGCCTTCACCATCGCTGCCCCCTGCTGCTCGGCTTCGGCGGACTTGCCCTCGGGCATCCAGTGGAACCAGCACCAGCCCGTCTCGACGCCGTCCGCCTCCTGCACCACGGCGTCGCTCCAGCTGTTCTCGCCCTCCGGATCCGCAGCCCAGTACTCGGCGAACTGCGCCTTGGTCATGCGCCGGTCCTCGGGATCGTCGTAGACGAAGTCCTCGGCGCAGGCGCTCAGGATCATCTCCGCGTCGCCCTTGAGCCAGCCTTCCATGTACCGGTCGAACTGCTCGCTCATCCGCTCTCACCTCCTTCCGCCGCGCCGTTGAGCCGGGCACGATGGTGCCGCCGCCCCGGGGTGGTGGCCGCGCCGGCCGACCTCGGACGAGGCCCGCTGCCCTCATGGGTGGCGGGCCTCGGTGTTGGGCGAGCGGCCCGGACTTGGCCACCGAACGTCCGGGCCGCCTCGCCTATTTGAACCCGTCGTGATCTCCCGCTACCTGACGCGGTACCTACGCTCTGACGACGTCTCATGCATCCACATGATCTGGTCGTCGACGTCTACTCTGGGCGTGCGGAACCACACGCGGAACAGGCCGCGGTGCCTCGGCGTGAACCTGTAGGCATAGGTGCCCGACGCGCTCAGGGCGCGCCATACGCCGATACGCTTGACCCACTTGCCATGCACGCGCTTGTCGACGCGGATCAAGACCTTCACACCGATGTCGGCGGGCTTCACGGTGACCTTGGCTGTGACGCTCCTGCCGAGCTTGCCGACTCCCTTCCTCACGCCTCGAAGAGTGAGCGTCAGCTTTGGCGTCCTCCACGTCGTGACCGCCTTGGGCTTGAAGAGGCCGGTACCCCCGGCGAGCAGTGCCCCGACGTGCCCTTGGGCAACGGCGCGGTAGGCCGCGAAGGGCTGCGGCGAAGCGGCAGGCAGCCGGTAGTCGCCGCCGCTGTCAGTTGTGACCTGCCCCAGGTCCGTGAACGCGGTTTCGCCCCAGAGTTGCTGCTGCAAGTAGATGACCACGCCTGGGTGACCGAACCACGGGAAGAAGAATCCGCCGCCGATGCCGAGCCTGCCCCACAACTCGTATCCCGACTGCTTGTAGCCGCTCGAGAGCCACATGGCCGGCCCTGGCCCGACGTCGGGATGGGGCACCGTCCAGTCGGTATGGCAGACGGTGCAGTCGCTGACGCCGGCGACGAGAGGTGCATGCGCCGGCGTGGCGCTCGGCGTCGCGGCCGTGTGGCAGTCGCAGCCGTCGGCCGCCAGGGCCGGCGCGGCGCCGATGCTGAGGGCGGCGGCCAGGCAGAGGGCCGCGGCCAGAACGAGCTTGCGTTTCATCTCTCCCTCCTCGCTGCTCCCCGCCCGGTGGACGTTGCCGCGCCCGGCCGCACGGCGCCCACACGGGCAGCGCGACTGGGATCAGGGCAACGAAGGAGCGGAGAGCGGTTCAGTTGCGTCTGGCGGGTGGGTCCATGGCGAACCCCCTTCGTCCCTCGGCCCCAGGACTCCCGATGGACCGCATCCCCGGGAACGCAGGAGACCGGCCCGCGGGCCGGTCCCACCAGTGGCTCCCCGCCGGATGAAGGTGGCCGTCAGGTGCCTCCGGCGGATCACAGCCTCCCGTCCTTGAGCGTGGCTCATGTCAGGAGTCTCGTATGCTTCGGGAGTACGCCCGTGCCGAGGCGATGTCAAGCGTTTGCAGGCGGGGCTGGGTCGGCGGCGCGTGACCTCGCGCCGGTGTCGAGGCGTTTTCGTGGACACCTGAGCATCTGGAGGCGCGAGCCTTCAGGAGGGAGTCCACATGCCACGAACACGACCACCGTATCCACCCGAGTTCCGGTTTGAGGCGGTGCGTCTGGCGCGCACGTCCGGCCAGTCGATCAACCGCACGGCGCAGGACCTCGGCGTCTGCCACGAGACCCTGCGTCATTGGGTCCGCCAGGCCGCGGTCGACGCCGGCGAGGCCGAGGGCCTGACCAGCGAG
>CAVOGK010000040.1:0-96805 GCA_963695395.1 uncultured Thermoleophilia bacterium | reverse complement strand
CCTGTGCGGTGACGCGCGGTAGCCTGACGCGGTTCGGAGTGGAGACGTATTCGAGCCTGAGGGCGCGTTCCCTACGCGAACGTAGGAACGCGCCCTCAGGCTCGCGGAAGATCAGGGCCGGCCGCCGATCCAGGCGCCGCTGATGGAACCGTAGCTGACCACGGCGCCGGTGTGCGGAGCGTGGATCATGCTGCCGCCGCCCGCGTAGATGCCCACGTGGTGGCTGTAGCTGGCGCTGCCGAAGAAGACGAGGTCGCCCGGCTGCAGGGCGTTCAGCGGCACCGGCGTGCTTGACTGTTGCTGGGCGGTGGCGCCGTGCGCGAGACCGATGCCGATCTGCGCGTAGCAGTACATGGCGAGGCCGGAGCAGTCGAAGCCGCTCGGACTGGCGCCGCCGTACACGTACGGCACGCCGAGGTAGCGCTGGGCGATGCCGACGACGGCGGAGTGGCCGGAGCCGCCGGGGTCGACGAAGGTGCCGCCGCCACCAGCGCTGGAACCGCCGCTCGCAGCCTGCTGCTGTTGAGCGGCTTCTGCCGCGGCCCGCGCTGCAGCAGCCTGCTGCCTCTGGAGGCGGTTGATGTCGGACTTGATCCCGGCCGTCATCCGCTCGAGCTTGCTCTGCAGGCCCTCGACCTCAGCTTTGTGCTCGGAGGCCGACGCGACCAGCTTGGCGGCCGCCTTCTTGTCGGCCTCGAGCTTGACACGGCGGTCCTTGATGTCCTGCTGGTAGGCGGCGATGCTCTTGACGGTGTCGACATCGCTGTTGCCGAGGCGCGCCATGACGTCGAGCTGCGTCACCAGATCGTCGAAGCTGCTGGCGGCGAAGATCACGTCGACGACGCCGACGTCGCGGGTCTTGTAGATGTTCTCGGCGCGCGCGGACAGCTGCTTGTTGGCGACCTGGAGGTTGTATTCGGCGACCTTGAGGAGGTGCTCGTTCTCCTTGACCTGCGCCTGTACCGTGGTGAGCTGCGAGGTGGCCTGGTTGTACTTCTCCACGGCCACGTCGACCTGCTGGTAGACGGTCTGCAGCTTGGCCTGCACCTGGCGCAGCTGTGCCTTCTTGCTGCTGACGGGAGAGGCGAAGCTGGAGGAGGTGAAGGTGAGGAGAAGAAGGAGGGTGCCGAGGAGGACAGAGAGCGTTGCGATCCGTCGTTTGCCGTTCACTGCATCGCCTCCTCTGGGCGAGACGCGGCACGCGTCCTGCCCTCTTCGAGGTGAGCCTTGCGTGCCTTGCTCCGGTTCTGCCGCGCCGCACATGCGGGCGTCAGACTCACCACGCTCAAGTACGAAATGCTACCAGTGGGCCGCCATCGTGACAACCGGGCAGGCCCACCGTCAGGGGCTGCGCGGGCGGGCCGAGCGTCGGCGCCGGGCGCCTGCGGGCGTGCCGCCGCCGCTCCCGCGTCTCAGTCCGCGCCGGCGGCGCGACGGACGACGCCAGGCGGCGTCGGGTGCGGCCACTTGCGCTTGAGCGCTCTGATGAACGCCTGGTTGCGCGCGTCCCTGCGCCAGTTGCGGATGATCACCATGCCCCACGCCGTGGAACAGCAGCTGCTTGGTGAACTGGAAGGTGAAGACGTAGTGCAGCCACGTGCGCAGCGAGTAGAAGCGCGAGTAGCCGCGGAGCACCTCGATCTGCAGCTCATAGGGCGTCATGCGCGCCGGCTCGAAGACCACGTGATGGGCGTCGTAGAGCTCCCAGCGCTTGTCGAAGATGCGTCCTGCCTCGTCGAACTCGCGGAACTGCAGCGTGCCGGGGAGTGGCGTGAGGATGTTGAGCATCACCGTGTCGATCCTGTTCTTGATCGCGAAGGCGACGGTGTCGCGGACCGTCTGGACGTCGTCGTCGTCGGCGCCGAGGACGAACATGCCGTGGCTCTTGATGCCGTAGTCGTGCAGCACCTTGATGGCTTTCTCGATGTCGGCCACCGTCTGTGCTTTCTCGAACCTGTCGAGGGTCTCCTGGTTGACGGACTCGAGGCCCAGGTAGACGAGCTGACAGCCCGAGCGGCGCATGAGCTCGAGCAACTCGGGGTCGCGGATCACATCGATGCGCACCTGGGCCGACCAGGGGATGACGAGCCCTTCGTCGATCATCATCTGCAGCAGCTTCTTGAGGCGCTTGCGGTTGGCCGCCATGTTGTCGTCGTAGAAGAAGATGCGCTGCGGGCGCTTGTCCTTGAGCTCGGCGATGACGTTCTCTGCGCTGCGGAAGCGGTACTTCTTGCCGAACATCGCCGTCACCGAGCAGAAGGTGCAGTCGAAGGGGCAACCCCAGCTGGTCATGATCGGCATCGTGGTGAGCCTGTCGCTGCCCACGAGCAGGCGGAGGTCCGGGAACGGCAGTTCGTCGAGGTCGGCGAGGGCCTCGCGCGGCGGGTTGTGCACGGCGACGCCGTCCCGCGTGAACGAGAGGCCATCGATGGTGTCGAGCTCGCGGTCGCCGGCGAGCGCCTCGAGGAGCTCCAGCATGAGTTGCTCGCCGCCCTCCCCACGGGCGACGTAGTCGACGTGCTCGAGCGCCTCGTCGGCCATGAAGGTGACGTGCGAGCCGCCGATGACGACGGGGATGCCGCGGCCGCGCAGGTCGTCGGCGAACTCGTACGCGGTCGACGCCGTCGAGGTCGTGCTCGAGAGGCCCACGAGCTCCGAGCCGTTGACGTCGTCCCAATCGATGGGAGCCATGGTCGGGTTGTACACGAGCACGTCGTGCCCCTGCGCCTTGAGCGCGGCGGCGATGATCGGCAGCCCAAGGCGAGGCAGAAGGACCTTCGCCCAGACGTGCATCCCTGGCGGTTCGGGCTCGATGAGTCGAATCTTCATGACGCTCCTTGAAACGGGGAGTGGACTCTCAGGGATCGCGACCCGGTCCGCGACTGTTCTGCGGTATCGTCGGGGCGGTCACCAAGTTGTTGACGATGATCGCAGGCCCCCCGCCGTACGGCAGGGAAGACGCGCGTGGACCTACATCGTCAACCGACAGCATACCGCACTGCATACGGGGCGGCGCCGGCCGGCGCCCGTGGCGCCGGCGCCTAGAAGAGCAGTTCGCCGAGGAAGAAGAAGCCGGCGGCGACGAGGCCGGCCGCCGGGAGCGTCAGCACCCAGGCGGTGACGATGTTGCCGGCGACGCCCCAGCGCACGGCGGACAGGCGCTGCGTGGAGCCCACACCCATGATCGCGGCCGTGATCGTGTGGGTCGTCGACACGGGCAAGCCGAAGTGCGTCGCGAGTTGGATCACGGTGGCCCCGGCGGTCTCGGCGGCAAACCCGTGGATCGGGTCCAGCTTGATGACCTTGGATCCCAGCGTGTGGATGATGCGCCAGCCACCCGAGTAGGTGCCGAGCGCCATCGCGAGGGCGCAGGAGATCTTGACCCACATGGGGATCGTGAACGTGCTGATCTCGCCGCTGGTGAACAGGGCGAGCGCGATGATGCCCATCGTCTTCTGGGCGTCGTTGGCCCCGTGCGAGAAGGCCATGAACCCCGCCGAGATCGGCTGCAAGCGCCGGAACCACTTGTTGACCGGCCCCTGCGGGCGCTTGCGCACCAGCCAGATGAGGCCGGTCATCAGGACCCAGGCGAACACGAAGCCGATGATCGGCGACGTGACCATCGGGATGATGACCTTGTTGAGCACGCCGGACCAGATCACCCCGGTGACGCCCGCAGAGGCGATGGTGGCGCCGATGAGGCCGCCGAACAGCGCCTGCGACGAGCTCGACGGGATGCCGAAGTACCACGTGACGAGGTTCCAGGTCACGGCTCCGATGAGCGCCGTGAACACGACGGGAAGTGTGACGAGACCGGTGTCGACCAGGCCCTCGCCGACGGTCTTGGCCACGCCCGTGTAGAGCAGGGCCCCGAGGAGGTTGAGGCCGGCGGCCATCATGATCGCCACACGCGGCGAGATCGCGCGCGTCGACACTGAGGTCGCGATCGCGTTGGCGGTGTCGTGGAATCCGTTGGTGTAGTCGAAGAAGAGCGCCAGGACGACGATGGCGATGAGGAGGGCCACGGCTTGCTCTCAGGTCAGTTGTGCTTGAGAACGATGCTCTCGATGACGTTGGCGACGTGCTCGCACTCGTCGATGGCGCTCTCGAGAGTCTCGTAGATGCTCTTCCACTTGATGATGTCGGTGCACCGGGTGTCGCCCTCGAAGAGGCTGGCGATGGCCTCGCGCTCGACACGGTCGCCGTCGTTCTCGAGGCTGTTGACGGCGATGATGCGCTCGTCCAGGCCTTTGGGCTTCTCGAGGTTGTCCATGCACTCGCGCAGTATCGGCGTCGCCTTGGCGATGATCTCGGCCTGGTGCCTGGCGAAGGACGTGGTCTCGCCGACGCGGTAGAGGAGCACCAGGTCCGCCGCCTCCTCGATGTTGTCGAGGACGTCGTCGGCGGTGGCCACGAGGTCGTAGATGTCCTCGCGGTCGATGGGCGTGATGAACGACTTGTTCAACCGGCGCACGATGTCGTGCACGATCTTGTCACCGACATGTTCGTGCTCGAGGATGTCGGCGTGGACGCTCTTGCGGTCGCCGTCGTTCATGAACTTGACGAGCAACTGCGCGGCTGCGTCGAGGTTGGCCGCCAGCTCCGAAAACAGCCGGAAATAGTCATGTTCCTTGGGAATCAGACTGAGTTTCACGCGGCTTCCTTTCCCCTACCTGCCCCCTGCCGCGCGTAATCGTATACGGAACGGGGCCGCGCGCAACCCATAGGCGGCGTCCCGTGGCGATCGGCTCACCGGCACCTCCGACCAGTCCTCGGGGCGTTGTCGCCGCGGCTGTCGTCGCGTGGCCGCGCCGGACCTCTCTCACCAGCCTGGATGCACCCGCGCGGACGTCGGCCGGCCTGGTTGTTCGCCGCGCCCGTCTTCGCCCGCCGCCGCCGCCGTCCCGGCGAGTGTCTTCCTCGCCCGTATTCGGTAGAGTGCACCCCGATGACTGCCGACCACGACGCATACTTCGAAGAGGTCGAGGCCAGGTTCGAAAACGCCCATGACCTCGACCTCGGCCTCGAGGAGGAGTTCCAGATCCTCGACCGCCAGACGCTCGCGCTGTCGCCCGGCTTCGAGCCCCTGCGCGACTCCGCGCCGCCGCGCCTGCGCGAGCGCATCGCCGGCGAGCTGCTGACCTCGGAGATCGAGGTCTCCACGCCGCGCACACTGCACTTCGGGCAGGCGGCGAAGCAACTCCTGCTCAACCGCGCAGAACTCTTCGCCCACGCGGACGCCCAGGGCTACGCACTCGGTTCCACCGGCACCCATCCCTTCTCGGGCTGGAAGGACCAGGAGATCATCGACACGCCCCACTACCGTCTCGTGGAGGACCGGCTCAAGTACGTGGCGTGGCGCAACAACACCTGGGCGGCGCACGTCCACGTCGGCGTGCGCGGCTGCGACCGGGCGGTGGCCATCTGCGATGCGCTGCGCACCTACCTGCCGCACCTGCTCGCGCTGTCGGCCAACTCACCGTTCATCGAGGACGTCTGGACGCAACTGCACTCGGTGCGCACACAGACCTTCGTGCGCATGTTCCCGCGCTGCGGCATCCCTGATGTCTTCGGCACCTGGGCGGAGCATCGCCGCTTCTACGAGGAGCTCGTCGACACCAACTGCATCCAGGAGTTCACGCAGGTATGGTGGTCGGTACGTCCGCACCATCGCTTCGGCACCGTGGAGGTCCGCATCTGCGACGCCCAGACCGAGGCGTGGCAGAGTCTTGCGATCTCGTCGCTCACCGTGGGCCTGATCGCCCATCTGGGGCGCATCTACGACGAGGGCATGCCGCTGCCGATCCTCGAGACGCGGTACATCGAGGAGAACCTGTGGCGAGCCATCCGCTTCGGCCTGGACGGCAAGCTGGTGGACTGGGTGATGGGGGAGGAGTTGCCGGCCACCGACGCGGTGCGGCACCTGGTCGAGCTGGCGGCGCCGTACGCCGACGACATCGGTCTGAGTCCGCACCTCGCCGACGTGGAGCGGATCCTGCGCGACGGCAACGGCGCCCAGCGGCAGTCTCAGGCTCACATCGAGGGGGGCAGTCTCCTCGACGTGTTCGCCGGGACGGTCACAGATGCGCACAGGAGTTCGATCGCCCAGACAGCCGACATGCAGGGAGGCCAGCCATGAACGACTCCAGCGATCGAGAACGCGTGACCTCCGACGAGGAGCGCGCCCGCGCCCTTCTCGAGCAGCTGAAGAGCGTGCACGCCTTCGATCTCGCCTACGAGACGATCGTCGGGCTCCTCAACTTCGGCACCCAGAAGATGGGGCTCGCGGAGGAGACGCGACCGGTCCGCGACCTGGCCGACGCCCGCCTCTCCATCGAGTTGATCCGGGCCACGCTCGAGGTCCTCGATCGCGAGCTGGCAGACGAGCGCACGCGCGGCCTGCACGACGCCCTGGCGCAGATGCAGCTGGCGTACGCGCATGCCGTGCAGCTTGCCAACGCCGAACGGGCGGCGGCGCCGGATGCGGGCGAGGGAGAGCCGGAGCCGGGTTCGGGCGAGGCGGCCGGCGCGACGGGAGAGCCGACGGCCGGCGACGGAGGCCGACGGCGCCGGACGCAGATGAGCCGGCGGCGCCGGACGCAGATGAGCCGCCGCCGCCGAAGCGGCCCTCGGGCGCGAAGAAGAAGCCTGCGGCGAAGAAGAAGCCTGCGGCGAAGAAGAAGCCGGCCGGCGAGAGCTGATCAGCCCGCGTAGCCGAGCTACCGAGCGGGGCGCCGTCCGCGCACCGCTCTGCCGGCGGGTCAGGCGCCGGCGAGCGCCCAGAAGAGGGACTCGTCCAGCACGTCGCCGGGCTCCACGACGATGAACTCCTCGTCATGCGGTCCGGCGACCAGCTTCTCGAGGAACCTCAGAGAACCGGTGAGGCGCTCGAGCGGCAGCTCGTAGAACGCGCTCACGGTCTCGAGGTACTGCTGCTTGTCCTCGAGGCTCTTGATGCCCGGCGTCTCGATGACCGCGACGCGCGTGTAGTGCTCCATGATCATGCGGGCCACGCGAGCCGACTTCTCCTCACCGTACTTGGGGATGATCTTGAGGTACTCCTTGTACGGGTCCTCGATGAAGTCGATCCAGCCGCGGGTGTAGTAGTACGTGCCGGGCTGGCTGCCGTGCTCCTCGAGGTACCGGGCGCGAGAGCCGAGCAGCAGCGAGATGCAGTCGTCGGCGGCCGGCACCACGAGGCGGTGCTTCCGCGCTTCGAGATCCACCGTGCCGTTGCTGCAGCGGGCGCAACACAGCAGGATGTCGCCCTCGCCAGGTGTGCCGTCGATGCGCTCCTGCAGGGCGCTGCGCAGCTTGTCCGGGTAGTCGTGCAGCGCCCCGTCGACGAACTCGATCTCGAGGTCGCGCCCGTCGCGCTCGAGCACGCACTCGATCTCGTTGCGGAGCACTTCGCAGCTGACGATCTTGGGCGCCGGAGTCATGACCGCATAGTAACAGGACCATAGCGGTCCTGTCGCTCCGGCGGCCACGCGCCGGAGCCTCGCGCGCGCCCGGCGTCCACGTGTACGCGGTCACGTCGCCTGCGGTAGCATGGCATCTCGCCTTCTTGGGTGACATCATCGCGTTGCGGCTCCTGGCGGGCTCGCGCGCTGGAGTATGAGGAGGACCTCGTGAGCGTCAACAAGCTGCTCGTCGCCGGCGCCGGCCAGATGGGCGCCGGTATCGTCCAGGTCTCGGCCGTCGCCGGGCTCGACGTCATCATGATCGACGTCGCCGACGAGTTCATCGCGCGCGGCATGGCGGGTATCGAGAAGGGCCTCGGCAGGCTGGTCGACAAGGGTCGCATGGAGGCCTCCGCCCGCGATGCGGCCTTGGCGCGGATCACGACGAGTACCGACATGTCGGCCGGCGCCGACGCCGATCTCTTCATCGAGGCGGCGCCGGAGTCGATGGACATCAAGCAGGGTCTCTTCGAGCGGGCCGCCGCGCTGCTGCGGCCGGACGCGATCATCGCGTCCAACACGTCCAGCCTCTCGGTGAGCGCGCTCGCCGCATCCGTGACGGTGCCTGGGCGCTTCGTCGGCATCCACTTCTTCAACCCCGTGCCGCTGATGGCGCTGGTCGAGGTCGTGCGTGGCGACCAGACGAGCGACGAGACGCTCTCCGCCGCCAGGGCGTTCGTCGAGGCGGTCGGCAAGACCGCGATCACCGTCAAGGACTCTCCCGGCTTCGTGGTCAACCGCATCCTCTTCCCGATGATCAACGAGGCCGCCAACGCCTTCGCAGAGGGCGTGGCCAGCGCCGAGGACATCGATACAGGCATGAAGCTCGGCGCCAACTGGCCGATGGGTCCGCTCGCGCTCGCCGATCTCGTCGGCCTCGACACGACGAAGGCGATCCTCGAGTCGCTGGAGCGCGAGCTCGGCGACCCCAAGTACAGGCCGGCGGCGGTGCTCGCCGATCTCGTCGGCGCCGGCAAGCTCGGCCGCAAGAGCGGCGCCGGCTTCTACGACTACGGGAGGTGAGGCGCCGGGCCAGGCCGACCGAGGACTACGTCCAGGTCTACACGGGCGACGGCAAGGGCAAGACGACCGCCGCCCTCGGCCTCGTGATGCGCGCGCTCGGTCAGGGACTTGCGTCCGGCCGTGCTGCAGTTCATGAAGGCCGACCCGAGCTGGGGCGAGATCGTCACCCTCACCAAGCTCGAGCGTGCCGGTGCAGCAGTGCGGTCTCGATCACTGGGTCGCTCGAGGGCGAGGCCTCGGAAGAGGACCTCGCCGCCGCCGCCGCCGGGTTCGCGCGGGCCGAGCGCTCTGGTCGAGAGCGGCGAGTACGACCTCGTCGTCCTCGACGAGCTCGTGACCGCGCTGTACTTCGAGCTGCTGTCCTCTCGACAACGTTCTCGAGCTGATGGCCACGAAGCCGGACGACGTCGAGCTCGTCATGACCGGCCGACACGCGCCCGACGAGCTCGTCGCGGCGGCCGACCTCGTCACCGAGATGCGGCCGCTCAAGCACTACAGCGACGTCGGCGTGGAGGCGCGCCGCGGCATCGAGTTCTGAGTCGGCGGGCGAGTGTGAGTGTCGGCCGGCACAATGTCGGCGTGGCCGCCGAGGCCGACGTATCTCGGCGCCTCTGCCGGTCGGCGCAGGGGTCTTGCGCCACCACCACTCGCCTAGGGGTCGCGGCCGACCGCTTCGCCTGCGGGCCGCCCACCCCTGGTGACTCAGACTCGAGGCACATTCTCACGTGCTAGTATTGGCCGCACTTGGTCCACGGTGGGCCGTCGATTCGCAGGTGTTCTTCGTGTGCTGAGGTAGGCGTACATACAGCTCGCGGCTTCCACGCTTTCCCGAAGTCGTCATGAGGGCGTCGTGAGGCGGGCAAGCACTGGCTTTGCTCGCGAGTTGCTCGGGCAGGAAGAGTGGCGGCGTGTGGGCGACGATGACCGTCGCTTCCACAGCGTCTCGGTGCGCGAAGCGGGGTGAGAGATGCCGGCGGCCCAACACCAAGGCGACTCAGATGGCTCAAGCGAGACAGTGAGCTCGGGCCGAGACGCTGTCGCTAGGGCACAGAAGTCGCCGCTGGCGCGGAATCCGCGATGGCGTTCCGGTGCGTTGCCGACGCGCCCCACAGACCTCCCCAGGACACCGAAGAAGCTTCTCGAGGCGGCGCGCACTGTCTTGGAGCGAGATGGCTATGCGGGACTCAGGCTCGAGGCGATCTCGCGGGAGTCCGGCTTGGCGCACTCTCTGATCCGCTACCATTTCGGCAGCAAGGCCGGGCTCGTCGGGGTGCTGATCGACTGGCTTCTGTTCGAGACCTACATGACCATGCACAAAGGCATGGTCTCGCTCCCCCTCGAAGACGTCAGGGGCAGGCTGAGGACCATGTCGCTGGGCCTGCGCCGCCTTTTCCGCGACCCCTCTCGTATCGTCTCTACCTGAACCTGGCGGTCGCGGCGCTGCATGACGAAGACCTGCGGCCCAAACTGGCCGAATCGTTCGTGGGCCAGCGTCGACTCATCCTGGAGGGCCTGGATCCGGATTCGGAGAGCACTCCGAAGGAAAGAGCGGACGCGCTGGCGGCGATTGTGGTCGCGTTCTCCGATGGCCTCGCCATGCAATACCTCGCCGATCCGACGGGCATCGACCTCGACCGCATCTTCGCCGTGTGGAATGAGATGATTGAGGAGGCGTCGACGCCTCCGACGCCCGCCGACCTTTCAGGCTCCGAGCGTGACGGAGACTCGTCGGTCGAATCTGCCGACCCGGGCGGCACTCAAATCCCTTGACAAATGGTGGCACCATGCTTGAATACGCGAATCTCGGTTCTAGGTAGTCCAAACTGACTAACTGACGAAACGGCGGACGGATTGCCCCTCACTGCCAGCCCTGTGACCATGAGGATTTGGTGCCGAACCTCACCAGAGGGTGGGAGGCCGCCGGACTCGACGGGAACGCGGCTCTTCTCGGGGTGGCTGCGCTATCACTTCCGGCCCGCCGGGTTGAACCAAGGCGACGAGCGGCACGCATCCGACGCCGCATCCGGAGCTGCGCACCTTCGGGCAACCGCCCCGTTCTCAGATGACTCCCGCAGGTCGTGGACTATCCCGCTGCGAGGCCGAGCGGGAGCAACAGCCACAATCAGTCACAGGCTCATTCCGAGGCGACCCGAGACAGTCAGGGGGTTCAACTAGGTCCTATCGCAGTGCAGACCGCTACGTGCCAGCAGCAAGGCTCTTCTCGTTGACCAATCGTGTTGGGCGACCAGCGCTCGAACAACCGCTACTGAACGCAACGCTGTCTCGGGGGTAACGGATGTCTGATCTGACAACGGTCAAGCAATTCAGCCCATGGTACTTGCTCGCCATGGCCGTCGGGGCGATGATCGGTCCCTGGGTGGTCATGATGCAGTGGTGGCTCCAGCTTAGTGGGCCGTCCATCGCCCTTGCCTTCACCGTTCTGGGGATCATGTGCATCCCCATCGCGCTCGTCTATGGCGAGATGACCGCCATGATCCCGTTCACCGGCGGCCCGTTCCAGTACACGCACACCGCCTTCGGCAAGCACGTCGCCTTCTGGTCGACCTGGATGTTGCTGCTCGCCTATCTCGCGGTCCTCGGCTTCCTGATCATGTGCGTCATCCAGATCATCCAGTACCTGTGGTGGCCCGACATGTCGCAGACCCAGCTGGTGATCCTCGGCACCATCGTCGCGCTCCTCGTCTGGGCCTTGGCCACACGGTCGATCGAATTCAGCTCTTCAGTGCAGTTCTGGATGACCGTGGTCATGGTGATCGTGGCGGGCGCTGTGGTCTTCGCGTTCACGACCAACAGCCGCTTCGACACGGCCAACTGGCATCCGTTCTTCGCGACCGGCAGGAGTGGCTTCTTCACCGGCGCCGCCCTGATGGTCACCATGTACTTCGGCTTCGAGTTGGTGCCCCAGTTCGTCCAGGAGTGCAACTACCCCGCGCGGAAGTTCTGGAAGATCATCATCGGCAGCCTGCTGATCTGCACGGTGTTCTACTCGATCCTGCCGCTGGTCGATTCCGGCATGGCGCCTTGGGACGAGATCACCGGCTTTCTGATGGTGGACGCGACCATCGCGGGCGAGACGTTCGGGCGTTGGTTCCAGTACGTCATCATGATCGCCGCGTTGCTGGCAATCATCACCACGCTGAACGGCTTCTGGCTCGCCAGTTCCCGGATCCTCTACAGCATGGGCAAGGCGAGGATTCTCCCGAAATGGTTCGACCACCTGAACGGCAAGAAGGTGCCCAGCCACGCCGCCCTGGTCATCCTCGTCGTCTGCGTGTTCTTCATGGTCGCCTCAGGCACCAACTGGTTGGCCGCGCTGCTGGCTCTCATGGCCGTCGGACTCGGGATCGCGTACCTCGCGTCGTCGCTCGCGTTCATCCAACTGCGATGGAAGCATCCCGATTGGGTGCGGCCCTTCAGACTGAAGGCCGGCTATCTTCTGGGCGCGCTCGCGGTGATCGCATCCGGTCTCATCTTCTACTACAGCGCCAAGTACCTCGACCGCCTCATGTTGGAGGTGTTCGCGGTCTACTGCGCGCTGGGCGCCGTCATCTGGATCATCATGATCATCGAGGCCAAGAGGTCGCCCGAGGAGTACGACGTCCCCGCGCGGCAGGGGGTGCTCGACGAGGCCGAACTGACCAGCCCGGTCGAGTAGAAAGTCCGGATGGGCGGCCGGCCGCCGGCGGCCGGCCGCCCATCCGTCAGAGCAGCCACTGGGTTCCTTGACGCAGGCTGGTCGACCGCCTGTAGGGCTTGCCACGCCGAGAGTCGAGTGCCCCGAACAGACCAGGAGGGAGTCCGCTATGCCCTACTACCACCCTAACTTCGACGTGCGCAAGAAATTCTGCGAGGTGTATCTTCCGGAGCCTGTTGAAGAGGTCTACGACATCGTGGACAGGTTCCATGAAGTGGTGGACGACGTCATCATGCCCCTCCGGCGCGACCTCGACGGTGGCTACGGGCATGACCAGGCCATCGCCGACGCTGCCATCGCCAAGGCGATGCAGGCCGTGTACGACTTCGGCTGGCCGGCTGCCATCCTGCCGGAAGAACTGGGCGGGCCCGGCGGCGTGATGGACAGCACCGTCACCTACGCCATGCTGATCGAGGAGCTGGGCCGTGCCGATGCCGGCATCGCGCTCGACGTCAGCCTCCTCTACTGGTTCTACTCACCGATCAAGTTCGCAGGCCGTATGGACCTGCTTGAGAAGTGGGGAGCTCCACTGAAGGACGGCAAGCATCACCGCGCGACCATGTCGCTTACGGAGCCGGCTGGAGGCACGAACATTGACGACACCACCCAGCACGGCCACACCATTCGCACGATCTGCAAGCGTGAAGGCGATGCATGGGTCATCAATGGCGCCAAGATCTGGCCGAGTGGCGCCAGCGTGGCCGACATCGGCTACATGACGCTGTGTACCACCGACCCCAATCTGGGCGAGGAGGGCATCAAGTTCATCGTGGTGCCCGCCGACGCCGAGGGGCTCTCCTTCGGCAAGCCGATCCCGACGATGGGCATGTGCTGCACCGACACCAACACGGAGATCTTCTACGACAACGTGCGGGTCCCGGTCGAGAACGCCGTCACCTGGGGTACGGATGTCCGTGACGCGGACCTCTTCAAGGAGCTCGCCGTCGAGGACAAGATCACGACCCCCGGATACGTCAACGGCTGTGTGCAGTCCGCCATCGAGATACTCCTTGACTTCTCCAGGGACCGCATCATCGCTGGCAAGCCGATGCGCGAACACTCCGTGTTTGTGCACGCCCTGGCGGCATCCTCACGCAGTGGACGACCGCGCGCGCCGCGTACATGGAAGCCTGCTACATGTTCGACCATCCCGAGAAATACGGCATGCCGTGGGAGAGGTTCATCTACAGCCGTGCAGCCGCTGTCGACCAGATGGTCATGATGGGCGTCAGGCAGAGTCTGCAGACGATCATGGACCTCATGGGCTCCTACGGCTCCGCGCATGAGTATCACGTCGAGAAGTACATGCGTGACGTCAAGCAGGCCGAACTATGGCTCGGCGGGCGCTTCCGCACACAGATGGACGTGATGTTGGACTACTACGACTACGAGTGGGCGGGACCGAAGTGGGAGCCTTCAAAGGCTGCTGCCCGTTGACGACGCACCATCGACTCAGCGAGCGGACGGGCCTCGGCCGGCAGCGACCGCCAGGGCAGATCCTGGCGGCCACGGCCGGTCGTTTGTGAGTAGCATCGAAAGGGACACGAGGTGCAGATCCTTGTATGTGTGAAACAGGTGCCAGACACCGAGGCGAAGGTCGCAATCGCCGAAGACGGCGTGTCGATCGGTGAGCGCGACATCACCTTCATCATGAACCCCTATGACGAGTTCGCGGTCGAGGCCGCCGTGCGGATCAAGGAATCCGTCGGGGATGTCGGCATCTCACTCGTGACCGTGGGTCCGCCCCGGGCGGACGACGCCCTGCGGCTCGGCCTCGCGATGGGAGCCGACTCCGCCACCCGGGTGTGGGAGGAGGCGTTGAAGGGCGTCGACGGCGCCTCGATCGCCGCCGTGCTGGACGCCGCCGCGCGCCGCGCCGGCTTCGACCTCATCCTCTGCGGCCGCATCGCCATCGACGACGCCATGGGCGAGGTGCCGCTCCGGCTCGCCGCTCGCCTCGGGCTTCCCCACGCCAATGCCGTCACCGAGCTGTCCGTCGAGAACGCTTCCGTCCGTGCGCGGTGTGAGATCGAGGGTGGCACCCAGGTCGTGCAGCTCCAGTTGCCAGCCGTGGTCACGACCCAGAAGGGCCTCAACGAGCCGCGCTATCCGGCCATCCCGGCGATCATGAAGGCGCGGCGCATGCCGATCGAGGTGCACACGCTTGCGGATCTCGGTCTTGACGCTGCGCAGGTCGAAGCCGCCAGCAGGACGCACGTTGAGGGGCTGGAGGTGCCGCCCGGGCGGGGCTCCGGCCGCGTCATCGAGGTCGACTCGCCTGAAGACGCGGCGCGTGAACTCGCCCGGCTTCTGCGCGACGAAGCCAAAGTGCTGTGAGGTGAGTGGAATGAATCGTGGCATCTTCGTGTTCTGCGAGACGAAGGACGGAGCGTTTCGCAGGGTGAGTGGGGAACTCCTCACGCAGTTCAGGAGCGTGGCCGACGCCTGGCAACAGCCTCTCATCGCCGTCAGCGTCGGTCAGCCCGTGGCCGACGAGCTGTCCCAGCTATCGGAGTGGGCGGCCGACAAGGTCGTTCACGTCACCAGCCCGCAGCTGACGGACGCGCCCGAGGCGCTGGCGGGTGTCCTGACGGACTTCGTCAAGGGCGCTGCCCCGTCGCTCCTCATCTTCGGTAACACACCACTGGCGCGCACGGTCGCTCCGCGGATCGCTGAAGGCGCAGGCGCTGCGTTCGTCGGCGACTGCGTCTCCGTGGTCCGTCAGGACGACGGCCTTCAGTTGGTGCGCCCCGTGTACGGCAGCAAACTCCTGTGCCGGGTCAGCACGGTCGCCGACGCACCGGCGGTGATCACCTTCCGGCCCAACGCCCTCGGGTTCGCAGAGGTCCAGTCGACTTCTCCGACAACGGAGAGCGCCGAGGTCATCCTCGACGACCTGCGCATGTCGACGGTCGTGGAGACGTCGGTCAAGACTGGCGGTCGTGTGAGCCTCCAAGAGGCGGAGATCATCGTTTCGGGCGGCCGCGGCCTCGGTGACGCGCAGGGGTTCGCGGTGATCGAGGAACTGGCGGATGCCCTGGGCGGAGCCGTCGGTGCGTCCCGCGTCGCCGTGGATTCCGGGTGGATCAGCGTCGATCACCAGGTCGGGCAGACGGGCAAGGCCGTCTCGCCCAATCTCTATGTCGCCTGCGGGATCTCCGGAGCGATCCAGCACTTCGCCGGCATGGGCTCGTCACGCGTGATCGTCGCCATCAACAAGGATCCGGACTGCCCCATGTGCGAAGAGGCCGACTACACGCTGGTCGGCGACCTGTACAAGCTGGCTCCGGCGCTCGCCGCTGAGCTGCGACGCATGAACGAGGAGAGCTAGCGGCGTGGTGGGAGAGGCGTCAGTGGTCACGCGAGAGATCTACTGGGCGATTCCCGGGCACGAATGGCTGTACGTGCCCGCGGTGCTTGCGACTGCCGTGTTCCTCTACGGCATGTGGGCACGGGTGCGCCTGATCCGTCTCGGGGCGAGTGGCGCTCTGGCGTCGTCGGGCTGGGGCCGCGCGCGCGCGCTCATCGTCGACGGATTCCTGCAGCGACGCTTCTGGACCGACCTCTACGCCAGTCTCATGCACCTGTTCATCCTGTGGGGCATGCTGGTCCTGGCCTTCGGAACGCTCATGGTGCTGTTGAAGGCTGACCTTGGGTTGCCGGTCTTTCAGGGTGACTTCTACCTCTGGCTCTCACTGGCGCTGGACGCGCTCGGCCTCGCGGCAGTCATCGGCGTGGTCATGGCGATGGTCCGCCGTTATCTGATCCGGCCGAGCCGGCTGGACAACCGCCCCGACGACCTGGTCGTCCTCGGCGCCCTCCTGGTGGTGCTCGCCGTCGGGTTCATGCTCGAGGGCATCCGCATGGCCGCCGTCCCCGACGAATGGGAGCTCTGGAGCCCCGTGGGGTGGGCTCTATCGGCGTTGTTCTCGGGTCTGTCCCCCGACTCACTCGAGGTGACCTACCAGGTGCTCTGGTGGTTCCACCTGCTGACCGCCTGTGTGCTGATCGCCATCGTCCCGTTCACCAAGCTCCTGCACCTCGCCACGGCACCGGCCAACCAGATGAGCGCGGCGGACCGCACGTGGAAGGGCAGGATCGCGGCAATCGACTTCAACGACGAGACCAAGGAGCTCTACGGTCTCGGGGACGTGGCGGAGCTGGACAGACGGGCGCGCCTGGCGCTCGAGGCGTGCACGCGCTGCGGTCGGTGTCAGGATGTCTGCCCCGCATACGCTTCGGGCAAGGCCCTGACTCCCAAGCAGGTGGTCCTCGACCTGCGGCGCTGGCTCGAGGACGCGCAGCTCACCTGGCGGCTGGGGACCCGCTCGAAAGACGCCGAGCCGGAGGCCCCCGGTGACGGGGCTCAGGTTGGCGCCGAGGCCTCGGGACCGAGTTCCATCGAGCACAACGTGATCTGGGCGTGCACCACGTGCGGCGCCTGCGCACAGGCGTGCCCTGTGTACATAGAGCACGCCCCTCTGCTCGTGGAGTTGCGTCAATTCCTCGTCATGATCGCCGGGGCCATCCCCTCCGAGGGACAGCTCGCCCTGCGCAACATCGAGACCAACTACAACCCATGGGGCATCGGCTGGGCGGACAGGGAGCATGGGCCGCCGGCTCCCCCGGCGGCGTGGACGCGCCCTCGGATCCCACCGTCGCTGCGGGGCCGGAAGGCGGGACGCCGTGAGCGAGACCTGGCTGTACTGGGTCGGATGCGCCGGCGCCTTCGACAAGAGGAACCAGCAGGTGGCGCGTGCGTTCACCGCCCTCCTCGAGGAGGCGGGCGTGCCGTTCACCACGCTTGGTACGGACGAGAAGTGCTGTGGCGACCCGGCCCGCCGTCTGGGCAACGAGTTCCTGTTCCAGTCGTTGGCCGAGGACAACTCGGCGGCCATCGCCGCGACGGGGGCGGCACACGTCGTGGCCACGTGCCCCCACTGCTACCGCGTCCTCAAGCATGAGTACGGGGAACGAGACTACGAGGTGGTCCATCACTCTGAGTTGCTGGCCCGACTGCTCCGGGAAGGACGATTGGCCGCGAGGACCGCGTCGCGAGACCTCGGACGCATCGCGTACCACGACTCCTGCTACCTGGGCCGCTATGAGGACATCTACGAGCAGCCCAGAGAGGTGCTCCAGTCCGTATCCGGCCTCGATCTCGTGGAGTTGCCTCGCGCCCGCGCGCAGTCATTCTGCTGCGGCGGCGGCGGCGGCCGCGTCTTCCTCGAGGAACCCGAGGGCAAGCGCATCAACCACATGAGGACCGAGGAGGCCGTCGAGGCCGCGGTGAACACCGTCGCCACCGCGTGCCCCTATTGCATGACCATGCTCTCGGACGGCGCCAAGGACAGAGGCGAGGCCTTTGCGGTCCTCGATCTCGCGGAGGTCCTGACGCAGCAGGCACGAGCCCGGCAAGGGGAGGCTACGATTGAGTGACAACAAGACGCATATGGTGATCTTCCAGCCGTCCGGCAGCCGCGGTCAGATCGAGGACGGGAAGTCGATCCTGGACGCCAGCCGCGAGCTCGGCGTCGACATCGAAGCGGTCTGCGGCGAGAAGCGCACGTGCGGCAAGTGCAAGGTCCGCATCGAAGACGGCATCTTCGAGAAGTTCGGCGTCGTGTCGTCGCCCACCCACGTCTCTGGACACAAGCCGGTGGAGGACAAGTTCTTCACGACCGAGCGCCAGGCCGAGGGCTATCGACTGGCCTGCGTGGCCGAGGTGCACGGGGACCTGGTGGTCTTCGTTCCCGAGGAGGCGCGCGTCGGCGGGCAGGTCGTGCGCAAGGCGGTGACCGATCGCAAGATCAACGTCAACCCTTCGGTGCGCACGTACTACGTCGAGATGATCCCGCCCACGCTGCACGACCCGCTGGGCGACTACGAGCGGTTGTGCGACGCCTTGAAGGCGCAACACGGCCTCGAGCGCCCCATTCTCGACTACAGGGTCCTGGTGGGCCTCGCCGACACGCTCCGCACGGGGGACTGGAAGGTGTCGGTCTCGATCTGGACCGGTGGCCCGGCAGCGGAGATCGTGCGCGTCGCGCCCGGCAAGCTCGAGCGGAGCATCGGACTCGCGGTCGACGTGGGCACGACGTCCGTGGCCGCCTACCTGTGTGATCTCGAGAGCGGCGAGGTCATCGGTTACGACTCCATGATGAATCCGCAGGTGCCGTACGGCGAGGACGTCATGAGCCGCATCACCTACGCGATGTCCCACGATGACGGCATCGACAAGCTCCAGGCCGCGATCATCGAGGGCGTCAACACGCTCGCCGCCCGAGTGGCGGTCGCGGCGGGTCACACCAACGAGGACATCCTCGAGCTGGCCATCGTCTTCAACACAGCGATGCACCACTGCTTCCTCGGCATCTATCCCGAGAACCTGGGCATGGCCCCGTATGCCCCGTCGCTCCACCACTCGATCAACATCAAGGCGCGCGACCTCGGCCTGGAGTTCTGCCCGGGCGCCAACGTGTTCGTGCTGCCGAACGAAGCCGGTTTCGTCGGCGCCGACAACGTCGGCGTGCTCATCGCGGAAGAACCCTGGAAGCGCGCAGACCGCCAGCTGATCATCGATATCGGCACGAACGGCGAGCTCATCATGGGCAACAAGGACCGCCTGATCTCCTCGTCCTGCGCCACGGGCCCCGCGTTCGAAGGAGCCCAGATCAACTTCGGGATGCGGGCGGCTCCGGGGGCCATCGAGAAGATCTACATCAACCCGGAGACCAAGGAACCTCGCTACAAGATCATCGGCAACGACAATTGGAGTGACGAGATGGCGCCCGAGGAGATCGGCGTCAAGGGCATCTGCGGCTCGGGCATCATCGACGGCGTCGCCGAGCTGTTCAAGGCTGGCATCATCGAGAAGTCCGGCAGGTTCCACAAGGACATCGACAGCCCGCGGGTGCGCAAGGGCGAAGGAGGGGACGAGTTCGTCCTCGCGTGGGCCGAAGAGACGTCCATCGGGCGCGACGTCACCATGACGATCGGGGACGTGCGGGCCGTGCAGTTGGCCAAGGGGGCCATGTACGCCGGCGCGAAGATCATGATGAAGAAGCTGGGCTACGACGCCCTGGATCGGGTCGTGCTGGCCGGCGCCTTCGGGTCTTTCATCGACCGCGAGGAGTCTCTGGTGATCGGCATGTTCCCCGACGTTCCCGTGGACAAGGTGTTCGCGGTGGGCAATGCCGCCGGCGACGGTGCGCGCATGGCGCTTCTGGACGCGGAGAAGCGTCTCGAGGCGGACTACTGGGCCCGGAAGATCGAGTACGTCGAGCTCTCCGTCGAGCCCACGTTCCAGAACGACTTCGCACGCGCGATGCATATCCCACACATGAAGGACGAGTTCGCGAACCTTGCCTCGGTCCTGGCGGCCGAAGGTCTCGCCGGCCTCGTCAAGTCGGAATGATTCCTGCCGGGCTCAGAACCTGACGAAGGGTGAGTGCATGTTCACATTTGACAAGGAGCAGCAGGTCTTCTCGATCGGGAAGGTCAAGGTCGGCGGGCAGCCGGGCGTCAACCCGCCGTTGGTCATGCCGTCGCTCTTCCAGAAGGGCGACCCCTGTGTGGAAAGCCGTCAGAAGCGTCTGTTCGACAAGACGATGGCGACCGAGCAGATCAGGCGCCTGGAAGTGCTCTCCGAACTGACGGGTATGCCGGTGATCGTGGCCATGGTGGCCAACTCCGCCGACGAGATGAAGGCGTACGTGGACTTCTACGTCGAGACGACTGACATCCCGTTCGCCATCGACATGTGGAAGCTCGAGCCGCGCATCGAGGCCACACGCTACGTTGCCGAGCTGGGCCTTCTGGACCGGATGCTCTACAACTCCGTGACTGTCTGGAGCCCCGACGTGTCCGCCGAGGTCGAGCAGATCCGGGAACTCGGCGTCAAACACGTCTGCGCTGTGGTGATGGACATGGTCGACCAGCTCCCCAGCGGTCGCATGTCGGCCCTGGACGACATGCTCCCCAAGCTTGCGCCCGGCAATTTCGAAAGTATCCTGGTCGACACTTCAGTGATGAACCTGCCCTCCACCGGTATCTGCGCTCTCTCCAACCGGCTGGTGAAAGAGAAGTACGGCCTCCCGGCGGGAGCGGCTTCCGCCAACGGCACGTACATGTGGCAGAAATCGGTGTGGAAGGAGAACCTGGACACCTGGGGCGAGGCCGCGTTCGCCGCCGTCGACGCCGCGACTCACGCGGCGACGATCGCGCTGTGGGGCGACTTCATCTTCAGCGGCCCGATGTGGGGCAACGACCACGTCTTTCCGGCCGTCGCAGCCGCTCACACGATGGTCTCGACCATGCACTATGCCGAGACCGGCGAGTTGACGGAGAACGAACTGGCGCCCGTGTGCAGGCTGTTCCCGGACTTCGTCAAGACGTTGAAGGGCGAGAAGTGACTACGCGGAGCCGGGAGCGGGTCGCGACGCGGGACTGCGCGCCAGGCCGGCCGATCATCTTGAATCGAGGAGTGAACGCATGACAATGACGAGCAAGGAACGCGCACTCAACATCATCAAGGGTCTGCCGGTGGACAAGGTTCCGGCGTTCAGCGGTTTCGGCAACGTCGTCGTGGCGGGCCTGGAGAAGTACGACCTGCGCTTCGCCCACGTCCACCTCGACGCGCAGGAGATGGCGGACGCCGCTTCCGCCACACACGAGCTCATCGGGACGGCCTCGGTCAACGTGCCCTTCGACATGGGCGTCACCGCTGAAGCGCTCGGCGCGACCCTCAACACCTACCCGCACTCGGAGGACATCCTGTATCCGACGCTCCGGGACAAGTACGTCCACGAGGCCTCCGATATCAGGATGCCGGAGGACTGGTCGAGCGCCGGGCGGGTGCCCGTGGTGGCGGAGGCGATCAGGAAGCTCAAGGAGCGCTACGGGGACGACGTCGCGGTCGGCTCGTGGGTCCTCGGGCCCTTCACGTTGTCGGGCCAGAGCATGGACCTCAACGAGGCCCTCAAGACCACGCTCAAGGAGCCCGCGAGGGCGGCCGAGTTGCTCGAGAAGTTCACAGAAGCCCTGATCCAGGAGTCCAGGATCTACATCGACGCCGGTGCGGACTACATGGTCTTGCGCGAGATGGGCGCGACTTCCGATGTGTTGTCCCCTCGCTCGTTCAAGAAGCTGATCAAGAGCTACTCGGAGCGGATCCTCGCGACTTGGGACCTGCCGACGGTGTACCACATCTGCGGCAGCACGGACATGATCATCGAAGACATGGCGGCTCTCGGCGCCGATGCGGTGTCGGTCGACCAGAAGAACACGATCGCCCTCAGCCGCGAGAAGCTGGGCCCCGAAGCAGTCATCCTCGGCAACGTGCATCCGTGGGAAGTCTTCTCCCAGGGCACACCCGAGGGCGTACGTGAAGCCGTGGCGGAGGTCGCCCCCTACGTGGACTCCGTGTGGCCGGGATGCGACATCTGGCCCGACACGCCGGTGGAGAACCTCAGGGAGTGGGTCGTCGCGACCGAGGCGATGACGCCACGACACAAGGCCTGACGGGCGCAAAGGAATCAACCGATCAACCGCCAGGGAGGAGCTTCAGCCGGGCCTCCGGCTCGGAGGCTCAGGCGGACAGGAGGACCATATGTCTGACATGGATCAGTTGCTCGCCGACATGAAGCAGGGCGTCATCGACTTCGACGAGGACAAGGTGAGAGCGGCGGCCCAGGCCGTCGTCGACGAGAACTACGACGCCTACACGGCGATTCTCGACGGTCTTGCCGCCGGGATGGAGGTCGTCGGCGAACTCTTCGACTCTCAGGAGTACTTCGTGCCCGAGGTCCTCATGAGCGCCGATGCACTCTATGCAGGCCTCGACATCCTGAGGCCCCACGTCGACATGACAGGTCGCGAGACCGTCAGGGGCGAGGTGGTCATCGGGGTCGTGGAGGGCGACGTCCACGACATCGGCAAGAACCTCGTCAAGATGATGTTCGAGGTCGCGGGTTTCACCGTCCACGACCTGGGCTCCGATGTGCCCATCGACGAATTCGTCGAGAAGCAGATATCCACCAACGCGGACATCGTGGCGCTCTCGGCGATGATGACCACGACCATGCTGGGCATGAAGAAGGCCATCGTGACGCTGCGGGAGAAGAACCCGGACGTGAAGATCCTGATCGGTGGCGCTCCCGTCACCGGCGAGATCGCGGACATGTTCGGCGCGGACGGCTACGCGGACAATCCCACGAACGCGGTCTCTGAAGCCATCAAGATGGTCGGGTCGCTTCGGCGCATGTAGCCGGCCTTGGCCCGTCGCGGGGTGTGAGTCTGAAGGTCGCGACGCGGCCGCCCCCAAGTCCAGTGAACGCGAGGGAGTACGCATGAATGGACGACAGAGATTCGAGACGGCGCTGGCGCTCGACCGCCCAGACCAGGTACCGGTGGCGCCGCCGTTCCAGGGCTTCTGGGCGCTTGATGCCTTCGGGGTGACCATTCCCACCTCCCTGGCCGAGCCCCAGAAGGCTGCCCAGGCGATCGCCGAGGCGCAGAGAGACTGCCCGTTCGACGCCATCGAGGTCGTATGGGACTGGATCATGAACATCGACTTGCTCGGGTGCAGGTCGAGGATCACCGACTCGGGCCAGCCCATCGTCGTGGAGCACGTGCTCAGCTCGGGCGTGGACGTCGACAGGCTGCGCGCCGTCGATCGGACAGCCGACCAGCGGGTTGAAGCCACGGTGATCAGCGCCGAGATCCTGCTCAGAGAGTTCGCGGAAGAAGTCTTCTGTTACGCCACCATCCCGTCCCCGTTCACGCTGGCGAGCTACCTGCGAGGAGTCAGCGAGCTCATGACGGACCTCTACAATCGCCCGGACGCGGTCGACGAGCTCCTGGACTTCGCTACCGAGGTGGTCATCGATGAGGTGAGGCTCTACGCGTCGCTCGGAGTCCACGGGCTGACCATCTGCGACCCGTCCGCCTCCGGATCGGTCGTCTCGCCCAAACATTTCGCCAGATTCGCGATGCCTTCGACCAAGCGTGTGAGCGCAGCTGTGAAGGAATTGGGACTGAAGCCGATCCTCCACGTCTGCGGCGACACGACGAAGATACTCCCGTACGTGAAGGAGATCGCGCCGGCAGCCTTCACCTTCGACTACGCGGCCGACGTGGCGCTCGTCAAGGAGGCGATCGGCGACTCGATCTGCCTGATCGGGAACGTGGATCCCTCGGACACGCTGCTCATGGGCAGTCCGGAGAAGGTCCGCCGAGACACAGAGGAGTGCATCGACAAGGGCTGGGAAGGGGGTGGATTCGTCGTAGCCGGCGGGTGCGACATCGGTGTCGAGACGCCGATCGAGAACGTGCGAACCATGATCGAGACCTGCGCGCTCGCGAAGTACTGAGAGGAGGATGTCGGGCCGATCGACGAGGCTGTTGTGGCCGTGATGCCGGGAAGGGGTGTCTTGCTATGACCTTGATCTCTATCGGGAACCTCGACCTCTGGGTCGATCAAGTCGGTCACGGCCCCGATGTCCTCTTCATCGCCGGCCTCGCGGACGAGGGCTCATGCTGGGCAGAGCAGGCTGCCGAGCTCAGCGATTCGTACCGCGTCACGACGTTCGACAACCGCGCAGTCGGTCGCTCTTCGACTCCCGACGGGGAGTACAGCATCGCGCAGTTCGCGGAGGATGCCGCGGCTCTGATGAAGGTGTTGGGCATCCCCCGGGCCCATGTCGTAGGGTCGTCCATGGGTGGAGCGATCGCCCAGGAACTCGCGCTCCGCTACCCCGACCTGGTGAGCACGCTGGTGCTGCACGGTACCTGGTGCGTGAGTGATCGCCACTTCCAGGAAGAGGTCCGCGGCTGGCAGATGCTGGCCCGCGCCGCCCCTACGCCGCATGACTTCTTCGTGGCCGTCAACGTCTGGTTCCTGGCGCCACGCATCTACGATGAAGGCACGATCGACGACTGGGCGGCAGACGCAGTCGCGAACCCTCACGCCCAATCGGTCGATGCGTTCTGCAGGTCGGCCGAGGCTCTGCTGACCCACGACACCCGAGACAGGCTCCACCGCATCGAGTGCCCGACCCTGGTCACGGTGGGGTCGCTCGACATCTGCACGCCTCCGCGTTGTGCAGAGCAGATCGCCGATCACATCCAGGGCGCGGAGCTGTACGTGTTTGAGGGGGCGGGTCACATGCCCTATGTCGAGGACCCCCACGCGTTCACCGCGGTCGTGCGGGCGTTCCTGTGCGACAGGTGACGTATCGATCTGGGTTCGCCGTGAGCGCCCGCGAGTGTCAGGTCGGGGCGCCGAACGGGAAGAGCGGTAGTGTCGAGCACGTGTCAAGAGCACGCGGCGGTCCATATGGACCGTTGCGTGCGACCTGAACGAAGGAGGAACCAGTCATGGCATACACGATCATCGTCGGTTTCGACGACTCGGAAGCCTCTAAAGCGGCCCTCGACGCGGCGGTCGTGATGGCCAAGAAGTTCGACGGCCGCATCGTAGTCGCGAGCGGCCTGGCCCCGAACTACGCGCCGCGGCGCGTTCCCGAGCAGGAATTCAGATGGGAAGAGACGCGCGCAGCCTGCGAGCTGGGCATGCGCAAAGTGATGGACGGCTGTGGTGACGCCTGCCAGCTCATGGAGGCCGTGGCGGTGCCGCTTGCCCCCGTGCAGGCACTCGTCAGCCTGGCCGAGGAGCGTGACGCGGACCTCATCGTCGTCGGCTCCAGTGGCGAGGGCAGGATCAGGGGGCTGCTGCTGGGTTCGACGGCCTTCGGCGTCATCCAGCGGAGCCCGGTCCCGGTGCTGGTGGTGCCGCCGCCTGCTTGACGACTGCGGCGGCGGCCCTCCGTCGCACTTCGGTGCGCCCGCCGCAACTGAGTCGCGACCACGGGCAGCGCCGGGCGAAGGGGAGTCAGCGCGGCGACGCGGCCCGATGATTCCCGTGTCAGCCGGCGTCTGCTCGCGCTCGATGTGCGTCCGGTGTCCCCGCGGGGAGTCCGGCCGGCTACGCACGGCTGACGTCACGCCGGGCACAGGAATCCTGATGGTAGGATTGCCGCCGTGACGCACACGCTCATCTACCCGCACACCACCGTGCACAACGCCGCCGGCCACCTCGAGATCGGCGGCTGCGACGTCGTCGAACTGGCGCGCGAGTTCGGCACGCCGCTCTTCATCTACGACGAGCAGACGCTGCGCGACCAATGCCGCGCCTACCACGCGGCGTTCGGCGCGCGTACCGACCTCTACGAGATCGTCTACGCGAGCAAGGCGTTCAGCTGCCGCGCGATGGCGGAGCTGGTCGCGCAGGAGGACCTCTCTCTCGACGTCGCCACCGGCGGCGAGCTGGCGGCCGCCCGCGCCGCCGGGTTCCCGCCGCAGCGCGTCTACTTCCACGGCAACAACAAGTCGGCGGTCGAGATCGAGGCGGGCCTCGACGCCGGCATCGGCCACTTCGTCGTCGACTCCTTCGAAGAGATCGAGCGGCTCGAGGCGGCGGCCGCAGTGCGGGGCCGCGTCCAGGATGTGCTGGTGCGCGTCACACCGGGCGTGCGCCCCAACACGCACGACTTCATCCAGACCGGCCAGCAGGACAGCAAGTTCGGCTTCGGGCTGGCCGACGGGCTGGCGCAGGAGGCCGTGCGCCGCCTCAGGGACGCGCCCCACCTGCGGCTGGTCGGCGTCCACGCGCACATCGGCTCGCAGATCTTCGCGCTCGACTCGTACCGCCGCGAGGTCGAGGTGCTGTTCATCGCGCTCGACGAGTGGCGCCGCGACTTTGGCTTTGCCTGCTGCATCTTCAACATCGGCGGCGGCCTCGGCATCCGCTACACCGAGGCGGACCAGCCCAGCTCGATCGCGGACTTCGCCGAGATCGCGGTCGACGCGGTGCGCGCCGGCGCCGAGAAGCACGACATGGAGATGCCCAAGCTCTTCGTCGAGCCGGGACGCAGCATCGCCGGCAAGGCGGCGGTGACCGCGTACACCGTCGGCACGGTCAAGGTCATCCCCGGCGTGCGCACCTATGTGGCCGTGGACGGGGGGATGAGCGACAACCTGCGCCCGATGCTCTACGACTCGAAGTACGAGGCGATGCTGGCGAACAAGGCGGAGGTGCCGGCGACAGATGTCGTCACCGTCGCCGGCAAGCACTGCGAGTCCGGCGACGTGCTCGTGCGCGACGTCTACGTCGCGCCGCCTGAGCCCGGCGATATCCTCGTGACGCCGAGCACCGGCGCCTACGGCTACGCGATGGCCAACAACTACAACGCGCAGCCGCGCCCGGCCGTGGTCATGGTCGGCGACGGCCGGGCGCGCGTCATCATCGAACGAGAGACCTGGGACGACGTGCTGCGTCTGCAGCGGCCGCTCGGCCAGTGACGACCCCGCGACGACGGAGGGCACGACAGTGGACACGATAGGCATCGGACTCCTTGGGTACGGCACCGTCGGATCCGGCGTGGGCAAGCTGCTCGAGAAGAACGCCGACGACATCACGCTCGCCACCGGCAAGGAGGTCGTCCTGAGGCGGGTCCTCGAGAAGGATCCCTCCTTCAGTCATCCGGACCTCGCCCCGGCGCTCGTCACGACGCGGTTCGAGGACATCCTCGAGGATCCCGAGATCCAGATCGTCATCGAGCTGATCGGCGGGGTGGGCGCGGCGCTGGACTTTCAGCTCCGCGCCCTCAAGGCCGGCAAGCACGTGGTGACGGCCAACAAGCAGCTCCTCGCGCAGCACGGCGCCGAGCTGTTCGCCGTCGCGGAGGAGAGCGGCGTGCACCTTCGCTTCGAGGCGAGCGCCGTCGGCGCCGTCCCCGTCATCAAGGTCCTGCGCGAGTCGCTGGTCGCCGCCGAGGTCAACACGGTCTTCGGCATCGTCAACGGTACGACCAACTACATGCTGAGCGCGATGGCCGAGTCGGGCGCCGGCTACGACGACGTGCTCAAGGACGCCCAGCGCCTCGGGTACGCCGAGGCCGACCCCACCGAGGACGTGGGCGGCAAGGACGCAGCCGCCAAGATGGCGATCCTCAGCTCCATCGCCTTCCACAGCCGCACCGGCCTGGACGACGTGCCGTACGAGGGCATCACCAAGGTCACGCCGGCCGACATCGCCCACGGCGCCCGGCTGGGTCTGGCCGCGAAGCTCCTCGGCGTCGCCAAGCTCATCGACGGGCGCATGAACGTGCGCGTGTACCCCGCGTTCCTCCCCAAGGCGCACCCGCTGGCCGGCGTCGCCGGCGCCTACAACGCCGTGTTCCTGAAGAGCGACGCCTTCGACGAGATCATGCTCTTCGGCCCCGGCGCCGGCAGTGTCCCGACGGCGTCCGCGGTCATCGGGGACGTCATCTCGGTGGTCAACACAGTGAAGGGCAGCTTCGTGCAGAACTGCCTCTGCTACAAGGACGTCCCGCTGTTCCCCGACGCCGACATGGTCTCGCGGTTCTACCTCAGGTTGAGGGTGAATGATCAGCCGGGCGTGCTCGCCAAGGTGAGCGCGCTGTTCGGCGACCACGGCGTCAGCATCCATTCGATGGTCCAGGAGGGCGGCGGCGACGAAGCCGAGCTCGTCCTGCTGCTCCACCCCGTCCGCGAGGCGCAGTTCTTCGCCGCCCTCGACCAGATCGGCGCGCTGCCCGACGTGCACGGTGACCCTGCCGTCATCCGCGTCGAGGGAGACTCCTGAGAACAGCCGTCGCAAGCAAGCTATCGAGCGGGGCAGCGGAGGATCACCGCTCCGCGGCGCCCAGAGAAGAGGAGACATGATGAGCGCGAGCACCAAGGGCCGTATCGGCATCCTCACCGGTGGCGGCGACATCCCCGGGCTCAACCAGGCGATCCGCGGCGTCACGCTGCGCGCCCTGAGCGAGGGGTTCGAGGTCGTCGGCATCCGCCGTGGCTGGGCCGGGCTCGTCGAGCTGAAGCGCGAAGACGGCGCCGACAACAGCGAGTGGGTGCTGCCGCTGACGCGCGAGCTGGTGGAGCGGTACGCGTACTCCGGCGGCACGTTCCTGCACTCGTCGCGCACGCGCCCGAGCGCGGTGCCGGCAAAGGACGTGCCCGCGCACCTCAAGGACAAGTACACGGCGGAGAAGAACGACCTGACCGACGAGGTCGTCGCCAACCTCGAATATCTCGGCATCGACTACCTGGTGCCGGCCGGCGGCGACGACACGCTGAGCTACGGCGTCGAACTCGGCCGCCGGGGCTTCCCCGTGGTCGCCATCCCCAAGACGATGGACAACGACGTGCCCGGCACCGACTACTGCATGGGCTTCGGGACCTGCGTCAACCGGACCATCGAGATGGCTCGCCAGGTGACCAGCTCCGCCGGCTCGCACGAGCGCATCGTCGTGCTCGAGGTCTTCGGCCGCTACGCCGGCTTCACGGCGCTGTTGCCGACGTTCGCCGGCGCAGCCGACCGCTGCCTGATCCCGGAGCACGAGTTCGACGTCGAGAAGCTCACCGAGCTCCTGGTCGCCGACCGCAACGGCCGTCCGGAGGGCTACTCGGTCTGCATCGTCAGCGAGGGCGCCATGCCGGCCGGCGGCGAGATGGTGTTCATGGGCGGGGAGAAGGACCAGTACGGCCACGCCAAGCTCGGCGGCATCGGCCAGCGCGTGAGCGCCCGCGTCAAGGAGCTCGCGCCGCAGTTCAACGGCGGCAAGAAGATCGACATGATCAGCATGAACCTCGGGTACCTCGTGCGCAGCGGCGCCCCGGACGCGATCGACTGCATCGTGCCGACCGCCTACGGCAACCTCGCCGTGGACATGATCCTGAAGGGCGAGACCGGTCGCATGGTCGCGCTGCGTGACGGCAGCTACGGCTCGGTGCCGATCGACGAGGTCGTCGCCACCAAGAAGGTCGTCGACGTCGCGCGCTGCTACGACACCGAGCGCTACCGGCCCAAGTACGACGGTCTCGCCGGTCTGCCCCTGATGGTGCTGGGCGGCGCCGGATGAGCGACCGCCCGCAAGCCGGGTGTGCATGCCCGCCCGGGAGGAGGGTCTGATGCGCAAGCGAGTACTTCTGGTCCCCGACGGCATGGCCGACGAGCCGCAGGCTGCGCTGGGCGGCCGGACGCCGCTCGAGGAGGCCCGGACCCCCGTCATGGACGGCCTCGCCCGCGGCGGCGTCGTCGGGCTCGTGCGCACGGTGCCCGAGGGCATGGCCCCGGGCAGCGACTGCGCCAACCTCGCCGTCCTCGGCTACGACCCGACCATGGTGTTCTCCGGTCGCAGCCCGCTCGAGGCGGCGAGCATCGGCGTCGAGCTGGCGCCTGGTGACGTCTCGTACCGGCTGAACCTGGTGACCGTGACCGGCGGGATCATGACGGACCACACCGGCGGCCACGTGGGCACCGAGGAGGCTCGCCGCTGCGTGGAGGCCCTCGAGGCCGAACTGGGCGGCGGGCCCTTCGAGTTCCACACGGGCGTGAGCTACCGGCACCTCTTCGTCTGGCGTGGCGGCGAGACCGTGGCCTGCACGCCGCCGCACGACATCCTCGATCAGCCGGTCGCCGGCTACCTGCCCGGTGTCGCCGCCAGCCCCGACGGCATCGTGGCGACGGGCTCACCGGCCGCCGTCCTGAACGACCTCCAGGCGCGTGCCGACGCGGTGCTGGCGCGCGTCCGCCCCGGCACGAGCGCGTGGTTCTGGGGCGAGGGTACGGCGCCGGCCATGCCGCGATTCAAGGACCTGTACGGCCTCAGCGGAGCCGTCGTCGGGGCCGTGGACCTCGTGCGCGGGATCGGCGGCCTGGCCGGCTTTGACGTCCTCGACGTGCCCGGCGCGACGGGTGACCTCGACACCGACTACGGCGCCAAGGCGCGCGCCGCGGTGGCGGCGCTCGCCGATCACGACCTCGTCTGGGTGCACGTGGAGGCTCCAGACGAGGCCGGGCACATGGGCGACCTGCGCGAGAAGGTCAGAGCCATCGAGCGCGTGGACGCGGAGGTGCTCGCGCCGATCCTCGAAGCACACGAGCGGCCGGCGGTACTGGTCGTCCCGGACCACCTCACGCCGTTGCGCACGCGCACGCACGCCCCGGGCCCGGTGCCCTTCGTCATCAGCGAGTCGGCGCCAGGCTCCGGCGGGGGCGGCGCGATGGCCTTCGGCGAGTCGCAGGCGGCCGCGACCGGTCTCTTCGTCCCGGATGGTCCGGCCCTCATGCGGCTGTTCCTCGAGGCGACGGGGTAAGAATCCGCCGGCGGCGTCGGCGCTCCGGCGCTCGCCGGCAACGCACGAGCCGGGGAGGCGTGACCGCGATGAGCGGGTCTCAGGAACAGCCAGAGCGTCCGTCCGCCGCACGGGATCGCGCCGTGGGTGAGCCCGTCGTCACGACGAGTGCCGAACGCTACGTGATGAGCGGAGGCCGCGCGTCCCGTCTCACCGTCAAGGAAGGCGACCTCTTCCTCTACTCCGACGAGCTCGGCCAGGTGCCCGGCGTCGAGAACTCGGCCCTCGGGCTGTACTACCGCGACACGAGATACCTGAGCCGGCATGAGTTGACCGTCGCGGGCCGTCAGCCGGTGCTGCTCAGCGCCAGCGCCGACCGCGGGTACGCCGCGACGGTCGAGCTGACCAACCTCGAGGCGCGCACCGCGGACGGGCGCACGCTGCCGCAGGCGAGCGTGCACGTGCGGCGCACGCGCTTCGTGGGCGACCGCCTCTACGAGCTGCTGCGGGTGCGAAACCACCACGACCGGCACGTCGACCTGGTCGTCGACCTGCACTTCGACGCCGACTTCGCCGATCTGTTCGAGGTCCGCGGCAGCCGGCGCCGGCGGCGCGGCGCGCGCGTCGCGCCACAGGTGAGCGACGGGACGCTCACCCTGTCCTATCTGGGCCTCGACGACGTGGCCCGCCAGACGATCATCCGGTTCCACGACAGGCCGGAGTCGATCAAGCAGGGTCGGGCGCGCTTCCGCCTGCATCTCCCGCCCGGTGAGCGCGCGGTCATCCGCTACGACGTGCAGGTGGTGGGCCCCGAGGCGCCGGGTGAGATCGGTGGCGAGTTCAACGCTCGCCTCGGCTCTCTTCGCCGCGACCACGAGCGCTGGGAGTCCGGCGCCACCGACATCTTCACCGACAACGAGCAGGTCAATCGTGCGCTGCGGCGCGGCCAGCAGGACCTGCGCATGCTCTCGACCGTCGTCGACGGGGAGCGCGTCCCGCTGGCCGGCGTGCCCTGGTTCGTGGCGCCGTTCGGCCGGGAGATGGCCTTCGTCGGTCTCGAGACGCTGCTCCTGGACCTCCGCTGGGCGCAGGCCGCGGTCGTCGTTCCTCGCCCGCCGCCAGGGCACGCAGGACAACGCGTTCAGAGAGGAGGAGCCGGGCAAGATCATGCATGAGCTGCGGCGTGGGGAGCTGGCCGGCCTGCGCGCTGTACCGCACACGCCGTACTTCGGCTCTATCGACGCGACGGCACTCTGGCTGCTCCTGGTCGCCGAGCTCGCGGTGTGGACGGGCGACCTGGATGCGTTCGAGCTGCGCTCCTCGGCTGTCGACGCCGCCCTCCGCTGGGTCGACGGTCCCGGCGATCCCGACGGCGATGGCTTCGTCGAGTATGAACGCCGTTCCCGGGTCGGTCTCCGCAACCAGGGGTGGCGCGACTCCACCGACGCCGTCCAGCACGCCGACGGCACGCCGGTCGAGGGTCCCGTGGCGCTGGCCGAGTCCCAGGGCTACGTGTACTACGCCAAACGCCGGCTCGCCGCGGTCTACGGGCAGCTCGGCGACGTGGAGCGCGCGGAGCGGCTGTCGCAAGACGCGACCCGCCTCAAGACCGCGTTCAACGAGCGTTTCTGGATGGAGGACGAGGGGTTCTACGCGATGGCGCTCGACCGCGACAAGCGTCAGGTTCGTCCTGTCTCGTCGACGATCGGTCACGCCCTCTGGTCGCGCATCGTCGCCCAAGAGCACGTGCCCGCCGTCGTGGAGCGCCTCATGGCGCCGGACCTGTTCACCGGCTGGGGCGTGCGCACGCTGAGCAAGCAAGCGGCCTCCTACAACCCCGTGAGCTTCTACAACGGCAGCGTGTGGCCGTTCGACACGGCTCTCATCGCCAACGGCCTGATGAAGCACGGCTACGCGCAGGAGGCGAATCGCCTGGCGTGGGGTCTCGTCGAAGCGGCGACCGCGCACGAGTACGCGCGCCTGCCGGAGACCTTCTGCGGCTTCACGCGGCAGTCGACTGACCGGCCGGTCTCGTTTCCCATGGCCTGTTCGCCCGACGCCAACTCGTCCGCGGCGCTCTTCCTGGTCCTGCAATCGATGCTGGGGATCTATGCGCAGGCCGAGGAGAACATCGTCTACGTGCACAATCCGGTACTGCCCCGTTGGCTCGGAGAGGTGACGCTCAGCAATCTGCGGGTCGGCCGCACGTCCATGCGCCTGCGCTTCCGTCGCGAGGGCGCGCAGACCAGCTTCTCGGTGCTCGACAAGCAGGGTCCCGGCCGTATCGTGGTGGTAGAGTGACACGCACCTGAGCGACCGGGGGGACGTGCACGATGACCGAGCTCACCATCGCCCACATCAGCGATATCCACGCCGGCTCCCCCTATTTCGTCCCGAGCCTGATGGACCGCGTCGTCGTAGAGCTCAACGAGCTCGAGCCGGACGTGGTCCTCTGCACCGGCGACCTCACCGAGATGGGCTTCCGCCAGGACTACGTGACGGCGAAGGAACACCTCGCGCGCATCCAGGCGCCGATGGTCGTCATCCCCGGCAACCACGACGCGCGCAACGTCGGGTACGTGCACTTCGAGGAGCTCATCGGCCCGCGCTGGCAGACGCTGCAACTGGACGACGTCGTCATCGTCGCCGTCGACTCGACCGAGCCGGACCTGGACCACGGGCAGATCGGCCGAGCGCAGTACGACTGGCTGCGCGAGGAGTATTCGCGCCCTGCCGCCTTCCGCGTCTTCATGCTCCACCACCATCTGCTCCCCGTCCCCGGCACGGGCCGCGAGCGCAACATCGTCTACGATGCGGGCGACCTGCTCGAGGTCCTGCAGGAGTGCGGCGTCAATCTCGTGCTGTCCGGGCACAAGCACGTCCCGTACGCCTGGCGACTTGAGCACCTGTTCGTGGTCAACGCCGGGACCTGCAGCTCACTGCGCCTGCGGGGCTACACCAAGGCGTGCTACAACCTCATCCGCATCGAGGACGACCGCGTGCAGGTGGCCCGCAAGTACCCCTTCCACGGCGAGGAGACGCTTCTCGACTTCGTTCCCTCGACGGCGTCCTTCGACAAGTACATCTGCCCTGTTCCTCAGGGAGAGAGTCGATAGGCGCCCGCCTGCCACGCGCCGTCGTGCTCATCGACGGCGAGCACTACCCGCCCGTGGTCGCCGCCGCGGTCGCGGGGCTCGGTGGTGCGTACGACGTGCGGGCAGGAATCTTCGCGGGCGGGCGCGAGAAGCTGCGCGTGGGCGACGCGGCTGCGCCGGGCTTCGCGCCCGACGCCGCGTCCGACCGCGGCGGGTCCGCCGCCGGTCTGGCCGCCTTGGCCGCCGAGGTAGGGCTCCCGCGACTCCATGCCGTCGAGCCGCGATCGGCGTCCGCGCATGAGGTCCTCGAAGGCGTGCGCGCCGCGCTGCGCGCGGCGCGCGCCGAGGTCCTCATCGACCTCTCGGACGAGCCGGTCGTCGGCTACCGCGAGCGCTTTCTGCTCATGAGCGCGGCGCTGGCCGAGGGCGCCGGCTACGTGGCCGCCGACACCGACGTGCGGCCGCAAGCCTTCGCGCGTCTGGCCGCCGTGCCCTCGCTCGGCGTGATCGGCACCGGCAAGCGTGTCGGCAAGACGGCCGTGAGCGGCTGGCTCACGCGCCGCCTCGACGCCGCCCTGCGGACGGACGGCGGCGTCGTCATCGTGGCGATGGGTCGCGGCGGCCCGCCGGAGCCGGAGCTGATCCGCGGCGGCGACGGGCTCGGCCCGGCCGAGCTGCTCGCCGCCTCCCGCGCCGGGCGGCACGCCGCCAGCGACTGCTACGAGGACGCGGTGCTCGCGGGGGTGACCGCCATCGGGTGCCGGCGCTGCGGCGGCGGGCTCGCCGGCGCCCCCTTCGACGACAACGTGCGCGAGGCGGTCCCGCTGGTCGAGGAGAGCGGCGCCGCGCTCGCCGTGATCGAGGGCAGCGGGGCCGTGGTGCCGCCGGTGCTGGCCGACGCCACGGTCTGCGTGGCCGGTGCCGGTCAGCCGGTCGACTACGTCGCCGGCTACCTCGGGACGTACCGGCTCCTGCTCAGCGACATCCTGGTGCTGACGCAGTGCGAGCTCCCGTTCGCGGAGCCCGGGGACGTCGGGGCGCTCATCGCCGCGGTGAAGGCCGTGCGGCCCGGCATCGAGGTGATCCCCACGGTGTTCCGGCCCCGGCCGTCCAAGCCCGTCCGTGGCCGTCGCGTGGCCTTCTTCACGACGGCGCCGGAGGGCGCGGCGGCGCAGCTCGCCGCGTCGCTCGAGGAGGACCACGGCGCCGAGGTCGTCCTGGTCTCGTGCGACCTCGCCGACCGTCGCCGTCTCGCGGCCGCGGTCGACCGCGCCGCCGCCGAGGCCGACGTCTTCCTCACCGAGATCAAGGCCGCGGCCGTCGACGTCGTCGCCGAGGGCGCGGCCGCCGCCGGCCGCGAGCTGGTCTTCTGCGACAACGAACCCGTAGCGCTGAGCGGTGACCTCGCCGCCGCCGTGGACCGCCTCGCCGCGCTTGCCCGGGAGCGCTTCGCGACTCGGACCGGCGCGGCGCCCGGCGACGGACCCGCGGCCCCGGAGTGACCGTGACCGACTACGGCGACACCCCACTCATCGACGAGGGCGACGAGGCTCCGTTCAGCAAGGGGCTCATGGCGCAGACGCTCATGTCCACGGGGCTCGCGCCCGAACGCGCGTACAACGTTGCGGCCGCCGTGGAGCGGCGCCTGCGGCGCCGCGGGCCGGCGGCCCTCACCATGGCCGATCTGCTCGAGATCGCCCGTGACCAGCTCGGCCGCGAGCAGGGCGACGTCCTGATCGCGCGGTTCGACCAGTGGCAGAAGCTCCGTCGCCTGGAGACGCCCCTCATCGTGCTCATCGGGGGCGCCACCGGCGTCGGCAAGAGCACGCTCGCCACCCAACTCGCGCATCGACTCGGCATCACCCGGGTGATCGGCACTGACATGGTTCGGCAGACGATGCGCGCCTTCTTCGCCCCCGAGCTCATGCCCGCCATCCACACCTCTTCGTTCGACGCGGCCTCGGCGGTACGCGTGCCGATGCCGCGAGAGACCGACCTGAGCAAGATGGGGTTCATCGAACAGACCAAGGCGGTCTCCGTGGGCATCGAGGCGCTGATCGCACGTGGCATAGCGGAGGCGCAGCGGATGGTCGTCGAGGGCGTTCACCTGGTACCCGGCTATCTCGACCGGTCGCGCTGGGGCGAGGCGATCGTGCTCGAGTTCATGCTCGCGGTGGCCGACAAACAGCGGCATCGCGGCAACTTCACGGTGCGCGAGTGGGAGACGGGCGGCATCCGCCCTCTGCGCCGCTACCTGGAGCACTTCGCCGACATCCGCCGCATCCAGAAGTACATGGTGGGGCGGGCTCAGGAGCTCGGCGTCCCGGTCATCGACAGCCCCAGCCTCGAAGATAATCTGAGCGCGGTGCTGGGGATGATCCTGCAGCGCGTGGAAGACGAGGGCGTCTCTGCCGAGGCGCCGGCCGGCGACGTGGAGCCCTTGGCGGGAGGGTGGCCGGCGGCCGAGGAGGAGCCGGACTGATGCCGTTCCCGCCGAGCGCCGGCCGGCCGCTTCGCGACGCGGGCTTCAGTTCCCGCGCGATCATCCGATAGAGTAGGCACATCCCCGAGCCGCTCGCCACTACCGCCGCGTACGCGGCGACGACGGCCCGGAGATTCCCTCCGCTGTCCCTGCGGCCGCGACGGCAGCGCGTCACGGAGCGAGAGTCCGACCCACCTCTTGACAACGAGGACACTTGGAGTCTCTTGCGTGGTATGACATACTCAGACGCGGAGCCCGCACGGACTCCGTCTTCCATCGCACGATCCACCTACTCGTACGGCATCTCCCCCTTGTGGCGCACCGCCTCGCAGGGCTGATGTCAGGAGTCCCGGGAGCCCATGAGCACTGAGGAACAGACAGACCAGATGACCATTCCGAGCAAGCCCGCCGTCGAGACCGCGTCGGCCGCGGCTCCGGCGCCGGCCACCGAGGCCGCCCCGGTCGCCGAGAGGCCGGCCGAGGCCGCCCCGGCCGCCACCAAGGCGCCCGCCGTCGCGAAGGCCGACAAGCCCGCCGCCCGGAAAGGCGCCGCCAAGGGCGCCGGGAAGCCGGCTGCCGACAAGCCGGCCGGGGATGCGCCGGCCGCCGGGACAGCCGGCCGCCGATGCGCCCGCCGGAGACAAGCCCGCCGCCGACGCCGCAGCCTCTGACATGCCCGCCGCCGGCAGACCCGCCGAGGCGGCGCCCGACTCCGCGGCCGCAGCCAACTCCGCCCGCGACCACTCCGGCCGACGCTCCGGCCGGGCCGCAGGGAGATGCCGCCGCCGCCGAGAGGCAGGCAGGCAACGGCGACCGCCAGCAGCAAGGCGGCCAGCAGCAGGGCCAGCAGCGCCAGGGCAAGGGCAAGAACCGCCGCGGGCGCGACAAGCAGCGCCAGGGCGGCGGCGAGCCGCGCGACGACCGTCCGTCGATCCCGTGCACCGGCATCCTCGACGTGCTGCCCGATGGCTTCGGCTTTCTGCGCACGAACGGCTTCACCCAGGGCGACCGTGACGTCTACGTGAGCCTCAGCCAGATCCGTCGCTTCGGCCTCCGCCGCGGTGACGAGGTGCTCGGCCAGGTCCGCGAGCCCAAGGACAACGAGAAGTACAACGCGCTGCTCAAGATCGACGGCATCAACGGCCTGGACCCGGACACGGCGCGTCAGCGCCCCGTGTTCGAGAAGCTCACGCCGCTGTTCCCCGAGGAGCGTCTGCGTCTGGAGACCGACGAGCACGACACGGCGGCGCGCATCATGGACTTGCTCTGCCCGATCGGCAAGGGCCAGCGCGGCCTGATCGTCTCGCCGCCCAAGGCGGGCAAGACGACGATCCTCAAGAAGCTGGCCAACTCCATCGCGGCGAACAACCCGGAGATCGACCTCTTCGTGCTTCTCGTCGACGAGCGCCCCGAAGAAGTCACGGACATGCAGCGTTCGGTGATCGGCACAGTCGTCGCCAGCACCTTCGACCAGCCGAGCGAGAACCACGTGCAGGTCACCGAGTTGGTGCTCGACCGCGTCAAGCGCCTCGTCGAGATGGGCCGCGACGTCGTCGTGCTGCTCGACTCGATCACGCGCATGGCTCGCGCCTTCAACCTCAACACGCCGGCCAGCGGCCGCATCCTCTCGGGCGGCGTGGACAGCACCGCGCTCTACCCGCCGAAGAAGTTCTTCGGCGCGGCCCGCAACATCGAGGAGGGCGGCTCGCTGACCATCCTCGCCACGGCGCTGGTCGACACCGGGTCGCGCATGGACGAAGTGATCTTCGAGGAGTTCAAGGGCACCGGCAACATGGAGATCCGGCTCGACCGCAAGCTGGCCGACAAGCGCATCTTCCCGGCCATCGACATCGAGATGACCGGCACGCGCAAGGAGGAGCTGCTGATGGAGCCGGCCGAGGCGGCCGCCGTCTGGAAGCTCCGCTCCGTGCTGCACAGCCTCGACCCCGCCGCGGCCATCGAGCTGCTGATCAAGAAGACGCGCGAGACCAAGAACAACGCCGAGTTCCTCAGCGCGCTCCAGAAGAACTCGAGGTAGCGGCGTTGCCGGCGGTCACGCCGGCGTCCCGTCTCCCCAGATGATGTCGCGGTCGGGCGCGAACGCGACCCGCGGCCGCGGGTCGTCGCAGGCCACACCGGTGACCATGCTGCGGTCGCCGATGACCTCCAGGGCGTCCTCGATGGTCCCGTCGCCGTCGGCCCACGCGGCGATCGCCTGGAGGCAGGCGGCGGTCTCGGCCGTCGCCGCCTCGAAGATCTCGCGGAACGTCGTCGTCCGCGGCTCGCTCGGGCACAGAGGGGTAGTACCAGCGACGCCGCGTCGGCGACGAGGCTCGCGGCGACCGGCGACGGCGTCTCGGGGTAGATCTGCGTGCGCACCACCCCGTTGCGGTCGATCGAGCGGCGCGGCGGTGGCGAGCAGCCGGGTCGGGAAGGCGCGCGGATCGGACATCGTCCCGTAGACGCGGTCCATGGTGCGGAAGGCGGCGCGGCCCTCCTCCGGCGAGAACTTCACGTCGAAGACATCCCGGAGCATGGCGCTCAGCAGTCCCGCGACGATCTTCCTCTGCGGCGCGGGGAGGCGCAGGAGGCGCCGTCTGCGCAGCCAGTCGGGGCCGCCGCCCTGCTCCTGGCGCAGGATGACGTCGATCGACGCCTCAAGCACCCCGTGACGGCGAAACGCCTGCAGCCCTGACCTCCGCGTCGGCCCCTTCCGTGATGTCGCCGGTCCAGTAGAGCACCCACGGGTGCGCCTCGGCGTCCAGGCACAGGTGCGCGGCGTAGCCGGCGACGAAGGCGAGAGCGACCTGGCGCTCGCCCGCCGGCAGCGCCGCGGCCCGGCTCAGCAGGCTGCGAAAGGCCGCGCTCATCCGGTGCCGGTGCGTGAGGTGGGCGAGGTCCGGACGCCCGCGCCGGCGCAGGAGGTTCGCGTAGAAGAACACGTCGGGGCCTTGGGCGCCCACCTTGTACGCATCCCAGGCACCGGCGACGAGGCGCGCCGCGCCGTCGCCCTCCAGCCGCCGTGCGGCCTCTTCGGCGACGAGGTAGTGGGCGAGCATGTCCGGCATCCCGAGGGCCTCCATCCTTGTTCACGGCGGGGCGCCCCGCCGTCCTCGCGCGTGCACGCGAGCGCCAGACAATATACAGGTCGCGCACCGTGCGCGTGAAGCGCGTTTGACAGAGGGAAGGATTCGAAGCGGCTCGCCGGTTCGTGGTATCATCCCGCTTCGGCCCTCGAGGCCGTTCGCGTCAGCACCGGGTTTGCTCCCAGAAGGGATCCGTTCGAGATGAAGAAGGACATCCACCCGCAGTACCAAGAGGCGACCGTCCACTGCAGCTGCGGCAACACATTCACCACGCGCAGCACCCAGAAGGAGTTGCACGTCGAACTCTGCTCCCAGTGCCACCCGTTCTACACGGGCAAGCAGAAGCTCGTGGACTCGGGCGGCCGCGTGGACCGCTTCAAGCGGCGCATGGAGAAGGTGGCCGAGCCGGCTCCCAAGAAGCAGCCGAAGGCCGAGGCTCCGAAGCCCGAGCCTGTGGCCGTCGCCGCCGAGGCCGCACCCGCCGAGGCCGAGACGACCGAGTCCTGACGGGGCAGCGATGAGCGCCGAGCTCCGCGTCAGTCTTCTCCAGCACACCCCCGATCCTGATCGCGCCGTCGCGATCGCGGGTCGGCTCTGCTACGCGCCCGTTTCCGCAGCCGACCTCAAGCAGGAGATGAGCGACGAGGACGTCGCCAAGCTGGTACGCATCCTGGTGCGCAGCGGCCACCACTCGGCGCTCGAGCACGCCACCTTCAGCTTCGCGGTGGACGGCGTCAGCCGCGCCTGCACCCATCAGTTGGTCCGGCACCGCGTCGCCAGCTACAACCAGCAGTCGCAGCGCTACGTCAACTTCGGCGAGGGTGACAGCTTCATCGTGCCGCCAAGCATCGCCGGACACGGAGAGGCTCAGGCGGTCTTCCTCAAAGCCATGGACGACGCGCGCCTCGCCTACGACAAACTCGTCGCACTCGGCCTGGCCGAGGGCCGCACGCGGGAGAGCGTCCAGGAGGACGCCCGCTTCGTGCTGCCCAACGCGGCCGAGACCAAGATCGTCGTCACGATGAACGCGCGTGAGCTGCGTCACTTCTTCCACGTGCGCTGCTGCAACCGTGCCCAGTGGGAGATCCGCGACCTCGCCTGGCAGATGCGCGGCATGGTCAAAGACCTGGCGCCCAACCTGTTCGAGGGCAGCGGACCCGGATGCCTCTACGGCGATTGCCCTGAGGGCAAGATGACCTGCGGCAAGCCCTACAAGCCCGAGGACGTCGACGGGCCGGCCGCGCGCGGCTGAGTCCCGGTCGCGCGGCCCCCGACATGCTCTCGTGACATGACCCGACGCCTTGCCCTCATCGCCCTCGTCCTGCCCGCCCTGGCCGCGCGCCGCGCGCAGGTCGGCGGACAGGCCGTGATCGAGGGCGTCATGATGCGGGGCGTCGACTGGTGGTCGCTCGCCGTGCGCCGGCCGGACGAGACCATCGGCCTGCATCATTGGCCGCTCGAGAGCTGGATGAAGCGGTATCCGGTCCTCAAGCTGCCGATCGTGCGCGGCGTCGTCGCCCTCGTCGAGTCGCTGGCGATCGGCGTCCGCGCGCTCACCATCTCCGCCAACGAGTCGCTCGGCGAAGAGGAGGAGAAGCTCGGCAAGAAGGAGATCGGTGTCACGCTCATCATCGCCTTCGCCTTCGCGATCGGCCTGTTCTTCATCGCGCCGCTCTTCCTCACCGGCCTCATGGAGCGCTGGCTCGGCGACGGCTTCGTCTTCTGGCTCGTCGAGGGCTGCGTCCGCGTCGGCATCTTCCTCGCCTACCTCGCCATCATCACCCAGATCAAGGACCTGCGCCGCGTGTTCGAGTACCACGGCGCGGAGCACATGAGCATCCACGCCCTCGAGCACGGCGAGGAGCTCACGGTGGCCAACGTCGAGAAGTACAAGACGCTGCACCTGCGCTGCGGCACCTCCTTCCTGCTCGTCGTCCTGGTCGTCTCGATCTTCGTGTTCGCGCTCGTCGGCCGGCCGGTCTGGTACCTGCTCATCCTCAGCCGCATCATCCTGGTCCCCCTCATCGCCGGCATCAGCTACGAGATCATCCGCTGGGCTGGACGCCACGAGAGCAGCAAGGTCGTTCGCGTCATCATGGCGCCCGGCCTGGCGCTGCAGTGGATGACCACCAAGCCGCCGGACAGCGCCCAGGTCGAGGTGGCCATCGCCGCGCTCGACAAGATCATCGAGCTCGAGCCGCAGGACCGCCCGCCGGTGAAGGGCGTGGAGGTCATGGCGTAAGCTAGCCGCATGGCCACGATCGACGACCTCATCAGTGAGATAGAACGTTCCTACGACGAGCTCACCGCTCAGCTCGTCGACCCCGAGGTGCTCGGCGATCGCGCGAGCTACGTGGACGCCGCACGCGCTCACGCCGAACTGCAGGGCGTGCACGAGCTGACGCAGCGGTACCGCGAGGCCGAGACGACGGTCGCCGACGCCGAAGGCCTGCTCGGCGACGACTCCTCCGACGCGGAGATGCGGGAGTTCGCCCAGGAAGAGCTCATCGAGGGCCGCCACCGGCTGGACGAGCTCAGCGAGGAGATCCGCGTGCGCATGCTCACGCGCGACCCCAACGACGGCAAGGACGTGATCATTGAGATCCGCGCCGGCACCGGCGGCAACGAGGCCTGCATCTTCGCCGGCGAGCTGGCGCGCCTGTACACGCGCTACGCCCAGGCCAAGGGGTTCGAGGTCGAGATCCTCTCCGCCAACGAGAACGACGACGGTGGCTACAAGGAACTCACCCTGGAGGTCAAGGGCCAGGGGGCCTTCTCGATGCTCAAGTACGAGGGTGGCGTGCATCGCGTCCAGCGCGTGCCGGTCACCGAGGCCGCCGGGCGCATCCACACCTCCACCGCCACGGTCGCCGTCCTGCCGGAGGCCGAGGACATCGAGGTCGACCTCCACCCGAACGATCTGCGCATCGACATCTTCCGCGCTCGCGGTCCCGGCGGCCAGAGCGTCAACACCACCGACTCCGCGGTGCGCATCACCCACGTGCTCACCGGCGTGTCGGTGAGCTGCCAGGACGAGAAGAGCCAGTTGCAGAACAAGGACAAGGCGATGCGCATTCTGCGCGCCCGGCTCTTCGAGCTCGAGCAGGCCAAGCAGGACGCCGTGCGGGGAGCGGCGCGGCGCAGCATGGTCGGCAGCGGCGACCGCTCGCAGAAGATCCGCACGTACAACTTCCAGCAGAACCGGGTGAGCGACCACCGCATCGGGCTCACCAGCCATCGCATCGCCGAGGTGATGGAGGGCGATCTCGACGAGTTCACCGAGGCCCTCGCCGCCGAGGACCGGCGCAAGCAGCTGGCGGCGGCCGGCGGCGAGTGACCGTGGCCGTGCCGGCGAGCGTGGGTGACGCGCTTCGCGCGGCCGTGCAGCGGCTGCGGGCAAGCGGGTCGCGCTCGCCGCGTCTCGATGCGGAGCTGCTGCTCGCACGCACGCTGGACTGCCCGCGCGCCGAGCTTCTCCGTGAGCCCGGACGTACCCTGGACACCGGCGAAGCCGCGCGCTTCGAGAGCCTGCTGACGCGGCGAGAGGCGCGTGAGCCGGTCGCCTACATCCTCGGCTTTCGCGCGTTTCGCACCATCGACGTCGCGGTGACGCCCGCCGTGCTCATCCCGCGCGCGGACACCGAGACACTTGTCGACGTCGCCCTGGAAGCGCTCGCCGCCATTCCGCTCGCGGGCCCGGGGCCGGAGGGCGAGCCGCTCGCTCTGGATGTCGGTACCGGCTCGGGCTGCGTCGCGCTGGCGCTGGCCGCCGAGGACCCCTTCGTGCGTGTCGTCGCGACCGACGTCGACCAGGAGGCGCTGGCGGTGGCGCGCCGCAACGCGGCTCGGCTCGGCTTTCAGCGCCGCGTCGAATTCATCCTCTCCGATCTCTTCGCCGACGTCGCCCTGCGGACGTTCGACCTGATCGTCTCCAACCCACCGTACATCCCGGCCGCGGAGTACGAGGCGCTGGAGCCCAACGTGCGTGACTACGAGCCACGGCTCGCGCTCTTCGGAGGGCTCGACGGTCTCGACGTCTATCGCCGCCTCATTCCCGGCGCCGCCCTGCTGCTGCGCGCCGGGGGTACGCTCGCGCTCGAGGTCGGCGCCGGTCAGGCCCGGGACGTCGCCGCGATCATTCGCGCCGCCGGCGCGTTCGAGGCGCCGGAGGCGCGCGGCGACCTCGCCGGCATCCCGCGCGTGGTCTACGCGCGCCGCCGCGGCGCGAGTGACGAGCGCTGACGTGCGCGCCGAGAAGGCTCGCGCCGTCGTTCTGAGCTCGCGCCCCCTGGGGGAGGCCGACCGTATCGTCCGGCTCTTCACGCGGGAGCTCGGCCGTGTGGACGCCGTGGTCAAGGGCGTGCGCAAGACGACCTCCCGCTGGGGCGGCCGGCTGGAGCCGTTCAACGTGTGCGACCTCGTGCTCCATCCCGGGAGGTCCCTGTACACGGTCACCCAGGCGCAACTCGTCGACGTGTTCGTGCGGCTGCGCGCCGACCGCGAGGCGCTGACGGCGGCGGCGATCGTCTGCGAGGCCGCCGCCGGCCTCACCCCGGAGCACGAGCCCGAGGAGCGCGTGTTCGCGCTGTTGCGCAACACGCTACGTGAGCTTGACCAGGGGCTCTCCGGCCGCGCTCTGGAATCTCCGCTCGTGCTCGGCGCACTGCTGAAGCTGCTCTACGAGGCGGGCTATCTGCCGGTGCTGGAGCACTGCGCGGCCTGCGGGTCGGGGGAGCGCGCCCTGGGCTTCTCGGCCGCCCGCGGCGGGCTCATCTGCGGGGACTGCGTCGGCGAGGCCGTGCCGATCACGCCGGAGGCGGTCGAGGCGCTCCTCGCCGCGGTGGCGCTGCCCCTGGCGGAGCTGCGCCGGCTGCCCCCCTCCGAGGCTGCCGGCGAGGCGCTCCGCGACGTACATCAGCTGTACGCGTACCACACGGGATCGCGCCTCAGGGCGGTGCGCATCGCGCGCGGCTGATGGCGGTGGCATACGTGCGGACCGACGAGGCGCTTCTGCGGATCGATTCGCCGCCTCTGCGAGCGGAGGCGCCGGCCGAGATCGAGCGTTCGCGTCGCCGTCGCGCCACCCTGGCCGGCACCCTGATCGCTCAGCCGGCCGGCAAGTCCGGACTGTACCCCGACGGCGCGACACCACGCACGGGTCGTCCGTCGGAGCAGGCGCTCCAATGGCCGGTGCGGCAGGTCCGGCGCCCTCGCTCGCGGCGATTGTTCAGTTCTGGTCGGCCCTGTTAGAATCGCGCTTCCGACCGAAAGGACCCGTGACCGACCACGCCCCGACCGCAGCCTCGTCCGTGACTCCCACGTTCCAGCAGATCATCGGTCGTCTGCAGGCCTTCTGGGAGGGTCAGGGTTGCGTCGTCGTCCAGCCGTACCACACCGAGGTCGGGGCCGGCACCTTCAATCCCGCCACCTTCCTGCGCTGCCTCGACGCGCGTCCCTGGCGAGCGGCCTACGTCGAGCCGTCCATGCGTCCCGCCGACGGGCGCTACGGTGAGAACCCGTATCGTGCCGGCCACTACTATCAGTACCAGGTGGTCATCAAGCCGTCACCCGCCGACATCCAGGATGTGTACCTGCGCTCGCTCGAGGCCCTCGGAATCGTCCTTGCCGAGCATGACGTGCGCTTCGTCGAGGACAACTGGGAAGGCCCCACGCTCGGCGCCTGGGGCCAGGGCTGGGAGGTCTGGGTCGACGGCATGGAGGCCACCCAGTTCACCTACTTCCAGCAGCTCGGCGGCTTCGACCTCGATCCCATCACCATCGAGCTCACCTACGGGCTCGAGCGACTGGCGATGTACCTGCAGGGCGTGGACAGCATGTACGACCTGGTGTGGTCGCGCTGGGAAGAGGACGGCGTGGAACACGTGGTCACCTACGGCGACGTCTACAAGGAGAACGAGCGCGAGTTCAGCCACTACAACTTCGAGGTCGCCGACACCGAGATGCTCTATCGGCACTTCCGTGAGTACGAGGCGGAGGCGCTGCGCTGCATCGACGCGCGCCTGCCGATCCCGGCCTACGACCACGTGCTCAAGTGCAGCCACGCCTTCAACATGCTCGACGCGCGCGGCGTGATCAGCGTCACCGACCGCACCGCCCACATCGCCCGCGTGCGCGACCTCGCGCGCAAGGTCGCCGGCCTCTATCTCGAGGTCGTCGGCGACGGGCGTGGGGGAGAGGGATGAGCAGCCTTCTGGTCGAGATCGGCTGCGAGGAGCTGCCGTACAAGGTCTGCGAGTCGGTCATCCGTCAGCTCCAGGGCACCCCGGAGAAGCCCGGCCTCGCGCTGGGGTTGCTCGGTGAGGAGCGCCTTCTCGAGGACGGTGCGGAGGCCATGGTCGTGGTCTCGCCGCGACGCATCGCCGTGCTTGCTCACGGCGTTCCGGCGCAGCAATTGCCCAAGGTCCAGGACTTCCGCGGGCCCAAGGCCGAGATCGCCTTTGCCGGCGACGGCACGCTCACCAAAGCGGGTGCCGGATTCGCGCGCTCCCGCGGCGCCGGTCCCGAGGACGTGCGCCGGGAAGTCGTCGACGGCACCGAGTTCGCCATGGTCCGGGTGGAGGCCGAGCGCCGAGCGGCGCGCGCTGTGCTGCCCGAGCTCGTCGCCCGCCTCATCAGCGGACTGCAGATTCCGCGCGGCATGCGCTGGGGGGCCAGGCCGGAGGACGCGAGCGACTACCTGCGCTTCTCGCGCCCCATCCGCTGGCTGGTCGCCAAGCTGGACGCCGAGACCCTGAGCGGATCCTTCTACGGTCTCCCGCTCGGCGAGCTGTCGCAAGGGCACCGCGTCCTCGGCGGCCCCGTCGCGATCACCGCGGCGGACGAGTACGAGCGCCTGCTCCGGGACCAGAGAGTCGTGGTCTCGCAGACTGAGCGCCGCCGGCTCATCACCGAGGGTCTCGACGCGGTCGCGGCCGAGCTGGGCGGCGAGTGGTCCGACCCCGGCGACGTGCTCGCCGAGGCTGTCTACCTCGCCGAGTGGCCGAGCGTGGCGCGTGGCTCCTTCGCCGAGCGGCACCTGCGGCTGCCGGACGAGGTCCTCGTGACCGCCATGCAGAGCCACCAGCGGTACTTCCCGGTGCGCGACTCCGCCGGCGGGCTGCTCCCTGCGTTCCTCTACGTCTCCAACGGCGACCCGGCGGCGGCGCCACTGGTCACGCGCGGCAACGAGCGCGTGCTCGACGGCCGCCTCGACGACGCCGAGTTCGCCTACGACCGAGACCTCGCCGAGGGACTGCCGGCCATGGCCGACCGGCTCGACTCGGTCGTCTTCCACGAGAAGCTGGGCTCGCTCGCCGACAAGGCAACGCGGCTCGGCGGTCTGGTCGCCGGCCTGGCGTCCGGTCCGGGCGCCGCGGACGCCTCCTCCGGCGGCAACGGCTCGTCCGGCGCCCTCGACGAGACGCTGCGGGCAGCCGCCCGTCTCGCCAAGGCCGACCTCGTGAGCCAGGTCGTGATCGAGTTCCCGGTGCTGCAAGGCATCATGGGCGGGTTCTACGCCGAGGCCGGCGGCCTCGGCGGCGCGGTGGCCCGCGCCGTCGGCGAGCACTATCGGCCGCTCTCGGCGACGGCTCCGTTGCCGGGCACGGTCGCCGGCGCCCTCCTTGCCGTCGCCGACAAGGCCGACAACATCGCCGGCGCCTGGGTCGCCGGCCAGAAGCCGTCCGGCTCGCGCGACCCCTACGGGCTGCGGCGCGCGGCCATGGGCATCGTGCGCATCGCGCTCGAGTACGGTCTGCGCTTCCCGCTCGCCGGTCTGCTCGCCTCGGCGGTCGATCAGTTCGAGCTGCAGGGCATCGAAGGGCTGGATCAAGCGCGCCGCGCCGCCATCGTCGACGAGACGGCGGCGTTCGTGCGCGAGCGCCTGCAGGTGCTGTTGCTCGACGAGGGCCTTCCCTTCCCCAGCGTCGAGGCCGCCATGGCGGCGCCGGCCGGGGACCTTCCGGCTCTTGCCGCGAGGGCACGTGCGTTCGCGGCCATGGCCGGCCGCAAGGTCTTCGACGACGCCGTCACCGCCTACAACCGCTGCGCGGCGCTGGCGGCCAAGGATCCGGACGCCGGGTCGCGACCCGTCGACCCGTCTCTGTTCGCCGACGACGCCGAACGCGAGCTGGCGGCGGCCTTCGAAGCGACGCTCGGGCCGCTGCGCGAGGCCCTCGACGACCTCGACCTGGAGAGCGCCGTCGAGGCCGCGGCCGGCCTGCGGCCGGCCGTCGACCGCTACTTCGAAGCCGTCCTCGTCATGGATCTCGACGAGGCCGTGCGCGCCAACCGGCTCGCACAACTCGCCGCGGTCGCCGGCCTCATCGGCCGCATCGGAGAGTTCAGCCGCCTGCCGCTCGCGCAGGCGTGACCCCACAGGAGTCCCGTCCAACATCCCACGCGACCGCCGCGACACGGCGGACCAAGATGCCAGGGGAGGCAATCAGGATGAGTGAACAGCACGTCTACCGCTTCAGCGAGGGCGACAAGAGCATGAAGAACCTCCTCGGAGGCAAGGGCGCCAACCTCGCCGAGATGACCCGTATCGGTCTGCCGGTGCCGCCCGGCTTCACCATCACCACCGAGGTCTGCAACCACTACTCGGCGAACGGCAGCTACCCGGACGGCGTCGAAGGACAGGTGACGCTGCCCTCGCCGCCCTCGAGCAGGATACCGGCAAGACCTTCGGTGACGCGGCCGACCCGCTGCTCCTCAGCGTGCGCTCCGGCGCCCGCGCCTCGATGCCGGGCATGATGGACACGATCCTCAACCTCGGCCTCAACGACGACACCGTGCAGGGCGTGATCGCCTCCACCGGCAACCCGCGCTTCGCCTACGACTGCTACCGGCGCTTCGTGAGCATGTACGGCGACGTCGTCCTGGGCTGCAAGCCCGAGAGCGACGACGAGGGCGACGTCTTCGAGGAGCGCCTCGAGACGATGAAGAAGGCCAAGGGCGCCACCTTCGACACCGAGCTCACGGCCGACGACCTCAAGGACCTGGTCGCCGGCTTCAAGGCGGCGGTCAAGGAGCGCACGGGCAAGGACTTCCCCGACGACCCGCGGGCCCAGCTCTGGGGCGCCATCAGCGCCGTCTTCGGCAGCTGGGGCAACGACCGCGCCGTCGCCTACCGGCGCATGTACGACATTCCCGACGACTGGGGCACGGCGGTCAACGTCCAGACGATGGTGTTCGGCAACACCGGCGACGAGTGCGGCACCGGCGTCGCCTTCACGCGCAACCCGGCCACCGGCGAGAACGAGTTCTACGGCGAGTTCCTCGTGAACGCGCAGGGCGAGGACGTGGTCGCCGGCGTGCGCACGCCGCGCCAGGTCGATCGAGCTCAGGGACGTCTGGCCGGACGTCTACGACGAGCTCATGGCGGTCCGCCAGACGCTCGAGTCCGAGCTGCGCGACATGCAGGACTTCGAGTTCACCATCGAGAAGGGCCGCCTCTTCATGCTGCAGACGCGCAACGGCAAGCGCACCGGCCTCGCCGCCGTCCGCATCGCCGTCGACATGGCGGACGAGGGGCTCATCACCCCGGACGAGGCGCTCATGCGCATCGAGCCGGAGCAGCTCAACCAGCTGCTGCGGCCGGTCTTCGGCGCCGAGCGAGAAGCGAGGCGGCGGTCGAGGAGGGCCGGGTCAAGGCCAAGGGCCTGCCCGCCGGCCCCGGCGCCGCCACCGGCCGGGTCGTCTTCAACGCCCAGGACGCCGTCGCCTGGGCCGGGCGCGGCGAGCAGGTCCTGCTGGTCCGTGACTTCACGAGCCCCGACGACATCCGCGGCATGGACGCCGCCCAGGGCATCCTCACGGCGCAGGGCGGCATGACCAGCCACGCCGCGCTGGTCGCCCGCCAGATGGGCAAGGTCTGCGTCGTCGGCTGCAGCGCGCTCGACATCGACCTGAAGTCGCGCAGCTTCAAGGTCGATGACGCGGTCGTCGAGGAAGGCGACTGGATCAGCATCGACGGCTTCACCGGCGAGGTCATCGTCGGCCAGCTCGAGACGCGGCCGTCCGAGGTGCTGCAGGTGCTGATCGAGAAGACCATGAAGCCCGACGAGTCAGACGCGTACCGTTACTACGCCGAGATCATGGAGTGGGCCGACAAGGCGCGCACGCTGGGCGTGCGCACCAACGCCGACCAGCCCGACCAGAGCGCCAACGCCATCGCCTTCGGCGCCGAGGGCATCGGCCTCTGCCGCACCGAGCACATGTTCTTCGAGGGCGAGCGCATCATGAGCGTGCGCGAGATGATCCTCGCCGAGACGCGCGAGGCCCGCGAGGCCGCGCTCGCCAAGCTCCTGCCGATGCAGCGCGACGACTTCGCCGGCATCTTCCGCGTCATGGGCGAGCGTCCCGTCACCATCCGCACGCTCGACCCGCCGCTGCACGAGTTCCTGCCGCACGACGACGAAGGACACCGCCGAGACCGCCGCGGCGCTCGGCGTCGCCCGAGGACGTCGTCCGCGCCAAGGTCGAGGAGCTGCACGAGAGCAACCCGATGCTCGGCCACCGCGGCTGCCGCCTCGGCATCGCCTTCCCGGAGATCACGGCGATGCAGGCGCGCGCCATCCTCGAGGCCGCCTGCCTGGTCAAGAAGGACGGCCAGGACGTGCACCCGGAGATCATGATCCCGCTGGTCGGCACCAAGAAGGAGCTCGAGCACCAGGCGGCGATCGTGCGCGCGGTGGCCGCCGAGGTCTTCGCCGAGCAGGGCGTGGACGTCGACTACCTGGTCGGCACCATGATCGAGATCCCGCGCGCGGCGCTCACCGCCGACGAGATCGCCGAGGTCGCCGAGTTCTTCAGCTTCGGCACCAACGACCTCACGCAGATGACGTTCGGCGTCAGCCGCGACGACGCCGGCAAGTTCCTCCCGCTCTACACCAGCGAGGAGCTCGAGATCTGGCCGGCCGACCCGTTCGCGACGCTCGACCAGAGCGGCGTGGGCCAGCTGGTCGAGATCGGCGTCGAGCGCGGCCGCAGGACGCGGCCGGACCTCAAGGTCGGCATCTGCGGCGAGCACGGCGGCGACCCGGAGACGGTCAAGTTCTGCCACCGCGCGGAGATGGACTACGTGAGCTGCTCGCCGTTCCGCCTGCCGGTGGCGCGCCTCGCCGCGGCGCAGGCCGCCATCGAGGAGCGCGGAGAGCTGCGGCTCGAGAAGTAGACCACAGCAATCGACGGGCGCCGGCCCGGGCACCTCGTGAGGCGGGCCCGGGCCGGCGCTTCTCGCTCACCGGGCGGGGGAGGCCACCCCGTGGCCAAGCTGGGACGAGAGATCGAGGTGAGGCTCGCCGACGGGCGGGCGCTTCGCCTGCGGGACGCCCGCAGGCGCGACGCGCCCCGGGTGACGCGAATCCTCGACGCGGTCGCCGGCGAGCCGCAGGTGACGCTGATCCTGCAGCCGGGCGAGGCCAAGTCGGGCGACTGGCGGCGGCGCATCGCCGACGCCACGGCGTCGCCGCGCGGGCTCTTCCTCGTCGCCGAGTGCGGCGGCGATCTTGTGGGCAACCTCGGGTTGTGGCCCGACGCCAATCCGGCCTCGGCGCACGTCGCCTGGCTCGGCATGTCGGTGGCCGCCGGCTGCCGCGGCGTGGGCGCCGGCGGCGCGCTCCTGGAGGCGGCCCTCCGGTGGGCGGCGACGGCAGGGTATCTGCGCGCCGTCCTCGGCGTCTTTCCGGAGAACGCCGGCGCCATCGCGTTCTACGAGCGCCACCGCTTCGTGCGCGAAGGGCTGCGGCACGCACAGTACCGCCGCGGCGACAAGTATCATGACGAGATGCTCATGGCTCGTTCTCTCACACCGGAGGCCTGACGCGGTGGACCGTCGCCGGCTGCTGATCGTGCTCGTCACCGTCGGCCTGCTCATCCTGGCCGTCGTGCCCGCCGTCGTCACGTTCGGCCTCGGCTGGCTGCGTCTGCCGCAGATCCAGCCCTGGGGCGCTCCCCCGGCCAAAGACACGACGACGCCCGAGGCGTGGGCTCTCTTCGCCCTCTTCTACCTGGCGTGGATGACGGCGCTCACCGTCCTGCTCGTGTGGTCGTTCGACCACATCGGCTACACGTGGCAGCCTCACGAACGCTCACCGCGCCCCGGCAAGAAGGAGCGCCGCCGCACGGGAGCCACCATGCGGGTCGTGGCCGCCGAGCAGCAGGCGACCATCGAGGCGCTGCGCCGCCGCGAGCAGCGCGAGGCGCGCCGGCGGCGCGACCGCGCCGCGCACGACGCCCGCAACGACGGGGGACGCTGACGTGGCCCTCATCGCGCAGAGCAGCATCGAGCAGGTGGTCGCCGCCGCCGACATGGTCGAGGTCGTCGGCCAGTACACCGACCTCAAGAAGGCCGGCGCCAACTTCAGCGGCCGCTGCCCCTTCCACGAGGAGCGCACGCCGTCGTTCTCGGTGAACCCCGGCGAGAAGCTGTACTACTGCTTCGGCTGCGGCGCCGGCGGCAATCTCATCGGCTTCGTCATGGCCAAGGAGAACATGGATTTTCCCGAGGCCGTCGAGTACCTCGCGGACAAGTACGGGATCATGCTCGAGTACGAGGAGTCGAGCGCCCGCGGCGACGCTGAGCGCCGGCGCCGCGAGCGCCTGAGGGCGGTGCTCGCGAAGGCTGGGGACTACTTCGAGCGCGTCCTCTGGGACGCTCCCGCAGCCGCGCCCGCCCGCGACTACCTCGCGGGGCGCGGCCTCCTGGACGAGACCTGCCGCGCCTTTCACGTCGGCTTCAGCAGGCCCGGCTGGGGCACGCTGCGCGATGCCGCCCTCAAGACCGGCTTCAGCGACCAGGACCTCCTCGACGCCGGACTCGTGATCCCCGGCAAGAGCGGCCGCCCGTACGACCGCTTCCGCGGGCGCATCATGTTCCCGCTCGGCGACGAGCGCGGGCGCACGCTGGGCTTCGGCGCTCGCACCCTCGGCGACGAGAAGCCCAAGTACCTCAACTCGCCGGAGACCTCGCTCTACCACAAGAGCGAGGCTCTGTTCGGCCTGGACAAGGCAAAGGATGCCGCCCGCCGGGACGACCGCGTCTACGTCGTCGAGGGCTACACCGACGTCCTGGCCCTCGCTCAGGCGGGCGTCGCCAACGTGGTCGCGAGCATGGGGACGGCCCTCACGGAGCAGCAGCTGGGCCGCCTCTCGCGCCTCACGCGCAACCTCTACCTGTGCTTCGACGCCGACGCGGCCGGTATCGGCGCCATGCAGCGTGCGCTCTCGCTCGGTCGTCGCATGAATCTCTCGCTGCACGTCGTGCGCGTTCCCGACGGTCTGGACCCGGCCGACTTCGTCCTCGCCGGGGCTGGGGGAGACGGGTTCCGCGCGCTTGCCGCCGAGGCGCAGACGCTGCTACAATTCCACGTCCGCTTGGCGCTCGCTACTCACGACCTCGACAAGCCCGACGGAAGGGCACGCGCGTTCGCGCGACTCAGGGAGGTCCTCTCCGAAGCAGCGACGCCGATGGAACGCGACGACGAGCTGCGGTATGTCGCTGACAAGCTGCAGCTCTCCGCGGAGAGCGTGCGCTACCTGCTCTCCGGCAGCGGACGCCCCGTCACGGGTGCTGCCGGCAGCGAGCGCACGCCTTCGCGGGGCGGTGGACCCGCGGTCGCTTCAGGCGGCGCCCACGAGCTCGAGGTCAGGTTCCTGGCCGGCTGCCTGGCGCAGCCCGGGCCCGGACGGGAGGCGCTCGCGGGCGTCGACGAGGGCTTCTTCGCCACGGCGGAGACGCGCGCCGCGCTCCGTCGTGTCAAGGCGAGATTGACCGCCGATGAGGCGGGGAATACCCCGCAATCGGCGGAGGCGTTCGGGCCCGCGGGCGACGGCGCCGAGGCGTTCGCCGAGGTGATCGTGCGGGCCGGGCGGGAGCGGTTCACCGCGACCGTCATCAAGGAGTTGTTCCTGCGTCTCCAGGAGGCGCAGGTGGGCCGACTCATCGCGCGGCTCAAGGTCACGATGAAGACTGACGAAGCTGGGAGGCAGGGTGAGGAGCTGGCGAGGCTCGAGTCGGTACGACGGAGCCTGCGCGAAGCGCTCCGCGCCATCCCGGTCGACGACGACACCGAAGAGCGGTGAGAAGGACTGACGTGACTGACGCGGCAGAAGAGCGCAAGATGGCCCCCGAGGCCGGGGACTTGGGCATCGAAGAGGTCCGTGTCCTCGTCGACGAAGGTCGCGAGCAGGGATACCTTGCGAGCGACCACATCGCCGACGCGCTGCAGGACGTCGAGCTCACGCCGGACCAGATCGACGGCATCTACAACCTCTTTGCCGACCTCGGCATCGACATCCTCGAAGGAGAAGGCGTCACGTCCGGCGACGTTCCCGACGCCAAGCCGGAAGAAGAGGTCATCCCCAAGCTCGACCTCTCCGTCAAGACGCCGACCAACGACCCGGTACGCATGTACCTCAAGGAGATCGGCAAGGTGCCGCTGCTCACCGCCGAGGAGGAGGTCTCGCTCGCGAAGCGCATCGAGCGTCACGACATGGAGGCCAAGCGCAAGCTCATCGAAGCGAACCTGCGCCTCGTGGTGTCGATCGCCAAGCGATACGTCGGCCGGGGGATGCTGTTCCTCGACCTCATCCAGGAGGGCAATCTCGGCCTGATCCGCGCGGTGGAGAAGTTCGACTACCGCAAGGGCTACAAGTTCAGCACGTACGCCACCTGGTGGATCCGCCAGGCGATCACGCGGGCCATCGCCGACCAGGCGCGCACCATCCGCATCCCGGTGCACATGGTCGAGACGATCAACAAGCTCATCCGCGTGCAGCGCCAGCTGCTCCAGGACATGGGTCGGGAGCCCACCCCTGAGGAGATCGCCCACGAGATGGGTACAACCCCTCAGAAGGTGCGCGAGATCCTCAAGATCAGCCAGGAGCCGGTGAGCCTCGAGACGCCCATCGGCGAGGAAGAGGATTCGCAGCTCGGCGACTTCATCGAGGACGAGGACGCGACCATGCCGGTCGAGGCCGTGAGCGAGATCATGCAGAAGGAAGAGCTCAACTCGGTGCTCGGCACGCTCACGCACCGTGAACGCAACGTCATCGAACTGCGTTTCGGACTCAAAGGAGAACACCCGAGGACGCTTGAAGAGGTCGGCCAGAGGTTCGGCGTCACGCGCGAGCGCATCCGCCAGATAGAGGCCAAGACCCTCGCCAAGCTCAAGGCGTACCGCGATTCGCAGCGGCTGCGCGACTTCCTCGATTGAGCGCTGCGGGCGGATCGACGAGCGAGCGGGGTGCCGCAGGCACACCGCTGATCGAGCCGAAAGGCGCGCGAGAGGACCATCCGGCAACGGTTGCCGGCCACGACCACGACGACGAACGCGGAGGCGGGAGCGGGGCAGGACAGCGCCACCCGCTCCCCGTACCGCTGCAACCAAGGAGCTGAACGAGTCAGTGACAGAGTCATCCGCAGATCGCCACCCCGACGAGTCGATCTTCTCGACCGTCGAGGAGGTCCGCGTCCTGCTCGACGAAGGCAAGGAGCAAGGCTACCTCGCCGCCGAGCACATCCTCGAGGTCCTCACAGATGTGGATCTCACGCCGGAACAGATCGACGACGTGTACGTGGTCTTCCACGACCTCGGGATCGACGTCGTCGGCAGCGACGGCGTGCATCATGACGCAAGGAGCGCGGCCGCTACCGGTGGGCAGGAGCCGGAGGCCGAGAGTGAGCCCGCCAAGCTCGACCTCTCGATCAAGACGGCGAGCAACGACCCGGTGCGCATGTACCTGCGCGAGATCGGCAAGGTGCCGCTGCTCACGGCCGAGCAGGAGGTGTCGCTGGCGAAGCGTATCGAGCGCGGCGAGATGGAGGCCAAGAATCAGCTCATCCAGGCCAACCTTCGTCTCGTGGTCTCGATCGCGCGCCGGTACGCCAACCGAGGGCTCACGCTGCTCGACCTCATCCAGGAGGGCAATCTGGGCCTGATCCGCGCCGTCGAGAAGTTCGACTACCGGCGCGGCTTCAAGTTCAGCACCTACGCCACCTGGTGGATCCGCCAGGCCGTGAGCCGGGCGCTCGCCGACCAGGCGCGCACCATCCGCATCCCGGTGCACATGGTCGAGACGATCAACAAGCTCATCCGTGTGCAGCGCCAGCTGCTGCAGGACCTCGGGCGCGAGCCGACGCCGGAGGAGATCGCCTCCGACATGGGGCTCACGCCGGAGAAGGTGCGCGAGATCCAGAAGATCAGCCAGGAGCCCGTCAGCCTCGAGAACCCCGTCGGCGACGAGGGCGACTCGCAGCTCGGCGACTTCATCGAGGACGAGCAGTCGGTCGCCCCGAGCGACGCCGTCGGCGAGCTCATGCAGGGCGAGGACCTCGCCCGGGTGCTCGAGCTGCTCACGTCGCGCGAGCGGCGCGTGCTCGAGATGCGCTACGGCCTCACCGACGGCCGCCCGCACACGCTCGAGGAGGTCGGCGTCAAGTTCGGCGTCACGCGCGAGCGCATCCGCCAGATCGAGGCCAAGACGCTGGCCAAGCTGCGCGCGTACCGCGAGGCGCGCAGCCTGCGCGATTTCGTCGAGTAAGACCTCGCTCGCGATGCAGGAGACGCTCGTGCTGCTGGTGTTCCCCGGCTCGCTCTACGGCGGCCGCTGGGCCGACGGGCCGCAGGTCAAGCCCGAGTTGGTGCAGCTCTTCACCGAGCTCCGCCGGGCGGGCCACGCGACCGACGTCCTCGACCTCGAGTCGGAGCTGGGCAACCCGGCCGACGACGTCGCCCGCGAGAGCTTCCTGCAGATCGCCGAGGGCTTGCTCGCAGAGCACGAGGCGGACCTCGTCGTGGTCTCCTGCTGGTCCGCCCTTCACTACTCGGCTGCCGTGGCGGTCGCCGAACGCGCGCGCCGGCAGCTGCCGGACGCGGTGATCGCCGTGGAGGGCCATCATGTGTCGGTGTGCCCGGACGACTTCAACGATCCGGGCGCCCCCTTCGACTGGCTGATCGCCGGCGAGGCTGAGTCGGCCGTCGTCACCCTCGCCGGGCAGGTCGCCGCCGGCGAGCGCGAGACCGGTGGCTGCCACTCGCTCGAGGGTACGCCGCTGCCGCTCGACGCGGAGCACCTGCCCGACTATACGGCGTACCCCTACGTCGCGGAGGGTCTGCCCGAGATCGGACTGTCTCTCAGCCGCGGGTGCCCGTACAACGCGCCGGCGTGCCTGCTCCGTCCGGGCGGCGCCGGTTGGCACGCCTACCCTCCGGACGTCGCCGTCGAGGCGATCGACCGCGTCGCCGCGCTACGGCCGGGCAAGGTCGAGGTGCTGGACCCGGTCTTCGGGTACGAGGCGGGCTGGCGGCGCGCCGTGCTGGACCGTCTGGCGGCCGGTGACCGGCGAGACCTCGCGCTCACCATCTCCGGACGCCCGGACGCCTTGGTGCGTCTGGATATCGACAAGGTCTGCCGGGCGCGCATCGGCGTCGTGCTCGAGGTAGGGGCGCTGTCGCCCGGGCTCCTCGGCCGCACCGGCCAGGCCGCGAACCCGAAGAAGGCCGTCGCCCACGCCCTGGAGTTGCTCGAGTACCTGAACGCCAAGGGTGTGGTCACGCGCGCCCGCCTTGCGTTCAACCAGCCGGGGGAGACCGCGGAGACGGCGGGCGAGACGCTCGATGCGCTGGAGCGCTTCGTGACGGCCGCGACCGACACCTCCGTCACGGTCGACGCGCAGGCGTGGGCGTTCATGCCCACGGGTGAGCACGAGGTCGACGTCGCGGCCCCCGCGTCACGGTACGGGACCCGCATCGAGCATCCGGAGTGGTGGAAGGAGCACCTGGACGCGCACGAGGCCGCCACGGCCGTCGTGGCGAGTCACGAGCTCGCGGGGCTGGCTCCCGGTGACGACAGCTACTGGCGCCCGCGCTTCGACCAGCTGCGCGAGGCGCTGACGGCGAAGCTGACCGCCGACGCGCGTCGCGGTCAGCGAAGCCACGTGGCGGTGGGATCGGAGGCCTACGGCGTGCCTCACGGGTGGTGGACGGCGCCGCGATGGCACTGAGGCTGCCGGGCGCGGGAGCGTCCTCCGCGAGCCCACTGCCGGTGCGGCCGCATTTGTCCGGCCGCGGCCGGTGGCCTATAATCCACCGGCCGGAAACGGTCCTCGGTAGCTCAATGGTAGAGCATTCGGCTGTTAACCGAAGGGTTGTAGGTTCGAGTCCTACCCGAGGAGCCAGTCATCAGTGGGGCGCCGCGGTCCTCGGGACCACGGCGCCCCTTCTGCCTCCGGAGTCGCACCCATGACGAGCGCGCTCATCGCGGTCCTCGTCGTCGCCGGCGTCATGGCGGCGACCCTCGTCGTCGCCGTGATCGCGATGCGACGGGTCGGCTCGCGAGCCGAGGGGCGCGCCGACGGCCTGCGCGACGAGGCGGAACGCCTCGGCGAGGAGTGGCTGATCCCGTTGAGCGGCGCCGAGCACCAGGGCGCGCGCCAGCCCTACGTTCGCGGCAAGGGTCGCGGCGTGCTCGGCCTCACCGATCGCCGCCTCGTCTTTCTGCCCATCGCCGGCGACCGGCTGAGCGTGCCGCTCGCGCGCGTGACGGCGGCGCGCATGGAGGACCGCCGCCGCGACGCCGCGGCCGCTCACCGGCACCGGGTCGTGGTGGTCCTCGACGACGGCGCCGAGGTCGGGTTCCTCGTCGACGACCCAGGGGAGTGGGAGGCAGCCCTCGCGCGGCTGGGGGTGCCGACCGTCAGCTGACGGCGGGTCCGCCCACGAGGGAGCGGGCCCGCGTGCGAGCGGGCGGGCTGCTCCTTCCGGCGCCGCTCGAGCGACGCCCGCTCGCGAGGGGTCCGTCAGCCGAGGATGAGGCGCTGCGGATCGACGTCGTCGCGCAGGATGCGCAGCTCCTCCGCGGTCGGCGGCGTGGCCACCGTCGCGCGAGAGACGTCGAGGGCGAATCCGGTGTTCTCCTGCACCTGCTCCGGCGTCACGCCCTCGTAGCGCTCGGCGAGGTACATCTCGTGCGTATCGTCCTCGAACTTGAGCACGCAGAGGTTGGTCACGACGGCGATCGGGCCGCCGCGCCGGTAGCCGGCGTGCCTGCGCGAGTCGCCGCCCGTGAGCCAGCCCGGCGTGGTCAGGTAGTCGAGTCTCTCCACGAACTTCTGCACGCCGTGCTGCATGAAGACGATGTAGCCGCTCGCCAGCGAGCCGGCGTCACAGGCGCCGCCGCTCCCGCTGAAGCGGACATCGGGCGCCAGGTAGTCGCCGATCACCGTGGAGTTCATGTTGCCGTACCTGTCGATCTGCGCGGCGCCGAGGAAGGCGATGGTGTGCAGGCGCCGGTTGGCGACGTAGCTGAACGCCTCGACCAGCCCCGCGTTGAGGTTGCTGAACGCCATCACGCGAGGGTCGGCCACCGCCATCGGCAGCTCGTCGAGCGGCGGCCCGATTCCGCCGGTCTCGAAGAAGATGTGCGCGTGCGGAGCGTGGATGCGCTTGGCCACGGTGGCGGCGAGCATCGCCACGCCGGTGCCGGCGAAGAGCACGTCGCCGTCCTTGATGAAGCGGCCGGCGGCGATCGCCATCATCTCGCGCGGTGAGTACTCCATCTCCCTCACCTCCGGTCCAGGCCCGGCGCGTAGCCGGCGACGGTGTTGGCGCGGATCCGCGCGAGCTGCGCGCCGCCGATCTTGTCGAGGTAGTGGTCCCAGCTCTCGACGCCGTACACCCACTCCTCGAGCCAGGCGGCCCACTGCTCGTCATCCCTGGCGACCGTCTTGTAGTGGTTCAGGTGCACCGGGTCGTAGTCGTAGAAGTAGCGGCAGGCGGTGGGGTGGGCGCCGTAGGGCACCGGCACCACCGCGTCCACGAGGAACGGCGGTAGCGCGTTCTGGTCGGGGTCGAGGCGCAGGTAGTGCTCGGGGACGATCTCCTCGCAGGTGACGATCACCCTGGTCGCGGCCTTGCACTGCTCCAGATCGGCGAACGTGAGTCCCTTGATGCGCACGGTGCCGTCGGTGCTCACCTGCTGGGCGTGGACGATCGAGACGTCCGGCGTGAGCGCCGGGAGGAGCACCACCTCGTCGTCTTCGTGGCCGAACGGGTCGTCGATGACGATGACCTTCTCGCAGGGGATGCCGTCTTCGCCGCGCAGCTCGGGCGGAAAGCCGGACTTCTCGACCACGTCCGTGCCGAGACCGGACTTGCTGGGGATGAACGGTACGCCGAGCGCGCCGGCGAGGAAGCGCAGGCTCATCATGTTGTTGGTGTAGTCCTCGACGAGGATCTCGCCGCGCTCGACCGCCTTGCGGAAGCGGATACAGGTGGGGGCGAAGCGGCCGTTGCCGCCGTAGGCGATGTCCAGGCGGCGCACGCAGCCGGCTCCCACCAGCACGTCGAGCGCCTGGCCGTTGGAGTGCGCCACCAGATGCAGGTCCTTCATGCGGCGGCGCGCGATCTCGTAGGCGACGGCCATCGGGTTGCGGTTGATCGTGAACCCGCCGACACAGATCTGGTCGCCGTCGCGGACGAAGCGCTCGACGGCCTCACCGACGCTCATCAGCTTGCCGTCCAGCCCGTTGTGCTCTGGCATCGCGGTCCCCTCCTCGAGTCTGCGGGACCCCCTTAAATGCAGAAGCCCCAGCGAGCACGGTACGTCTCGGCTGGGGAGCAGGGCCTGGCGGAGGGGCCGGTGGGAACGCCGCCGGCCCGGGCCTTGCGGCAGCGGCACCATGATACACGCGGACGGCCGGGGTGCAAGAGCCGTGCCGTCGGCGCCAGCCCGTGCTTGCGTGTGCGCCCGCGCGCTCGGGGGTGCACCGCGGCCAGCTTGGCCCACGCTCGCATATGGTAGGCTCCCGGCATGACCGGCGAGCCGAGCACCTTCCTCTTCTCCGGCTACGCGCGCCTGCCCCAGGACGTGAGCCACCAGGCGATGTACAAGCGCGTGGGCGTCGTCATCGAGGTCGATGCCGAGGGCGCGGTCGTCGCCTGCAGCACCACGCTGATGATGGCCGCGGCGTCCGACTTCTTCGAGCGCCTGCTGCTCGGCCACAACGTCCTCACCGAGCGGGCACAGATCGAGGCGCTCGTGCGCTACCGCTACCGCGGCCACTCCCAGGGCGCTCTCGTCTCGGCGCTCCACAAGGCCTTCGAGGCCGTCGACCAAAGCCCGTTGGTGCTCGGCGAGGCGGCGGGGCCGCTGCCGAGCGCCCGGCCCGACGGCGTGGTCGAGCCGCGCGGCTGACCGTTCGCGCCGCGGCGCGCAACGGTGCGGAATGGGCGCCGCCGCACGGCGACCACGGCTGACTGCGATCGCGACGCTCCTTGTAGCCGGTGGCCGTTGTGCGTCGTAGACTGATAGTCCAGTGAGGGTCGCCCGTGGGAGGGCACGGTGGCTGCAGGGACGGGCCCAGGTCGCGGTGCCGCTGAGCGCTCGCCTGAGCGCCGGCGGGCCGCGCCGCGCGCTGCGGCCTCCCACCTGCCCGCGAAGCTGCAACCCCCTCGGACGCACGCCCGCTGCCTGACGCGGCGTGCGCTCCTCGACGCCCTCGAAGCCGCGAACGGCTCCCTCGTCCTCGTGTGCGCGCCTGCCGGCACCGGCAAGACGACCTTGCTGCGGCAATGGATCGAGATCGACGAACGCCCCTCAGCGTGGATTCAGCTGGATCGCGCGGACGACGACCTCGTGCTGCTGCTGAACTGCCTGCTGCGGACTCTGGGAGAGATCGCTCCCGTCGGGGCGGATGCAGAGGCTTCGCTGCATCTCGCGATCCCGCCGCTGCGGGAGAAGGTGATGCCGCAACTCGCCGAGGCGCTCGCCGCCGCCTCCCCGTTCATCCTCGTGATCGACGATGCTCACCTGCTCCGAAGCCGAGGCTGCTGGGAGGCCGTCGACTTCGTGCTCCGCAATCTGCCGCCTGGCGCCCAGCTGGCGCTTGGTACGCGCGCGGACCCGCCGCTGCCTCTTGCTCGTCTACGCGTGGCCAACGAGCTGAACGAGTTCCGCGCCCAGCAGCTTGCCCTCAGTCGGGAAGAGACGGTCGAGTTCGTCGGCCTGCACGACTGCGACCCCGACCCCGCGACCCTCGACTCTCTGCTCTCGCTGACGGAGGGATGGGCGGCCGGCCTCCACCTGGTCTGCCTGGCCGCCGAGGGCGCGACACTTCAGGAGCTCCTCCCACGCCTCCGCGGACGGGACCGCGACATCGCCGCGTATCTGACGGCGGAGGTCCTCGATGGGCAGCCCCCCGATGTACAGGAGTTCCTCCTCAGGACCTCGGTATTGACCACGCTCACACCCGCCGCATGCAAGCTGGTGACCGGGTTGGACGACGCCGGCGATCGTCTCGCTCAAGTCGCCCGCGAAGGGCTCTTCGTCGTGCCGCTCGGCGCCGGCCACGTCTATCGCTACCACCATCTCTTCGCCGAGGTGCTGGAGGCCGAGCTCGAGTCACGGCGCCCCGGCGAGCGAGATGATCTGCATCGCCGCGTCGCCGGATGGTGCGCGGCGCACGAGGACCCGGATGGTCAGGTCCACCACCTGCTCGCCGCCGGGGATATCACTGCCGCGGCGGACGTCGTGTCTGCCAGCTGGCCGGCCGTGTGGAGTCGGGGTCAAGCCGAGACCGTGCGCCGCTGGCTGGAGTCCTTCGACGACCGCCAGGTGCTGCGACACAAGCCGCTGACCCTCACCGCCGGGTGGATGTTCACGGGACTCGATGGCGGCAGCGCCGGCGAGCGCTGGGGCCGGGCGGCGTGCGACGCCTTGATGGACGACACGCCGTCGCCCGATGGCGCCGCCTCGCTGCGCTCGTCGCAGGCTCTGCTCCGCGCCACCATCGCCCCGGACGGCGTGCGCCGGATGCGCGAGGACGCCGAACTGGCCGCGAGCCTTGAGACCCGGCCGGGGACGAGCTGGCATGCCGACGCCCAGTTGACGCTGGGCGTGGCGCGCTGGCTCTCCGGGTCGTCTCAGCGCGCGCTTCACCCGCTCGCCGTCGCCGCGCGCGAGGGCTCGGTCTGCAACCCGTCGGCCCAGCTTGCCGCGCTCGGGTATCTCGCGCTCATCAGCGCCGACGAGAGGGAGTGGGAGACCGCTCGCGAGTACGAGATGCTTGCCTCGGCGCGCCTGGCCGAACTCGGGTTCGGCACCAGCCGCCGCTGCCTGCCCATGCTGCTGGCGCGGGCGAAGCTGGGAGCACGACAGGGCGGCGACACGGGCGATGCCGCCGCCGTCCTCGGACTCCTCGCGCAGATGGTCCCGCACCCGTGGATGGATCTGCTGGCGCACGTCGTGCTGGGCGAGGTCGCGGTCGAGTCCGCGCTCCAGCACGTGGCCGAGGAACACGCCTCTGGCGGCTGCGGCGCTGCTCTCGCGCTATCCCGACGCGGGTATCCTGCGGCGCCGCGCCGAGCGGCTGCGCGAGACGGTCGAACAGGCCCGGATCGCGGAGCCGCCGACCCCCGCGGAGCGGCGCGTGCTCGAGCTGCTGCCGACGCACCTGACCGATGCGCAGATCGCCGAGCAGCTCTTCCTGTCGCGCAACACGGTCAAGACCCACCTCAAGAGCGTCTATCGCAAGCTGCAGGTCGCCCCGCGTGCCGACGCGGTGCAGCGCGCCCGCGAGACCGGTCTGCTGCCGCCGGCCTGAGCCGGGCCGCCGGGTCGTACAGCCGGCCGAATCTTCCTCCACCTTGTCGAAACGCCGGGACTTGCGCGCCCGCGCCGCGCGGGCATATGCTGCCGGTGCTGCACACATGACCGCAGCCGGGCGCCGTCTCCGCCCCCTGCGCTACAGGTCATGGACCCCCAGCGAGCGCTTCGGCGTCCCTGGGGGTCTTCGTCGTTTCCGGGGACATCCGAGGCCGGCCGGGCCCGCCGCTTCGCGGCTCCTCCGGCCCGAGACCACGGCAAACACTGGTCCCCTGAGGAGGGAACTGCATGGACTTCCGCTACACCACCGAGCAGGAGATGTACCGTCAGGCCATCCGCGAGTGGCTGACCAAGAACCTCGAGCCGCGCGCCCGCGCCATCGACGAGGCCGAGGACGGCATCCCGGACGACATCACCGCCGGCATGGCCGAGCTGGGCATGTTCGGCGTGACCATCCCGGAGGAGTACGGCGGCATGCCGCTCCCCGACGACGAGCGCCTCATCTACGCGATGATCACCGTGCACGAGATCGCCCGCGCCGACCTCAGCATGAGCACGCCCGTCTACACGCTGCTCACCATCGGCTGGTCGTACATCATCAACCGGTACGGCACCGACGAGCTGAAGCAGGAAGTGCTCCCGGCCGTGGCCGCCGGCAAGGCGTTCGCCGGCATCAACACCACCGAGCCCGGCGGCGGCTCCGACCTCGGCGCCATCAAGACGATCGCCCCGTGGAACGAGGAGAAGCAGGCCTTCGTCATGAACGGCGAGAAGGCCTACGTCTCCGGCCCGAAGGAGTGCGCCAAGTGGGGTCCGCCGAGCGGTCACTGCACCCTGGTCAAGACCGACCCCGCGCAGGGTCACAAGGGCATGACCTTCATCTGGGTGCCCGCCCACCTGCACGGCATCACCTACACCACGTACAAGGACATGGGCCGCATGGGCCTCAGCACCGGCGGCTGGATCTACAAGGACGTCGAGCTGCCGCGCAAGTACGTCCTCGGCGAAGAGGGCAAGGGCTTCTACGTCAACATGGACGGCTTCAACGCCGCCCGCGTGCTCGTCGTCGCGGCCTGCCTCGGCGGCGCCGAGAAGGCGCTCGAGATCAGCGGCGAGTACACCGCGCAGCGCACGACCTTCGGCAAGCCGCTGGGCAAGAACGAGGGCATCAGCTTCGAGATGGCCGACGACTGGATGCAGCTCGACATGCTCAAGCTGAACCTGCTGCGCGGCGCCTGGATGATCGGCCAGGAGCACACCAGCCCAGGTCAGTTCGGCCGCAAGGAGATCAACAAGGTCATCAGCACCTGCAAGTGCCTCGCTCCGGCCCTGTGCCACGACATCGCCCGCCACGGGATGATGTACCACGGCGCCTTCGGCTACACCAAGGAGACGCCGCTCGAGATGCTGCTCCGCGGCGTCATGAGCTACGAGGTCGGCGCCGAGGGCGGCCTGATGATCATGCGCGGCATCATCGCCCGCGACGAGTGGGGCGACACGCACAACCCGTTCAAGGATTGCGACGAAGGCCGGGAGGAGGCCGCCACATGGAAACAGTCGAATGCATCGTCGTCGGTGGCGGCCTCGCCGGCCTCTCCGCGGCCTACGGCCTGGCGTCGGCCGGCGTCGAGGTCATGGTCCTCGAGCGCGGCGACTACTCGGGCGCCAAGAACGTCACCGGCGGGCGCCTGTACGTGAAGCCCATCCGCGGCCTCTACCCGGAGCTGTGGGACGAGGCGCCCTTCGAGCGCCCCGTGGCGCGCGAGCTGGTCACGATGATGGCTCCCGGCGCCCACACGACCGTCGAGATCGCCTCGGACCGGTTCACCGGCGAGCGGCCGCAGAGCTACACGGTCGTGCGCGCCAAGCTCGACCAGTGGCTCGCCGAGAAGGTCACCGAGAAGGGCGCGATGGTCGTGCCCAACATGAAGGTCGACGAGCTGCTGCGCAAGGACGGCCGCATCATCGGCATCCGCGCCGGCGGCGACGAGATCGGCGCGCAGCGTCGTCATCGTCGCCGAGGGCGTGCTGCGGCTGCTCAGCAGCGCGGCCGGGCTCGCGGCCGAGCCGCAGGCGAAGCACCACGCGCTCGGCTACAAGGAGATCATCGAGCTGCCGGCGGGCGTGATCGAGGACCGCTGGCACCTCAACCCCGGCGAGGGCGCCGCCCAGCTCTTCATGGGCGAGTGCACCAGGGGCATGATGGGCGGCGGCTTCCTCTACACCAACAAGGAGAGCATCTCGCTCGGCATGGTCGTGGGGATGGAGGCGCTGCGCGGCCGGCGCGACGGCACGGAGAGCTGGCAGCTCCTCGACGAGTTCAAGGAGCTGCCCCAGATCCGGCCGCTGGTCGCCGGCGGCACAGTCGCCGAGTACTCGGCGCACGCCATCCCGGAGGGCGGCATCAGCCAGGTGCCCAGGCTCGCCGGCGACGGCTACCTGGTCGCCGGCGACACCGCCGGGCTCAGTCTCAACGCTCTCGTCACCGTGCGCGGCATGGACTTCGCCATCGCCAGCGGCTACTACGCCGCCGAGGCGGTCAAGAGGGCAAAGGCGGCCGGCGACTTCTCGGCCGCCGGCCTCGCGAGCTACGAGGCGTCCCTGCGCGAGAGCTTCGTGCTCAAGGACCTCGAGACGGCGCGCGCCATCCCGAACTTCATGGAGAACCCGCGCCTGTTCACGCACTACCCGAAGGCCGTCTCTCGGCTGCTCGAGAGCATCTACACCATCGACGAGCGGCCGCAGGCCGGCCTCTTCAAGAAGGCCTGGCGGGGTGCGAGGCGCGACTTCATGAACGTGGCGACCGTCAAGGACGCCTGGTCGATGCGGAAGATCTGAGGGGAGGAGCCATGCCGATGAAGATCGACGCCAAGCTCGGCCTCGACGTCTTCAAGCTCGACAAGGAGCCGCACATCGTCATCGACACCGACGTGTGCAAGGCCGTCTGCAAGGACGAGGCCTGCGTCTACGTGTGCCCGGCCGACCTCTACGAGCGCGACGACCAGGGCCGCATGACCGTCAACTGGGAGGGCTGCCTCGAGTGCGGCACCTGCATGATCTGCTGCGATCACCGCGCCCTCACGTGGAAGTACCCGAGCGGCCCCTTCGGGGTCCAGTACCGGATGAGCTGAACGGGCGACCGTGACGAAAGGGGTGAAGCGTGGACATCGTCGTCTGCGTGAAGACCAACCCGGACCTCCAGATGGTCCGCATCAAGAATCGCGAGGCGGTCACCGAGGCCGTGCCGTACAAGATCGGCGATCTCGAGAAGAACGCCCTCGAGGCGGCCGTCGTGCTGCGCGACGCCGTGGGCGGCAAGGTCGTCGCCCTGTGCCTCGCCGAGGGCAACCGCAAGGCGGCCGAAGACATCAAGGTCGCGCTCGCCATGGGCGCCGACGAGGCCGTCGTCATCGACGATCCGGCGCTGGCCGAGCCCGACCAGGCGGCGGTGGCCGTCGCGCTCGCCGCCGCCGTCGAGAAGCTCGGCGCCTGCGACCTGCTGCTCTTCGGCGAGGGCTCGAGCGACAACTACACCGGTCAGGTCGGCCCTCGCGTCGCCGAGCTGCTCGGCCTGCCGCAGATCGGCTACGCGCGCAAGGTCGAGTCCGCGAACGGCGTGGTGCGCTGCGAGCGCAGCATGGACGACATGATCGAGACGCTCGAGGCGCCGCTGCCGGCGGCCGTCACCGTGGTCAGCGAGATCAACGAGCCGCGCATCCCCGGCCTCATGCAGATCATGAAGGCCAAGAGCAAGCCGCTGCAGGTGTGGTCGCTGGCCGACCTCGGGCTGGACGCGCCGGCGCCCGTGCGCGAGATCGTCAGCAACCTGGCGGAGGAGCAGGACCGCAAGCACATCCTGTTCGACGGGAGCGCGGCCGAGCAGGCCGACGCCTTCGTCAACGCCCTCATCAAAGAAGGCGTCCTGGGGAGGTAACGATGGCTGAGCTGCTCGTCTACAGCGAGAGACTCGATACCGCCCGCGAACTGGTCGCCGGTGGTAAGGAACTGGGTGCGGCCCTCGGCCTCGGCGTGAGCGCCGTGGCGCTGGGCCCGGGAGCCGGAACCGCGGCGAGCGAGCTCGCCGCGGCCGGCGCCGACACCGTGTACGTGAGCGAAGACGCCGCCTTCGAGGGCTGGCCGGCCGACGCCGTGGCCGCCGGCCTGGCGCAGATCGCCGAGCAGGCCGGCGCGAGCGTCGTGCTCGTCGGTTCGACGCGCCGCGGCAAGGAGACGGCGCCGCGGCTGGCGCAGAAGCTCGGCGCGGGCTGCGTCTCCGACGTCAACAGCCTCGCGGCGGAGGGCGGCGAGCTCGTCGCCGCACGCTACGCCTTCGGCGGCGCCACCGTGGCGCGCGAGAAGATCGCGACGCCCGTCAAGGTGTTCGCCGTCATGCCCAAGACGTTCAGCGCCGAGGGCGCGACGGCCGGGGCGGGAGGGGTCCAGACGCCAAGTCTCAACGTCAGCTCGACGGTTAAGGTCGTCGACAGGCGCGCCAAGGAAGGCGACCACGTCAATCTCGACGCGGCGCCGCTCATCGTCGGTGTCGGGCGCGGCTTCAACGCCCGCGAGGACCTCGCCCTCGGCGACGAGCTCGCGGGCGCCCTCGGCGCCGTCGTCGGCTGCACCAAGAGCCTCGCCGACTTCGAATGGCTCGGCGAGGATCGCATCATCGGCCTCTCCGGCGCCAAGACGGCGCCGGACCTCTACCTGAGCGTCGGCGTCTCCGGCCAGATCCAGCACACCGTCGGCGTGGCCGGCGCCAAGCTGATCGCCGCCGTCAACAAGGACAAGGAGGCGCCGATCTTCGCCATGGCCGACTACGGCCTGGTCGGCGACCTCTACGAGGTGGTGCCGGCGCTCGTCGAGCGCCTGAAGAGCGTGTGACGCGCGCGCCGGCGTGCGCCTCGCGCTCGCCGGCGCGCGGATCGCCATTCGGCGACCGCCCGTCTCACGCACAGTTGCTTCGGTGGAGAGAGACGGCTCCGCCGGAGCGCCCGGGCCGGGGCCGCGCACGCGACCCCGGCCCTCAGGCTTCTTCGGCCTCGGCCTCCGGCCCGCACTCGGGCGGAGGCTCCTTGACCATCGACTTGCGTCCGCCTTGTCGCTCCGCCCGGGAGTGCCGGAGGGCGATGAGGTCGCCGGCGAGCACCCAGCCGGCCGACGTGAGCGGGATTGCGAGCAGCACGCCGACGATCCCCCCGAGTGCGGCCCCGACCAGAGCCGCGAGGAACACGATCAGCGGGCTCAGCGCCACCGTCTTGCTGTACACCATGATCTGCAGCACGTTGTTCTCGAACTGCTGGTAGACGACGAAGAAGACGACCAGCACGACGCCGTCGACGACCCCTCCTGTGGCGAAGCCGACGATGCACACGATGATGGCTCCGATGGTGGCGCCGACCAGCGGGATGACGTCCAGCACGGCGACGAGCACCGCGAGCGTCTCAGCGTACGGCACGCCCAGGATCCTGAGCACGACGTACGAAGCGATGCCGGCGACGAAGCTGATCGCGAGGTTGCCGCGCACGTAGCCGCCGGTCGCGCGCAGGAAGTTCTCGCCGATCCGCTCCGCCCAGCGGCGCTCGTCCACCACCATCGCCGCGAGGATCGAGCGCCAGGCGCGCGGTCCTTCGATGAGCATCATCACCATGATGGTGAGGATGGTGATCGTCGCGGCGACGACCGTGGCGGCCTTGGTCAGGGCGCTGACGATCGTTTCCTGGTTGCCGAGGATCACCTTGGTGACCTGCTCCGGCGTCACCTGGGCGACCCGCTCGATCACGTGGAACCGCGTCTCGAGGAAGTTGAGCTCCCCCCCGGTGCCGAGCAGGCTGTCCAGGATCCCGGGCAAGGCGCGGATGAAGTCGTCCGACTGGAGGATCACGGGCAGCGCGACGGCGATGACGATGCCGACGAGCACGGCGATCGTCGCGAACGAGACCAGCAGCGACGCGACGATGCGATTCCAGCGGTGGCGCACCAGCCAGCCGACCGCGGGCTGCAGCGCGATCGCGAGGATCACGCCGATGAGCGCCCACAGCACGATGGTGCGGATCTGGAAGAGGAACTGAAGCATGCCCACGATGACGAGGACGGTGAGCGTCGCGATCGCCGTCACACGGATGATCTGGGACGTCCGCCACTCACGAGGCGTGAGTTCAGCGTGTGGCGCGGGGTCGGGATCGCTCACACGTCACCTCTCCGGTCTCGGACTGCCCTCTCCGTCCCGCAGAGCGTATCATTGGGCGGCGCCGGCGCCGCCGTCATGCGCCGCCTCCGCGCCCGTGGGCCTATAGCTCAGCTGGTTAGAGCAGCCGACTCATAATCGGCCGGTCGCAGGTTCGAGTCCTGCTGGGCCCACCATCCTTGTGTCGCGAAGCGCCGGCCGCCGGCAGGCCTTCGCCCGTGGCGGCCGACTTCCCTAGGCTTCCGCGCTGGCTCCGCTCCCGGTATCACCCGTCCCTGCAGCAGCACCCGTGGCGTCCTGTCCTTCCCGGGGTTCGCCGTACCGCGACACGTAGACGACCTCGTGGCTGTGCCGGTAGTTCGAGACGAACGAGACGATCAGCGCCGCGACGGGCAGCGCCATGAAGGCCCCCATGGGGCCGAACAGGGCGCCGCCGGCGAGCGCGGCGCCGAACGCGAGGCCGCCGTTGAGCTCCATCGTCTTCGCGCTGATCCGCGGGCTCAGCCAGTAGTTCTCGATCTGCTGATAGACCACCGCGTAGCCGACGACGATGAGCGCCGGCACGACGCCCCGCAGTGCCAGCGTGAGCACCACAGGGATCGCTGCCCCGATGTAGGTGCCCACACTGGGGATGAACTCAGAGACGAAGCCGCCGAACACGGCGAGCGGGATCGCCAGGCCGACGGGCACCCCGACGGCGACCATGACGGCGAAGAAGCCGAGGCCGTTGATGAGCGTGAGCAGCAGCCGCGAGTAGAGGTAGCCGCCGACCTCGGCCACCGACTGGTCGATGGTCCAGCCCATGCGTTCCTGGTGGACCGGCCGGAACCACGAGAGGAACGAGCGCTGCAGCTGCGGGAAGTCGGCGGCGAGGTAGAACGTGAACAGGGCGATCGTGGCGATGTTGAAGACGAGCGAGGCGCCGGTTGAGACGGCCTGGCCGGCTGCCGGGAGCAGCTTGTCCGCCCACTGCTGGAGGACCTCGCCGACTGTCACCACGCCGTCCTTGTACGCCTGGCTGCCGACGAGGTGGAAGCCGAGGGTGTCCGCGAGCCAGCCGTCGAGGCTGGTCATCCAGCCGCTGCCGTCGCTGGCGATCTGCTTGCCGAGCGTGGCGATCGCCGGGATGAGCACGACGACGAGGAGCAACAGGAGGACGATGCCGGCAAGGTAGATGACCCCGACCGCGAGGCCGCGCCGCCAGCCGCGCTTCTGGTGCAGGTGGTTCACGCCGGGCACCAGCGCCAGGGCGAAGAACACCGAGATGACGAGCATGGTCGCGAGGCTGCGTGCCTGGTCCAGCGCCCAGAGGACGGCGAGCGTCGCGAGGATGACGGCCACGGCCCGCCACAAGGTGCCGGTGGTGACGACGATCTGGGTGACGCCCGAGGGAGATCCGGACATGGGTGGCGGGTCGCCTGGATCCTTCGCGTTTTTCACTGTCGACTGTTCCATCGTGGTTCCCTTCCGGTATTCCGTCACCCTTGCAGTCTCTCCTGCCTATGCCGCGTCGATGTGCGCCACGTCATCAACTCAGCTCCCATCCTCGGCACGTCGCGCGATGCGCACGAAGCGCACGCCGGGCCCCGCGGGCCCCGGCTCGACGACCGCGATCGTGGGATCGTCGTCCTCGAAGTCCGGCGCACTCGCCGACCCCGGGTTGAGGTACAGCGTACCGTCCACCCAGGCGACTGCGGGCAGGTGGTCGTGGCCGTAGACGACGAGGTCGAGTTCGTCGTGTGTGCCCAGGCCCTCCACCTTGCCGCTCGAGAGTGGCGGCGTCCATGATGTCACCGGCGTGGATGATGTGGTCGACGCCGGCGAACTCCTGGAGGACCTAGGGGCCGAGGTGGCCGTGGGTGTCGGAGATCACACCGATACGCACTCCCTTGTTCCCGTCGGCCATGCCATCCTCCCCGATCGCCCTGGGCCTCCATGACCCCTACGGGAGCGCCGGCACTCCGGGAGCGCGGGGCGCGCACTCCCGCATGAGGCCGCCGTGAAGTCTCCCTGTAGCACGAAGCACCAGCGCCTGCCGGGCACCCCCGCGGGGATCGCCTCGGCTGGTCACCGGTGGAGAAAGCGGTGCTGATCGCCCTCATCAGCGTGATCTTCACGCAGTTCATGAGCAGTGTGCGATACGGCCCGCTGGCCAACGGCATCGCCGTCGCGATCTTCGTGACCGTCAACGCGCTCATCAGCCAATGGCTGGCGCGGCGCGGGCACAGCTGGCCTCCTTGGCGGCGCAGTTCGCCGTGATGCTGGCGGTCAACGGCCTCCTGGTCGTCGCCCTCATCTTGGGCGAGTATGCCCTGGGCTTCGGCGAAGATGTCCCGCTCCCCCTGTTCGGCTTCTTCCTCTTCCTCATCAGCATCCTGGTGGTGCTCTTCGATCGCTATCACTTCGTCTATCGTGCACGCTGGTACCTGCAGCGCATCCGGCGCACGGGTGAGGAGCCCGCGCCCGAGCTCCTGGACGCAGCGGGGCTCACCCGGAAGGAGTTGCTGGGGATGGCGCGTGCGTAAGGGCCTCGCGCGCGGGTATGTACGGCTATCGATCGAGACGAACGAGGAGGAAGGATCATGATAGTGATCGCGGCGACGTTCTGGGACTACTTCTGGAGCTTCGTGACGGTGATGCTCGGCCTAAGTCTGCTGGTGCTCTGGATCTACCTCTTCGTGGACATCCTGTCACGCAAGGGCCTGTCGCCGCTCGCCCGGGTGCTGTGGATCGTCGTGTTGTTCGTGCTGCCCTGGATCGGCGGCCTCATCTATCTCATGGTGCGGCCCTATGGTGGCGAGTTCTCCACGTACTTCCCGACGAAGAAGTCGCAGGGGCCCATCGAGGCCGAGTGGACGCGGCAGATGGATCAGGTCGTCGCGTTGCACGAGAGCGGCAAGCTCACCGACGACGAATTCCGGGCAGCCAAGTCCAAGCTGCTCGGGTAGGGAGCCCGGGGCCGCCGAGCCAGCGATCTCGCGGCGCCGCGGTCACGGCCGCGCCTTGCGCAGCGTGGCGGCTCCTGTTCTTCGTGCTCGCCGGCGCCTGTGCTGGCGGTCTGCTCGGCTACGCGGTAGAGCCGCGCCGCGGCGCCGCGCTCGCCGGTGTCACCGGCGCCCTGGTCGCCGCCGCCGGAGCCAGTGGTCCCTCACGCGTCGCCCTGCGCGTGGCCTCCTTCACAGCGGTGGTCGCGGTGGTCGCGGTGTTCGTCGCGCTCGCGACCGTCGGCCTTCCATGGCTGGCGGCGCTGGCCATGGCGGGAGTCGCCGTGCTCACCTCCGTCGCGGCCGTCAGCGGGCGCGTCGGCGCGGCGCTCGGCACGCTTGGCTCGCTGGCGGGACCGCGAGGCCGCGGCGAACGCGCCGCGGATCCCCGCGCCGTGGGGCGCCATGTGGTCCTCTGTGCGCTCGTTTGATGAGCACGCCCGCGATGGCGTGCGCCGCGCGATCCCGCTGGCGATCGGCATGTTCCTCTACCAGCGCTCCGGCAGCCACGACGCCCTTTGGGTCTTCCTGGCCGCCTACGTCGTCCTCCTGCCGACGGGTAAGAGCTCGGCCAGCGTCGCCCTCGCGCGCGTCGCCTCGACCGTCATCGGGGTCGCGCTTCTCGGGGTGCTCTCGCAGGTCGTGCCGGGCCGCGCGCTCATCGTCCTCGGCGTCGCGGCGGTCCTTCTCTCCCTCGCCTTGAGCCCGCCGTACCCGTTGCTTGCGGGCGGGCTGGCGGCGATGGGGGCTGTGGTGCTCGTCGGAGCCCCGGCCGGCGACATCGGCTCGTGGGCGGGTCACCGGCTGCTCGACACGCTGATCGGCTGCGCGCTGGCGCTGGCGTCGATGTACCTGCTGTGGCCCCGGGACAGGGCGGAAGAGATCGCCACGCCGACCGGAGGGCTGAGCGGGGCTGCCGCCCTGATGCGCCTCGCGGTCGGCTGCCTGGTCTTCCTGGTCATCGTCGCCTGGCAGGTCCATCGGATCCTGAAGGCCGATCTGCCCGGGCTCAAGGCGATCGAGGGGCTCGCCGTCGCGGTGCCGCTCTTCCTGTACTTGTTCGCCAGCATCTACCTGTCACTCTCTCACACGTCGTCGAGCGCCTTCAGCGAGCCGCTGGACCACACCGGCGCCCTCTACTTCGCGATCACCGTCTTCGCCACCGTCGGCTTCGGCGACATCACGCCCAGGACCGACATGGCGCGCGTCCTCGTCAGCCTGCAGATGCTGATCGACCTCGTGCTGCTGGGCGCACTGGTCCGCGTCATCGTCGGTGCGGCGAAGGTGGGGTTGTCGCGAGAGAGCCGACCGTCCACCGACCAGTCGTAGCGGACCCACTCGCTTCCTCGAGGCCGGCGCCTTCGCGGGCGGCCACCTTCCAGATTGCTCGTCTCGCGAAGGGCCCACCCCGATCGGCCACGCGATGCCGCAGGGCAAGCGCGATGCGGTGCCGTGAGCGTCCGCCGGGGCGGGCCATGGACGCAGACTTGTGGACTCAAGAGTGAGGCTTACTTATGCTGTATCGCGCAATCTTCTGGTAGATGGTTGACTGATAGCTAACTGGAATGTACCTTGACTGCGGAATTCATCAGAAGGCTGTCTCAGGGGGTCGCGTGGTGATGACGGAAGAGAACCTGGAGCTCGTGCGCTTGCTCAAGGACGGCCGCAGGTCGTACCGCGAGATCGCCCAGGAGCTCTCGCTGTCGGAGAACACCGTCCGCTCGCGTGCCAAGGCCCTGCTGGACGACGGGGGCATGGAGATCACCGCGCTCGTCGACCCGGGGCGACTGCCGCAGCACCAGCTGGTCTACATCGGTGTCAGCCTGGACACCATGGACATCATGGCCAAGGCGAAAGAGTTCAGCGCTCTGCGCGGCGTGATCTCTGTGGCGGCGGTCACCGGGCGCTTCCACCTGATCCTGCAGGTGCTCTTCGCCCCGGACTTCGGCCTCCTCGAGTTCTTCCGCGACGAGGTCAGCACCGTCGAACGCGTGAGCTACTGCGAGACCTTCGTGGTCTTCGGCAGCGAGAACCTCCACGTGCCCTACGTCCACTGATCGCTCCCACCCACATCCCCGACTCGAGGAGAAGCAAGCATGCGTCACGAGAGGACTGCGATGACTGACAGGCCCAGCGCCGTCGAGCGCATCCGCGCGGCATTCGTCGATGGGGGTTCGACGAAGTGCGGCCTTTGATCCAGCGGGGCTGGACGAAGGCGCGGACCCCGGCGCTCTCCTGGACGACGGCATGATCCCGGGGCTCCGGGAGGTCGGCGAGCAGTTCCAGCGCTCTGAGGTGTATCTGCCCGAGATGATGATGGCAGCCGACGCTTGGCAGGAGGGCATGGACCTCCTGGGCCCGCTGCTCGCCGCCCAGGGGCGAGGGGGCGAGGCCAAGGCCAAGGTCGTCCTCGGCTCGGTCAAGGGCGACGTGCACTCCCTCGGCAAGAGCATCGTGGCAACGATGCTGCAGACGGCGGGCTTCGAGGTGATCGACCTCGGCAGCGATGTACCGGCGGCCGGGTTCGTCGAGGCGGCCGAGAAGGCGAAGGCGGACATCATCGCCCTCTCGGCGCTCATGACCACCACGATGGCGCAGCAGCAGGACGTCATCCAGTACCTGGAGGCCCGGGGAAGCAGGGCTGACTACTACGTGATGGTGGGCGGAGGCCCGACGACCGCCGGATGGGCCGAGGAGATCGGCGCCGACGGCTACGGGCAGACGGCGGCGGACGCCGTGGACCTCGCGCTCGCGCATGTGGAGGCCACGACGGCTGTCGAGGCCGGCCGATGATCTCCTTCGAGGAAGTCGTCGACCGCGCCATGACCGGCCCTCTGGTGCCGGAGAGGGACTACGACCTCAAGGTCTTCGTTCCCGCGCTGCGCCGGATCCTGAAGAAGTACGAGATCCGCTACGACCCGCAGGTCGTGGTGCCCTCCGACGACGAGTTCGCCGATCGGCTGTTCCGGGCCGGCCTGGAGTTCTACCAGGAGGTCGGCACCTACTGCGTGGACACCAGCCGCATCATCCAGTTCACCGAGGCGGAGATCCGCGAAGCGCTGGCGACGGCGCCGCGCGGACCCGTGTTCGGCGAGGGCAAGGACGCCAAGGCCTACCCCTCCCGGCGACCCGAGAGCGAGATCCCACCCTGGTGCTACGTGGGGGCGGGCGGCACGCCCGTCTCCAGCGAGGAGGTGTTCGAGGCCTTCGTGCAAGCCACCGGCGAGATCCCCCTGGGCGACGGCGTCACGGCGCCCTCGCTGGCCAACTACCACGGGTCGATGGTCCGCGCGGGCACGCCTCTGGAGATCCTCGCCTGCATCAAGAGCACGGTCCTCACGCGCGAGGGCCTGCGGCGGGCCGGACGGCCGGGGATGCCCGTGCAGAACTCTATTGCCACGGCCGTGTCGGACACGGGCAAGATCGCCGGCAGCGCCTTCGGCATGCGGCCGTCGGACGGCTGGAACATCGGGCCGCTGGCCGAGATGAAGGCCAGCTGGGAGCGGCTGAACGAGGTCGCCTACGTCATCAGCCTGGGTGGCCACGTGGTCGCGGAGACGTGCCCCATGGTGGGCGGCTACTGCGGCGGCCCCGAGGGCATGGCCGTCGCCAACGTGGCCTACCACCTGCACTCGATGCTCGTCTTCCGTGGCTCCATCCAGCTGAACTTCTCCATCGACATGCGCACGTCGTGCAGCACGAGCCGGGGGGTCATCTGGGGCATGAGCGCCAGCGCCCAGGCGATCTCGCGCAACAGCCACTTCCCCCTGCAGATATCGGCGCTGGTCGCCTCCGGCCCGGGCGCCGAGATGCAGCCTTACGAGGCGGCCGCGCCGGTGATCGCGCACGTCGTCTCGGGCAGCTCGGTAGGACCCACCGGCGGCTCGCCGGGCAACGCCGTGATGGATCACATCACGCCGATGAACGGGCGCTGGTCCTCGCTCGTTGCGCACTCCGTGCTGGGAATGACGCGCGCGGAGGCGGACCAGCTCGTCAAGCAGATCATGACGCACTACGAAGACCAGTTGACCGGGGCGCCCAGGGGGCTCAAGTTCTGGGAGTGCTACGACATGAAGACCCTGAAACCCACCGCCGAGCATCAGGCACTCTACGACAAGGCTCGCAAGGACCTGGCCGCATACGGCGTCCGGTTCAAGTTCTAGCTGACGGGATGGTGCTGTGAACAGGTCACCAAGAGACGGTGTGTGGGAGACCAGCGGCTGGGGTCTGAGTGCGTTCACCCCGGACGATCTGGACCGCCTCCACGAGGCCAGCCTCGAGGTCTTCGAGAACACCGGCGTCGTCGTCGAGGCGAGCGAGGAGGCATTCGAGATCTTCGCGTCGGCCGGAGCGCGCGTGGAGCGGCAGGGGGCCGATGCTCTGGTCAAGGTCCCCGCATCCGTGGTCGAGGAGTGCATCCGCTCGGCGGCCCGCCCCGTGGTGCTCAAGGGGAGAAGCCCGGAGTCGGACTACTCGATGGACCCCCACCGCGTGACATTCGCTCCGATGGGCGAGCTGGTCCAGATCGTCGACCTGGCGGACGGTACCTTGCGGCCGACGACCCAGCAGGACAGCGCGGACATCACCCGGCTGTGCGACAGCCTGGACGAGGTGGGCGTGATGCATCGCCCGGTCGCCTCCCTGGACGCGCCGCCGGGCCTCCACCCGGTGTTCAACGCCGAGTCTCTCTTCGCCAACACCGGCAAGCATGTCTTCATCGGACCCGGCGACGCCGCCAACTTCTCCGCCATCGCCCGCATCGCCTTCGCGCACGTCGGCGGCGCCGCGGAGTTCGCGCGCCGGCCGATCTTCACCTCCATCGTCGCCCCCGTGAGCCCGCTCAAGATGGGCAGGGACTGCGCCGAGATGACCATCGCGTCGGCCAAGCTGGACGGCGCCGGCATCGTGTGCGCTCCGGCGATCGTGGGCGGCGCCACCGGGCCGGTCACCGTGGCCGGCTCCGTGGTGTGCACCAACGTGGAGTTCCTGAGCGCTCTCGTCCTCGCGCAGCTGGTGCGTCGCGGCACGCGCGTCGTCTACGCCAACTCGAGCGCCATGATGGACCTCAAGACCGGCAACCACGCCTACGGCGCTCCCGAGATGGGCATGATCGACGCGGCGTCGACGAAGCTCGCGCAGTACTACGGCCTCCCTAATCTGGTGTCGGCGTTCCCGAGCGGCAGCAAGGTCGCCGACGCCCAGATGGGCTACGAGGGCGCCATGAACGGGCTGCTGGCCGCCCTCGCCGGCGCCAACGTCATCAACGGCCTCGGCGCGCTCGAGTTCGGCCTCACCTTCGACTACGCCAAGTTCATGCTCGACGTGGACTGCGCGCGCATGATCCGCGCGATCCTGGGCGGCATCCCTCTCACCGACGAGCAGCTCGCTCTCGACGTGATCGAGGAGGTGGGCCCCGGAGGTCAGTACCTCAGCCACAAGCACACCTCGCGGCACATGCGGGAGCGGTCCCAGGCGAGGTTGTTCGACCGTCAGTCGCGCTACGCCTGGAGCGGGCAGACCAAGCCTGATCTCGTGGAGCGCGCGCGCGAGCAAGCTCGCGCGGCTCTGGCTGCGCACGAGCCGCCGCCGGTCTCCGATGCGACTCGCTCCGAGGTCCAGGAGATCATCGCCGGACTCGTCGCCGGACAGGCGTGAGCCGCGCGCCTCCGGTTCGCCGGACGCTGGTCCGGGACCGCGTCCAGATCGACTTCACCGAGTGACCCCGAGCGGTCACACAAGGAGCCCCTCATGTTGTCGCAAGAAGCCATCAAGACCCTCGACAGAAGGCACATCATCCACAGCTGGTCGGTCCAGGCGGACATCAGGCCCCCGGTCCTCGAGCGGGGCGAAGGGGTGTACTTCTGGGACGGTGACGGCAACCGGTACCTCGACTTCTCCTCCGGCCTCGTCAACCTCTCCATCGGCCACCAGCATCCCATGGTGATCCAGGCGATCAAGGACGAGGCGGAGAAGATCTGTTACGCGCGTGCGGACTGGGCCTGCGAGTCGCGGTCCAGGCTTGGCCAGGACCTCGCCGCGGTCACGCCGGGCGACCTCGACCGCTTCTTCTTCACCACCGCCGGCGCCGACGCCAACGAGAACGCCGTGAAGATCGCGCGCGCCTACACAGGCAAGTCCAAGATCCTCGCCAAGTACCGCTCCTATCACGGGGCCACCTACGGCGCCATCACCCTCACCGGCGACTTCCGCCGCCCGCCGGTCGAGCCCGGCATCCCCGGCGTCGTCCACTTCCTCGATCCCTTCTGCTACCGCTGCCCGTTCGGGCTGACGCATCCAGACTGCGGCCTGCGCTGCGCGGAGCACGTCGACGAGATCATCCGCTGGGAGTCGCCCAAGACCGTCGCCGCCGTGCTGGTGGAGACCCACACGGGCGGAGCGGGGTTCTTCGCGCCCCCCGCGGGCTACTACGAGCGTCTGCGCGAGATCTGCGACCAGCACGGCGTCTTGCTGATCCTGGACGAGGTGATGGTGGGCCTCGGCCGCACCGGTGAGTGGTTCGCCATCAACCACTACGACGGCGTCGTGCCCGACATGATCACCATGGCCAAGGGGCTCACCTGCGGGTACGTCCCGCTGGGCTGCGTCGCCGTCTCGGACCGGATCATGGAGAAGCTGGACCACGAGATGCTGTACGTGGGCCTGACGTACAGCGCCCACCCGCTCGCCTGCGGCACGGCGAGCGCCGTGCTCCGCGTCCTGCACGAGGAAGGGCTGATCGAGAACGCCCGCAGGCTGGGAGACGTGGTGAGGCCTCAGCTGGAAGAGGTCAAGGCCAGGCGCCGCTGCGTGGGCGACGTGCGCGGCACGGGGCTGTTCTTCTGCCTCGACCTCGTCGCCGACCGCGCGACCAGGGAGCCTCTGTCTCCCGCGCTGGCGGGAAGCGTCCACCGGCGACTGCTCGAGCGCGGGTTGAGCACCAACGTCATGGCGAACCTGCTGTTCGTCGGCCCGCCGCTGATCATCACCGAGAGCCAGGTGACCGAGGGCATCGCCATCATCGACGAGGTCCTCGAGAGCATCGACAACGAGCTCGCGTAGGACCGGCGCTGCCGCTCCGACGAGGGAAGGGACAAGAATGCCCGAGACATTCGGACTGAACGTCGACCGTCTGGTCACCATCGAGATGAAGCGCGGCGGGGTCGAGAACCGGGGCGTGATCCTGCCGCTGTACGAGGCCGCGCACCGGGCCCAGGGCAGGGCGCTCACGCTGCTGGCCGCCGAGCGCCTGGTCGAGCGCGTGGGCAGAGGCGAGTACGTCCTGATCCTGACCGGCTCAGGGCGGCCGCCCTGGCGTCCCGCCGGCGAGACCGACGGCCCGCTGGGGGCCGCCAGCCTGGGCCGGGCCGTCAAGCTCGGGCTCGGCGCGCGGCCCGCCTATGTGGCCGCCGAGCCGTACCTGCCGCCCGTGGTCGCGGCGAGCGAGGCGGCGGGCATCACGTGCACGCGCGACCGGGAGATGGCCGACTACGACGGCTTCTACCCCACGGCGCTGGCGCGGCCCTTCACCCTCGACAAGGACGAGGCGTTCAGGGAGGCGCAAGCGCTGCTCGACGAGCTGCAGCCGGCGGCCGTCATCTCCATCGAGACGCTGGGGCCGAACGCCAAGGGCGTGATCCACAGCGCCAACGGCTACGAGCGGCCGTCCGAGCACGTCGCTCACACGTACCATCTCGTGGAAGAGGCGACCAGGCGCGGGATCTTCACTCTCGGCATCGGCGACTTCGGCAACGAGATCGGCTGTGGTGTGGTCGCCGACGATCTGACCAAGATGCTTCCGTGCTGGACCGCCTGCAAGTGCGCGTGCGCGTCCGACCCTGTCTGTCACGTGCCCACCGACGTGCTGGTCGTCGGCGCCATCAGCAATTGGGGCGGCTACGGCGTGTCGGCGTGCCTCTCCTACTTGCTCAAGGACCCCACGATCCTCCAGTCCGCGGAGGTGGAGCGCCGCATGGGCGTGGACTGCGCCTACGCCGGCGCCGAGGGCGAGGCCGGGATGAAGCAGCCGTGGGTGGACGGCACCTCGCCGGAGACGCAGGAGGCTGTCGTGACCATGCTCCACATGCTGGTGCGCAACGCGCTCGCGAGCCCTCAGGACCGGGGCTGGTGACGTGAGCTCCAGACCATCGTATCGATCCCGCGGTCGGCTACGCCAGGGGCGCGATCCTGGCTTCGTCTCTCGACGAGGCGCGACGTCGCACGCACGCCCTGCGGCTGATCCGTGAGCGCGCCGCGGCTCTGGGTCACGACAGCTTCTACAACTTCACCGGGCTGCATCGCGACTTCCCCGTGCCCGCCGACAAGGTCGCGTGGGGGGAGGAATGGGTGGGCCCGGCGTTCTTCTGGGACGAACTGGACCAGCTGGCGCGGGAGCACTTCGGCGGAGACGCCGGGCACGAGGTGGCGGTCTTCAACCGCTGTTCGGCCGGCATCATCGCCGCCTGCCTCGCCCTCGCCAGGCCGGGGTCGGTCGTGGCGTCGGTCACGCCGGGAGCTCGCTCGCACCCGTCGATCGGGCGCGGCGCCCGGCTCGCCGGCGCGCAACTCCGCCAGACCACCCTGCCGTCCGATGTGGAGAGCTGGCTGGCCGAGGAGGACGTCAGCCTCATCGTCATCACCGGGGTCTCGAGCGAGCTGGAGATCCTCGACCAGGACGTGCTCCTCGCGGCGGTGCGGCTCGGCCGCGACGCGGGCGTCCCCGTGCTGCTGGACGACGCCTACGGCACCAGGCTCCGCCCCGTCGTCTTCGGCGGCCTCAAGACCATGGAGACGGGCGCGGACCTGGGCGTGACGGCCTGCGACAAGGCCGGCCTCGGCGGCCCCAGGGCCGGCCTCATGGTCGGCGAGCCCGGACTGATGCGTCAGGTCGCCGCCAAGGCCGCGGAGCTGGGAATGGAGGCGCGGCCGCCACTGGCCCTGGGCATCTGGTCCTCGCTGCGCACCTTCGACCCCCGGCACCTCCGCGAGGAATACGAGCTCGGCGGGGAGATCTACGGGGCGCTCAGCGGGCGCTTCGGCGAGGGTCGCGTCGTCCGCTCCGCACTCGGCGCGAGCATGCCGGCCGACATGGTCTACGAGCTGGTACGGGAGATGACCGGCCACGACCTGCCCGTCGCGCCCGGCGAGCTGACGGCCGGCATCGGTCTGTACTGGCTCGGGGAGCACGGCGTCATCAGCGTGAACGCCATGGGCCAGCCGGGGGCCAGCATCTGGCTGCGCTTCAAGCCTTCACCCGGAGAGCTCGAGCGGTTCGGCGGCATCCCGGCGCTGCTGGACATCGTCGAGCGTGGCATCGACACCGTCGCGCAGCGGGCGCACTCGGTCGCGGAGATGCGGCGTCTCATCCTGGGCGAAGGCCCCGACGACGAAGGGAACGAGAGAGCATGAACAACGGCGGCTATGTGGGCCGGCTCCTGCGCGTCGACCTGACGGCGGGGACCACCACCGTCGAACCCCTGTCGCAGGGCTTCATCGAGACCTGGGTGGGCGGCGTCGGCTTCGGCGCGCGGATCCTCCACGAGGAGGTACCCGCCGGGCGTCGCATGGGACGACCCGGAGAACCGGATGGTCTGGACCGCCGGCCCGCTGGGCGGCAGCGGCGTGTACGGCGCGGGGACGTTCAACGTCACGGCCAAGGGGCCCATGACGGGACTTGCCGGGGCCTCGCAGGCCAACGGCTTCATGGGCGCCTACCTCAAGTTCTCGGGTTTCGACGGCATCGTCTTCCAAGGGCGTGCGCCTCATCTCGTCTACCTCCACGTCGAGGACGGCGAAGCCGAGCTGCGCGACGCCCGGCAGCTGGCGGGCAAGGACCTCTTCGAGCTCGAGCAGGACCTGCGCGAGGAACTGGGCGTGAAGGGCCATCAGGTGAGCGTCTACGGCATCGGGCCGGCCGGCGAGCGAGGCGTGCGCTTCGCTGCCATCGGCGGCGACGGCGGGCACATAGCGGCCCACAACGGACTGGGCGCCGTCATGGGCGCCAAGAACCTCAAGGCCGTGGTCGCTCACAGGGGCAAGCTCAACTTCCCCATCCACGACGGCGAACGGCTCAAGGTCGCAAACCTGGCCATGTTCGAGCACGCCAAGGGCTTCGGCCATGTGTTCAAGTGGGGCACCGGAGGCGGCTTCTCCGCGGTCCACGACGGCGGCCGGCTGCCGGTCCGGAACTACACCACCAACCTCTTCCCGGAGCACGAACGCATGAACGGGCAGTACATGCGCACGCATTTCAAGACGCGCTCGATGCCCTGCTACAAGTGCCGGTTCGCGCACGTGAAGGAAGTCACGGTCACCGAGGGACCCTACGAGGGCTTCGTGGGCGAGGAGCCCGAGTACGAGCAGCTCGCCGCCTGGGGGCCGCAGATCGGCAACACCGACCTCGGGGCGGTCGTCATGCTGACGCGTGAGGTCGACCGCCTGGGGATGGACTGCAACGAGGCCTCGTGGACGGTCGGCTGGGTCATGGAGTGCTACGAGAAGGGCCTCTTGTCCCAGGCGGACCTGGACGGGCTGGATCTGCGCTGGGGCAACGTCGAGGCGGCCAGGGCGCTGCTCGGCCGCATGGCCGCAAGAGAGGGCATCGGGGAGCTGCTGGCAGAAGGCGTGAAGCGTGCGTCCGAGAGCATCGGCGGTGAGGCCGCCGACCTCGCCGTCTACACGCACAAGGGCGCCAGTCCCAGGAGCCACGACCATCGCGGTGGGTGGGCGGAGCTCTTCGACACCGCGATGGGGAACACCGGCACCATCGAGGCGACGTGGGTCGGCGTGCACCCGGAACTGGTCGGGCAGCCGGCGGTGACCGACCCCTTCTCCCACGAGGAGGTGTCGCGCGCCAACGCCCGGTACAACGGCATCCGGCAGTTCGACGACTGCCTCGGCACCTGTCGCTTCGTCTCACCCCATCCAGGTCTCCAACTCGAGTGCCTGAACGCCGTCACCGGCTGGGAGATGACGCTGGACGACGCCTTCACCGTGGGTCGTCGGGTCGTCAACCAGCTCCGCGTCTTCAACTTCCGCCACGGCATGCGCAAAGAAGACGAGCGGCCGTCCCGGAAGTACGGCTCCGTGCCCATCGACGGCCCTGCCAAGGGCAAGGACATCATGGAGAAGTGGGGCTTGATGCTCGAGGTCTACTACGACGGGATGGGCTGGGACCGCGAGACCGGCAAGCCGCTTCCGCAGACCCTCAGGGACCTCGGTCTCGAGGACCTGGTCGCAGACCTCTAGGCCCACGGGTGCGCCAAGGCCCAGACAAGGACGGCAACACATGAGCGGGACACAGATCTCACTGCGCGGGGTGTTCACCCCCATCGTCACCTCGTTCGACGAGGCCGGGGAGGTCGCGCACGACAAGATGGCCGAGAACCTCGACCGCTGGAACGGGACGGGGCTCAAGGGCTACGTCGTCCTCGGCTCCAACGGCGAGTGGGTCTTTCTCGACGAGCGCGAGCGACTGGAGGTCCTCGAGACGGCGCGCCAGGCCATCGGCAGCGACAAGCTGCTCATCGCCGGCGCCGCCGCGGAGTCGACGAGGCACACCATCGCGCTGACGGAGACGGCAGCCACCGTGGGCGCCGACGCGGCCATCATCGTCAACCCCAGCTACTACAAGGGCCAGATGACGCCGCCGGTCCTCGCCGACTACTACCGCGCGGTGGCCGACGAGTCGCCGATCCCGATCATCATCTACAACCTCCCGCCGGCCACCGGCATCGACCTGCCGGCGGCGCTTCTCGTGGAGCTCTCGCAGCATCCCAACATCATCGGCGTCAAGGACACCGGGGGTGACGTGGCCAAGATGGGGGAGACGTTGCGGCAGGCCGACGATTCGTTCGAGGTGCTCGCTGGCTCGTCCAGCTTCTTCTACCCGTCGCAGGCCCTGGGTGTGGTCGGCGGCGTCCTGGCGCTGGGCAACATCGCCCCCGACGAGTCGGTCGCGCTCTACGAGTTGTTCCACGCCGGCCGGATGGACGAGGGGCGCGAACTGCATCTCAAGATGCTGCCGGTCAATCTGGCCGTCACCAGCCGCTTTGGAGTCAGCGGTCTAAAGGCTGCGATGGACATGCTCGGCTACTACGGGGGGCCGCCGCGACTGCCGCTGCGGCCGCTCGACCAGCAGCGGAGTCGAGAGCTGCGATCGATCCTGCAGCAGGCGGACTTGCTCTCCTCGGACTGATTCGCGTGACCGCGATCAGGCGCCGCTCAAACGGTGGCCGGCCGGTCCGAGCTACGGCTCGAGTCCCCACGTCGGCAGTTCAAGCTGCCGGGTCTCGGCAAGCAGTAGCAGGGTGGTTACCGGGGCCTCTGATGGGTCATCGGGAGTGCTCGATCGAGTCGCGGATCATGAAGATCCGCTGCAAGCCCTCGCGCACGTTCGAGAGCTGTCTGGTCAGGTCCACCAACGTCGTTAGAACGACAACGCTCATCCCTGTGAACAGGCACGTTCTGCCTACCCGTTCGTTCATCGAGACGAGCGACTGACAGCAAGACTCCTGCGTGCCCCGAGAGGGCTCCCGTGGCCCCGAGGCGATCCGCCTGCCGCTCGCGGCTTTCCACGACCGCCAGGTCTTGTCGCCACGCCCTACCGCGATTGCCACGCCCCCGGCTTCGTGCCCCAGGCCCACATACCTGTGCGCTTCGGCCATCTCCTCGAACGGACAGCGCCCGTCGAGGACCGGCTTGACGCGGCCTGCCTCGACCAGCTGTCGCATCCTGCCGACGCAAGGAGCAGCTCGGCCCGGGCTCCGCAAGTGCACACGGCTTGCGCCAGTTCGTCGATTGCACTCAAGAATGGAGTGGAGGATGAACACGGACTCACGCACGGCCGGAACGCCGGGCATGCCGGCAGGACTCTCGGCACTGTGGACCATCATCCTGTTCAACATGGCCTTCGCGGACATCCCGTTCAAGGCTGGCCGCGATGGGGCGACGCGATGCTCTTCTGACTTCGTATGCTGGCTCGGCTCCTGCTGCCGGATCGCGTCCTACTCGCCAGACCGCCTGCCCACCGGGCAGCTCAGCTCGCACATCCTGCAGTACTTGACGACGTGCTGAGGTTCGCCGTCGCCGTTGGGCATCGCCAGGACGGCCTCGTCGTAGGCATTCATGTTCTGGGCCAGGGCCTCGCCTTCTTCGCCGCTCTCCGCCATCGTTCGAGCGGCCTCATCGGCGTCCCGCGCCATCTTGGCGTTGCAGGTCACCCGGTCATAGGTCCCATCGATGCCCGGCAGCAGCGACTGCCCCAGCTCAGACGACGAGTAGGCGGCGTGGTCGAACGCCTCGACGGGGCAGGCCGTGCGGCAGGGCTGCGCGCAGCCGTCGCAGGGGTCGTAGTCGAGCGGGCCGGTGGCCTTCGCCGTGCGGTCCATGAGCAGCGCCCGCCAGCGGATGCGCGGGCCGTACTCCGGCGTGACGACGAGGTTGTTCTTGCCGACGCAGCCGAGGCCGGCCAGCACGGCCGAGTCCTTCAGGAAGATCCCGGTGCTCTCGATGACGTAGGGCGGCCGGTAGCTCTTGACCGAGAAGGTCTCCTCGAGCCACGCGGAGAGCTCTTTGACGATGCCGATGAGGATGCGGTTGCCGGGCGTCCCCTTGCCGTCGTACCAGTCGAGCTCCGGCCGACCTGCGGGGTGCTCGACCCCGATCACCACGGCGGAGACGGCGTCGGCGGGCCACTCGACCTCGTGCTGCAGTGCCGCTTCCGGCGCGTCGTGCCAGCGCACTTTGGGGTCCATGCCGATCTTGGGATAGATGCGGTGCGACGGCGACTCCTTCAGGGGCTCGACGGCGGCGACCCCGGCGACGGACGCGCCCAGGGACTTGGCCTTGTCGATGACGGCGGCGGTGAGCTCCGAATCGGAAAGCATGGTCGCTCGTCGCTCCTTTGTCGTTGGGGACCGCACCCAGCGGCGCGGACGTCGACGTCGCCGGTGGGTGCCCGACTCTCTGAAAGGTACCATGAGGAGGTGTCTGGTCAGGTCCGGCTGCGACGTCGCGACAGCAGCACCTTCCCTCGCAACTCGGCGGCCCTGGGCCCGTGGACCGACGTCGTACCATCGGCTAGGGTGGCCCTCAGATCGAGGATTTGACTGGTGCACCGGGTCGGCGAGGGTCGCAGCCCCGCTGGCAGTGGACACCGCAGCGAGACCTTGCGCGCCGTGTCTCGCCGGTGGCGCTCCCGCATCCGGACCGAGTCCTCCAGCCGTGTTCTGCAGGGAAGAAAGAATCGAGAGGTGCCGGAGATGAGGAACGTCGAAGTCTGCTTCTCGCCGGGACTGTTCAAGGACATCCTGACCAAGGATGACTTCGTCGTCGTGCTGGTGGATATTCTGCGCGCCACGACCACCATCTGCGCCGCGGTGGAGAACGGGGTGGAGGCGATCATCCCTGTTGCGACTCACGAGGAAGCAAGACAGCTCAAGTCAGAGGGCTTCCTCGTTGCGTCCGAGAAGGACGGTGTACAGGTCGACTTCGCCGACTTCGGGAACTCGGCGTTCAGTTTCACGAGAGAGAACGTCGGCGGGAAGACGCTCGTGTACTGCACCACGAACGGCACGCGGGCGCTGGGGATCGCGAGCAGCCGCGCGAGCAGCGTCGTGATCGGGGCTTTCGTCAACATCTCGGCCGTGACGGAGTGGCTCGTAGGGCGGAAGAAGAACGTGGTCATCCTGTGCTCGGGCTGGAAGAACAAGTTCTGCCTGGAGGACACGCTGTTCGCCGGGGCACTGACGCAGAGACTGCTGGAGACGGGCTTGTTCCGGGCCGAGTGTGATTCGGCCGAGGCGTCGATGGACCTGTGGAGCCTGGCCAAGGGCGACGTGCTGGGCTACATCGAGAAGGCCGCCCAGCGTGACCGCCTGAAGAAGCTGGGGCTGGACGATGTGATCCCGTACTCATTCGAGCGCGACCGGGTGAGGGTCGTGCCGCTGTTCGACGGGAAGGCGATCAGGGGGGACGCGGCGGGCTGGGGCAGGTAGCGACGCCGTTCCCGGCGACGAGAGGGGGCCGGTCCCGAAGGACCGGCCCCCTCCTCATCGTGATCCGACTCGGGCTTGGCTCGGTGCGGTCAGGCGAGGTCGAACCGGTCGAGGGTCATGACCTTGTCCCACGCGGCGACGAAGTCGCGGACGAACTTCTCCTGTGCGTCGTCGCCGGCGTAGACCTCGGCGATCGCGCGCAGCTGGGAGTTCGACCCGAAGACCAGGTCGACGCGGCTCGCCGTCCACCGTGTCTCGCCACTTGACCGGTCGCGGCCCTCGAAGGTCTCCTCGGCCTCGCTCGTCGGCTGCCAGACCGTGCCCATGTCGACGAGGTTGATGAAGAAGTCGGTCGTCAGCATCCCTTTCCGGGTGGTGAGCACGCCGAGGTCTGACCCGTCGTAGTTCGCGCCGAGGACCCGCAGGCCGCCCACGAGCACCGTCATCTCGGGTGCGGAGAGCGTGAGCATACCGGCCTTGTCGACGAGCAGGTGCTCGGCAGGCTTCTGCCCACCGTCGCCCAGGTAGTTGCGGAACCCGTCCGCGATCGGCTCGAGCACGGCGAACGACTCGATGTCGGTCTGCCCCTGCGTCGCGTCCGTGCGTCCCGGAGTGAAGGGCACCTCGACGTCAAAGCCGGCGTCCTTTGCGGCCTTTTCGACGGCGGCGCAGCCGCCCAGCACGATCAGGTCGGCGAGCGAGATGCGCGTGCCGCCGGTGGACTGGGCCTGGAACTCCTGCTGGATCAGCTCCAAGGCGCGTAGCACCTGTGTCAGCTGCGACGGGTCGTTGACGGCCCAGCCGTTCTGCGGCGCGAGGCGGATCCGGGCGCCGTTGGCACCTCCGCGCTTGTCGGTGCCGCGGAACGTCGAGGCCGAGGCCCACGCGGTGGAGACCAGCTGCGACACCGACAGTCCGGAGGCGAGGATCCTGTCCTTGAGGGTCGCGACGTCCTGAGAGCCCACCAGCGGGTCCGAGACCGGAGGCACGGGGTCCTGCCACAGCTGCGGCTCGGACGGCACCAGCGGACCCAGGTAGCGGCTTATCGGCCCCATGTCGCGGTGCGTCAGCTTGAACCATGCCTTCGCGAACGCGTCGGCGAACTCCTGCGGGTTCTCGAGAAAGCGCCGCGAGATCGGCTCGTAGATCGGGTCCATGCGCAGCGCGAGGTCCGTCGTGAGCATGACCGGCGCGTGCCGCTTCGTCGGGTCGTGCGGATCCGGCACGGCATCTGCTGCCGATGGGTCCGTCGGAACCCACTGCCAGGCGCCGGCCGGGCTCTTGGTCAGGTCCCAGTCGTAGCCGAACAGTGTCTCGAAGAAGCTGTTGTCCCAGGTCACCGGCGTAGGTGTCCAGGCGCCCTCCAGCCCGCTGGTGATGGTGTCGTCGCCCTTGCCGGAGCCGTAACGGTTCTTCCAGCCGAGGCCCATCTCCTGGAGGGGGGCGGCCTCGGGCTCGGGGCCGACGTTGCCGGCGTCCGCGGCGCCGTGGGTCTTGCCGAACGAGTGCCCGCCCGCGATGAGAGCGACGGTCTCCTCGTCGTTCATGGCCATGCGACGGAACGTCTCCCTGATGTCCTTGGCTGCGGCCAGCGCGCTCGGGTTGCCGTCGGGGCCCTCCGGGTTCACGTAGATGAGGCCCATCTGGACGGCGGCCAGCGGGTTGGCGAGCTCGCGATCGCCGCTGTAGCGCTCGTCACCGAGCCAGGTGTGCTCGGCGCCCCAGTCGATGTCCTCCGGCTCCCAGACGTCTTCGCGGCCGCCGCCGAAGCCGAACGTGGTGAACCCCATCGACTCCAGGGCGCAGTTGCCGGCGAGGACCATGAGGTCGGCCCAGGAGATCTTGCGGCCGTACTTCTGCTTGATCGTCCACAGCAGCCGGCGCGCCTTGTCGAGGTTGGCGTTGTCCGGCCAGCTGTTGAGCGGGGCGAGGCGCTGCGTACCCGCGCCCGCGCCGCCGCGGCCGTCGCTGATCCGGTACGTGCCGGCGCTATGCCACGCCATCCGGATGAACAGCGGGCCGTAGTGGCCGTAGTCGGCAGGCCACCACTCCTGCGAGTCCGCCATCAGGGCCAGGAGATCGCGCCGGACTGCCTCGAGGTCGAGGGCGGCGAACTCGGCGGCGTAGTCGAAGTCCGCCCCCATCGGGTCGGCTGCCGGCGGGTTACGGTGCAGCACCGTCAGGTCGAGTTGGCTGGGCCACCATTCCCGGACCCTCGTCGCTCCGGCCGGGGGCCGGCCTGGGCTCGTGCTTTCATCGGACATGTTCCATCTCTCCTCTCGTGGCAGCGGCGTGGCTGCAGATCAGCAGCGGTCCGCGCTGGCCGTCGGTGTGCCAGTACTGGTCGTCGTCGATCAGCCTGCCCAAGCTGGTGGTCAGGCTGATTTCCACATCGCTCATGCTGTGGGGGCCTCCTTGCTCCGGCAGCCGGCGCACACGCCGCGGAACTGGACGGTCACCGCGTCGGGTCGCCCGATGCGAGTGACTTGGCCGGTCGGCCGGATGGCGTCCAGCTCGGCGTCCTCGACGTCGCGGATCAGTCCGCAACGTGTGCACACGAAATGGTGGTGCCGCCTTGGGTTCGCGTCGTAGCGCGCCGGTCCCGGCGTGAACAGGACCCGTGTGATGAACCCGCGGTCGGTGAGCGTCGCGAGTGTCCGGTAGACCGTGTCCAGCGAGATCGTCGGCACGCGCTCCCGCACGACCCGATAGACGGTCTCCACATCCGGATGCGCCTCGTCCGCGGCGATGACGCGCACGATCTCAAGCCGCTGATGAGTAAGGCGAAGGCCGGCGTCGCGAAGGCCCTGCGAGAGCTTCTCGACTCGTCGCTCGATCTCGCCAGCTGGTACGGCCACTGCTCCTCCCGGGTCCGGCCTTTCCCGCACTCGGCGCATGCTTATTGCTAACCGTTCTCATATAGGAAGAAATCCATGAAAACAAACGTTGGACGAGTCTCGGGCGGGGCCACGAGGGATGCTCGGTCTCGAGGGAACGCCATTGACGGCGCAGGCACCAGACTGCCGCGCGGAAGCTCGAGAGCTGTCTCGCCAGGCCTGCCAAGGCGTCAGGCGCGCAGCGCTCTCATGATCTGGGCCCGTCGGCCTCTGCCGGCACGCAGGACGCCGTCGTGGGTCATCGGCTCATGGACGGACGTGGCGTCGCCGAGAGCTCCCGCGTCGGGGGTCTGCGGTCGAGTCAGGCTGGTCGCCCGCCTCAAGCGTGACCAGGTGAGTGAGCGCCAGGCGCGCGTGCTCCAGCGCGGCTTCGAGATCGAAACCAGGCGCCGCGATGATCATCTGCAGGAAGATGCCGTCGAGCAGGATCGAGGCGAACTGCCCGAGCGCCGCCGAGCGCCCGCCGTTCGTCTCTGACTCCGTGACCGCCGGCGACAGGATCCCCTCGGCCCAGTCGTACCAGGCCTGATAGATGGTCATGAGGTGCTCGTGCAGCTCCGCATCGCGAGAGGCCTCGGGCAGGAGCGCATAGAACGCCGCGAAGCGATGGACTCTCTCTTCGACCTGTGCGGCGCTCCCCACGAACAGGTCGACGCGCTGGGCGAGCGTGGCGTCGTCAGGCGCCTTGCGGCCAAACTGAGAGGATTCGCGAATGAGGAGGTCCTCGAGCAGCGCATTGACCAGTTGCTGCTTGCCGCCGAAGTAGTACCAGACCCCGGCCTTGTTCACGTGCGCCTCGGCGGAGATGGCCTGCAGCGTCATGCCCTGGTAACCGCGCTCCGTCAGGATCTTCTTGGCCGCCGCGAGGATCTTCTGGGCCGTCGGATGGAGCCTGTGCGACAGCGGGCTGCGCACCCCGAGGCCTTCTTGTTCCGCCGGGTCGTTGGCGACCGGGGGAGCCGATCCAGAGTCGTTCGGGTCTGCCACTACGAGTTCACCCATCGTCGTGTCGCCGGGGTCGCCGTCGGCACCAGCTTACCCGTTTGGGTGAGTGGGCGAAAGCACCGATGGTGCGAGCCGTGTCGGGCCCGGCGGCGTGCAAGGACCCGCCGAAGGTCCAGGGGATCAGGAGACCACACGTTGACTGGACTGCCGCCGGCCGTATCATGAAGTAACTCACCCGTACGGGTGAACGATGGACTGCCGCTTGGCCGCACATTGTCGGTCCGGCCAAGGAATCCCAAGGAGGCGAGGTCCGGATGGCAACGAGGGAACAGGATGTCCACGCACCCGACGTGGTGGACATCGCCGGGACGTACGCGAGTCAGCCGGCGGCATCATCCCGCATCGCGCGGCTGCGCAAGCAGTACTTCATGCACAAGCCTTCCGTGTGCGTGGAGCGAGCCCTCGCCTACACGGAGGTCTTCAAGGAGACCGAGGGCGAGCCGGTCGTCATCCGCAGAGCCAAGGGTCTCAAGCGCGCCTGCGCGACCAAGTCCATCCTCATCCAGGCCGACGAGCTGATCGTGGGCAATGCCGGACGACGGCCGCGAACCGGTGTGTTGGGGCCGGAGATGTCGGCCTACTGGTTCGGCAAGGAACTCGACACGCTGAGCACGCGCGCGCAGGATCCCTACGTCGTGGACGACGAGCAGAAGGTCCTCTTCCGCGAGCAGATCGAGCCCTACTGGCGGGGCAAGACGGTCATCGAGCACTGGCTCACTCGAGTGCCCGAGAAGACGCGCAGCTTGTCCTACGAGACCGGCGTGATCGACTGCGAGATCAAGACGGAGTCCGGTCCGGGCGAGATCGCCTTGGGCTACGGCGACATCCTGCTCCCGAGGGGCTGGGGCGGGGTGCGCGTCTGGGCCGAGGAGCGTCTCGCGGCGCTCGACATGACCGACCCGGCCAGCGACGACAAGCGCTACTTTCTCGAGGCCGTAGTCATCAGCTGTGAGGCGATGGGCATCCTGGCGCGGCGTCACGCGGAGGCGGCGCGTGCGGCCGCGGCTTCGGCCGGCCCCGAGCGGGCCGCGGAGCTCGAGCGACTCGCCGCGGCTTGCGACTGGGTCGCCGAGGAGCCTCCGCGCACGTTCCATGAGGCCCTGCAACTGATCTGGTTCGCGCAGCTGTCGCTGATGATGGAGTTGAACGCGCCGTCGTACTCGCCGAACCGCATGGACCAGTACCTCCATCCTTTCTACGAGGCCGGGATCCGCGGCGGGGATCTGACGCACGAGGCGGCGCAGGAGCTGCTCGAGTGCCTGTGGATCAAGCTGGCCGAGCAGTGCTGGATCCTGAACACCAACTGCTCGCAGTACTTCGCCGGCTACACCGCCTTCCAGAACGTGACCGTGGGCGGGGTCAAGGCCGACGGCGAGGACGCCACCAACGACGTCTCGTACATGCTGCTGCAGGCCTCGATGGACGTGCGCCTCAACCAGCCATCGCTCGCCGTGCGCCTGCATCGCAACTGCCCCGAGGAGTTCCTGCTCAAGGTCTGCGAGCTGTCGCGGCTGGGCACGGGGTTCCCGGCCATCCACAACGACGAGGTGGGCATCAAGGCGCTGCTGCGCAAGGGCGTGACCACCGAGGAAGCCCGCGACTGGTGCCTCGTCGGCTGCGTCGAGCCCAATCTGCCGGGCAAGCTCCACCAGTGGAGCGACTACGGGCACTACAACTTCGGCTCGGCCATCGAGTTCGCGCTCTTCAACGGCGAGCACCTCCTCAGCGGGCGCAGGCTCGGCCTGGAGACCGGCGATCCCAACGAGTTCGCGACCTTCGAGGAGTTCGAGGCCGCGGTGATGGCGCAGCTCGCCGAGCAGATCCGCCACATCGCCATCCAGGGGCACGTGACCGAGGCGCTGCACCGGGAGCTGCTGCCGTGCCCGCTCGCCTCGTCGCTGATGCTCGACTGCATCGACGAGGGCGCCGACCTGCTGCGCGGCGGCGCCCGCTACAAGAGGGGTCCCGGCACGCTGGGCATCGGGCTCTCCGACGGCGTCAACTCGCTGGCCGCCGTCAAGAAGCTCGTCTACGACGACAAGCGCCTCACGCTTGACGAGCTGCGCGAGGCCATCCGCGCCGACTTCGAGGGCTACGACGAGATCCGCGATCTCTGCCTTGCGGCGCCCAAGTACGGCAACGACGTCGACGAGGTCGACCGCTACGTCCGCGACTTCGCCCACATGGTGGTGAACGAGCACGAGAAGTACCCCACGCTGACCGGCGGCACCATGATGCCGTCCTGGTACCCCGTCTCCTCGAACGTGCCGCAGGGCCTCACGGTGGCGGCGCTGCCGAGTGGGCGCAAGGCCAAGCGGCCGCTCGCCGACGGCGTCTCGCCCAACCAGGGCACCGACAGGTTCGGTCCGACGGCTGTGCTGCGCTCGGTCGGCAAGTTCCAGCACGAGGACCTCGACGGCGGCACGCTGCTGAACGTCAAGTTCGAGCCTCAGGTGGTGGCCGGGGAGGACGGGCTGCAGCGCTTCGCCGCCTACCTGCGCGGTTTTCTCGACCTGCCCATCTACCACGTCCAGTTCAACGTGGTGGAGGAGGAGACCCTGCGCTGCGCGCAGGCGCAGCCCGATGAATACCGCTCGCTACTGGTGAGGGTCGCCGGCTACAGCGCCTTCTTCGTGGAGCTGCACAAGGACATCCAGGACGACATCATCTCGCGCACGTCCAACGCGCGGTTGTGACGGCGTGACGGAGCCGACCTTGAGCGGCCGGGTCTTCGACGTGCAGCGCTTCTCGCTGCACGACGGCCCCGGTATCCGCACGGTCGTGTTCCTGAAGGGGTGCCCGCTGCGCTGCGCCTGGTGCGCCAATCCCGAGTCGCAGCGGGCCGAGGCCGAGATCGCGTGGTTCGCGGGGCAGTGCGCCCTGTGCGGGCGATGCGCCGAAGCGTGCCCGCGCGAAGCCATCCGGGTGGACGATGGGCGCGGGCTCACTGACCGGGCGCTCTGTACCGCCTGCGGGGAGTGCGCCGCCGCGTGCGCGCGCGGGGCGCGGCGGCTCATGGGTCGTGAGGTGACCGTCGACGAGGTGATGGCCGAGGTGCGCCGCGACGCGGTCTTCTTCCGGCGCTCCGGCGGCGGCGTCACCTTCTCGGGCGGGGAGCCGCTGGCGCAGCCGGAGTTCTTGCTCGAGTGCCTGCGGCGCTGTCGCCGCTGGGGCTACCACACCGCCGTCGAGACCTGCGGGCAAGCGCGCTGGGAGGACCTGCGCGCTGCGGCGGAGATCGCCGACGTCCTGCTGTACGACCTCAAGCAGGTGGACTCCGCCCGGCATCGGGAGCTCACCGGGCAAGGCAACGAGCTGATCGTTCGCAACCTCGAGCGGCTGCTCGGGCTCGGCGCCGTGGTGACGGTGCGCGTGCCGGTCGTGCCGGGCGCGAACGACGATCGCGAGAGCATGTCGGCGCTCGCGGCGTTCGTCGCGCGTCACCCCGGCATCCGCGACGTCGAGCTGCTGCCCTATCACCCGTTCGGCCGGCACAAGTACGAAGCTTTGGACGTCGCCTGGTCGGAGGTCGACAAGCCCGACCCGGAGGGTGTCGAGGCGATGGCAGCCTACGTCGCCGAGATCGCGACCGGGGTGAGATGCGTGGTCACCCGCGGCCTCGGATGACATCGCCAGGGAGCGACATGGGAGCCCGGCGCCGGACCAGCGAGATCATCGCCCAGCGGAACGGAGGGGCCCGGTCGCGGTGACATCGGGGGACGGCGAGGCTTGCCGCGCCGGCAGCGGCAGCACGTCGGAGCCGCGAGTCGCAGACGGGCGCGAGGCAAGGGCGATGGGTGGTCCGGCGACCGTCAGGCGCGCCCTGGAAGAAGGCCGGCGGCGGGCCGGCGGAGCCGTCGGATGTCGAGGACTCCGTGACCACCGCGGCCGGGTCCGATGTGCGCGCGCATGCGTCGCCCAGGCCCCGCCAGGTCGTGAGTCGCTGGCTGGTCCGCGGCCGGCGTCGTCGTGGCGCTGTACCGCGGCCAGAGGCTTGCGAGCGACGCTGGGAGCCTTGACGCCTGCCGCTGGAAGGGCGAACATGAACGTAGCCGAGGCGGACGGTCGTGGGCCGTCGCCAATGGAGATTGACCAGGGGGATGACGATGCGGACTATCAGACGCAGAACTTGGTGGATCGGACTACTGTGCGCGCTCGCGGTCCTGGGGGCCGCCGCCGTCCTCGGGACAAGCGTGGCTCGGGGCGAGAGTGGGAGCCCGGCGCCTGCCGACGGCGGCAAGGTGATCATGAAGATCGGCTGGATGGGCGACATCGACAACCTGAACCCGCTCATCGGCTGGACGAACAACGTCTACGAGGTCTACGCCCAGAACTACCTCCTCATGGTCGGCCGGGACTGGGAGACCATGAAGCCCGATGATTCGGGGATCGCCAAGAGCTGGGAGGTCAGCGACGACGGGCTGACCTGGACCTTCACCATGAACGAGGGCATGACCTGGCAGGACGGCGAGCCCATCACGTCCGAGGACGTCGCCTTCACCTACAACTTCATCATCGAGAACGAGATCGCCGCCTACATCAACTTCGTCGCCGGGATCAACCGCGTGGAGGTCGTCGACGACCTCACATACCAGGTCGTCTGCGACGAGCCCGTCGCCAACATGCTCACGCTCTGGATCCCCTGCCTCCCCGAGCACGTCTGGGGCGAGATGACCGCCAAGGAGGCGAGCCAGACCTTCCAGAACGACCCGCCCTGCATCGGCAGCGGCCCCTACCAGGTCGTCGAGTGGAAGAAGGAGCGCTTCCTGCGCATGGAGGCCTACGACGACTACTACCTGGGCAAGCCGACGGTCGACGAGATCATCTTCGTCGTCTACCAGAACGGCGACACGATGGTCCAGGACCTCAAGGCCGGCACGATCGACGCCGCTTACCTCTTCCCGCCGGCGCAGTTCGACCCGCTCAAGGCGGCCGAGGGCATCGAGGCCATCGAGTACAGCTGGTACAACTGGGACTACGTCGGGTTCAACTGCTACGAGGGCAAATCGAAGGGCAACCCGGTCCTGCGCGACGTGGAGTTCCGCACCGCCCTGGAATACGCGTGCGACCGTGACGCGATCGTCGAGCTGGCGTACGGCGGCCACGCGTGGCCGGGGTACACGTTCATGCCGCCGGAGAACTGGAGCGACCCAGACTACGCCTGGGCGCCGGCGGAGGGCGAGGCGCACGACTTCGACCCGGAGCAAGCCAGGACGATGCTCGAAGAGGCTGGCTACGTGGACTCCAACGGCGACGGCGTCCGCGAGTACAAGGGCAAGCCCATCAAGATCCGTCTCTGGGCCCCCGCCGAGTCGCCGGAGTCGCAACGCGCCGGCAAGCTCATCGCCGGCTGGTGGAAGGACGTCGGCGTGGACGTCGCCCTCAGCGTGCAGGACGAGGGCGTCTACTTCGACAACATCTGGGCCTACGAGGGCGACACGTTCGTGCCGGACTTCGACGCCTACCTCTGGAACTGGGACGGCTACGTCGACCCCGGTCAGTCGCTCACGTGCTACACGACGGCCCAGATCGAGGGCTGGAACGAGTACGCGTGGTCGAACGCCGAGTACGACAGGCTGGACTCGCTGCAGGCCGCCGAGATGGACCCGAACCAGCGCGCCGAGTACATCAAGCAGATGCAGGCCGTGATGTACGAGGACTGCCCGGGCTTCACCACCGTCTTCCCGCTCAAGCTCGAGGCCTACCGCACAGACAAGTGGGACGGCTGGTCGGCCTCCCGCGAGGGCACCGGAGCGGTGTTCGTCGCTGCGTCGATAGCGCTGCCGTATTCGCAGATCACGCCCAAGGTCGCGGAGACGGCCAGCTCCTCCAACCTGGGCACGTGGGTCGCCATCATCGTGGCGGTCGTCGTGGTCGGCCTGATCGCGATCGTCCTGATCCGCAGGAGCCGCCGGGGCGGTCCCGCTACGGAGGAGTGATCAGCGGCGAGTCAGCGTGATGTGATGCCCGCGACCCGCACCGACTCGAGCCTGAGTCGGTGCGGGTCGCGGGCCGTTTGACACACGGAACTCCTCGACCAGCCGCGGATCGGACCGCTCCGTTCGCCGGTGGCCTCGTGGCCGCGTGTCCGGCTGGATCCCCTGGC
>CAVOGK010000039.1:0-17361 GCA_963695395.1 uncultured Thermoleophilia bacterium | reverse complement strand
CGCTGCTCGGCCGGCGGGCGTTCTGGCCGCGGCGCCCCAAGCTCGGCGACTCCACCGAGCACCGCACCTGGCAGCGCATCGCTGAGCGGGTGGCCGCCTCGCCGAAACGGGCGGCGACGGCCGTCGCCCTCATCCTCGCCGTGCTCTCCCTGGGCTGCCTGTTCTACAGCCCCCGCTTCAGCTTCACCGAGGACTTCCTCAAGGACATGCCGTCGAAACAGGGGTATTCGCTGCTCGAGAAGCACTTCCCCAAAGGCAGCCTGGCGCCGACGACGGTGCTCATCCAGGCGCCGGAGGCGCCTCCCGAGTTCGTGACCGGGATGGTCGTCGGCGCCCTCAGCGAGAGCCCGGGAGTCGCGGCCGCGTTCCCCACCGGGAGCGCCGACGACGGCAAGCTGCTCAGCTTCCAGGTGATCCTCGAGGGTGATCCGTACTCCAAGCAGGCGCTGGAGCAGGTGCGCCAGCTCAGAGAGACTGCCCGCGAGGTCGCCGCCGCCGGCCAGGCGACGGCGCTCGTCGGCGGACCCACCGCGATCCAGGCCGACACCTGGGCGATCAGCAACCGCGACACCATCGTCGTCGCCGTCATCGCGCTGGTCATCGTCGGCGCGATCCTGGCGATACTGCTGCGCGCCTTGGTCGCGCCTCTCTACCTGCTGCTCACCAACGTGCTCTCGTACCTCGCGGCCCTCGGCGCCACCATCGTCATCACCGAGATCCTGTTCGGCTGGGAGCGCATCAGCTACCGCATCCCGCTGTACATGTTCATCTTCCTCGTGGCCCTGGGCAGCGACTACAACATCTTCATCACCACGCGGATCCGCGGCGAGGCGCTGCTGCTGGGCCTGCGCGACGGCACCGTGAAGGCGCTGGCCGCCACGGGCGGCGTGCTCACCAGCGCCGGCATCATCCTCGCCGGCACCTTCCTGATCCTGCTGTCGCAGCCGGTGAAGGACCTGGCCGAGATCAGCATCGGCGTGGCGCTCGGCGTGCTCATCGACACGTTCCTCGTCCGCACCGCGCTGGTGCCGGGGCTCACGCTCTGGATCGGACCCAAGGCCGGCTGGCCGGGGCCGCGATGGACGAAGCGGAAGAGCGTGGCCTCCGGGCCGTCCCCCGTCGGGAGCGCCGACGCAGAGGCTCCGGCGACCGCCTCCCGGTGAGGCTCCGGGCTCCGGGCGCCGACACCGCCTGGCGCGGTCGGCGCCCGGCGGTTCGCTCAGCTGTCGAACCCGACTCCCAGTCGATCGAGGGTCCGCAGCCACGCGTTGCGCGCGCCGCCGTGACCGTCCGCGTAGGTCATGGCGCGCTGGGTGAGCCCCACGACTCCCCAGCGCAGCGGTTCCGGCGGCCAGGGCACCGGCGTACTCCGCACCAGGGCCAGCTCGGTGAGCTCCGTGCGCTCTCCCGACAGGAGATCGAGCGTCACCTGTGCGCCGAAGCGCGACGCACCGACGCCCATCCCCGTGTAGCCGAGCGCGTAGGCCACCCGGCCGCCCAGGGCCTTGCCGAAGAAGGGGCAGAAGCGCGTACTGGTGTCGATCACGCCACCCCAGCCGTGCGTGAAGCGCACGCCCTCGAGCTGCGGGAACAACGCGAAGAAGTGGCGCGAGAGCTTGGCGAACGTCTCCGGCCGCCGGGCCAGCTCGGGGCGGACGGCGCTGCCATAGTGATAGACGGCATCGTAGCCGCCCCACAGGATGCGGTCGTCCGCGGTCAGACGGAAGTAGTGGAAGTGATTGCCGGCGTCGAAGAGCCCCTGCCTGCGCTTCCACCCGATCGCCTCGCGCTGATCCGGCGTCAGCGGCTCGGTGACGAGCGCGTAGTCGTAGACGGGCACCATGAGCAGGTTCAAGCGCCTGAGGAGGGGCTTGAAGGCGTTGGTGCCGAGCACCACCCTCGCGGCGCGCAGGCTGCCGGCGGGTGTCGTCAGCCGAACGCCGGCGCCGCTGCGCGCCAGCTCCGAGACCGGGGTGCCCTCGTAGATACGCACCCCGAGACGCCTGCAGGCGCGCGCCAGGCCCCAGGCGAGCCGCGCCGGATCGACCATGGCGCAGCTGTCGACCAGCCAGAGACCGGCGCTCGCGCGCGGGGCGGCCACCTCGGCCTGGATCGCCGCTCGCTCGAAGAACTCGAAGGGGCGCGCGCTACGCTCCAGGACGGCGACCGCCCCACGCAGGGCGCCCACCTGCCAGGGCTCCGTGGCCAGGCCCAGCTCTCCGGTGCGCTCCCAGGCGCAATCGATCTGGTAGCGCGCGCAGGTCGCTTCAATGGCCGCGAGGTTCTCCATGCCGAGCGCCTCGAGGCGGACGACCTCGCGGGGGAACTTCGCCTCGCCGTTGCCGGTGCCGTGCGTGAGCGTCGACATGCAGAAGCCGCCGTTGCGGCCCGAGGCCTGCCAGCCGACGCGTCCTGCCTCGAGCACGGCGACGTCCCGGCCCGGGTCGCGTTCCTTCGCCTGCAGCGCCGCCCAGAGGCCCGTGAAGCCGCCGCCGACCACGGCCAGGTCGCACTCGTCGAACCCGGTCAGCGGGCCCGTCGGATCGGGCGCCTCGGAACTGTCGAGCCAGAACGGCGTCGAGCTGAGGCCGGTGACGGCACGTTCGTGCCAGGGAGCTGAGGCGCCGGGGGCAGCGCCGGGAGTAGCTGCCTGCATGAGCCCTCCTGGTCGGGTCCGGGCCGGCGTCAGTCCTGGCTGCGCAGCGCCGGGAAGAGGATGACGTCGCGGATGCTGGGCGCGCCGGTGAGGATCATCACGATGCGATCGATGCCCATACCGAGGCCGCCGGTCGGCGGCATGCCGTGCTCCATGGCCTCGAGGAAGTCCTCGTCGAGCCGGTGCGCGGTCTCGTCGCCGTCGGCGAGGTCCTGCATCTGCTGCATGAAGCGCTCGCGCTGATCGTCCGGGTCGTTGAGCTCGCTGAAGGCGTTGCTCAGCTCCATGCCGGCGATGAAGCCCTCGAAGCGCTCGACGAAGCGCGGGTCGTGCGGCGTCTTCTTGGCGAACGGACTGGTCTCGAGCGGGTGTTCGGTGATGAACACCGGCTGGATGAGCTTCGGCTCGACGCACTCGCTGAACAGGTCGTCGACCTGGGCGCCCCAGGCGGGAGCGAGCGGGACGATGTCGTCGAGCCCCTTCTCCCTGATCCTCGCCTGCAGATCGCCGACGGTGCGCGCATCCTCGGCGCCGATGTCGATGCCGGTCTCGTTCTCGATGGCCGTGCGCATGGTGAGGCGCGGCCACGGCGGTGTGAGGTCGATCTCGTGCTCGCGGAAGCTGACCGTGAGGCCGCCGACGGCGCGAGCCGCCTCGGCAGTCATCTCCTCGACCATCGTCATGACGTGGTTGTAGTCGACATAGGCCTCGTAGGTCTCGAGCATCGTGAATTCGGGGTTGTGCTTGAAGCTCACGCCCTCGTTGCGGAAGTCCTTGCCCAGCTCGTAGACGCGGTCGATGCCGCCGATGATGCAGCGTTTGAGGTACAGCTCGGTGGCGATACGCAGGAAGAGGTCGCGGTCGAGCTCGTTGTGATGCGTGACGAACGGCTTGGCCAGAGCGCCGCCGTAGAGCGGCTGCAGCACCGGCGTCTCCACCTCGACGAAGCCGCGATCGTCCAGGAACCTGCGGATCGCGGCGACGATCTTCGCGCGTTTGATGAAGACCGCGCGTGAGTCGTCGTTGGCGGCAAGGTCGAGGTACCGCTTGCGGTAGCGGGTCTCGACGCTCGTCAGCCCGTGGTACTTCTCGGGCATGGGGCGCAGTGACTTGCTGAGGAGCTGCCAGGAGGTGACGCGCAGGCTGAGCTCTCCGCGCCGGGTGCGCATCATCGTGCCCTCGGCGCCGACGAAGTCGCCGAGATCGACGTGCTCGAGCGCCGTGTACCGCTCCTCGCCCAGGGCGTCCAGCTGGCAGAACAGCTGGAGCTCGCCGCTCAGATCCTTCAGCACCACGAAGGTGAGCTTGCCGTGGACGCGGCGTGCGACGACACGGCCCGCGATGCGGCGGACGTCCGGAGAGTCCTGGCCCGACTCGAGCGATTCGTAGTCGGCCTGAACCGACCCGATCTCGTCGCGCGGCTGGTACTGCGTGGGGTAGGTCGCCCCGGCCGTGCGCCAGGCGGCGAGCTTGTCACGCCGCTCGGCGAAGACGTCGCCGTGCTCAGCGTGCTGCTCGTCCACGGCGGGAGTCAGGCCTTCTCGATGTCCAGGACCTTGAACTTCTTGGAGCCCTGGGGAACGACGACCACGACCTTGTCGCCGGGCTTGTGCCCGAGGATGGCTCGCCCGACGGGCGACTCGTTGGACAGCTTGTGCGCTCCGGGATCGGCCTCGGATGACCCGACGATGGCGTACTGGACCACATCGCCGCGCTGCATGTCCTGCAACGTGACCTTGGTGCCGACACCGACGACGTCAGTCGTCACCGACTCAGAGTCGATGACGATGGCGCTGCGCAGGCGCTCCTCGAGCGAGTAGATGCGGGCCTCGAGCATCGCCTGCTCGTTCTTGGCGTCGTCGTACTCGGAGTTCTCCGAGATGTCGCCGAAGTCGCGCGCGGCGCGGATGCGCTCGGCGACCTCGTCGCGCTTCACGGACGAGAGGTACTCGATCTCCTCCTTGAGGCGCTGGAAGCCCTCAGGCGTGAGGATGATCTCGCGATCGATCACAGATGCCTCCTCTTCAACGCGGCAACGCGGCCCCGAGTGGAGCCGCGCGCCGAAGTGGCGAGCAAGTATAGGGCATGCCCCGCCGTTTGCGCAAACGCAGGCCGCGGGGGCGGCTCAGAGGCCGAGCAGGGCGCGGATCTCCGACTCCGTGCGAGCCTGCATCAGCTCCAGGGAGAGCGGTTTGTCGAGGGCGCCGTGACGGCGGAACTTCGGCCAGAACTGGCGCAGGTGGCCGACGGCGCGCCCGCCAAGTGCGCCGAGCGCGTCCGCCGCGAACCGGCGGACCTCGGCCCACTTCTCCGCGGCCGCGGGTTCGGCGGCGCCGAGCACCTGGCCGAACAGCCACGGCGCGCCGATCGCGTGCCGCGCGAGCATGACGGCGGCCGCGCCGCCGTCGAGGAGGGCGAGCGCGGCCGCGCGGTCGTCCACGTCGCCGGATGCGACCACCGGCACGGGGAGCTCCGCGGCGAGGGCAAAGGTCACGGCGTGGTCGGCGCGCCCGCGGTAGAGCTGCGCCGCCGTCCGCGGGTGGATGCACACGGCGGCCGCGCCGGCCGCGACGAGCCGAGGCGCCGTGCGGCGCCCGAGACCGTCGCCCTCGCGCAGGCCTGCCCGGATCTTGACGGTCACCGGGACGCCGCGCCCCGGCGCGGCCGCTTCGACGGCGCGCGCCACCGCCGCGACGATCGCCGCGGCGCGGTCCGGGTCCGCGAGCAGCGCCGCGCCGGCGCCGGTCTTGACGACCTTGCGCACCGGGCAGGCCATATTGAGGTCGACCAGGTCGGCGCCGGCGGCCACCGCTCGCCCGGCGGCGTCGGCGAGCACAGCGGCGTCGGCGCCGAAGAGCTGGAAGCCGAGCGGGTGCTCATCCTCCCCGTGGGCGAAGTAGTCGAGGGTACGCCGGTTGTCGTAGTGCACGCCGTAGGCGGAGATCATCTCGGTGAAGACGAGGCCCGCGCCCCAGCGGCGCACGCTGCGCCGGAACGCCGGCGTCGTGAGGCCGGCCATCGGCGCCATGAAGAGGCGCCGATCCAGACCGAGGCCGCCGATCGTCAGGGGACGGAGCAACGGGTCACGGCCCGACCCATCCGGTCCGGTGGTCGAGGGCGGCGGGCCGGACGCAGCCACGCCGGTCACGCCTCTCGCCTCAGCCCCGCTGCTGGCGCCGCATCACGATCTCGATGCCGCGCAGCGTGAGGAACTGGTCGACGCTCTCGATGACGTCGGTGTGGCGGGCGATCATCTCGGCGAGGCCCCCCGTCGCGATGACGCGCGCCTTCACGCCCAACTCGGCCCAGATCGCATGCACGACGCCCTCGACCTCACCGGCGAACCCGTACACGGCGCCGGACTGCAGCGCCTCGGTGGTCGACTTGCCGATCACGTGCTCGGGCTCGATCAGCTCGACGTTGATGAGCTTGGCGGCGCGCGCCGTCAGCGCCTCGAGCGAGACCTCGATGCCGGGTGCGATGACGCCGCCGACGTAGTCGCCATCGGCGGAGATGACGTCGAACGTAGTGGCCGTGCCGTAGTCGGCGACGATGCACGGCCCGCCGTACATCTCATAGGCGGCCACGGCGTTGACGATGCGATCGGCGCCCACCTCCGACGGGTTCCTCGTGGCGATGCGCATGCCGGTACGCGCGCCCGGGCCCACCACGAACGCCTCGACGCCCAGGTGGTTCTCGCACATCTCGACCCACTGCTGCGTCAAGCGCGGGACGACGGAGGCGATGCCGACCTCGTCGATGACCTGCGTGAGCCGCCGCCCCTTGAGCGAGAAGAACCCCTGCAGGAGGCCGGCGATCTCGTCGCTCGTGCGGTGCCTCACGGTGGCGATGCGCCACTCGTCGACCACGGCGCCGTCGTCGATCACTCCGAGATGGGTCTGCGTGTTCCCGACGTCGACCACCAGTAGCACGATCAGACCTCCAGGTCGAGGGCCAGGTCGATCCACGGCGCGCGCGTGGTGAGAGCGCCGACGGAGATGACGTCCACGCCGGCCTCGGCGAGCTCGCGCACGCGCTCGAGCCGCACGCCGCCGGAGACCTCGACGACGGCCCGGCCGGCGACGCGGCCGACGGCCTGCCGGACCGTCGCCGTGTCCATGTTGTCGAGCAGCACGATGGTCGCGCCACACGCGAGCGCCTCGTCCAGCTGCTCGAGCGTGTCGACCTCGACCTCCAGCGCGTGCAGGTGCGCCGCGCCGGCGCGTACCAGCGAGATCGCCGCGGCGACGCCTCCAGCCGCGGCGACGTGATTGTCCTTGATCATCACGCCGTCGAAGAGGCCGAAGCGGTGCGGCGTGCCTCCGCCGTGCACGACGGCCTGCTTCTCGAGGGCGCGCAGTCCGGGCGTCGTCTTGCGCGTAGCGGCGATGCGCGACCCGGTGCCGGCGGTCTCGGCGACGTACTGCGCCGTCAGCGTCGCCACGCCGCTCAGACGGCACAGGAAGTTGAGCGCGGTGCGCTCGGCGGCGAGGACGGCCGCCAGAGGACCGCGTAGCCCGGCGATCGTCTCGCCGGCGCCGAAGCGCTCGCCGTCTTGAACGAGGACGTCCACGGCGAGCGCCGGATCCACGAGCCGCGCGGTCTCGTCGAGCGCCGCCATGCCGGAGACCACGCCGGCCTCGCGCGCCACGACGCCGGCGGCGCCGTCGCCGCCGAAGACCGATCCCGTGAGGTCGCCGTAGCCGGCGAGGTCCTCGCGCAAGGCGCGCCGCGCCGCCGTCCGCGCCGCCAGGCGATAGCTGCGCTCGCTCATCCGGCTCCTCCCCGGCTCAACCGCCGGCCTCCCTGTCGCGGGCCGGCAGCCGCAGCGTGAGGTGCCGGCGCCACTGCGCATCGTCGAGCGCCGGGAAGTCGTCGCGCACGTGCACGCCACGCGATTCCTGGCGCAACAGCGCGCACTTGGCGACCTGCGTGCCCAGAGTGAGCATGTTGAGCAACTCGTACTCCGCCTCGCCCGTCTGGTCGAAGCGCAGCTCCGACGTGAGCTCGCCGAGCTGGCTGAGCGCGGCCGTGAGGTCGGCCTCGCGGCGCAGCACGCCGACCTGCCGCTGCATGATGTCGGTGAGGCGCTTGCGGGCGCCGGCCGTATCGCTGCGATCGCCGACCGGCCCGGCCTCCGGGAAGTCGAAGCTCAGGCGGCGCACGTCCTCGCCGAGGCGGCCGATGTACAGGTCGAGGTCGCGGACGACGCGGTCGGAGAAGACGAGTCCCTCGAGCAAGGAATTGCTGGCGAGACGGTTGGCGCCGTGGACGCCGGTGCTCGCCACTTCTCCGCTGGCGTACAGCCCTGGCACGGTGGTCCGGCCCCAGACGTCCGTGATCACGCCGCCGATGAAGTAGTGACATACCGGCGCCACAGGGATGAGCTGTGTGGCGAGGTCGAGGCCGTGCTCACGCAGGCCGGCCGTCACCGTTGGGAAGCGCTCCTGCAGCCAGGCCGGGTCGAGGTGGGTCGCGTCGAGATACACGTGGTCGGCGCCCTCCTGGCGCATCTCGGCGACCATCCCGCGCACGACGACGTCGCGCGAGGCGAGCTCGCCGCGGGAGTCGTAGGCGGTCATGAAGCGCTCGCCGGCGGCGTTGCGCAGGTAGGCGCCCTCGCCCCGGAGCGCCTCGGTGATCAACTGCACGGTCTGCTGGCCCGGGACCGCGAGCCCCGTGGGGTGGAACTGCACGAACTCGAGATCGCGGATGGCGGCGCCGGCGCGATACGCCATCGCCACGCCGTCGCCGGTCGCGACCTTTGGGTTGGTCGTGCGCCCGTACACCTGTCCGGCGCCGCCGGTCGCGAGCACGGTCACCATGGCCACATTGAGCGTGAGCCCGCCGTCGGCGAGGTTGAGCGTGAGCGCGCCGACGCAGCGGCCGTCCACGGTGAGCAGGTCGATGACGAACTCGTCCTCGTAGAGCTGGACACGGCTACCGACGCGAGCCGCCTCGGCGAGGGCGCTCGAGACTTCGCTGCCCGTAGCGTCGCCGCCCGCGTGCACGATGCGCGGCAGCGAGTGCGCACCCTCGCGCCCGAGCACGATCTGCCCGTCGACCTTGTCGAACCGCGGGCAGATGTCCATGAGCTCGTGCACGCGCTCGGGACCCTCGCTCACGAGGACGCGCACCGCCTCCTCGTCGCAGAGCCCCGCGCCGGCTTGCACGGTATCGGTGAAGTGAAGCTCGGGTGAGTCGCTGGGCCCGATCGCCGCGGCGATGCCGCCCTGGGCGAGAAAGGTCGTCGTGTCGTCGAAGGTCGACTTGGTGAGCAGACCGACCCGCCAGCGGCGCGCGGCGCCGATGGCCGCGGTGAGGCCGGCGATGCCGCCGCCGAGCACGAGGACGTCGAAGCTCCGCCGGTGGAGCTGCTCCCCGGAGCGGCTCGCCACGTACGGGCGGGTCATGACCCTCCCGTCAGCGCCAGCTCGTCATCGCTCACCGCTCACCCTTCCGTGGCGTCGAACAGCCTCACCGGCTGGGTGCGGGCGGTCGCCCGCGCCAATCCGGCGACGTCGATGTCGGGCATGCCCCTGGCGTGCTCCCACACCTCGGCCAGGGGCACGAGAACGAATGCGCGCTGGACCATACGCGGGTGCGGGAGCGTGAGCTCGGGATCGTCAGACTCGGCGTCTTGGAAGAGCAGTATATCGATATCGAGCGTGCGCGGGCCAAAGCGAAGCCCGCGCACGCGGCCGTGTTCGCGTTCGATGCGGTGACACTGCTCGAGGAGATCGCGCGGCTCCAGCCCCGTCTCGATGCACACCACCTGATTGAGGAAGACATCCTGATCGGGGCGGTCCTGCGGGGCGGTCTCGTAGATGCCGGAAGAGGCCACGAGGCTGGTCGCCGGCAGCGCCGCAAGCGCCTCGCCGGCGGCGCGCAAGAACGCGGCGCGATCGCCCTGGTTGGAGCCGAGCGACAAGAAGACGCGCCTGCCCGACGCCACGCGGAGCGGTGCCCCTCCGGCGCCCCGCTCAATAGCCCGCATGCGGCGGCTATTCACGACGTGCGCACCACCTCGACGCGGGCCGCGTGGATCGGCAGTGACACCGGCGGAGCGACCTTGCTCACCGCCACCTCCACGAGCACCGGGTCGTACTCGTCCCAGAGCCCGTCACAGAGCACGGTGGCGAGCCGCTCGAGCAGGTGGAACTCGTCGCCCTCCACGACGCCGCGCACGTAGTCGACGATGCGGCTGTAGTTGACCGTGTCGGCGAGGTCGTCACTCCGGCCGGCGCCACGAGCCTGAGGGTCGAGGCGAACGTCGACGACCAGCGTCTGACCGATAGCCCGTTCCTCCGCCGTCACGCCGCAGCGTCCGCGCAGCTCGATGCCGTCGAGGATGATGGACAGATTCCGCGTCATGCCGATTCCTCCCGGTAGACCGTCGTTCGTCAAGCATTCACAGGGGCGGGGCGCCCTCGCGCACGGCGAGCGCGACCCGCAGCGCCTCGAAGTTGGGTCTCACGTCGTGGACGCGGAACACGTGCGCGCCCGCGAGGAAGCCGATGACCGTCGTCGTGACGGTACCGATGACCCGCTCACCCGGCTCCGCCCCGAGGATCGCTCCCAGGAAGCGCTTGCGCGACGCACCGAGGAGGACGGGGCGGCCGAGCGTGGCGAACCGCGAGAGGCCGTCGAGGAGCGCGAGGTTGTGCGCGATCGTCTTGCCGAACCCGATGCCGGGGTCGATCATGACCTGCTCCTCGCGGACGCCGCGGGCGAGAGCGAAGGTGAGGCGCTCCTCGAGGAAACGGAGGACTTCGTCGACCACGTCGTCGTAGAAGGGGTCGTCCTGCATCGTCTTCGGCATGCCCTGCATGTGCATGATGCAGATCGGGCAGCCTGCCTCGACGACCACGTCGATCATGGCGTCGTCGTAGCGAAGCGCGCTGACGTCGTTGATGATCGCCGCTCCTGCGGCCAGCGCCCTGCGGGCGACGTCCGCCTTCATCGTGTCCACGGAGATGGGCACGCCGACACGGCCGGCGAGCGCCTCGATCACCGGGATGACGCGGCGGAGCTCCTCATCCAGGGAAACGGGCTCGGAGCCGGGCCGCGTCGATTCGCCGCCGATATCGACGATCGAGGCGCCCTCACGTACCAGCGTGAGGGCCTGCTCGAGCGCAGCGTCGGCGGCGAGGAACCTGCCGCCGTCGGAGAAGGAATCCGGCGTGACGTTGACCACACCCATGACGCTCGGAAAGGACAGGTCGAGGCAGAAGGTCGGCGTGGCCGGCAGCATGGCTGGGACGTCAGTGCGGCGCGTTGATGAGGGCGAACACCTCGGCGCGCGTAGCCTCGTTGCTCTGGATCAGGCCGCGCACCGCGCTGGTGACGGTCTTGGCGCCCGGCGTGCGCACGCCGCGCATGCTCATGCACAGGTGCTCGGCCTCGATGAGGACGAGGGCTCCGGTCGGCTTCAGCGAGATCTCGATGGCGTCCGCGACCTCGCTGGTGATGCGCTCCTGCAACTGCGGTCGCGCCGCGACCTGCCGGACCACTCGCGCGAGCTTGCTGAGCCCGGCGATGTGGCCGTGCTCGCTCGGGATGTAGGCGACGTGCGCGCGGCCGTGAAACGGCAACAGGTGATGCTCGCAGATCGAGTAGAAGTCGATGTCCTTGATGAGCACCATCTCGCGATGGTGGTCACCGGGGATCGCCGTGAGCAGCTCGGCCGGGTCGGGGGCGCCGATGCCCGAGAAGATGTCGGCGTACATGTCGGCGACCCGCCGTGGGGTCTTGAGCAGCCCCGGGCGCTCGGGGTCTTCACCGATGCCCTCGAGGATGAGGCGGACGCCGGTCTCTATCTTGTCGCGATCCACGTGGTGGTCTGGGCCCGCCGGCGGCGGCTCAGGTCGCCTCGGGGTTGACGGGATTGACGTGGGCCGGCTTGGGCACGGGCGGCTGCTTGACGCGCGGCTGCTTCTCGGCCTCCGGCGATGCGGTCCGGCGGCGCGCCGCCTCCTTCTCATCGCGCTCGCGGAAGACCTCGTCTTCGGGCACGCCGTCGACCAGCCCCTGGAACTCCGTCGCCTCGATGGTCTCGCGCACGATGAGGATCTTGCTGATGTTGTCGAGCAGCTCGCGCTTCTCGCCGAGCAGGTCCTTGGCGCGCTGATGCGCCTCTTCGATGATGCGCCTGATCTCGTCGTCGATCTGCTTGGCGATCTCCTCGGAGTAGTCGGCCTGCTGCTGGAACTCGCGTCCGAGGAACGGCATCGACTGGTCGTGGCCCAGCGTCCGCGGGCCGAGCTCCTCGCTCATGCCGTAGCGCATGATCATCTGCTTGGCCGTCGCCGTCGCCTTCTCGAGGTCGTTGGCGGCGCCGGTGGTGATCTCGCCGAAGACGACCTCTTCGGCGGCGCGTCCGCCGAGCGTCATGGAGAGGGTGTCCATGAGCTCCTGCTTGGTGGTCAGGAACTTGTCCTCGGTCGGCAGCGAGATGGTGTAGCCGAGCGCCTGACCGCGGCTCACGACGGAGATCTTGTGCACCGGGTCGGTGAACTCGAGAAAGTGGCCGACCAGCGCGTGGCCCATCTCGTGGTAGGCGGTGATCGCCTTCTCCTTCTCGGTGATGATGCGCGTCTTCTTCTCGGGACCTGCCAGCACGCGCATGATGCCCTCTTCGAGCTCCGCCATGCCGATGAGCTTCTTGCCGTGCCGCGCCGCGAGAAGCGCCGCCTCGTTGACGAGGTTCGCCAGGTCGGCGCCGGTGAAGCCGGGCGTCTGGGCCGCGAGCGCGTCGATGTCGATGTCCTTGTCGATCGGCTTGCCGCGCGAGTGCACGTCGAGGATCTGCTTGCGGCCCGGCCGGTCCGGCCGGTCCACCACGATCTGCCGGTCGAAGCGCCCGGGGCGCAACAGGGCCGGGTCGAGGATGTCGGGGCGGTTGGTGGCGGCGATGAGGATGATGTTGTCCTTCATCTCGAAGCCGTCCATCTCGACGAGCAGCTGGTTCAGCGTCTGCTCGCGCTCGTCGTGGCCGCCGCCCATACCCGCGCCGCGGTGGCGGCCCACGGCGTCGATCTCATCCACGAAGATGATGCAGGGAGCGTTCTGCTTGGCCTGCTCGAAGAGGTCGCGCACGCGCGAAGCGCCGACGCCGACGAACATCTCGACGAAGTCGGAGCCGCTGATGCTGAAGAACGGGACACCCGCCTCGCCGGCGACGGCGCGCGCGAGGAGCGTCTTGCCGGTGCCGGGCGGACCGTAGAGCAGCACGCCCTTGGGGATGCGGGCGCCGAGCTGCTGGAACTTCTTGGGGTTCTCGAGGAACTCCTTGATCTCGTGCAGTTCCTCGACGGCCTCCTCGGCCCCGGCGACGTCCTTGAACGTCACCTTCGGCGAATCGACGCTGACCCGCTTGGCCTTGCTCTTGCCGAAACTCATGACCTTGGAGCCGCCGCCCTGCATCTGGTTCATGATGAAGAACCAGAACCCGATGATCAGCAGGATGGGCAAGATGGTGAACAGGGCGCTCGTCCACCACGCCGACTTGGGGCTGGTGGCGTCGTAGGACACGTTGTACTGGTCGAGGAACGCCGTGGTGGCCGTGGGGTCCGCGTAGGCGACGCTGTACTGCTCCTGCTTGCCATCCGCGTCCTCCTTGAGCGTGACCTCCATGGTCTGGTCCTTGACGTTGAGGACCACCGAGGCTACCTGGCCGTTGACGACATCGTTGGTGAAGCTGGCCACCTCGTCCTTGGGAGGCGTGACAGTCCCCGTGGATACCGAGACGTCGGGGTCGTTGGTCTCGATCTCCGCCTGGAGCGCCGCGGGGTCGGCGATGTCGTCCACGTAGTACTGCACGCCGCCGACCTGCGTGACCTTGGCCGTCTCGTTCGCAGGGTCGATCACGATCGCCCTGATGTCGTCGCCCTGGAGGTCGCTGTTGAGGACCTCGATGGAGGCGACGAACGGCGCCGCGTAGATCGCCTTGGCCGGGCTGTCGGCCTTGTTGCCGGAGATGACCCACTCGATGAACATCGCCACGATGATGACGATGAGGATGGGGAACAGCGCGCTACGGATGAATCGGCTCACAGTGACCCTTCTGGACGGGTGCGGACCACGCGGACGACGACACGGCTCGTTATGCCTGCAAATCGACCGTCCGGTGAAGGTAGCATACCCGTCCTACTACAGCAAAGAACCCGCCTGATCGACGATCTCGGCGGCCGCTTCGGGGGTGAGGACGCCGATGAAATCCAGCGTCCGGAAATGGTCGGCAAGGTCCAGGCCGTACCCGACCACGAACTTGTCGGGGATCTCGAACCCCACGTAGCGGCACGGGATCTCCGTTCGCCGCCGCGAGGGCTTGGTGAGAAGGGCGCAGATCTCCAGCGAAGCCGGCTTGCGGCTGCGCAGGTTCTTGAGCAGGTAGCTCAACGTGAGCCCGGAGTCGATGATGTCCTCCACGATGAGCACGTGGCGGCCGGCGATCTCGAGGTCGAGGTCCTTGAGGATACGCACCACGCCCGAGGAGTCCGTAGACGAGCCGTAGCTGGAGACGGCCATGAAGTCGAGCGCGACCGGCACCTCGATGCGCCTCGCGAGATCGGCCATGAAGAAGACGGCGCCCTTGAGCACTCCCACGAGGAGCAGTTCCTTGCCCTCGTAGTCGCGCGTGATCTGGGCGGCGAGCTCATCGACGCGGGCCGCCAAGGCGGCTCGGTCGACGAGTACCTCATCGATCGGCACGTTCACGTTCCCTCCTGGAAGACGTGCAGGGTCAGGACACTACTGTGGGCCACCCGGTAGCCCTGCGCAACCCTGCCGGCTGCGGCCGCAGGGCGGGCAGCGTCTTCGGCGGCGACTGCGGCGCGGCCGACCCACGCCGTATGGCCGTCCACGTCGAGCACCGGGACCAACGGCCGCTCACCGGCAGGTACGCGCGCCGCCGCGAGGTGGCGCGCCACCGTCGTCTCGGCGCCGAGCCCCTGCGGCGCGAAGCGTTCGCCGCGGCGCGGGTGGCGCAGCGTCACGCGACGCGGCCGCGCCGAGAGCCCGGCGAACGCCTCGCCGGACTCGGCGGCCCGGCGGTCCAAGACCGCGCCGGGCAGGAGCCGCACCCGCCAGGCGCGGCCGCAGAACGCGACGGACACGCCGGCGTCGCCGGCGCCCGCGAGGACCGCGCCATCCGACCACAGCCGGGGAGCACTCGTGCAGCGGGCGGACGGCGCGGATGCGCAGCAGTCCAGCGCCACGCACCGCCTCCAGCCCGCGCCCGAGGCTCACGCGGCCGGCATCGTCGGCTCGCGTCGCCAACCGCTGGATCGCCGCGACCAGCCGCCGCTCCACGAGGGCCTCGCCGCCCATCGCCTCGCGGACGAGCTCGTGCACCAGGAGCGCCCGCAAGGCCGGCGGCTCGGCGGCGAGGGCGCCGAGCTCGATCGCGACGAGCTCACCCGGCGCGGCCGGCCGCGTCACGCGCCCTCGCGCCTCGGCCGTGACGGCGGCCAGCACCCCGGCCTCGGCGGCGGCCTGCTCCGCCGTCGCCGCGAGCGTCTCGGCGAGGCGCGGGTTGAGGGACTCCAGCCGCGGCAGCACCTCGAGGCGCAGCACGTTGCGCGCGTACACCGGAGCCGCGTTGGTGACGTCCTCGCCGTACTCGATCCCCGCGGCAGCGCAGCACGCCCTGATCTCGCCGGATCCCAGGCAGAGCAGCGGCCGCGCCAGGTCGCCGTCGCGCGGCAGCATGCCGGCGAGGCCGCGCGTCGAGGCGTACTTGGCCAGCCGGTAGAGGATGGTCTCGGCCTGGTCGTCGCGGTTGTGGGCCGTCACCAGGACGTCGTAGCCGTTCTCGGCGGCGAGCCGCCGCGCGCGACCGTACCGCAGATCGCGGGCGCGCGCCTGGAAGTCGGCGCCCGACAGATCGCCGCGCACGCGCTCCACGTGGAGCGGCAGCACCGGCGTCGACGCAGGCGCGCTCGACGAGGCGGCGGTCGCGGTCGGAGTCGGCGCCGCGCAGCCCGTAGTCCACGTGCAGCGCCGCAAGGGTCAGCCCGAGGCCCAGGCGGCGGTCCAGCCCGGGCAGAAGCGCGAGCAGCGCCATCGAATCGGCGCCGCCCGAGAGCAGAAGCAGGGCGCGCTCGCCGGAGCGCAGCGCGGCGGTCCGCGCCGTGTACTCGGCGGCGCGGCGCTGGAGCCGAAGGCACGCGGCGGAGCAGTCGCGCCACCACGGCCTCAGAAGGAAGATGGCACGGGCGCCGCGCACGGTGGACGTGTCGGCGCGGCCGAGAAGCATCGTTCGGTCCCGCACAGCCGCAGAGAGACGTGTTCGCGACGAGCAGCAGGGGCATGAGGGCCTCCTTTGGACCTGCGCCTCGGGGTACGCCGAGCATAGCAGACGAGCGCCGTGCGGGGCGCCCGATCGTTGCCTGAACAGGCAACGACAAGACGACTGTCTCTGGCACACTCTGCACTACCATGTGTCGTGAGTCACAAGCCTCCGGGGGCGGGCCTCGGAGGCCATCTACCGAGGGGGGATCACAGATGTCCAGCAGGATCGTACGCCTCTGTTTACTGCTCGGTGCCGTCGTGCTGCTGATCGCGCTCGCGGCCGTGCCGGCCGCTGCCACGACCAGCGCGTCGGACGAGGTGTGGCTGGGAGCGCTGCTCTACAGCGACACGGCTCTTTCCGATCCGGACGGGCAGTCCTGCGCCGGCTGCCACACACCAGCGCGCCGGATTCGCCGATCCCGATCGCTGCCTGCCGGTCTCGCAGGGTGTCAACCGCGGGGACTTCGGCGGCCGCAACGCGCCCAGCGCCGCCTACACGGCCTGGAGTCCGACTCTCCAGTTCGACAAGACGTGACCTGGATCGGCGGCATGTTCTGGGACGGCCGCGCCACCGGTTGGGACCCCGGCCTCAGCCCACTCGCCGATGCAGGCCAAGGGTCCATTCCTCAACCCGATCGAGATGAGCAACGATCGGCGAAGGCCGAGTCATCGACGAGGTGCGCAAGGCCTCGTACCGCGGTCTCTTCCGAAGGTGTTCGGCTGCAAAGCCTCGACGAACGTCGACGCGGCCTACGACAACGTGGCCCGCGCGATCGCCGCCTACGAAGTCATCCCGGCTCGTCAACACGTTCAGCTCCCGCTACGACGCCTACCTGGGCGGGAGCTTCCTGGGTGCTCACGCGCGCAGGAGAAGCGCGGCCTCGCACTGTTCAACGGCAGGGCGTTGTGCAACCAGTGTCACCCGAGTGCGCCCGATCCGGCGATCTCGACCGGCATCGCCGACGGCAAGGCGCTGTTCACCGACTACACCTACGACAACCTCGGGCTCCCGCAGAACATCGAGGCCGTGAGACTAGCAAGGGCGATGGCAGCCCTGATCTCGGCCTCGGCGGCTTCTTCGGCGACTCTGCAGTCAACGGCGCCTTCAAGGTCCCGACCCTGCGCAACGTCGCACGCACCGCGCCCTACGGGCACAACGGCTACTTCGACACACTCAGAGAGATCGTGCACTTCTACAACACTCGCGACGTGCCGAGTGCCGGCTGGGAGGCCCCGGAGTACCCCTACACGATGAACGTCGACGAGCTCGGCGATCTCGGCCTCACCTCAGGAGAAGAGGGGGCGATCGTCGCCTTCCTGAAGACCCTCACCGATCGCGTGATCGTGCCGATCCCCGACAAGTGATGCTGGTTCGCCTGCGGCCGTAGAGCACGCGGCGGCAGTGCACGAGG
>CAVOGK010000038.1:0-19965 GCA_963695395.1 uncultured Thermoleophilia bacterium | reverse complement strand
CCAGCGTTGTCACAATGGGAACGTTTCTTCCTGCAAGCAGCTGCCTTCTGCCTACCCGGTCGCCTGCCCGGTCGCACCCCGTCTCTCGGCTATCAGACGTTGCAGTTTGAGCCTGAGAACCAGCCCTCGACGTGAACCGCATGGACCGATCGTTGCCGATTTGGGGCTGGTTGCCGGGGGGTGTGGCAACAAATGCGGCAACAAGGATGCCGGTCCCGCTGGCGACGCGGATCGTTGACATAGGGGATGGAGCTGCCGCAAGTGCCTGCAGGCGTCGACCCAGTGGATCGGCCATCGAATCTCTGCTGACATCCGGCGACTGCCGAGTGCCGCCGGAAACCGGACGTCGCAAGGGGCAGGCGCTCCGTGCCGAACCTGAACGGAGGTGACCGAGAGGCTCAAGACAGCGGGACGCTCCATCGACAGCGTCGCGCGACGGCGACGGTCGTGACGTGATCGCGATCTCCAGCTCGGCCTCCGCCGTTGGCTGGGCGGCGATCGCCCTCGCCGCCGGTGTGCTCGCCGGGGCGCTGGTCCACGTCCTCGTCGTGCACCGCCTGCGCAGGTACGGCGAGGCGCGCGGCCTTCGCTGGCCGACTGCGGCGGCGGACTCGCTGCGCTGGGTGCTCGAGGTCTGGGGCGGCCTGATCGGCGTTGCCATCGCCGACCCCAGGGCCTCGCTCTCCGACGGTTGGTAGATCTGGCTCGAGCGCGCCTGGATCGTCGTCGCGGTGCTCTCGGCCACGGTCTTCCTGACGCGCCTCGCCGGCGCGCTCACGAGGAGCCTCGTCGCCACCGACAGGTCGCGCCTGCCGGGCGCCACGATCGTCCTCAACATCGCGCGCTTCGTGATTTGGGTCATCGGCTTCATGGCGGTGCTCAACCTGCTCGGCGTGGACATCGGCGCCCTGCTCACCGCGCTGGGCGTCACCGGCATCGCCGTCTCGCTGGGCCTGCAGGACATCCCGAGGAACCTCTTCACCGGCCTGCAGATCACCCTGACGCACGAGTACGAGCCGGGCCAGTTCGTGCACCTGCAGAGCGGCGAGGAGGGCGAGGTCATCGACCTCACCTGGCGCGAGACCCGTCTGCGCACGCCGACCGGCGACATCGCCGTGGTGCCCAACTCGGTGATCGGCAACACGGTGGTGACCAACTACGCGCGCGGCGACGAGCTGTACGTGCTCGCCGTGGAGTTCGAGGTCGCCCGCGCCACCGCCGGGGCCTCGGCAGAGGTCGAGGCGAGCTCCCCCCGACGTGCGACGTGGTCTCGCTCGCCGGCGCCGGCGCCACGTGCGTCACCCCCCTCGGCATCAAGCACTACCGGCGTTGGCGCCTCGCCCAGGACGCCTATCTCCGCGAGCTGCAGAAGCAGTTCCTGTCCCAGGGCATCGCCCTGGGCTGAGGGGAGCGCGCGCTGCCAGCGACTTTCCACGCGCCAGCTTTGGCAACAGCGTCCGGCTATGGCAGGCGCTCCCCAGCCTCCCTCCGCTCCTGCGCCGGTTGCGCGATGAGGATGAAGACGCTGACCAGCAGCACCCAGGCGGGGAAGACGAGCATCACCCACCAGGCCTGGGTGAAGACGAAGAGCAGGACGAACGCGACTACGATGGTGATCAATGCCATCCAGCGTGGCATCACGCGGGTGCGCAGCCACAGACTCGCCTGCGAGAGCTGGAAGATGGCCGCCATGCGCAGCGCGTACACGGCCAGGATCTGCGTGACCGCCTGACGGGCGTATGTGTAGGTGGTGCTGGACGCGAACCCCGCGGGGTCGTTTTCGGCGGCGGCGACGATCGCGCCCGCGGTCGCGGCCGCCGCGAAGATCATGGCCAGGAACAGCAGGCCGCTGCCGATGAACACCGTCGAGAAGAACTGATCCTCGAACCTTCCCAGGCGCTCTCTCGCCACGGCGATGAACCACAGGAACGCGAGCCCCACGAACGGAACGAGAGCGAGGGCGAACTTGACGACTCCCGTGTCTCCTGTCAGCCAGGCACCCGTGTCGTGCGCGACGTCGCCCATGGTCTGACGAAGCATGGTCATACTCACGGCGAACAGCACCGCGAAGACGATCCCGGCGATCGCGCCGGCCACCGGCGTCGCAGCCCGGCGCGCCACCTTGGTCGAGGTGAGTTCGGGTGAAGCTGGCGTGGCCATCATGACCTCCTGGGGATGAGCGAGCCGGCGCCCGCATCGACCGCCGGCCATCTGACGTGCAGGTCGTCCAGGCGCGCCTGGAGTGGGGCCAGACGCTGTTCCGGCCCCAGCGCGATCAGGTCGCGCAGCAGCTGTTCGACGCGCCGACGGATCCGCACGTGACCGGCGCCGGCCTCGACGATCTCGTCGACGGCGAGGGCCACGTAGTCGTCCCAGGCGGGCAGGGCGAGGAGGACGCGCGTCCTGCCGTGGGGACCGGTGATCTCCCCGGCGTCGAGGTCGCGCCCGACGAGCATGCGGAGCAGGTCCTCCTCGCAGTCCAGGACCTGCACGGCGGTAGTCGGGTCGTTGATCGCTGGCGACAGGGCGCGCAGGGCGATGTCGACGAGGACGCGGAACGCCATCGTCGGGTCCTGCTCGAAGGTGCGCCCCGCCCCAGTCCGGACGGCCTTCACCACCGCCGCATCCAACGAGGGGTCCACGGAGCCGTGGATGACGGCGATGGTCGCCCGCTGGTGCATCATCTCGCCGGTGGGGACGACGATCTCGACCGCCGCGTCGGCGCTGCGCGCCGCGGCGATGATGCGCGGGACGTCGACGTCCTGGATGATGCCGGAGCGACCGGGCCAGGCGATCTCGCGGCGGCCTTCGGGCAGTGCACGGAGATGACGCCCGTGCCCGTCTCCCTGCCGCGCCCCGCCGGCGTCCCGCGGCAACTCGTCGGTATAGACGCCGTCGAGCACCTGGCGCCCGCGCTCTGTGACCTCGGCGAGGATGGAGCCGAGCTCGATGGAGCCGAAGGCGCGCATCTGCAGGCTGCGGTAGACGACGATCGCCCCCATGAGCAGTGCGATCATGACAATCGGCACGAGGCCGCTCATCTGCTCCGAGGCCGCATTGCCGGAGGCGGACGCGAACGTCTCGCTGTAGGCGGCGGCGAAGGCGAACACGAGCACACCGGTGACGAAGCCGAACTCATGCCAGATCCTCGGCGAGGTGTAGAAGAGGTTCAGGCGCGGCGTGTACGTGGTCGAGCCGAACTGCACGACGAGGAACGTCAGGGAGAAGGCGATCGCGAGGAAGCTGAGAAGGCCGGCACCGACGGCGAACAGCATCTGGGTGGTCTCGGCGCGCGGCACCGTGAACCCGACGGGGATACGCGGCAGGACGAGCCCCAGGGCGATCCCGCCGACCACGTAGGCCAGCTGGATGAGGCCGATGCGCAGCCGCCGGTGCCGGCGCAGCGTGCGTCCCAGCCGGCGCGCCGCCGGCACTCCCTCGAAGGCGTCCCCGCCTGGATCTGCGCTCACGGTCCCTCCCCCTCCTAGATGGCGGTATCTTCAGCGACTGCGAGCGGCCTGGGAGCGACCGCATCGGCGCCGGAGGCGCCCGATGCATCCGCGCCACCGGCGGACCGCGTCTCAGGGCCGAACACGCCCGCGGCTCTGACCCGGGCGTAGGCGTCGAGGCCGATCTTGACGAACGGCGCCGCGAACACGCCGCCCACGGCGCCGAACAGGATGCCGCCGGCGGTGGTCGCGAACAGCACCACCAGCGGGTGCAGATCGAGCGTCGAGCCCAGGGCGAACTGCGACACCAGCGTCTGCAGGAAGCCGTTGGCGATGATGACGATGATCAGCATCGGGATCGCCATCGAGAGTCCTCCGGCCCCGTAAGCGATGAGCACCGCGAACGCACCACTGACGATCGCGCCGAAGAACGGGATGTAGTTCATCATCCAGGCGACGATGGCCAGGGTGCCGGGCATCGGCACGCCGATGATGAGCGCCCCCACGAAGATGACGGCTGCGTTGAACAGGCCGATGAGCGTGCTCCCGAAGATGTAGCCGCGGAAGAAGCGCGCGCTGTTGGCGAAGATCCTGTAGGCGACCGGCTGCGACACGGGCGGGACGTGATGCGACGCCCAGAGCCCGATCTTCCTCCCCTGGATCAGCACCCACACCAGGATGTTGATGCTGATGAAGACGCCGAAGATCAGCGACGCCAGGCCGCTGACGATGCTGGCGACCGTGCCGGCGGCGCCGGTCGCTGCGTACTTGAGCACGCCCTCGATCGCCGTCTTCATCGAGTCCAGGGTCGACTGGTCGACGCTCGTCGACGCGAGCTTCTCGTTGATGGAGTCGACCGCCGCCTGCAGGTTGTCCTGGATCACGGGCAGCTGCTTCACCAGTCCGTAGAGGATGACGAGCACGATGAAGACGCCCAGGGCGATGAGGAAAACGAGGACGAGCAGCGCGCCGAGCCAGCGCGGGAGGTGATGCCTGTGGAGCCAGTCGACCACGGGCAGGAAGGTGCCCCCGAAGAGGACCGCGAAGAGCGACGCCAGCACGACCATCTGGATCGCCGCCGCCGCCCAGAAGAGCGCGACCAGCACGAGGAGGGCGCCGACGACGATCCAGCTCCAGCGCCCGACGTCCCGGGCCCACTGCGGCGCGGCGAACGCACTCGGCTCGCCGGCCGGGCCGGCGGCCTCCGTGGATTCCGCGCCGGTCGGACTCTCGTCCGCGCTGCTCATGACGCGGGCGTCCCGGCGTCGTCCAGCGGCGCCGGCAGGGACGTGAGATCCATTTCAGTCATCTGGTCTTCCTCCTGCATCCGGAATCGTGGACCCTATCTCTGCTTGGATGTGGCGCACGGCGGAGTCAACGGTCGGGAACACGTGGTCTTCGCCGATGGCCTCCGTCAGACCGGTCTGGCGACCGCGCTCGAGGATGGGCGCGTGCACGTCGGCGAAGTAGACCTCCAGCCCGCCCTCGCGCAGCTGCTGCACCAGTCCCTTGACCACCTCGGTGCTGGTCACGTCGAGCTCGTCCTGGGTGCCGGCGTCGAGGACGACGGCCCGCGGCGGCGGCTCCTGCTCCGCGACCATGGACTTCACGGCGTCCCTCACGGTGAGCGCGTTGGCGTAATAGAGCGGCGCGTCGAGACGCACGATGAGGACGCCCGGCACCGGCGTGTCGTCGGGGTGCCGGGCCACGTCCGAGTAGGCGCCGGGCACGCCGGGCACGCGCCCCAGCGAGGAGAGATGCGCGCGGCTGGACCTGTAGATCACGAATAGCAGCGAGGCCAGCAGGCCGATGATCATGCCCTCGAGGACGTCGACCAGCAGCACGCCCCACAGCGTGAGCACCCCGAACCAGACTTCGACCGGAGCCGCACGCCTGAGCCGCGCCAGCTTGCGCGAGGTGACGAGGTGCCAGAGCGCGTGGATGATCAGCGCCGCCAGCACGGCCTCGGGCAGCGGCGCGAACAGGGGCGTGAGGAAGAGCAGCGTCACGATGGTCACGCCCCAGGCGATCAGGTTCGCGACCTGGGTGCGGGCGCCGGCGCCTTCCTTCACGGCCGACGCCGACATGCTGCCGCCGGCGATCATGCCGCCCAGCAGGCCACTCACGAGGTTGACCACGCCGTGGGCGTTCAGCTCCTGGTCGGCGTCGACCTCGTAGCCGTGCTTCTCGGCGAACTCGTGAGCGACGCCGAGCGCCTCGCTGTAGGCCACCAGCACGACACCGATCGCCGTCACCACCATCCCGGCCAGTGCGGAGAGGGGCACGTCCGGCAGGGAGGGCGTCGGCAACCCCTGTGGCAGCGTGCCGACTACCGCAACGCCGTAGGCGCCCTCGAGATCGAGCGCCGCGCTCAGCGCGATCGCCCCGAACAGCACGACCAAGCCGGCCGGGATCTTCCGGCTCAGGCGCGGCAGCAGGAACAGCAGCGCCAGCGCCGCGGCCCCCACCGCGAAGGTGGTCCAATCGGTTTGAGGCAACTCCTTGATCGTCCCCACGAGCTTCTCGATCGTGTTGCCCTCGGGCTTCTCCACGCCGAAGAGCTTGGAGAGCTGCCCCACCGTCACGAAGATGGCGAGGCCGACCACGAAGCCGTCCATCACCGGCTTTGAGAGGAACTGCGTGATGAAGCCCAGCTTGGCGAGGCCGGCCGCGAGGAACACCGCGCCGGTGACGAGTACGAAGCCGGCCGCGTAGGCCGCGTAGGTCTGGGGATCGGACGCGGCCCCCGCGGCGGCCACCGCGGCGGCGACGGAGGTGGCGAGGAGCGCCGCCGTCGCCGACGTGGCCTGGACCGACAGGTGGCGCGCGGTCCCCAGCAGCGCGTAGACGAGCAGCGACGCGACCAGCGCGTAGAGGCCCGCTTGCGGCGGCAGGCCGGCGATGCCCGCATAGGCCATGCCCTCGGGCACCACGAGCCCCCACAGGGTGAGCCCCGCGATGACGTCGGCGCGCAGCCAAGTCCTTTGGTAGCGCGGGAGCCAGTCGACGATGGGCACGTAGCGGCCCAAGCCGGTGGACTTGTCGGCCGCCAACTCCGCAGTCAGGTGGGCGCTACCTTCACCGTCGGGCATCCGAGCCCGCTCCATCTGCATCGGCAGAAGCCACTCCCGGCACATGGTCCCTAAAGATGCTGAGGATCACGCGCTCGAGAGCGTCTCCGATCTCGGCATCGTCCGTGTTCTCGAGTCCCCACGCGGGTCGCAGCCAGGATTCGCCGGCGACCCAGCCGATGAGCAGGCTTGCCGCGCACGCTCCCACGAGGCGGGGATCGAGATTCTTCTCGATGCGCTCGACCGGCAATGCTGCGGCCGCCTGCTGCTCGGCGAGCTCCACGAGCCGGTCGACCTCCGTGAAGTGTCCGGTCGTCTGATCGTAGGGCAGGCCGCTGAGAGCTGACTTCATGAGAAGCCGGAGATACTCGCGCCCGGGCGGCTCAAGCCCCCGCCGCAGAATCAGGCGGGCGCTCTCCAGCAGGTCGAGGGTCCCGGTCGCGCCGGCGACCATCAGGCCCTCGTTGCGCGCGAGCACGGCGCGGAAGATCTCTTCCTTGCTGCCCACGTACTGGTGCACGAGCGCGTGTGAGACACCGACCTGCCGCGCGATATCGCGGACGGTGACCTGGTCGTAGCCGCGGTCGTAGAAGAGTTCCTGGGCCGCCCCGAGGATCGCCTCGGTGGTCGCCTCACGCCCGCGCCGCCGCCGCTTCGCGCCCTGCTTGTCCAAGTCCGGCCTCCATTTGTGCGCCACCTCGCGGTGAAGCCTTGTCTGTGTGTCGCATAGTAACTTACCATTGGTAAAGCGTGCTAGAGGGACCGCGCCGTGGCTGTGAATGGCTGGAGGCGCTTACGCCTTACAACCACGGCCGATGCGAAGGGAGCGCCGGTGAAGTCGCCGATCAGCCTGCCGAAGCGCCAGGACGCGAAGAGCGACCTCATCGCCGGTCTGACCACCGGCCTCGTGCAGATCCCCGACGCCATGGCCTCGGCGATCCTCGCCGCCGTGAAGCCCGTCAATGGCCTCAACACGCTGGTCATCGGCACGCCCATCGGCGCCCTCTTCGCCGGCTCTGTCTTCATGACCGTCACCACGACAGGCGCCATCGCCCTCGCCGTGGGCGACGCTGTAGGCAAGACGGGGGCGGACGAGCGCACGGGCGTGCTCATCACGCTCACCCTGATGGTCGGGCTCATCCAGCTGGCGTTCGGCCTCCTCAGGCTCGGCTGGATCACCAAGTTCGTCTCCAACAGCGTGATGGTCGGCTTCATCACGGGCGTCTGCATCCTCATCATCCTGGGCCAGCTCGGCGACCTCACCGGCTACAGCAGCGAGTACTCGAACAAGGTGGTCAAGACGGTGGACCTCGTCCTGCACTTCGATGAGGTCTCGTGGACGACGCTGGCCGTGGGCCTGGTGACCGTGGGGCTCATCCTCCTGCTCGGGCGCACCCCCGTGAGCAAGTTCGCCATGGTGCTGGCCTTCGCCGTGGTGACCGTCGGTGTGGCGCTGCTCGGGCTCGGCGTGCAACTGGTCGGCGGCGTCGCCGCCATCCCGTCGGGACTGCCGGAGTTCCAGGTCCCCGACTTCTCCAAGGCCGCCGGGCTCATCGTCCCGGCGATCGCGATCGCCGCGATCGGCCTGATCCAGGGCGCGGGGGTCAGCAAGAGCGTGCCCAACCCCGGCGGCGAGTACGGTGACGACTCACGCGACTTCGCCGCCCAGGGCGTCGCCAACGCGGCCGTGAGCTTCTTTCAGGGCATGCCCATCGGGGGGTCCGTCTCCGCCTCGGCGCTGAACGTCAGCTCCGGAGCCCGCTCCCGCTGGGCGAACGTGTACGCAGGCATCATCGTCGCCGTCGTCCTGCTGCTCCTCGGCAGCGCCATCGAGAAGGTGCCGATGGCGACGGTGGCGGCGCTGCTCATCGTGGCGGCCGTGGGCTCGCTCAAGCCGGCCGCCGTCCTCGAGGTCTGGCGCACCAACTGGGCGGCGCGGATCATCATGCTGACCACCCTTGCGCTCACGCTCATGCTGCCGATCCAGTACGCCGTGCTGATCGGCGTCGCGATCTCCACCATCCAGTACATCTCAAGCGCGTCGCTCGACGTGAGGATCCGCCGGCTGGTCCGCGAAGGCGAGGGGCGGTTCAGCGAAGAGGACCCGCCCGAGCGTGTTCCCGACCGCGAAGTCACTATCCTCGACATCTACGGAAGCATCTTCTACGCGGCGGCCGACGTGATCGCGGACAAGCTGCCGGACGTGCGCGGCGCGCACGGAGCCGTCCTGGTGCTGCGTCTGCGAGGCCGCGGCGAGGTCGGCAGCAGCGCGATCGGCCTCTTCCGGCGCTACGCGACCGAGTTGCAGCAGGGCGGGGGAGCGCTCCTCCTCGCCGGGGTGGGCCACCATATGGCCGACCAGCTCAAGCGCACCGGTATCGAGGACCTTCTAGGGAAGCACTCCATCTTCCCAGCCCACAGCCTGGTCTATCGCTCAACTGAGGCGGCTTACGAGGAGGGATGCTGCAGGCTGACAGCGGAGACCCTGGCCTGAGGCTCGGTACAGGAGGGTGGCAGTGCATACGCGGCTTGAGCCCGCTTGACGTACAGTGTCGTGTCTTGATGAATGGGGAGGAAGAACCATGACCGAGCAGCCGAACATCCTGATGATCGTGACCGATCAGGAATATGCCCACCAGTCTCTGCCGGCGGGATTCGCCTTGTCCAACCGGGATCGCATCCATTCCCGCGGGGTCACTTTCGTCAATCACCACGCCACCACCACGGTGTGCACCCCCTCCCGCTCGGTGATGATCACCGGCAGGCATGCGCCGCACACGCGCATGTTCGACAACACCAACTTCGCTTGGATCGACGACATGAAGGCCGACCCGGAGGCCTTGCCCACCATCGGTCATCTGCTGCGCGATCTGGGCTACCACACCGTCTACAAGGGCAAGTGGCACCTCTCGGAGCTTCCAGCTCCGGGCTCCCGTGAAGCTATGGAAGCCTTCGGCTTCTCCGAGTACCAGGAGTGGGGCGATGCGGTAGGCGGGCCCATGGATGGGCTCTCGAAAGACCCCAGGACTGCGGATGAGGCCGTCGACTGGCTGACGAAGCGTGCCCCCGAGGTTGCTGCGACCCAGCCGTGGTACATGACGGTGAACTTCGTCAACCCTCACGATGTGATGTTCTACGACACCGACGGCGACGAGACGGTCCAGGCCAAGTCCATGTTCCCGATCTTCGACGCGCCCGATACGCCGCTCTACCAGCAGAGATGGCAGACGGCCTTGCCGGGCTCCTTCTTCGACGACCTCGAGGGACAGCCGCCGGCCGTCCGCAGTTACGAGCGCCTGTGTGACGTGTACTACGGCCCGATCCCGATGGAGCGCCGGGACATGTGGCACAACCATGTCAACTACTACCTCAACTGCCTTCTCGACGTGGACCGGCACATCGGAGCCGTGCTGGATGCTCTGGAAGCGTCCGGTCAGGCCGACGACACGATCATCATCTTCACCTCGGATCACGGCGAGATGGGCGGCGCCCATCACCTGCGCCAGAAAGGCAGCGTGGCCTTCCGGGAGACCGTCAACGTGCCGTTGGTGATCGTCGATCCGCGCCACCCTGGCGGGGGCAGGACGGATGCGGTGGGTTCCCATCTCGACCTGGCTCCCACAATCCTGGCGTATGCCGGCCTGCCGGAGGCCGAGCGGCAACGGCGCTACCCCTTCCTGAAAGGCCATGACCTTTCAGGGATCGTGGAGAATCCCGCCTCAGCCGGACCGCGTGGCAGCAGCGGGGAACCCGGCAAGGGCTGTCTGCTGACCTACGACATGATCGCCACCATCGACGCGCAGTGGTTCGCCCGCAACGCGGTCAGGGTGTTCGACGCCGCCGCAGCGAAGGCCGGCGTGGAGTTCCACCGCGGCATGGACTCGTTCAAGGGCATGCTGGATGAGATCGGCGTGCCGGACCTTGAGAAACGAGAGTTGTTCCGCTGCGCCTTCGATGGTCGCTACAAGCTGGTCCGGTACTTCGGTCTGGGTGGCTACAACCGGCCGGCATCGGTCGAGCAGTTGTTGGCCGACAACGACGCCGCTCTCTACGATCTGCTCCTGGATCCTGAGGAAATGGACAATCTGGCCGACCCGGCCAATCCCAAGTACAGCGAAGAACTCTTGTCGGCCATGAACCAGAAACTCACTGCGCTGATCGATGAGGAGATCGGGGAAGACAACGCCCTGTTCACCCCACCGGAAGAATCTCCACAGTCGGGTCTGAAGGACTGATGCAGGCCGGGTGCGTTTGCGAAATGCGACAAGGGGCGGGCCATTCCGGCCCGCCCCTTGTCGTCGTCGGCCGTCTTCCCCTCGGCCATCTCACCCGGTGTACCACGGCCGACCCACGTTCGCGGGCTGACGGTGGGGTTGTTCGTCGATTGCGCAACGCCGGCGGAGCAGAAGCAGCTACCGGCGTGACCGGGGCACTTGTCAGGAAGCCCGATCTGAGTGCGGCCGGGGTGGAAGCCAAGGGAGCCGCTGCGTGAAGTCACTCATCAGCCTCCCGCGGCGCGGGGACGTCAAGAACGACCTCATCGCCGGCCTGACCACGGGTCTTGTCCAGATCCCCGACGCCATGGCCTCCGCGATCCTCGCCGCCGTCAAGCCGGTCAACGGCCTCAACACGCTGGTCATCGGCACGCCGATCGGCGCCCTGTTCGCCGGCTCGGTCTTCATGACCGTCACGACGACGGGCGCGATCGCCCTCGCCGTGGGCGACGCCGTGGGCAAGACGGGCGCGGACGAGCGCACGGGCGTACTCATCATGCTCACCCTGATGGTCGGACTCATCCAGCTGGCCTTCGGTCTCCTCAAGCTCGGCTGGGTCACCAAGTTCGTCTCCAACAGCGTGATGGTCGGGTTCATCACCGGCGTCTGCGTCCTCATCATCCTGGGTCAGCTCGGCGATCTCACCGGCTACGGCAGCGAGTACGCGAACAAGGTGGCCAAGACGGTGGACCTCGTCCTGCACTTCGACGAGGTCTCGTGGCCAACGTTGGCCGTTGGACTGGCGACGATAGGGCTCATCCTCCTGCTCGGGCGCACGCCGCTGAGCAAGTTCGCCATGGTGCTGGCGTTCGCCGTGGTGACCGTCGGCGTGGCCCTGCTCGGGCTCAGCGTGCAGCTGGTCAGCGACGTCGCCGCGATCCCGTCGGGGCTGCCACAGTTCCAGGTCCCCGACTTCTCGAAGGCCGTGGACCTCGTCATCCCGGCGATCGCGATCGCTGCGATTGGCCTGATCCAGGGCGCCGGGGTCAGCAAGAGCGTGCCCAACCCCGGCGGCGAGTACGGCGACGACTCGCGCGACTTCGCCGCCCAGGGCGTCGCCAACGCGGCCGTGAGCTTCTTCCAGGGCATGCCCATCGGCGGATCCGTCTCCGCCTCGGCGCTGAACGTCAGCTCCGGCGCCCGCTCCCGCTGGGCGAACGTGTACGCGGGCATCATCGTGGCCGTTGTACTGCTGCTCCTCGGGAGCGCCATCGAGAAGGTGCCGATGGCGACCGTGGCGGCCCTGCTCATCGTCGCGGCCGTGGGGTCGCTCAAGCCGTCCGCCGTCCTCGAGGTCTGGCGCACGAACTGGGCGGTGCGGGTCATCATGCTGACTACCCTGGTGCTCACCCTCATGCTGCCGATCCAGTACGCTGTGTTGGTCGGCGTCGCGATCTCCACCATCCAGTACATCTCGAGCGCGTCGCTCGACGTGAAGGTCCGCCGGCTGGTCCGCGAAGGGGAGGGGCGGTTCAGCGAAGAGGATCCGCCCGAGCGTGTTCCCGACCGCGAGGTCACCATCCTCGACATCTACGGCAGCATCTTCTACGCGGCCGCCGATGTGATCGCGGACAAGCTGCCGGACGTGCGCGACGCGCAGGGAGCGGTCCTGGTGCTGCGCCTGCGAGGCCGCGGCGAGGTCGGGAGCAGCGCAATCGGCCTCTTCCGGCGCTACGCCAATGACCTGCAGCGGGGTGGAGGAGCGCTCCTCCTCGCCGGCGTGGGCCACGACATGGCCGACCAGCTGAAGCGCACCGGCATCGAGGACCTGCTGGGGCGGCACAGCCATCTTCCCGGCCCGCAGCCTGGTCTATCGCTCAACCGAGGCGGCTTTCGAGGAGGGCCGTCGTCGGCTCTCGACGGAGTCGTCCGATTAGGTCTCTGGATCCCGGACCTGAACGTCGCCGGTCCGGAAGCCGTGCACCAAGTGCCTCGAAGCTCGTCGCGCGTCGGCGTGGAGGCGGCATCAAGTTCGCACATGGGCTGCGAGCGGGCGGCGCTAGCCGCTGACAGACGGGCTACAGAGCGTCGAACAGCGGCCTCAGTTCGTGGCGAAGGTTCGAGAGCCGTCCACTGAGGTGCACCAGCCACCGGTCTTCCGCCCACCGCCGCCTCCTGCGATACCCTTGGCCGATGAACGACCGGCCGCCACTCTCCGCCTACCTCGCCGCGATCGGCATGACCTTCGCCTTCGGGCTTTCGTTCGTCGCCACCAAGACTGCGCTGAAAGGGTTCGAGCCGTTGCTTGTCGCGCTCCTGCGCTTCACGCTCGCCGGCGGCATTCTTTGGGTGGTGTGGCGGCTGCGCCCGCGGCGCGAGCAGGTCACGCGCCGCGAGCTCGGGCGGCTGGCGCTGGTCGGCTTTGTCTCTCTCACCGTCTACTTCAGCTTCGAGAACACGGGGATCGCGCGCACGAGCGCTTCCGAGGCGGCGATCCTGATCGCCACGATCCCCATCTTCGTCGCGCTTCTGGGGGTCTTCTCGAGGAGTGAGCGCGCGACCGGCCGCCAGTGGGCCGGCATCCTGCTGTCGTTCGCGGGGATCCTCGCGCTGGTCCTGGCCGCCGGCTCGGGTGCGGGGGGGTCGCTCACGGGCAACCTTCTGGTGCTCGCAGCCTCGCTCGCGGCTGCGGTCTACAGCATCCTCGCGCGGCGCCTGCTCGTCAGCCGCTCGGCGCTGTTCGTCACGGCCTGGCAGAACCTCTTCGGCGCTCTCTTCATGGCGCCGCTTGCACTGGCGGAGGCCGTGATCGTGGGGGTCCGCCGGCCCACCGCGGAGGCGGCCGGCGGCGTGCTCTTTCTCACGCTCGTGTGCTCGATCGTCGCGTACCTGCTGCTCAACTACGCCTTCCGCTTTCTGCCGGCGAGCCGCGTGAGCGTCTTCATCAACCTGACGCCGATCGTGGCGGTGGCGAGTGCGTTCATCGTGCTGGGCGAGCGGCTCACGCTCGCGCAGGGCGCAGCAGCGGTCGTGGTGGTGGCGGGGGTGTGGCTGACGAACAGTGGAGGGCGCGGAGCGAGCGCGGAGGCCGCGATCTAGAAGTCCATCGGCAGGATGAGGTCGCGCTCGAGGGCGACCACGAGCCTCTCCACTTCGTCCTCGAAGTTGCGACGCGTCACGCGCTCGGCGGCGCGGGCGATGTCCTGGGCGCCCTGGTACAGCTCGCGGTTGAACTGCTCGACGGCGGCGCGACCCAGCACGACCTCGCGCCGTGTCTCGCACTCGGGGCAGCGGAGCTGCAGGGTCCAGACGGCTGGGCCGGACCGATCCCAGTCGACGGGGTAGACCAGGGTGCTGCCGCAGGTCGGGCACTCCCGGGCGCCGTCGTTCTCGTGCGCCGGCGGGGAGGGCACGCTGCACGAAGCGGGAGCGGACGCCTCGCGGACGCTGGGCGCGGCCGACGGGACGGCGCCGCGCCGGCGGACGCTCTCGTCGAAGACCATCATCTCGACGGACGTGCCGTCCGGGAAGACGAACACCTCGATCTTGCCGCTCTCGTTCTTCACCGCACGCCCCCGGTCTCGCTCTGGAGATCCCCTTTCACTCCTGCTATCGGCCGGGCTCCCGCCCTCCTTGAGCTGTCCGGCGCAGGCCATGCGTCTGGACAGTGCCTCGCGCGGTGGGGGATACTATCGGGGCGCCTCGGGCGCCCTGCCATGACCGTCTTCCCCTCTGACAACCTGCACCAGCTCGCCGCCCTGCCCATCGGCATGTTCGACTCGGGCATGGGGGGCCTCACCGTGCTCCACGAGAGTCTCGTGCGGCTGCCCGGCGAGCACTTCGCCTACGTGGGCGACACAGCCCGCTTTCCGTACGGCGACAAGAGCCCTGGCGAGCTCGAGCTCTTCTCGCGGCAGATCACGGCCTTCCTCGAGACGGTCCCGGTCAAGCTCATCGTGGTGGCCTGCTACTCGGCCACCTCGGCGGCCCTCCCGGCGCTGCAGGAGCAGTTCGAGACACCGATCATCGGCGTGGTCATGCCGGGCGCGCGAGCCGCGGTGGAGAGCTCGCGCTACCGCCGCATCGGCGTGCTGGCGACGGAGGCGACGGTGGCGAGCGGCGCCTACCCTCGCGCCATCCACGGCCTCGACTCCGGCGCCGAGATCATCGAGCAGGCCTGTCCGGGCCTGGTCGACTTCATCGAGGCCGGCGATGTGGCGAGCCAGGAACTCGCCGATGCCGTGCGCGGCTTCACCGAACCGCTCAAGGCCGAGCGCCCGGACGTGGTCATCATGGGCTGCACGCACTACCCGCTCATCGCGCCCATGCTGCAGCGCTTCCTGGGGCGAGACGTCACCCTCATCAATCCCGCCGCCGAGATCGCGCGCGAGGTCGAGGCGATGCTGGCGCGCCAGGGCCTCGAGCGCCCGGGCGACATCATGGGCTCCTATCGCTTCTACACGACCGGCGACGTGGAGCGCTTCCGCTCCACTGGCGCGCGCTTCCTGCAGATGCCGCTCACGCGCGTGCGCGCGCTGCCGCTCGAGCGGCTCGCCGAGCTCGTCGCGCCATGACCAGCCGTTTCCTCGTGAGGGCGGCGGTCTACGCCGCCCTCTACGCCGTGCTCACTCTCGCGCCCGGCCTGAACGCCCTCGCCTACGGGCAGGTGCAGTTCCGCCTCTCCGAGGCGCTGCTCGTGTTCGCCTGCTTCGACCCGGCGGCCGTGCTCGGCCTCACCGTGGGCACGGCGATCGGCAATCTCGGGAGCCCGATGATGCCGGTCGACGTCGTGGTCGGGGCGGCGCTCACGCTGGGCGCCGCCGCCCTCATGCACGTCATCGGGCCGCGAGTCGTCGCCCTGGCCGTGCCGGTGATCGTCAACGGCCTGGGGGTCGCGGCGATGCTCGCGCTCCTGCTCGACCTGCCGTACTGGGCGAGCGCCGCCTGGGTCGGCATCGGCGAGGCCGTGGTCATGTTCACGGCCGGCCTCGCTCTGTTCTTCGTGGTGCGCTCGCGCCGCGAGCTGTTCGGGATCACGCGACCGGCCGTCTGACGCGGCCGTTGCCGCCACAGGCGGCGAGGAGGAAGACGTGAGAAAAGGACGTAAGCCAGACGAACTCCGACCGGTGCGCATCTCGCCGGCGGTGGCCAAGTTCGCCGCCGGCTCCGCGCGCATCGAACTGGGCGACACGCACGTCTTCTGTACGGCGTCATTGAGCGACGGCGTTCCGGGCTGGCTACGCGGCTCGGGCCGCGGCTGGCTCACCGCCGAGTACAGCATGCTCCCGGGCGCCACGCCCACGAGGACCTCGCGGGAGGCCGTGCGCGGCAAGCAGTCGGGCCGCACCATGGAGATCCAGCGGCTCATCGGTCGCAGCCTTCGCGGCGTCGTCGACCTCGGCATCATCGGCGAGCGCACCATCGCCGTCGACTGCGACGTGCTGCAGGCCGACGGCGGCACGCGCACGGCGAGCATCACCGGTGCCTACGTGGCCGTGTACCAGGTCGCGCTCAAGGTCAAGGACCTGCTCGGCCTGCACGAGCTGCCGCTGTTCGACTCGGTCGCGGCCGTGTCCACGGGCATCGTGGACGGTGAGACCCGGCTCGATCTCGACTACGAGGAGGACTCGGCGGCGGAGGTCGACCTCAACGCGGTCCTCACCGGCGACGGACGCCTCGTCGAGGTGCAGGCGACGGCCGAGGGCGAGCCGTACTCGCGGCCGGCGCTCGAGGCGATGCTCGACCTGGCGGCCGCGGGCGCGACCGCGCTTGCGGCAGCGCAGACGGCGGCCTGCGCGGAGCTGGAATAGACGGACATGCGCTTCGTGCTCGCCACCGGCAACCGCCACAAGGCCAAGGAATTCGGCGCCATCCTGGCGCCGTGCCGGGTCGACGTCATGCCGGACGGCGTCGAGCTGCCGCCGGAGGGGGTGGAGTCGTTCGCCGAGAACGCGCTCGGGAAGGCCGAGTCGCTTGCGCGCGCGGTCGCGAGCGACCCCGCGCTGCTCGAGGAGCTCGGCCTGCGGCCGGACGATGACGTCCTGTTCCTCGCCGACGACTCCGGGCTCGAGGTCGAGGCACTGGGGTGGGCGCCGGGCGTCACCAGCGCCCGCTACGCGGGCGTGGACGGGCCCGGCGCCGACGGCGCCAACGTCGCGCGCCTCCTGCGCGAGATGGCCGGCTGCGCCGGCCCGCGCGCGCGCCGGGCGCGCTTCGTGTGCTCAGTTGTCGCGGTCGCGCCCGATATGGCACACTACCCCGCGACGGGACACTGGTGGGGCGCCATCGCAGAGGCGCCGCGCGGTGAGGGCGGGTTCGGCTACGACCCCGTCTTCGTCCCCGAAGGGTCAGACCTGACTGTGGCCGAGTGGCCGCAGAACGCCAAGGACCAGGCCAGCCACCGCGCACTGGCCGGCAGGACCCTCGTCGGTATCTTGCGACGGGAGGGCTTGCTGCATGGGATCCGGTCGACCTAGGTCGAGCCTGCCGTCCAGCTCCATGGACGACATCACCAACCACTCGCTCAAGTCGCGCGCCGCCGCGGTCTCGATCGCGTCGAACGCGACGCTGATCGTCTTCAAGCTCGTCGTCGGCATCCTCTCGGGATCCATCGCCATCATTTCCGAGGCGCTGCACTCCGGCTCGGACCTCGCGGCGGCGCTCATCGCCTTCTGGTCGGTGCGCCGCGCCTCGCAGCCGCCGGACGAGGACCATCACTACGGCCACGAGAAGGTCGAGAACCTGAGCGGCGTCATCGAGGCGCTGCTCATCATCTCCGCCGCCGGCGTCATCATCTACGAGGGCGTCATGAAGATCATCGACGGCCCCGAGATCGACCACATCTGGCTGGGCATCGGCGTCATGATCGTATCCGGCGTCACCAACCTCATCGTCTCGCGCAAAGTCCTCTATCCCGTGGCCCGGCGCACACAGTCGGCCGCGCTCGAGGCCGACGCCGCCCACCTGCTCACCGACGTCTACACGTCCTTCGGGGTCGCGTTCGGCCTGTTGCTGGTGGAGCTCACCGACTGGCCCTACTTCGACCCGATCGCGGCCATCGCCGTCGCCGTCCTCATCATCAAGACGGGGTACGACCTGGTGATGCAGTCGACGCGCGTGCTGCTGGACGAGACGCTGCCCGACGAGGAGCTCGATGAGATCCGGCGCTGCGTGCGCGAGCATCGGGGCGAGATCATCGTCGGCTACCACAAGCTGCGCGCCCGCCGCGCCGGCAGCCGCCGGCACGTCGATCTGCACGTGACGGTCGACGAGGACCTCACGGTCACCGAGGCGCACGAGATCGCCATGCACATCACGGAGGACATCCGTGACTGCATCCCCAACACGGACGTCCTCGTCCACGTCGAGCCGAAGACCCACGACCGCGAGGACGGCAGCTAGGCGGCCGGCGCCGGCCCATCCCTCAGGTGAACAACGGGGAGAGGAGCAAGGCAGCGCTCATCACGATCAGCGCGACGGTGAAACTCCAGGCGATGACGTTGCGGATACGCCCGTTCACGTGCGCGCCCATCACCCTGGGGTCGTTGATCATGAGCAACGTGAAGATGAGGATCACCGGCAGCAGGATGCCGTTCAGCGACTGCGCCACCAGGATGACCTTCACGAGCGGCAGTCCGGGGATGATGGCGACGGCCGCCGGTACGATCATCAGGAAGGTGATGAGGCCGTTGAAGACCGGCGCCTCGCGGAACGAGTTGTCCAGGCCGGACTCGAAGCCGAAGGCCTCGCAGACCACGTAGGCGGTGGCCAGCGGCAGGACGCCGGCGGCGAGGATCGAGACGCTGAGCAGGCCGATCGCGAAGAGGTACTGCGCCGCCGCTCCCAGGAAGGGCACCAGCGCCATGGCCGCTTCCTCAGCCGACTGGACGACGATCCCATCCTGGTAGAGCGTGGCCGCGCAGGCGACGACGATGAAGAAGTCGATCGTCGTCATGAACACCGACCCGGCGTAGATCTCGTACTTGGTGTAGGCGAACTGCCGCCACGGCACCTTCTTGTCGACGACCGCGGCCTGGATGAAGAACTGCCCCCACGGCGTGAGCGTCGTGCCCACGGCCGCGATGACCGTGAACAGCCACAGGCTGTTCCACTCGACGTACGGCGAGGTGGCGCCGTGCAGCGCCGCGTGCCAATCGGGTCCGGCGAGGATGCCCGAGATCACGTAGGTCAGGAGGACGAATCCCAGGACCAGAAGCACCCGCTCGACCTTGCGGTAGGAGCCGCGCGTGATGAGCAGCCAGATGCCCAGGGCGACGACGGGCACGGCCACGTACGACGGCACGTGGAGCAGGCCGCTGGCGGCGGCGACGCCCGAGAACTCCGCTACGGTGGTGCCGAAGTTGGCGATCACCGTGGCGAGGATCGCGAGGGCGGTGATCTTGAGGCTGAACTTCTCGCGGATGAGGCCGGCGAGCCCGCGTCCGGTCACGACGCCGACGCGGGCGTTCATCTCCTGCACGATGGCGAGGATCGGCGTCATCACCACGAGCAGCCAGATCATGCTGTAGCCGTAGCGCGAGCCGATCACCGACCACGTGGTGATGCCGCCGGCGTCGTTGCCGGCGTTGGCGGCGATGAAGCCCGGCCCGACCATCGCGAGGATGATCAGGAGCCGGGTGCGGCCGACGCGGCCGGCGAGCCTCCGGCCTACGTTGCGCGATCTCTGCGCCATCGAGGCCTCCTCAATGGAAGATCCTCGGCAGGCGCTTCTTCCAGGCGAGCGGAAGCACCAGGTCGATCGCGTCGTCGATGGTGATGATCCCGTGCAGCTCGCCCTCGTCGTCGACCACGGGAAGGGCGAGCAGGTTGTACTTGGCCATCGCGTTGGTGATCGCTTCCTCGCTCGCGTCGGTGCGCACCGAGACCGGGTTCTCGGTCATGAACTCGCGCACCCGCTTCTCCGGCGGCGTCATGAGGAGCTCGCGCAGCGAGAAGACGCCACGCAGGTGTTCCGAGCGGTCGACGACGTAGATGTAGTAGACCGTCTCGGCCTCGGGCTCCTGCTCGCGGAGCCGCTCGATGGCGTGCGCCGCGGTGTCGTCGAGGCGTGCCCAGGCGTAGTCCGTGGTCATGATGCCGCCGGCCGAGTGCTCGGGGTAGCTGAGCAGCTCGCACATCTCCTCGGCGTCGTCCTTCTCCATCATCGCGATGAAGTGCTGGCGGCGGTCGTCGGGCAGATCGGCGAGAAGGTCGGCCGCGTCGTCGGGAGAC
>CAVOGK010000037.1:0-11663 GCA_963695395.1 uncultured Thermoleophilia bacterium | reverse complement strand
AGGACGCGCGACGCGACGTGGGCGTGCTGTTCCAGAACCCTGAGAATCAGCTCGTGGCGGAGTGCGTCGAGGACGACCTGGCATTCGGTCTCGAGAACCTCGCCTGGCCGCCGGTGGATATCCGGCACAGGGTCGACGAAGTCCTCGAGCGATTCGGGCTCGTGGAGCTGCGAAAGCGCGAGCCGCACCTCCTTTCCGGTGGCCAGAAGCAGCGGACCGCGCTCGCCGGCGTGCTGGCGGTGCCGCGGCGTGTCCTCGTGCTGGACGAGCCGACGGCGATGCTCGACCCGGTCGGCCGTGCCGAAGTGCTGGCCGCGGTCGAGGCGCTTCGCGCCGACGGACTCGCCGTCGTCTTCGTGACCCAGGAGATGGACGAGGTGGTGGGAGCGGATCGTGTGGTAGCGCTCGAGAGCGGAACCATCGTGTACTCGGGAGATGTCGCCGGCCTGTTCGGTGACGCCCGCCTCGTGCGGCGGCTCGGCTTGGGTCTGCCCGCGGCCGGCGAGCTGGCTCTCGAGCTCGCGGCGCGCGACCGGGGGTTCGCGACGCTGCCGCTCACGCTCGACCAGCTGCTCGTGGCGTTGGGAGCCAGGACGTGAGCGGCCCGGCCGCGGCGGAGAGTACTGCCGCGCGTGGAGGCGCGGCGTGAACGCGACCACGGGAATGACCCTGGTGTGCCGCGGCCTCGACTTCAGCTACGAAGAGGGGGACCTTCGGATCCCCGCGCTGCGGGATGTCGCGCTCGACCTTGGCGCCGGACGGTCGCTGGCCCTGCTGGGGGCGTCCGGCTCGGGGAAGTCGACGCTGCTGCAAGTCGTCAAGGGTCTCGACAGGCCGGAGGCCGGCGAGATACTGCTCGACGGCGCCGGACTGGATGACGCCTCCTGCCGTGATCTCCAGCGGCAGGTCGGTCTTGTCTTCCAGACGCCGGAGCTGCAGCTCTTCGCCGCGTCCGCCCGCGAGGATGTGGCCTTTGGACCGCGCCGGCTGGGGTGGAGCGAGGCCGCCGTGACCGCTGCGGTCGACGAGGCACTCCAGCTGGTGAACCTGCCGCCCGAGGAGTTCGGTGGCCGGCACCCCTACGCGCTCTCCGGGGGCGAGCAGCGCAGGCTCGCGCTCGCCGGGGTGCTCGCGATGCGACCGCGCCTGCTGCTGCTCGACGAGCCGTTCGTCAGTCTGGACCCGGCTACCCGGCGCGAGCTGGCGCACATCCTCTCGCGTCTTCGCGGCGACGGCGTGACCTTGGTGCTCGCCACGCATGACGTCGACCTCGCGTGGGCGCTCTGCGACCAGCTCCTCGTGCTCGACGAGGGCAGAGTGGCGGCGGCCGGCGCCTGGGAGCTCGGCGAGTCCGGCCGTCGCGTCCTGGCCGCCAGTCGCCTGCGCGAGCCGTTTCTGGTCGAGCTCTGGCGGCGCCTCGGGCGCGATACCGCGGAGGCTCCGCGCACCGTTGCCGAGGCCGCGGAGGCCCTGTCGTGAGACCGGCCGTCGCCCAGTACTATCCCGGCGACTCGGTGATCCACCGTCTGGACCCCCGCGCGAAGTTCGTCGCCGTGACCGCGCTGGCGATCGCGCTCTTCGTGCGCGACTCCTTTGCGGGGCTCGCTGTGTTCGCCGTGGCGGGCGTGGCCGCGTACGCACTCAGCGGCGTACCGGCGGCTTGGTTCTGGCGTGCCTTCAGGCCCCTCCTCTGGCTGGTGGGGCTCACCTTCCTGGCGCAGGTGCTGTTCGCCCCCGGAGAGCCCTTCTTCAGCTTCTGGTTCTTCGACCTCTCATGGGAAGGACTGCAGTTCGCCGCGTTTCTCAGCCTGCGCCTGGTCGTGCTGGTGCTCGTCGGCTCTGTGCTCACGCTCACGACACCGCCGCTGGCCCTCACCGACGGTCTCGCCTGGCTGGGCCGTCCTCTGCGCAAGCTCCGCGTGCCGACCGACGAGCTCGCCTTGATGGTGACGATCGCCCTGCGCTTCATTCCGACCTTGCTCGTGGAGATGGACCAGATCATGCGTGCCCAGCGGGCCCGCGGCGCGGACTTCGGGAGCGGAGGTCCCGTGCGACGTGCGCGGGCGCTGGTGCCGGTGCTGACGCCACTCTTCATACTCAGCTTTCGTCGCGCCGACGAGCTCGCGCTCGCCATGGAGGCGCGCTGCTACCGTCCCGGCGTCCTGCGCACGCGGCTGCATCCGCTGCGGGCGGGCGCTCGCGACGCCGTACTCCTCCTGCTCACGGCTGCGGTCATCGCCGCCGGCCTGCTCGTGTAGGATGCCGGCGTGAACGGCGGTCGGGCAGGGGAGCGGGGTGAGCTTTCACAGCAGCGGCAGCGCCGCGCGGTCGGCGAGCACGGCGAGCCGGGCGTCGCCGAGTGCTGGCGTCTGGATGTGGCCTACGAGGGCACGGCCTACTGCGGGTGGGCGAGACAGCCCGGGCAGCGGACGATCCAGGGTCTGCTTGAAGAGGCGCTCGCGACCGTCCTTCGGGAGCCGGTGCGCCTCAGTGTCGCCGGGCGGACGGATGCGGGCGTGCACGCATGGGCCCAGGTGGCGTCGTTCTCCTGTGCCCGCCTCGATCTCGCACCCGAGCGGCTCCGGCTCTCCCTCAACTCACTCCTGCCGCCGGACATCGGCGTGCTGTGCGTCGCTCCCGCCCCACCCGGATTCGTCGCGCGCGAGGCGGTGTCGCGGAGCTACGGGTACGACGTGTGGGCTACCACGGTGAAGCCGGTACGCGAGCGCGCCTTCGTCTGGGCGGTGCGCGGCGGCGTGGACGGGGAGGCGCTGGCGGCCGCGGCACGGCTGCTCCCCGGTCACCGCGACTTCGCCGCTCTCACCCCCTCCGCGGACCGCTACCACTCGTGCGTCCGGGAGGTGAGGGCTGCGGCGTGGATCGACGCCGGCCCGACGCCGGACGGCGAAGGGCGGCGATGGCGCTTCGAGATCACCGCCGGCAGTTTCCTCCACAACATGGTCCGCGTCGCCGTCGGCTCGATGGTCGACGTGGCACAAGGACGCATGACGCTCGAAGCGTTCACGGAGGCGCTCGCCTCCGGTGAGCGCCTCCGGATGGGTCAGACGGCGCCGGCTCGCGGCCTGGCTCTCCTCGCCGTCGGCTACGCCGGGGAGCCCTGCGTCACTCGCCGAGGAAGCGCTTGATCAGCTTTTCGCGCTTGGCGTCGTCGGGCGGGAACACGTAGGCCGTGCCGCCTTCCAGGCCCGGCGTGCCCTTCATCACGAGCTTCTTGCCGCCGTCGGCCCGCCACTTGAGGTAGCCGAGCTGCAGGATCTGGTTGGTCGTCAGGTCGGTCGCGACGCCGCTCATGAACCGCTTGCCGATCTCCGGCAGCTTGGTGATGTTGGACGGCTTGGCGATCTTGGTCTGGAGCGCCTGCACGAACGCCTGTTGGCGCGACGCGCGGTGGAAGTCGTCGTCGGCGTACCGGATGCGCACGTAGAGCATCGCGTTCTTGCCGTCGAAGTGGTTCATGCCCTTCTCGTAGACCACGGTACGGAGGTTGCTGCCCGCCGTGGTCGTGATCGTCTTGGGGACCATCATGTCCACGCCGCCGACGGCGTTGACGAGACGCGGGAAGCCCTGGAAGTTCACGATCATCACGTGGTTGATGGGAACGCCCGTGAACTGTTCCACGGTCTCCACGGCCAGCGAGGGACCTCCCCAGAACATGGCCGAGTTGATCTTGTCGAGGCCGCGACCGGGGACGTCGACGCGGGTGTCACGGGGGATCGAGAGCTGGTTGACGGTGTGCGTCTTGGGATCGAAGTGCATCAGCAGGACGGTGTCGGAGCGCGCCGGCTCTCCGGCCTTGCTGTCGACGCCGAGAAGCAGCAGGGTCGTGCCGTTGCGCCAGATCCAGCCGTCATCGGGGCTCAACGCGGCGCGGGTCTTCTTGTCGACGCGCTTGTTGGCCTTGTCCACGGCCCGGTCGAACCTCTGGTAGCCGGGCCATGCCAGGACCGTGAGGACGACACCGGCGATCGCGAGGACGGCAAAGGCGCCGACCGGGACGTACCACCAGCGGAAGCGCCGCCGGCGGCGGGGACCGGCGCCGGCGGCCTTCTTCTTGCGCGGCTTGCCGCCCTCGCGCCCGTCGTCCGGCGGCTGTCCATACGTGCGGTACGCCTTGTCGTCCTTGGGCGGAGTGGAGGGTGAGCCCGCGCCGCGGGCGTCTCGCGCGTCGGCGGCCGCGCGCTCGCGAGCCGGGCGCGCGCCGGCGAGCTCCTCGTCGACCTGGCTCCGCCGGGGGCGGCGCGCCTTGTAGGTCTTGTAGGGCTTGGCCCCGTCTCTGTCGTCGTCTTGTCTCGTCATGAGGTGGCGCCTCCGGCCCGCGGATACGCGCGACGTCGGTGTGCGTGGTCTTGGGGGCGGGGCGCCGGGTGTGACACCAGACTACGCCCGTGAGCGGGCGTTTCCTCTAGCCTCGAGTCTACACCATGGTAAGCTCCGGGTCGTGATGAGCCCGGAGCGCACCGTCCTCGGCGTCGACATCGGGGGCACCAAGGTCGCCGCCGCACTGCTGCGCGGGCGTCTGCCCGCGCCCGGCGCGCACGCGCGCGCCGAGGTGGAGACGCCCGAGATCATCGACCGGTTCACAGTGCCGACGGAGTCCAGTTCCGCCGAGGCCTGCCTCGACGGCATCTTCGAGTGTCTCGCCGGTCTCGAGCGCGGCCGGGGGCTGGTCGAGGGCATCGGCGTGGGCGTCGCCTCCATGGTGGACTTCGCCGCCGGCCGCGTCGTCGAATCAGTCAATCTGCCGCTGACCGACGTACCGCTGCGCGACCGGCTCGAGCAGCGCTTCGGTGTGCCGGTGGTGATCGATAACGACGCGACCGCGGCGGCGATCGGCGAGCACATCTACGGCGCCGGCGTCGGCACGAGCGAGATGCTCATGTTGACGCTCGGGACGGGAGTGGGCGGCGGCATCATCAGCGGCGGCCGCCCGTACCGTGGCGCCGGCGGCGCGGCCGCCGAGTTCGGCCACGTCATCATCGACGTCGACGGTCCCGACTGCCCGGCCAATTGTCCCGGCAACGGCTGTCTCGAAGCCTACATCGCCGGCCCCGCGATGGGAGCCGCGGCGATCGTGGCCGCCCGGCGGGAGCCGGACTCGGCGCTGGGCCGCGCGCTCGCGGCCGGCCACACGGTCGACAGCCGGCTGCTCAGCCGTCTCGCCCACGAGGGCGACGCGGCGGCGATCACGGTGCTGGAGCGCATCGGCGAGTATTTGGGCGCCGGCCTTGTCACGCTCACCAACATCTTCGACCCCGAGATGATCGTGATCGGCGGCGGAGCCGCGGCGGCGGGGGAGCTGCTCTTCGCGCCGGCCCGTCGTGTCCTCGCCGCTCGGGGTCTGCCGCCGGCGCGCGATCGCGTGCGCGTCGTTCCGGCGGCTCTCGGCCCGGACGCCGGGTTTGTCGGCGCCGCCGCACTGGCGCTCACGCATCTCTCCCCGGAGAACGCGCCGGGCTGATCGGGTGCGGAGCGGAGCCTCGGGCCCGTGTCTCCGGCGGAAGCCGGATCGTCCGCCCGCCTTGCGCAGAGGCAGGCTTGGAGGCCTTCTTGACTTCGCTTGAGTCATGCCCCTAAATGGACTCTGGAATCCCGCGCGTACTGCGTTCGCAGCGCGCCAACAGGAGGTGACGAGAACCACATGGCCTACAAGATCACCGATGAGTGCCTCGCATGCGGCGCCTGCGTCGACGAGTGCCCCAACGAAGCGATCTCCGAGGACGACCCGATCTACGTGATCGACCCGGAGAAGTGCGACGACTGCGCGACATGTGTCGAGTCCTGCCCGAGTGAGGCGATCGTCCCCGAGTGACCCTGCTCGGCGACGCCTGATGGCGACGGGGCCGGCTCCGTGAGGAGCCGGCCCCGTCGCGTTTCAGGAGGAGGGCACGACCGGCGCAGGCGGCTCGCGGTCCGGCCCCGGAGCGTCCGCGACCTCCGGGCCGTCCCACGCGAGGCGATCCACCATGATCCGGACGGCTTCGGGGTTCGCGTCGATCAGCAGATACTCCCGTCCGAGTCTCGCAGCCGCCTCCCCGGTGGTGCCGCTGCCCGCGAAGGGGTCGACGACCAGGTCGCCCGGGTCGGAGTGCACGCGCACGATGCGCTCGAGGATCTTGAGTGGCTTCTGTGTCGGGTAACCGGTCTTCTCGGCCCCGGTGGGGCTCACGATCGTCTGCCACCATACGTCGGTCGGGGTCTTGCCGCGGGCCGCCTTCTCCGGCCCGACGAGGCTCGGCGCGAGGTAGGGCACGCGGTCGATGTCGTCGTAGCGGAAGACGTAGCGGGAGGGGTCGCGCGCGTACCAGAAGATGGTGTCGTGCTTGGCCGGCCAGCGCTTCCTGGGTCGCGCTCCGTAGTCGTAGGCCCACACGATCTCGTTGATGAACGAGGCGCGCCCGAAGATCTCGTCGAGCAGCACCTTGCAGTAGTGCGCCTCGCGCGGGTCGATGTGGAAGAACAGGGAGCCGTCCGGGGCGAGAACGCGCCGCGCCTGCTCGAGCCGCGGCGCGAGGAACCCGAGGTAGTCGTCGTAGGCGTCCGTCCAGGCCGTGCTCCCGAGGACCTCCGTGCGGTAGCGCTCGCCCTTGAAGCCGGTCCGGTCGCCGTCGGCGTCGCGGATCGTGCGTAGGCGCGTGCGCTGCTGCACCTTGCCCGTGTTGAACGGCGGATCGAGGTAGACGAGGCGGGCCTCGCCGTCCTCCAGGCCGCCCAGGACGTCGAGGCAGTCGCCGCGGACGATGCGCTTCACAGTGGGTACGCGTACACGCGCTGGTCCTTGACGACGCGGCAGCCGATCGCCCCGTAGAACTCGTGCGCGCCGACGCGGTCGAGGTTGGCGCGGATCCACATCTCCTCGAGGTCGCGCTTGCGGCACCAATCGGCTGCCGCGACGAGGAGCGCGCTGCCGAGGCCCTGCCCGCGGTGCAGCCTGGCGACCACGAGGCCGCCGACCTCGCCGAACGGGTCCGTCTCCACGAGGCGCTGTACGTGGATGTCGATGAAGCCGGCGAGACCGTCCGCGGCGTCGGCCACGATGAGCTCGCGCTCGGGGTCGTCGAGGAGGCGCAGGCGCGCGCGGACCTGCGCCTCGGTGGACGGGTAGTCGAGCTCGGTGCTGAGGATGGCGAGCGCGGCGGCGTCGGTGGGCCGTGCGGTGCGGATACGAGCGCTCCAAGGCTGCATGGGTCGAAGTCTATCGCGCCTGGCCTGGGGCGGTGCTCTCGTCGTCCGCCCCTCGCCCTCGGCCGCCGCTCCTGAGAGAATGGAGCGGTCCGCAGAAGGAGGGACATGACCGACGACGTCTGGCGCGAGTTCTTCGACAGCTACGCGCCCCAGTACATGAACGAGGTGTTCACGACCGACAGCGTGCGCGAGGCGGCGTTCCTCGTCGAGGTCCTCGGCCTCGAGCCGGGCGCCTCGGTCCTCGACATCGGCTGCGGCACCGGCCGCCACGCCGTCGAGCTGGCGCGTGGCGGCCTCCGCGTGACCGGGCTCGACATCTCGGGCGGCATGCTGGCCGAGGCGCGTGCCGCAGCCGCCGCGGCCGGCGTCGAGCTCGAGCTCGTCCAGGCCGACGCCACCTCGTTCGACCTCGGCAGCTCGTTCGACGCGGCCGTCTGCCTCTGCGAGGGGTCCTTCGGCCTCATCGGCGGCGACGATCCGCTCGAGCACGATGCCGCGGTGCTGCGGCGCGCCTTCGCCGCCCTGCGGCCGGGCGCGCCCTTCGTGCTCACGGCGCTCAACGGCCTGCGCATGGTGCGCGACGCGACGCCGGACCAGGTCGAGCGCGGCGCCTTCGACCCCGCCACGATCACGCAGTCCTACGAGATGGAGTGGCAGGCCGACGATGGGCGACGCAGCCTGCCCGTGCGCGAGCGCGGGTACGTACCCAGCGAGCTCGCGCTGCTTTGCCGTACGGCCGGCTTCGACGTCGAGCACGTGTGGGGCGGGACGGCCGGCGCGTGGGGGCGCCGGCCTGTCGAGCTGGACGAGATGGAGATCATGGTCCTTATGCGGAGGCCGGCGGCGTGAGCGGGGCGGCCGCCATCGTCGTTCGCACCGCCGGGCCGGACGATGCGGCCGCCGTGGCCGACGTGCTCAACGGCGTCATCAGGAGCGGCAGCCCGACGCTCCTCGACACCACCGTCACCGTCGAGGAGGAGCGTGCCTACATCGAGGGACTGCCGCGGCGGTCCTTCCTGCACGTAGCCGAGACGGCGGACGGGCGCATCGCCGGATTCCAGACCCTGATCCCCTGGAACACGTTCGCGACCACGGAGTTCGACCACGTGGCCACCATGGGTACGTACGTCGACGCAGCCTACCGGCGGCAGGGGGTGGGGGCGGCTCTCGCGCGGGCCAGCTTCGCCGCCGCGCTCGAGCTGGGGTACGAGAAGGTCTTCACCGACCTCCGCGCCGACAACGTCGACTCGCTGGCGTATCACGTCGCGCTGGGGTTCGAAGTGGTCGGCGCCGCGCGGCGTCACGCGCGCGTGAAGGGCCGGGACATCGACGTCCTGTTCGTCGAACGTTTCCTGAAGGAGGGGTGACCGTGCTGTACATCTGCGCGACACCGATCGGCAATCTCGGTGACGTCTCGCCCCGCGTCCTCGAGGCGCTCCGCGAGGCCGAGCTCGTCGCCGCCGAAGACACCCGCGTACGCGCAAGCTCCTCAGTCACTTCGACATCCACACGCCCCTGACGAGCTTCTTTCAACACAACGAGCTGCAGAAGACCGATGAGGTACTGCGCCTGCTGCGCCGCGGCTCGGTCGTCGCGCTGGTCACGGACGCGGGTATGCCCGGCGTACAGGATCCCGGCATGCTCCTGGTCGAGAGGGTCGTCAAGGAGCAGCTCGAGCTCACCGTCCTGCCCGGCCCTTCCGCGGTGCTCACGGCGCTCGTGGCCGCCGGCATGCGTGGAGACGGCTTCCGCTTCGTCGGCTACCTGCCGCGGCGAGCCCGGGAGATGGAGACGGCGCTCGCCACCTGGCGCCGATCCGGAGGCCTGATCGTCGCCTTCGACACCGGCCATCGCCTGCCGCGCAGCCTCGCCGCCCTCTCGGCCTGCCTGCCCGACGCTCGCGCCGCCGTCTGCCGTGAACTCACCAAGGTCCACGAGGAGGTGGTGCGCGGGACGGCGCTGGAGCTGAGTGAGCGCTACCCGGTCCCGGGACCTGACGCCGGCCCGACCGGCGCCGTCCGCGGCGAGATCACCCTGGTGATCGACCTCGGGCAGCCACTTGACCGGGAGGCGGCCCGCCGCCCGGAGGCCGCCGCTGCAGCGACGACGCTGCTGGCCCGCGGGCTCTCGCGACGCGACGCGGCCGCGGCGCTCCACGTGTGCCTCGGCGTTCCGCGCCGCGAGGCCGAGCGCCTGACGCGCGAGATCGCGGCGGGCACATGACGGCGCCGGCTGCGCCGGAGCCCGTCCGCTCGCGCCCGATGAGCCACCGTTCCGGCGTCTGCTAGACTTCGCCCCATGGACCTCCTCGCGCTCATCGCCGAACGCCCGCTCCTCCTCGACGGGGGCCTCGGGCGCGCGCTCATGGAGCGCGGGTTCGCCGCCGGCGAGTGCCCTGAAGAGTGGAACGTCTCACACCCCGCCGAGGTTGAGGACATCCACCGCAGCTTCTTCGCCGCCGGGTCGGACATCGTGAACACCAACACCTTCGGCGGGACGGCGATGCGCCTCGAGGCGCACGGGCTTTCGGCGCGCGCCGTGGAGCTCAACGAGGCCGGCGCGCGCCTCGCCGTCGTCGTCCGTGACCGCGAGTTCCCCGGGCGCTGGGTGGCCGGCGACATCGGCCCCTGCGGCCAGATGGTCAAGCCCATGGGCAACGCCGAGCCCGACGCGTTGCGCGCCACGTTCGCCCAGCAGGCGCGCGCGCTGGTCGCCGGCGGAGTGGACCTGCTCAACGTCGAGACGATGTTCGACCTCACCGAGGCGACGATCGCGGTCGAGGCGGCGGTCGCAGAGGCAGCCGGGCGGCCGGTGCTGGCCAGCATGGCCTTCAAGCCGGCCGCCAAGGGCTTCCGCACCATGATGGGCGTGAGTCCGGAGGCCGCGGTCAAGGCGCTCACGGAGGCCGGCGCCGACCTCGTGGGCTGCAACTGTGAGATCACCTGCGAACCGATGGCCGACCTGGTGCCCATCATGGCCGAGCTCGCCGGCGGCGTGACCTACGCGCAGCCGAACGCCGGCCAGCCGCGCCTGGAGGCCGGCGAGACCGTGTACGCGGAGACTCCGGAGCACTTCGCCGCCGTCGTGGCGACGTATCCGGCGCTCGGCGCGGGCATCGTCGGCGGGTGTTGCGGCACGCCGCCCGCCTCCGTCGCGGCGCTCGCCGCGGCCCTGGGCCGCTAAGGGCCGTCAGCTGGCTCGGGCCGTCGTACTGCGGCGCGACCTCGACGAGGATCCATCCCGATCACGTTGCACCGGGCGCACACGGCCAGCAGGATGTCCTTGGCCTCGTAGTAGCTGAAGCCTCCGGGCTCCGGCGTGCCGGTGCCGGGAGCGATCGCCGGGTCGAGTGCATCGATGTCGAAGGTGATGTAGACGTCGCCGCCGACCGGCAGGTGCTCGACGAGGTCGTCGGCACGCATGTCCTTGGCCTGCTGGCACCAGAAGATGTGCGCCCCGCGGCTCCGTGCCAGAGCGATGTTGTCGCCGGGGGTGTGCAGGCTGCGGATGCCGTACTGCGGGAGACCCGAGAGCAGCCGGCCCGTGGGCGCGGATGATCGGGCTCGCGTGCGAATAGCGCTGGCCGCCCTCTTCCTCCCAGTAGTCCATGGCGTGGTTGAACTGGACGAGATGGAAGGGCTCGCCGCCCCGGGCCTGGGAGAGCGCCCGGAGGACCGGGTAGGTGACGGAGTGGTCGCCGCCGAGCGCGACGGGGAAGACGCCGGAGCCCATGATCGGCTGCAGCTTGTCGACGACGGCGTTGTGGTAGCGCTCGGGCGACCACATGGGCCCGATCGGCACGTCGCCGCTGTCGGCCCAACGCACACCGCCGAGCAGTGCCACGCCGGCCTCGCCGTCGTAGAGGGGCTCGCGGTCCTGCTGAAAGGCCCACAATGTCGAGGTCTCGCGCAGGGCGCGCGGACCCAGGCGAGCGCCGAGCGGCTGGTGGTGCCCTGGTCCCACGCGACGCCGACGACGGCCACGTCGGCGTCGGCCGTCGTCGGCGCCGGCAGGTACGGCGCCTTGAAGAAGGTGGCGATGCCGCTGAACGGCAACTCTTCGTAGGTCATTGGCTCGTGCCTCCCTCGGGCGTCGCGTCGGTCCCGCCGCGGGTCTAGGCGATGCCCTTCGCGCGCGCGTTGCTCACCTCGGCCACGCACTCTTCCACGATGTCGCAGCCGAGCGCGAACAGCTCGGGCGGCATGTTGAGCGCCGGCGTGGGGCGGAACCAGTTGAACGCCGGCTCGTAGATCGGGATCACGCCGCGACGCTCCATGGCGTAGACGACCTCGCGGGTGATGTCGTGGGCGGGCGTCTTGCTGTCCTTGTCCTCGACGAACTCGATGCATTGGTAGCAGCCCTTGACGCGCACGTCGCCGACGACCTCGTACTTGGCTTTCATGGCGCCGAACTTGGCCTTGGCGATCCTCTCGATCTCCTTGACGTTGTCCAGCACGTTG
>CAVOGK010000036.1:0-27730 GCA_963695395.1 uncultured Thermoleophilia bacterium | reverse complement strand
CGTCGCAGCCGGGTTCGACATCGAGCCGGTCGAGACGGCGCGCACGCTCGTGGGCGAGCAGACTCTCGATCTGGCGATCCCCGTGCTCGCCATCCCCACGCCGGGCCACTCGCGCGGCTCGTACACATTCGCTATCGGCGAGGACGAACTGTTCGTCGGCGATCTCCTCTTTCAGGGTAGCGTCGGGCGCACCGACCTGCCGGGCGGGGACATGGATCAGCTGCTCAACTCGGTCACCGCACTCGTGCGGCGGTTCCCGCCCGACGCTACGGTGCACAGCGGGCACGGCCCCGACACGTCGCTCGGCCGCGAGCTCGCGCTCAACCCGTTCCTGTCGCCGCTCCGCCACGACCCCGAGCATCGCTGGTGAGTTCGCCGCGCGCTCCCAAGGGCACGTACGATCTGCTGCCGGAGCAGGCTGCCGAGCGCGATGCCGTGGTCGCCGTCGCGGCGCGTGTCTTCGCCGCGTACGGCTACCGCCACGTGGTCACCCCCGAGTTCGAGGAGACCGGTCTCTTCGAGCGTGGGGTGGGTGAGGCCACGGACATCGTGCGCAAAGAGATGTACACGTTCATCGACAAGGGCGACCGCTCGCTGACGTTGCGGCCCGAAGGTACGGCGCCCATCTGCCGCGCGTACGTCGAGCACGGCATGCACAAGCTGCCGCAGCCGGTGAAACTCTGGTACTACTGCCCGATGTTCCGCTACGAGAAGCCGCAGGCGGGCCGCTATCGCGAGCACTACCAATTCGGCGCCGAGGCCATCGGGTCGGCCGACCCGGCGGTCGACGCCGAGGTGATCCTGCTGCTGGCGGCGATCTTCGCCGAGGTGGGGGTCGAGGGCGTCTCGCTCAACATGAACAGCATGGGCGATCCGGCCTGCCGGCCGGCCTACGTCGAGAAGCTGCGCGAGTACCTGCGCGGGCACGATGAGGAGCTGTGCGGCGACTGCCTCGAGCGCATCGAGCTCAACCCGCTGCGTACCTTCGACTGTAAGGTCGAGCGCTGCCGCGTGGTGCTCGACGAGGCGCCGCGCATCAGCGACCACCTCTGCCCGGAGTGCCGCGAGCACTTCGATGCGGTGCTCGCGCTGGTCCGGGCCGCCGGCCTCGAGCCGCGGCTCGACTTCCGCCTCGTGCGCGGTCTTGACTACTACACGCGCACGACCTTCGAGTTCAACTCTGACCGCCTGGGCGCCCAGAGTGGCGTCGGCGGCGGCGGGCGCTACGACGGCCTCGTGGAGCAGATCGGCGGCCAGCCGACACCGGGTGTGGGCTGGGGCAGCGGCCTCGAGCGCATCGCTCTGGCCATGCGCGAGCCACTCGCCGTCCACGCCATTCCCGGTGTCTACGTGGTGAGTTTCTCCGACGAGGTGCGTCCGTCGGCCTTCTCCGTGGCGCAGAGACTGCGTCGGGCCGGCGTGCCCGCCGAGCTGGACCTCGGCGGGCGTAGTCCCAAAGGCCAGTTCAAGCAGGCCGGCCGCAGCGGCGCCCGTTTTGCGGCGCTCCTCGGTCTCGAAGAGCTGGCCGAGGGGGTCGTACGCCTCAAGGATCTGTCCGGCGGCGGGGAAGAGGACGTCGCCGCCGCCGACCTGCCGGCGATCGTCGCCGGCCGACTGAAGGGTGAGACCTGATGCTGCGCGACGCGTATCCCGGAGAACTGCGCGCCACCGACGTCGGCCGCGAGGTGCGTCTCGCCGGCTGGGTGGCGCGCCGTCGCGACCACGGCGGCCTCATCTTCATCGACCTGCGCGATCGCAGCGGCATCGTCCAACTGGTCGTCGACCCTTCACGTCAGGCGGCCGCGCACCTGCTCGCCGAGCAGGTGCGGCCGGAGTTCGTGCTCGCCGTGGCCGGCAAGGTCGTCGCTCGCTCACCGGAGACCGTCAACCCGAACTTGCCCACCGGCGAGGTCGAGATCCAGATCGCCGAGCTCGAGATCCTCAACCGTTCCAAGACGCCACCGTTCGAGATCGAGACGGCCGAGCAGGTCGACGTCGACGAGACGCTGCGCCTCAAGTACCGGTACCTCGATCTGCGACGGGCGCCGATGCTGGCCAACCTGGAGTTGCGCAACGCGGCCGCCCAGGCGGCGCGCGCGTATCTCAACGCGCAGCGCTTCATCGAGATCGAGACGCCAGACCTCACCCGGTCGTCGCCGGAGGGCGCGAGGGACTTCCTCGTCCCCTCGCGCCTTCAGCCGCACCGGTTCTACGCGCTGCCGCAGTCGCCGCAGATGTTCAAGCAGATCCTCATGGTCGCCGGGATGGACCGCTACTACCAGTTCGCGCGCTGCTTTCGCGACGAGGACCTGCGCGCCGACCGCCAGCCCGAGCACACCCAGATCGACCTCGAGACGTCGTTCCTGGCGGTGCCCGAGATCCGCACCATCCTCGAGGGCCTCATGACGGCGATCTTCCAGGGCGTGGGGGAGGCCCCGCCCGCCACGCCCCTGCCGCGTCTCTCGTACGACGAGGCCATGCTGCGCTACGGCAGCGACAAACCGGACGTGCGTTACGGCCTCGAGATCGTCGAGCTCAGCGAGACCTTCGCCGAGAGCGGATTCAAGGTATTCCGCGGCGCGGTCGAGGCCGGCGGCGTCGTACGCGCCATTCGGGCGCCGGGCGGCGGTTCTCTCTCCCGGGCGCAGATCGACAAGCTCACCGAGCTCGCCAAGGAGCACGGCGCCAAGGGTATGGCCTACGTGTACGTGGAAGAGGGCCGCGCGCTCCGCGGCCCTATCGTCAAGTTTCTTGCGGACGCCGAGCAGACCGCGCTCGTCGACAAGGTCGGCGGCGAGCCCGGCGACCTCGTCGTCTTCGCCGCCGACGAGGCGCTCGCCGCCGCCGGGGTGCTCGGTGCGCTGCGCCTCGCTCTCATCGGCCTGCTCGCGCCCGAGCCCTCGGCGCGCTGGTCGCTGGTTTGGGTGGAGGAATTCCCGCTCTTCGAGATCGACAAGGAGTCCGGCCGGCTCACGTACGGTCACAACCCGTTCAGCCTGCCGACCGAGGCGACGATGCCGCTGCTCGAGAGCGACCCCCTCGCCGTGCGCGGCGCGCAATACGACCTGGTGCTGAACGGCGTCGAGCTGGGTTCCGGGTCCCTGCGCAACCACGATGCCGCCGTCCAGCGCTCCATCCTGCGCGCTCTCGGTATGAGCGACGAGCGCATCGACGAGGCCTTCGGGTGGTTCCTCGAGGCTCTCGAGTACGGGGCGCCGCCGCACGGTGGCATCGGTCTGGGCTTCGACCGCATCATCATGCTCCTCGCCGCGGCGGACTCGATCCGCGATGTCATCGCCTTCCCCAAGACGTCATCGGGCGGCGACCCCATGACGGCCGCCCCTGGCCCGGTCACCGCCGAGCAGCTCAAGGAGCTTCGCATCCGGCTCGGATAGCCTCCGCAGGCGAGCTATCGTGCGGAGCGACGCAGGCGCACCGGACAGCTGACCCACCGAGCCTGCCCTCAAGCTTTTTGCAGGGGTGCCGACAAGATTGTTGAATCAGTGGACGTTTGCTAGGATGGCGCGGCTCGACCTTGTTCGTGGCCTCGCCACATTCTCGAGCCAACACGAACACATCGGGAGCTCGTTCTCCGGCTCATCCGTGGATGGTCCGGGAGAGCACCCACCTGCGAGAGCAGGTTCGAGAATAGCGCGAGCACGGCAAGGTGGAGCACTTACTCTCTGGGGGGAGGCCGGCATGGGGATCTTCAAGCGCAACCGGATGTTCCTGTTCAGCGCAGTCTTGGTCCTGGTCGTCGGGGCGTTGCTCTTCGGCAGTGTCGTCGCCGTACGCGTTCTCGCATCTTCCGGAGACACCGCGGCCACTCCTGTGCCCGCTCCCACGACCTACAACAGCGTCAGCAGCTACGGCATGACCGGGTACGCGCCACTGACGATCGAGCCCACCGCCGAGACCCCCAGCTTCATCACCAAACGGCTCGACGAGGGGCGCGGCATCGTCCTGCTCGTCTACGTCGAGGGTGCGTCCGACGACATGGAGATGTTGTCGTACTTCAACGACGTCAAGGCCAACTACTCGGCGGACAGCTCCTTCTTCTCCTTCGAGGCGCGTGAGTCGAAGCAGCTCGGCGACACCCTCACGCAGCTGCGCGTCAGCGACCCGCCGCTCCTCGCCATCATCCGTGGCGACGGTCAGGTGGCGCAGCTCTACACCGGCTGGATCGGCTTCAAGGTGATGGAGCAGGAGATCGCAGACGCGGTTCGTGGCCTCTGACGTGTCCAGTGAATAGGTTCCTTTCAGACGGCGCCCTCCGGGGCGCCGTTTCTGTTTGACCGCTCTGGTCTCCGTGGTACCATAATGCCGACTGGATTGGTTGGGATTCGGCCTGACGGGAGTCGGATGCGCATCTCATCGCGTTGCGAGTACGGCGTGCGGGCCATGGTCTATCTGGCCGCGCACGACGATGGGCATCCCGTGCCGCTGCCCGAGATCGCCGCGGCGGAGGGCATCCCCGCACCGTTCCTGGAGCGGATCCTGGCCCGGCTGCGGGAGAGCGGGCTCGTGAAGGCGACGCGCGGGGTGAGCGGCGGCTACCAGCTCGCGCGAGCCGCCGCCGACATCGGCGTGGGCGACGTCGTGACCGTGCTGGAGGGCCCGCTGTCCCTCGTCGGGTGTGTGCCCGACGACGGAGCCTGCGAGCGGGCGGACTCCTGCGCTTCGCGGATCGTGTGGCGCCGGCTGGACAGCGCCATCACCGGCGCCCTCGACAGCATCACGCTCGACGATCTGACGAGGGAGGCAGTGTCACCATGACGACGGCGTACTTCGACCACGCGGCCACAACGCCGGTCGATCCAGCGGTTCTCGAGACGATGCTTCCCTACTTCAGTGAGCGCTACGGCAACCCGTCCGAGCTGCACCGCTTCGGGCGGGCGGCGCGCGCGGCCGTGGAAGAGGCGCGCGCCAGGGTCGCCGCCCCGCTCGGCGCCGGCGAGAAGGAGATCGTCTTCACCTCCGGCGGGACGGAGTCGGACAATCTCGCGCTCTTCGGCTATCTGCAGCGCTTCCAGCCTGGGCACCTGATCGTCAGCGCCGTCGAGCACCCGGCGATCATGGAGGCTGCGCGCGCTCTCAACCGCGCCGGCTGGGCCGTCGACTTCGTGCCCGTGGACGGCGACGGAGTCGTCGACCTGGATGCCTACGAGCAGGCCTTCCGCGACGACACCAGGCTCGCCTCGATCATGTACGCCAACAACGTGGTCGGGACCGTGCAGCCCGTAGCCGAGCTCGCGCGCATCGCGCACGAGAAGGGCGCCGCGTTCCACACCGACGCCGTACAGGCTGTCGGCGCGTTGCCGGTCGACGTCGCCGAGCTCGGCGTCGACATGCTGAGCCTGTCCGGCCACAAGCTCTACGGCCCCAAGGGCGTCGGCGCGCTCTACGTGAAGCGCGGGACGCGCCTTGGGCCGATCCTCCACGGCGGCGGTCACGAGCGCCGCCTCCGGTCGGGCACCGAGAACGTGCCGGGCATCGTCGGGCTGGGTGCGGCGATGACGCTGGCGGCCGACCTGCAGCCCGAGGTCGGGCCGCGGCTCGAGGCTCTGCGCGACCGTCTTGCCGCGGGCCTCGTCGAGCGCATCCCGGACGTGACCTGCCTGGGGCACCCCACGCAGCGGTTGCCGGGCAATGTGGCGTTCACCGTGCGCTACGTCGAGGGCGAGTCCATGCTCCTGCAGCTCGACGCCGCGGGCTTCATGGTCTCGAGCGGGTCGGCCTGCGCCTCAGGGTCCCTCGAGCCGTCGCACGTCGTGCTGGCCATGGGCCTCGGCGCCGAGGAGGCACACGGGAGCATGCGCGTCAGCCTCGGGAGGGAGAACACGGACGAGGAGATCGACGCCTTCCTCGATGCCTTTCCGCCGATCGTCGACAAGCTGCGGCGGATGAGTCCGCTGTACGTGAAAGGGTGACGTATGTACACCGACCTGGTGATGGAGCACTTCACGAACCCGCGCAACGTCGGTGAGATCGAGGACGCCGACGGCGTGGGCCAGATCGGCAACCCTGTGTGCGGCGACGTGATGCGGATCAGTATCGCCGTCGACGGCCAGGACCGGATCGCCGACGTGAAGTTCAAGACCTTCGGCTGCGGTGCGGCCATCGCGACCTCGAGCATGGTCACCGAGATGGTCATGGGCCGGAGCATCCAGGCGGCCGCCGACATCTCGAACAAGGCCGTCGCCGAGGCGCTCGGGGGGCTGCCGCCCAGCAAGATGCATTGCTCCAACCTGGCGGCGGACGCCCTTCACCTCGCCATCCAGGACTATCTGGTCAAGAGCGGCCGGGAGGTCGAGGTCGAGCAGATGCTGCAGGCCCTCCCAAAAGAGCGAGGGCCCTCGTCGCACTGAGCGGCGGGGTGGATAGCGCCGTCGCGACGCTCAGACTGATCGGCGAAGGCCGCAGTCTGGAGACGGCGACGGCGAGGTTGTGGCCGGGATCCGACCGGCGCAGCTGCTGCTCGCCCGGCGCGCTCCAGCGGGCCGCCCGGACGGCTGCGCAGCTGGGTATTCCACACCACGTCCTCGACCTGGAGACCGAGTTCGAGGATGTGGTCGTCGATCCGTTTCAGCGCAGCTACCTCGGCGGCGAGACACCCAACCCGTGCGTCGACTGCAATCCCATGCGCCTGGCGGCGCTCGTCGGCCTCGCCGATGAGCTGGGCCTGGCGCACGTCGCCACGGGCCACTACGCACGGCTCGTGTGGCGGGACGGCGAGCCGTTCGTGGCGCGCGCCGCCGACCGGAGCAAGGACCAGTCGTACATGCTGTGGGCGGTTCCCGCGGAGGTGCTGGCGCGACTCGAGTTCCCGCTCGGCGAACTCGACAAGGTGGCCGTGAGAGCCCTCGCGACGGAGGCCGGGCTCGAGGTCGCGGACGAGCCGGAGAGCCAAGAGGTGTGCTTCGCCGTCGACGGGTACCAGGAGTTCCTTGCGGCGCGTGGCGTCGCGCCAGTCCAAGGCGACGTCGTCGACGTCTCCGGCGCCGTGCTCGGCCACCATCAGGGTCACTGGCGCTACACCGTGGGCCAGCGACGCGGGATCGGGGTGAGCGCGGCCGAGCCGCTGTACGTGCTCGAGCGGCGGGCCGCCGAGAACGAAGTCGTCGTCGGCGGCAGGGAGCTTCTCGAGACCCGCTCGCTGAGGGTGAGCGATGTCGTGGATCGCGGCCTCGGTGACGGGAGCGGGCTGCACGTGCAGTTGCGCTATCGCTCCGCGCCCGTCGCGGTCGCCGAGCTGACGCACGCGGCCGACGGCGGCCTCGAGGTCGTCCTCGACGAGCCCTTCGCGGGTCTCGCGCCGGGGCAGGCGGCCGTGTTCTATCGCGAGGATCTCGTGGTCGGCGGAGGCCGCGTGGCCGGCCCGCCGTGACCGGCCGGGTATGATACGCTTCGTTCGTTCGCAGACGGCACCTGATCAACGGAAGGAGCGGTGCATGGACTCCTCGTTCGCGACCGTGGCAATGAGTACGCCGACCATCGTCCTCAGCTACGCGGCGGCGTTCTTCTTCGTGGTCTTGGGGATCGCCGGTTTGTATGCGGCCGTCAAGTTCGGCAAGGCCTTGGAACGCGTGGACAAGGTGCTCGCGGATGTGGACACGGAAGCAGTGCCTCTCATGCAGAAGGCCGGCACCACCCTTGACGGTGTCAATGCGAACCTCGGCAACGTCGACGTGATCACCAAGGACGTTGCCGACATCACCGACAAGATCGACGCCATGGCGAACGTCGTGGAGGGTGCTGTGACCACGCCGGCGCGCAAGGCGGCAGCCTTCGGCGCCGGGGTGCAGGGCGCCGTCTCGAGCTTCATGAACCGCGACAAGGGCGCGGCCGCTGCCGGACCGGCTGACTCGTCGTCCGCCGCCGGTGGCGCTGCGTCGAGCACCGCGGCCGCCGACACGGCCGAGACCGCCGCCGCTGCCGCATCTTCCGCAGCCTCAGCGTTCGGTGATTCCGTGAGCGACGCCGCAGACGCGGCCGGCGATGCCGTGAGCGATGCGGGCAAGGCGGCCGCCGAGGCCGCGAGCGACACGAAGGGCTGACCGATGGGTCTCTCGAGTAAACTCGTCGTCAGCGGCGCCGTCGCGGGGACCGCGCTCGCGTACTACGTGCGCAGCCGTCGCGCGCGCACCGGCGAAGGCTACCTCCAGATCATGCGCGGTCTGCCCGGCGATGTACGGCGCTGGGCCGGCGAGACCAAGACGCGAGCCGCTCTGGCCCTCGAAGAGGGCAAGGCTGCGGCGCGCGACCGCGACGCGGAATTCGCCCGGCAAATGCTCGCTGCCGGGACGCCGCCTGGCGCCTGAGGCCGCCTATGTCTGAGAGTATCTCTCTTGAGGTGCCGGCGACGCTGAGCGCTCTCTCGACCGTGCGCATGGTGCTCGGTGGCCTTGGTGCCCGCCTCGACTTCTCACTCGACGACCTCGACGACCTCTTTCTGGCCACCGACAGGCTGCTCGAGGCGGCCCTGGCTGCCGAGCGGCTCGACAGCCTTCGCGTGGACATGGCGGTCGACGGCGTCACGCTGAGGGTGGTCGCCGGCCCGTTCCGCTCCGACGCTCTGCGCAATCAGGTCGCGGTCACTCCGGGAGGCTGCATCGATCTCTGCCTGCTCTTGCGGCGCCTGGTGGACGACGTGGTCGTTCAGGCGCAGGACGAAGGCTTCAGCGTGCTCCTGGTGAAGCACGGTCCTGGTCCAGGCGCATGAGCGGACGCGACGACAGAAGGACCAACGACCCGCTGGATCTGGAGGCTTTGCCCGGTCAGGCGCGCGTCGTGCACGACGACGAGGAGGGCGAGGACGCGGGGCAGGGCCCGCACGGCCCGTCGGCCGATCCCGAAGGCCGCGGCAGGGACGACTCCGAGAAGCTCGACCAGTACCTGCTGCGCCGCTATCACCTCTACGGCGACCGCAGGGCGCGCGAGCAACTCATCACCATGTACCTCCCGCTGGTGCGCTCCCTTGCGCGCCGGTACGCGTCGCGGGGCGAGCAGTTCGACGATCTCGTGCAGGTCGGCGCCATCGGGCTGATCAAGGCCATCGACCGCTTCGACCTCAGCCGGGGCGTGGAGCTCACCACCTACGCCACACCCAACATCGTCGGCGAGATCAAGCGCTACTTCCGCGACAAGGGCTGGTCGGTGCGCGTGCCGCGCGGCCTGCAGGAGCTCAACATCCGCCTCAACAAGGTGATCGACGAGCTCGTGCCCAAGCTGCAGCGCTCACCCACCATCAGCGAGCTCGCCGAGGCCGCCAACGCCACGCCCGAGCAGGTGCTCGAGGCGCTCGAGACGAGTCAGGCCTACAACTCGGTCTCGCTGCAGGCCTCGCCCAACGGCGAGTCGGGCGAGGAGGACGCCGGCCTCATCGACTACCTGGGCGGCGAAGAAGAGGCCTACGACACGATGGAGGACCGCACCACGCTGGCGCCGGGCTTCGCGAAGCTCGACAAGCGCGAGCGCTACATCCTCCACCTGCGGTTCTTCGAAGGTCTGACCCAGAGTCAGATCGCCGAGCGTGTGGGAATCTCCCAGATGCACGTGTCGCGGCTCATCAGGCGCTCGCTCGAGAAGCTGCGGGAGGAGATCGGCGATCTCGACACCCCGCAGCCTCAGCGCTCGGCCGACGACGACCGCTAGCCCGTATCGACATCCACGCGAAGGATCCTACGTGAACGCTGCCGATATTCGTGACCTCTTCCGAGACTTCTTCGTCGCCCGCGGGCATCTGGTGGGGGAGCCCGCCAGCCTCGTACCCGCCGGCGACGCCAGCGTCCTCTTCACCACCGCCGGCATGCAGCAGTACAAGCCGTACTTTCTTGGGGTCGAGACGCCGCCGGCCACGCGCGTCACCACCTGCCAGCGCTCCTTCCGCACCTCGGACGTCGAGAACGTCGGCAAGACCGCGCGCCACCTCACGTTCTTTGAGATGCTGGGCAACTTCTCGTTCGGCGACTACTTCAAGGCCGAGGCCGTCCAGTGGTCCCTCGATCTGTCGGATGAGCTCGGGATCCCGAGGGACAAGGTCTGGGTGAGCGTCTTCGGCGGCGACGCCCAGGTGCCCGCCGACGAGGAGGCTGTCGAGCTTTGGAAGTCGCACGGCTTCACCGACGACCGCATCGTCCGCCTGGGGCGCGGCGACAACTTCTGGGGCCCTGCCGGGCCCGCGGGCCCGTGCGGACCCTGCTCCGAGCTCTACTACGACTTCGGCCCGGAAGTGGGCTGTGACGATCCGGGCTGTGAGCCTGGCTGTGACTGCGACCGCTACCTCGAGTACTGGAACCTCGTGTTCGTGCAGTACGACATGGACGAGGCCGGCGAGCTCACGCCGCTCGCCAAAGGGAGCATCGACACGGGCATGGGGCTGGAGCGCATCGCCAGCATCTCCCAGGGCGTGACGAACGTCTTCGAGACCGACCTTTTCGCCCCGCTGGTGGTACGCGGCGCCGAGCTGGCCGGCGTGGATCCCGGTGCCTCGCCGGCCGTCACCCGCGCGTTGCGGACGATGGCGGAACACGCGCGCGGCGCCGCCTTTCTCATCATGGACGGCGTGCTGCCGGGCAACGACGGACGCGACTACGTACTGCGCCGCATCATCCGTCGCGCCGTGCAGCAGGCCGTTGCGATCGGCGTCGAGGAGCCGTTCCTCGCCACGTTGACGGACGCCGTCGTCGATCAGATGAGCGGCGCCTATCCCGGCCTCGTGGCTGCGCAGCCCGAGATCCACCGCGTGGCGAACGATGAGGAAGTGCGCTTCCGCCGCACGCTCGACCAGGGCATGGGCATCCTCGGAGAGGCCCTGCGCCGCGCGCGCGACGCGGGCGAGGAACTGCCGGCCGAGGTGGCCTTCGAGCTTCACGACACCTACGGCTTCCCCTTCGACCTCACGCGCGAGATCGCCGCCGAGAAGGACATGACCGTCGACGAGGAGCGCTTCGGGCGCCTCATGGACGAGCAGCGCGACCGCGCCCGGGCCGCGCAGAAGGAGGGCACGTTCGCCTCCGGACCGGGAGAGGTCGACGAGTTCCAGCGCCGCACGACCGACATCCACTCGGATTTCGTCGGCTACGAGCGCCTCGAGGTCTTCACCGTCATCCGCGCTTGCGGCGAGCTCGGCGACGGCAGGCTCGCCGTCAAGCTCGCCGAATCGCCGTTCTACCCAGAGGGCGGCGGCCAGGTGGCCGACACCGGCTGGATCCACACCGACTCCGGCAAGCTCGAGGTCGAGAGCGTGGTCAAGTTCGAGAACGATCAGGTCGTCGTGGCGCGCCCGGTCGAGGGCAAGGTCGTCGAGGGCGAGCGCGCCAAGGCCATGGTGAACGCGGTGCGGCGCCACCAGACGGCCTGCAACCACACGGCGACGCACCTTCTCCACAACGCCTTGCGCATCGTGCTTGGCGAGAACGTGCGTCAGGCTGGGTCGTTGGTGCGTCCCGAGCGCCTGCGCTTCGACTTCAGCGTCCGTCGCGCACTGACCGCTGAGGAGCTGCGCCAGGCCGAGGACCTCGTGAACCGGCGCATCGTGGAGAACCATGCGGTGCGCCCGTTCGTGACCACGAGGGAGTACGCGGCGGAGATCGGAGCGATCGGCCAGTTCGAGGAGAAGTACGGTGAGTTCGTGCGCGTCCTCGAGATCGACGACTTCAGTCGGGAGCTCTGCGGCGGCACGCATGTGTCCTCGACCTCTCAGATCGGCCTCTTCAAGATCTTGAGCAGCCAGTCCGTGGGCGCCAACACGCGGCGCATCGAAGCGATCACGTCGGCTGCCGCCAGCGACCACTATCGCGGTCTCGAGGTCGAGTGGGACGCGCTCGCCGCCGGGCTCAAGGTACAGCCCGACAGGCTGCCCGCGGCCGTGGACAAGCTCTCGGCCCTGGTGCAGGACCTCGAGACGAAGCTGAAGGCGGCGGAGAGCGGGGAGCGCCGCGACCTCGCTGCCGAGCTGGTCGCCGCTGCAGAGGATGCAGGCGGTTTGGCCGTGGTCGCCGGCTCGCCGCAGGTGGAGACGGCCGATGAACTCCTCACGCTCGCCGACGAGGTCCGCGCGAAGCGCCCCGACTGCGTCGCGGTGCTGGCCGCCGACGTCGACGGCCGCGTGGTCGCCGTCGTCGCCGCGAGCGACGCGGCCGTCGGCCGCGGCGTCAAGGCCGGCGACGTCATGAAGGCGATGCTGCCGGCCATCGACGGCAGGGGCGGAGGCAAGCCGACGCTTGCCCGGGGCGGGGGCCCCGCCGTCGACGGCATCGGCGCCGCCCTCGAGGCGGGCGTCGCCGCCGTGCGGGACGTCCTCGGCGGCTGAGTGAAGGTCGTCGCGCTCGACCACGGTACCGTGCGCACCGGCGTCGCCGTGTGCGACAGGACCGGCACGGTGGCGCGGCCGCTCACGGTCGTCGAGCGAGTGGGCACCGAGGCCGGGTTCGCCACACTCCTGGCGCTGCTCGAAGAGCAGCAGCCCGAGCGCATCGTGGTAGGCTTGCCACTGTCACTCGACGGCCGGGAACACGCCCAGGCGCGCCTGGCGCGAGCCTTCTCAGAACGTCTGGCGGCGGTCGTCGAGGCCCCCGTCGAGCTGTTCGACGAGCGGTACACTTCGAAGCTCGCCGACCAGCGCGGAGGTGTCGCGGCGCGCGACGCGCGGGCCGCGGCCACGTTGCTTGAGGACTATCTCAGGACGGTACATGAGCAGGGAACCTGACGACGCCGTCGCCGGCCGGAGGTCACCGGTCACCGGGCAGCCTCCTCCCGGCGAGGGATGGAGTCGGTACGAGCCGCAGGCCTCGTTCACCGGCGATGACCCCGAGTTCGTACGCAGTCGCGGCGGGGACCCGGCCGGCCGCGGCCGTCGGCACCGGCGCGGCCGTCTCGTCGGGTACCTTCTCGTCGCCGTCATCGCGCTGCTCATCGGCGCGGGCGTCGGCTACGCCCGCGCCTACTTCTCCGACGGCGACGTGGGCGGCACGGTCACGGTCGTGATCAAGGAGGGCTCGAGCCTGAAGGGCATCGCCGCCGAGCTCGAGGCGAAGGGCGTCGTGAAGCATGCGCGCGCGTTCGTCATCCGCGCCGACGCGGACGGCTACGCGACGCGCTTCATGCCCGGTACCTACACCTTCCGCGTCAACGAGCCCTACGACGTCCTCGTCGCCAAGCTGCTCACGGGCGTCAGGCCACCCACGATCACGGTGTCCATCCCCGAAGGGACGACGCTCGCGCAGGCAGCCGAGATCGTGTCGGACGAGGTCAAGGGGATCTCCACCGCGAGGTACGTCAAGGTCGCGCGCGACGACCCGCCGCCGTTCAGGCTCCAGGGGTACAAGAAGGGCACGACGCTCGAGGGGATGCTGTTCCCGGCCACCTACGAGGTGTCGCAGAAGGCGAACGCCCGCTCCATGGTGCGCAGCCAGCTCGATGCGTTCGAGAAGAACTTCTCCGCGGTCGACATGTCGCGCGCCGCCGCGGCCAACCTCACCGAGTACGACGTCGTCATCGTCGCCTCCATGATCGACAGGGAGGCGCAGGTCGCGGCCGAACGCCCGGTCGTCGCCGCGGTCATCTGGAACCGGCTGCGCGTGGACATGCTGTTGCAGATCGACGCCACCATCCAGTACGCGCTCGGCGAGACCAAGCCCATGCTCACCTACGACGACCTCGAGATCGACTCGCCCTACAACACCTACAAGCACCCCGGGCTTCCCCCGACCCCCATCTCCAATCCGGGGCTGGCGGCGCTCAAGGCGGCGGCCGACCCATCGGACGACAAGTATCTGTACTACGTCGCCCGCAACGACGGCACGGGACGCCACTACTTCTCCACGACCTACGAGGAGTTCCTCGCCGACAAGGCCAAGGCGGCGGCGAACGACCAGTAGAGCACCTCGCGGGCAGGAGCGGGGCGCCGCGCGGCCAATGTAGCAGTACGTCCGGCGCGCTCTCGCGTCGGTCCAAGGGGGCACTACGGTCAGCGGCAGCACACACGTCATCGGCATCATCGGCGACCCCGTCGCGCATTCGCTCTCGCCGCGGCTGCACAACGCGGCGTTCGCGGCGCTCGGCCTCGACTACGTCTACGTGCCTCTCCCGGTCGGGGCGGCCGACGTGGGCGCCGCGGTCAGGGGCCTCGCGGCCCTCGGCTTCCGCGGCGCCAACGTGACCATCCCGCACAAGGGCGCGGTCATCCCGTACCTGGACGAGATCTCGGGCGACGCTCGCCTCGCGGAGGCGGTCAACACCATCGTCATCGACGGGGACGCGCTCCGCGGCTACAACACCGATGTAGAAGGCGTGCGCGGAGCCTTGCTCGACGCCACCGGCGACACGCTGGACGGCGAGGGGGCGCTGATCCTCGGCGCCGGGGGCGCCGCCCGTGCCGCGGCGCTCGCCCTGACCCGCCTCGGCTGCGATCTCACGATCGTGAACCGGACGCCGGCCGCGGCGCAGCGCCTCGTGGCGCTGATCACGGCAGGCGTCCCGGGCGCCTCGTGCGAGTGGCGGCCGTTGTCACATCTGACGGCCGGGGAGGTCGCGCGGCAGCGGGTCGTCGTCAACGCGACCTCCCTGGGGATGGCCGGCGAGGGTAAAGTCCCCGCGTTCCTCGCCGATAACGTTACGGCGGGGCAAGTCGTCTTCGATGCGGTATACGCTTCCGCGTCGACGGACTTCCTCGTGGCGGCGCGGGCGCAAGGGGCGACCGTCGTCGACGGCCTGAGCATGCTGATCCGGCAGGCGGCCGAGGCGTTCAGCCTGTGGACCGGCGTGCCGGCGCCGCTGGATGTGATGACGGATGCCGTCCGAGGACAGAGAGACGACCAAGAGGGCCAGAGATCGGGCCACGAGCGAACCGGGAGCTGACGAGCTGGAACCCATCATTGATCCTGTGACGATTGACGAAGCGGGCGAGCTGTCGGCGCGCGCTTCATCGACCGTGGACGCCATGGACGAGCTGCTGAGCGACGCCCTCGGCTCCAACGGAGGCAACGGCGACTTCCGGCTCGATCTCGAGGAGCCGGCAGTCACGCCGCTCGCTGCCGACGGCGACGAGGAATCTTCGACAGACAACGGCGACGGTGACGAGCGCGGGGTGACGACAGCGGACCTCCTCGACAGCATCGTCCGCAGCCAGCGCACCAGCAAGCTGCGCCTCGGCGACATCCTCAAAGAGATGGGACTCGTTACCGACGAGCAGATCGCGAGCGCCCTCGTGCGCCAGAAGGAGACGCGCAAGCGACTCGGGCAATTGCTGATCGACGACGGCATCGTCACGCAGCTCGAACTCACGAAGGCGCTGGCCGAGAAGTTCGGCGTCAGCTTCCTGGATCTCACCTCGATCCAATTCGACGCCGCCGCGAGCGCCTACATGGACGAGAAGCTCGCGCGGCGCTATGCCGCCGTGCCGGTGCGCTTCCTCGAGGACCAGACGCTCCTGGTCGCGATGGTCGACCCGCAGAACCTGCCGGCGCAGGAAGACCTCGCGATCATCACGGGCTTTCCGATCCAGCCGGCGATCGCCAGCGAGGAGGACGTCTTCGGGGCGATCGCGAAGATCTACCGCTCCAGAGCGGAGGTCGGCGAGAACTCGGAAGGCGCGGAGCTCGAAGACTCGATCACCGACATCCGCGACGCCACCGAAGAGGCGCCGATCATCAAGCTGGTCAACTCCGTGATCGCCCAGTCGGTCGACGACGCCGCCTCGGACATCCACTTCGAGCCGCAGGCCAAGGAGCTCATGGTGCGGTTCCGCGTCGACGGCGTGCTGCACGAGGTCATGTCCATCCCGCGGCGCATGCAGTCCGGCGTGCTCAGCCGTCTCAAGATCATGGCCGACCTCGACATCGCCGAGCGCCGCGTGCCGCAGGACGGGCGCATCGGCCTCATGGTCGGCGGCAAGCCCATCGACATGCGCGTCGCGACGCTGCCCACGGTGTACGGCGAGAAGGTCGTCATGCGCCTGCTCGACAAGTCCAACGTGATGCTCGACCTCGAGCAGCTCGGCTTCGCCGCGAAGGCGCTCAAGCGCTTCCGCAAGTCGTTCACCAAGCCGTACGGCGCCATCCTCGTCACCGGCCCGACCGGCTCCGGCAAGTCGACGACGCTGTACGCGGCGCTCAACATCCTCAACGACCCCGAGAAGAACATCATCACCGTCGAGGACCCGGTCGAGTACCGGCTCACCGGCATCAACCAGGTGCAGGTCAACACGCGCGCCGGCATGACCTTCGCCGCGGCGCTGCGCTCGATCCTGCGCTGCGACCCCGACATCGTGATGGTCGGCGAGATCCGCGACCGCGAGACGGCGCTCATCGCCATCGAGTCGGCGCTCACCGGCCACCTCGTGCTCAGCACGCTGCACACCAACGACGCGCCCGGCGCGCTCTCGCGCCTCACGGAGATGGGCATCGAGCCGTTCCTGACCTCGTCCGCGGTGGACGCCGTGCTGGCGCAGCGACTCGCGCGCCGCCTCTGCTCACAGTGCAAGGAGCCCTACACGGCGACCAGGGAGATGCTGCGCAAGAACGACTTCCCGCCCGAGGTTTGTGACCGGGATGACGTGGTCCTGCATCGTGCGAAGGGCTGCTCGAGGTGCAACAATACGGGCTATAAGGGGCGGCTGGGGCTCTACGAGGTCATGATCGTCAGCGAGGCCATCCGCCGGCTGACCGTCGAGCGCAAGAGCGCCGACGAGATCGGGCGCGTAGCGGCCGCGGAGGGAATGAAGTCGTTGCGCGAAGACGGCATCGATAAGGTTCTTCTGGGCATGACCTCCGTCGAGGAGATCGCCCGCGTGATCGTGTGATCTGGCAATCTCTGGCGAGGAAGTGAACATGGATCTGGTCGACGTCCTTCTCGAAGTACTGGAGCGAGACGCGAGCGACCTGCACCTCTCGGTGGGGTCGCCGCCGATCATCCGCATCAACGGGCAGCTGGAGCGCATGGACTACCCGCGCCTCAGCGCCAACGACACCCGGGAGCTGATCTACTCGATCCTCTCCCAGGACCAGCGCCAGCGCCTCGAGAACGAGTGGGAGATCGACTTCTCCTACTCGGTCCCGGGCAGGGCGCGCTTTCGCGTCAACGCGTACTTCCAGCGCAACAGCCTGGGGGCGGCCTTCCGCCTCATCCCGATCACCATCAAGAAGTTCGAGGACCTCGGGCTGCCGCCGGCGCTGCACGACCTGACGCGCAAGCCGCGCGGCTTCGTCATCGTCACCGGCCCTACCGGCTCGGGCAAGAGCACCACCCTGGCGGCGATGATCGACGAGATCAACGAGACCCGCGACGAGCACATCATGACCATCGAGGACCCGATCGAGTTCCTCCACCGGCACAAGAAGTGCATGGTCAACCAGCGCGAGGTGGGCGCGGACACCAAGGGCTTCAACCGCGCCCTCAAGAGCGTCCTGCGCCAGGACCCGGACATCATCCTCGTCGGCGAGATGCGCGACACCGAGACCATGGCCACGGCGCTCACCGCCGCCGAGACCGGGCACCTCGTCTTCGCCACCCTGCACACCCAGGACGCACCGCAGACCATCGACCGCATCATCGACGTGTTCCCGCCGCACCAGCAGGAGCAGGTGCGCGTGCAGCTCAGCACCACGCTGATGGGCGTCTGCACGCAGCAGTTGCTGCCGACGCGCGACGGGCGCGGTCGCTGCGTCGCCTGCGAGCTGCTCATCCCGACGCCGGCGGTGCGCAACCTGATCCGCGAGGGCAAGACGCACCAGATCTACTCCACCATGCAGACCGGCACCGCGTTCGGCATGCAGACCATGGACGCGGCGCTCGCCGACCTGGTGCGCCGCGGCATCATCACCAGAGAGCTGGCCAAGAACCGCTCGAGCACGCCGGCGGAGTTCGAGCGGCTGCTGGGCCAGCCGGCCGCCGCGGCCGCCGGCCGCTGAAGCGCTGCAGGAATCGCGGCCCCGGCCGATAAGACAGACAGACAACGCCAGTCGTCGACAGGTGGACCGGCCCGGCCGGGCGCCAGGGGGGCGTAGGAGAGGCAATGACGAACTTCGCGTACAAAGCACTGGATGGGCGCGGCGCACAGGCCGGCGGTGAGATCGAGGGCGAGAGCAAGGCCGCCGTCGCCGCCGCGCTGCGCAACCGCGGCCTCACCGTGCTCGACCTCAACGAGGTCAAGCAGGGGTGGGGCCAGCTCCAGATCGGCGGCCGCATCAAGTCCAAGGACCTCACCGTCTTCTCGCGCCAGTTCGCGACCATGGTGAACTCCGGCCTCTCGATGCTGCGCTGCCTCTACGTGCTCGAGGAGCAGACGCCGAACAAGAAGCTCGCCAAGGTGATCACCGACGTCCGCGCCGACGTGGAGGCCGGCATCAGCCTCTCGGACGCGCTCGAGAAGCACCCCAAGGTCTTCAACCGGCTCTACGTGAGCATGGTCCGGGCCGGCGAGATCGGCGGCATCCTCGACGAGGTCCTCAACCGCGTCGCCACCCAGCTCGAGAAGGAGGACAGCATCCGCCGGGCGGTCAAGTCGGCGATGGTCTACCCGATCCTCATCGGCTCGTTCGCCATCATCGTCCTGATCGGCATGGTGCTCTTCCTGATCCCGATCTTCGCCGACATGTACAAGGACCTCGGCGACGCCAAGCTGCCGTTCCTCACGCGCATCATGATGGGCATCTCGGACGCCATGCTGTCGTTCCCGCTGAACGTCATCATCGTCGCCCTGATCGTCGCCGCGATCTACGGCCTGATCAGGCTCAAGCGCACCGACCGCGGCCACCACGCCTGGGACCGCTTCAAGCTCAGGATCCCGATGGGCATCGGCGCCATCATCCAGAAGCTCGCCATCGCGCGCTTCGCGCGCACGCTGGGCACGCTCATCACCTCCGGCGTGCCCATCCTCCAGGCGATCGAGATCACCGGCCAGGCGGCCGGCAACGTGGTCATCGAGGACGCCATGGAGAAGGTGCAGGTGAGCGTCAAGGAAGGCCAGTCGATCACGGAGCCGCTGTCGGAGGTCAAGGTGTTCCCCGCCATGGTCACGCAGATGATCTCGGTGGGGGAGGAGACCGGCTCGCTCGACGCCATGCTGAGCAAGATCGCCGACTTCTACGAGGACGAGGTCAACGCCGCCGTCAAGTCGCTCACCTCGATCCTCGAGCCGATCCTCATGCTCTTCGTGGGCGCCCTGGTGGGTACCGTCGTCATCTCCATGTACCTGCCGATCTTCAACATGATGAACATCGTCAAATAGACGCCGGGGGATGGCGTGGAGAACGAGCAGCTCCTCGCCGCCTATGCGGAGACGCGCGCGCCGGCGACCCTCGACGAGCTCGTGCGCCGCAACCAGAACCTGCTGCACCACATCCTCAAGCGGTTCGCGTACGCGAGCGAGCCCTACGAGGACCTGCTGCAGGTCGCCAATCTCGGGCTGATCAAGGCGGCGCAGCGCTTCGACGCCGGCCGCGGCGTGCGCTTCAGCACCTACGCCACGGCGATCGTCGACGGCGAGCTGCGCCACCACCTGCGCGACTCCTTGCTCATGCGGCAGCCGCGGTGGGTCAAGAAGGTCTACCGGCAGATCCAGGACAAGTCGAACGAGCTCTCGCACAAGCTCGGCCGGCCGCCGGAGGTGGCCGAGCTCGCCCAGGCGCTGAACATCAACGAGGACGGCATCCTCGAGGTGATGAACCTCTACTCGCGCATCGAGCTGCACAGCCAGGACGAACCGTTCGCGAGCGACGCGTTGCAGGCCGAGGCCGACCCCGGGATGGTGCACTCGATCCGCCAGGCCACCTTCTCGCTGCCGATCGAGGACAGGATCACGCTCTACGCGGCGCTGGACAGGCTCTCCGGCCTTCCAGCGCCGCCTCATCTACCTGCTCTTCTTCAAGGACCTGACGCAGAGCGAGGTCGCCGAGGAGCTGGGGCTCACGCAGAAGAAGGTGTCGCGCGAGTCGATCAAGGCCTTGGGGCGCCTCAAGGAAGTGCTCGGCCGCAAGGTGTTCTGAGCGGCCGGCGTCGCGTCTACGTCTACCCGTCTAGACGTTTGTTCTAGTCCAAGCGTGGTCGTGCGGGGCAGAGTGTTGCCAGAAGTGTAAAGAGTTGCGGCCAGGTGCCGAAGAAGGTGTCTAGGAACCCGGCGAGGAGGCACTATAGGACCAGAGAGGCGTACAAAGGGCAAACCACTTGCGAAGGTGGGGCGCAAAGCCACAGGACTCACAGAGTCGGCTGGGCTGCCGCCAACAAGAGTCTCACCTCGCAGCCTGTGGAGCCCGAACGATCGAGCACCACGGGCTTTTCATGTGGGGCGCCGCGGAAGCAGGAGGAAGTCGCACCGCGGCAGAGTACAAGTCAGCACAACGAGCCAGGCAAGTCGTCAAGCACGAGAGGAGATAGGCAATGAAGAGGTTCAGCAAGGGGCAGAAGGGCTTCACCCTCATCGAGCTGCTGATCGTGATCATCATCATCGGCATCCTCGCCGCGATCGCGATCCCGATGTTCCTCAACCAGCGCGACAAGGCCAAGGACGCCGGCGTCAAGGAAGGCGTGCACGCCATCCAGATCGGCGTCCAGAGCTACGCCGTCGACAACAACGACGTCTATCCGGCGCCGCTGCCGACTGGCGACCTCGGCGCCTGACGTCGACACCTGGCCGAACGACCCGTGGACCGGCGACGCCGATGGTTGACGTGGGCGGCCGTCGGCGACTACGACTACACGTACTCAGGACGACGACTCGACGTTCGCCATTGGGCTACGGCATGGACGACGGGCGTTCACCGTTCGGCGATCCTACGCAGGTGCCGCGATCTGATCCGGAGTCGGTTGGTCACAGTTCGCGCTCGCGGAGGGGCGGGCGTCGCGCAGCCGCCCCGCCTCTTCGTCTGCGCGTCGGGCTGTCACGCGGCCGAGGGACCGGCCGTCTGCCGGGGGTCAGCGTCTGTCCGCGCAGCGCGAATTGGGCATAGTGGGTGCAGAGGCGTAAAGGGCAAACTGCTCGCGAGGGCAGGGCGCAAAGTCACGGGGCTCGGGGACGAGCCGGCCGGACTGCCGCCGGACTGCAATGAACGCAGCCTGCGGTTTGCCTTCCAGCGGACGCAGGCCTTTTGTTTGCTCCGGCGAAAGATTTCACGGCTGCGGGCTGCAGCGGAGAGGAGAGGGGAAGATGTCCAGAACGCGATCGACGGACGGGTTCACGCTCATCGAGTTCCTCATCGTCATCATCATCATCGGCATCCTCGCGGCCATCGCCATTCCCATGTTCCTGAATCAGCGCGAGCGCGCCAAGGACGCCGCGGTCCAGGGAGCACGTTCACGCCATCGAGATCGGGCGTTGCCAGCTACGGCGTCGATCGCGTGGACCTGTATCCGGTGCCGCCGCTGGTCGAGCAGGGCGACCTGGTGGACGTCAGCGGCGATCCCTACGTCGACTCCTGGCCGGCGAACCCGTGGACGGGAGCTCGCAGGCCGACGTGCAGGCGCACGCACGAGGGCGACTTCACGTACAGCCGGACCCGCGGGGTACACCTTCGACTCCTCGGCTGGGGCAGCACATGCCTCGGCGACGCGACTACGTGATCAAGGTTCCGTGGCGCCGGCTGAACACGGGAGACGGCGTTTGCCGCTTGACAGTACGAGAGGCGTCGGCGATGCTGACATCGCGGACCTCCGCAAGACGGTCCGCGTCGGGTTTCGGCGTCGCAGGGTGGAGATCCTGCGCGGCGTCGACCTCGCCGTCGGCGACGGCGACGTGTTCGGCCTGCTCGGGCCGAACGGGGCCGGCAAGACGACGACCGTCAAGGTGGCGCTCGGGCTCATGCGGCCGACCTCGGGCTCGGTGGACCTCGGCGTCGCCGGGCTCGGCGCAGATCGGCTACCTGCCCGAGAACCCGTACTTCTACGACTACCTGAGCGGCCGCGAGTTCCTCAGTTTCTGCGGGCGGCTCTTCGGCATCGACGGCGCGGAGCGCCGGCGCGAGCGGGTCGAGGCGCTGCTCGGCGACGTCGGTCTCGAGAGCGCCGCCGACCTGCACCTGCGCAAGTACTCGAAGGGAATGCTGCAGCGCATCGGCATCGCCCAGGCGCTCATCAACGACCCTCGAGCTCGTGCTGCTCGACGAGCCGATGACCGGCCTCGACCCGGTCGGCCGCCTCGAGGTGAAGCGCATCATCCAGCGCCTGCACGAGCGCGGGAAGACGGTGCTCTTCAACTCCCACATCCTCTCCGACGTCGCACGAGCTCTGCACGCGCATCGCGATCATGCGCGAGGGCCGCGTGCGTCTGGCAGCGGCACGGTCGCCGAGGCGCTGGCCGAGTCACCCGACGGCTCGAGGCCTTCTTCATGAGGGTGGTCGACCGCGATGAGCCGACTGTCGCCATCGCCCTGAACACGTTCAAGGAGACGATCCGCGACCGCATCCTGGCGCGTCATCGTCGTCTTCGCACTGCTGATGATCGTCGCCAGTCTGTGGCTGGGCAGCATCAGCCTCGGCGCAGGAGGGCCGCATGATGAAGGACTTCGGCCTCGTCGCCGTCAGCCTGCTTCGGCCTCATCGTCGCCGTGTTCGTCGCCGCCAGCCTGGTCCGCAAGGAGGTCGAGAAGCGCACCGTCTTCGTGCATCTTCTCGAAGCCGGTCGAGACGCGCGCCGTTCATCTTCGGCAAGTTCCTCGGGCTCGCCGTGACCCTGGCCTGCGTGCTCGCCGGCATGGGACTCTTCCTCTTCCTCGCCGTCTGGGTTGTGGCCGGAGTCGCCAGCGCCGCATCCTCCTCGCCGCGACGGTGCTGATCTACCTGCAGGTGCTGGTGATCGTCGCCGTGACCATGCTCCTGCTCACGGTCACCTCGGCGATCCTCGCCAGCGTGCTCGGCATCACGTCTTCGTCGGCCGGGCAGCTCAGCCACAACGTGCTGTCGCTGACCGGCTCGGCGCCTCCGCCGCGGTCGAGGGACTCTCGTGGGTCGTCTTCGTCGTCATCCCGAACCTCAACGCCGTCGACATCAAGCCGGCCGTCGTGGGCGAGAACACCCCGACTGGGCACTCATAGCGGCTTGGGCGCGCTACCTGGTCGCCTACGTGGTGCTCGTCCTCGTCGTGGCGTCCTGGCTCTTCAGCCGCAAGGAGTTCTGAGCGTGCGGCGGGTCTTGGCGATCGTGGTCGTCGTCATCTGTGTGGCGGTCGTCATCGGCTTTCAGGCCACGCGCCCAGTGAATGCGGCAGGCAACCCGCGCGTCTTCGTGCCGTCACCGCGCTTCTTCGAGAAGCTGGCTCCGAGCTTCCGCACGTCGATCGCCGACGCCTACTGGCTGGGCACCGTCCAGTACTACGGCGAGCACGTCGGACGGAGACCAGCGTCTGGACTCGCTGCCGGCGATGCTCGACCTGGTGACGACGCTGAGCCCGCAGTTCATCGAGCCTTACCTCTTCGGCACCTTCTCGCACTCGTCGACGCCGGGGAGCCGCAGATGGCGTACGACCTGCTCGAGCGGGGCTTCAAGGCGAACCCGCGTGACTGGCGGCTACCGTTCCAGTTGGGCTTCCTGCGTACACCTACGGCCCCGACGAGACCAAAGCGAAGGCCGCGGCGCAGTGGTTCGCGATCGCCGGCAGGCTGCCGGGCAGCCCGTCGTACGTCCCTCGTCTGGCCGCCGAGCTGCTCGCGAAGGGCGGCGAGCGCGAGAAGGCGGCCCTCATGTGGGGCCAGATCTACGCGGACGGCGACAAGTACGCCCGCGAGAAGGCGGTCGCCGGGCTCGAGGCGATCTTGCCCGCGGAGGAGCAGGCCCGCATGAAGGCGGTTGGCGCCGCTGTACGGAACGATGCCGGAGAAGGACTTCGACGCGCTGGTGGAGGATTTGGTCGCACGGAGTACGCAATGAGGCGCGCGTGACCGCGGTGCTCGTCGTCATCGCCGCCGTCTACGGCCTCCTCATCGGCAGCTTCCTCAACGCGTGGGCGTGGCGGCTGGCGCACGACGAGAGCATCACGCGAGGGCCGCTCGCACTGTCCGCAGTGCGGGCACCAGATCCGCGCCTACGACAACGTTCCCGTCGTGAGCTGGCTGCTGCTGCGAGGCCGCTGCCGCGACTGCGGCGCGCCCATCAGCTGGCGCTACCCGGCGGGGGAGGCGCTCACGGCGGCGCTGTTCGTCGGCGTCGTCGCTGATGGACGGCCTCGACTGGATCCTCGTGCCTCACCTGCTCTTCGTCTCGGCGCTGGTCCTCGATGAGCCAGGTCGACCTCGAGATCAAGATCATCCCCGACGTGGTGATCCTGCCGATTGCGGCGATGGGGGTCCCGCTGATGATCCTGGTCGGCGACGGACCCTGGTGGGAGTGGCCCGTCGCCGGTCTCGGGCGCGGCCCTCTTCCTCTTCCTCATCGGCGAGGTGTACTAGCGCGTCCGGCGCGTCGAGGGCATGGGCTTCGGCGACGTCAAGATGGCGCTGTGCATGGGGGTCTACCTCGGCGCCGCGGTGATACCCGCCCTCTTCATCGGCTTTCTGAGCGGTGCCATCGTCGGCGTCGTGGTCGTTGCGGCGCAGAAGGACGCGAAGACGGCGATCCCCTTCGGGCCGTTCCTCGCCGCGGGGGCGATCGTCAGCCTCTTCGTCGGCGACTCGCTGATCGACGCCTACCTCGGTCTGGCGCTCGGCCGCTGACTCGGCCGCGGCGCGTGCCTGGTCTCGCGGCGCCGGGGCTCCGTGAGCCTTCCGTGCCGACCTCGTCGACAGAACCGGAGCAACGTCACCCCCTGCCGGCATGCGTCATCCTCCCGTTTGGCCTGAACCCCTCGTAGGCTGCAACGCAGCGGTCCGCGAGCCGGGCCGGGTCGAAAGATCATGCGGAGGCACGATGAAGAGTCGGGACGAGGGATCGACGCTGTTCGAACTGCTGACGGTGCTCGCCGTTGCCAGTGTGCTGGCCGCTGTCGCCGTGCCGGGGGCGGCCGGCGTCCGCTCTGCGTTCGCGGGCGCTGAGGGCGCTCGCAGGCTCGCCCTCGTCCTGCGTGCGGCGCAGGCGGAGGCGCAGAGCCGCTCGGGGCCCGTGCGCGTCGAGGTGGGCGCCGGCGGCGACTACACTGTGACGGGCGCCCGCGGTGATCTCGTCATGAGCGGCCGGCTTGGCACCCGAGTGGCGAGCACCTACCCCGGCGGCGTCCTCGAGTTCACCGACCGGGGGTGGGCACGGGTCCCGGGGTCTTCAAGCCCCCGCGCCGGCCACTTCGCTATCGCCGGGGCCACCTCGTCGTCAACTGTGGTCGTGCAACTCTCGGGGTGCGTGCGATGCACGTGACCGTATCAGCGACCGGACGGCCGTGGTCCGCGGCGGGATTCTCTCTGCTCGAGGTCGTGATCGCGGCCGGGCTGCTGCTGATGACGATCACCGCGGTGACCGCGTGCATCACGAGTGTCTCGCGCGGCGGAGCTCGCGCTGAGGCGGAGATGGACGCGGATCGAGCGGTTTGCGCGGTCGCGGAGCGCCTGCGCGGCCTGCCATTCTGCGCCGCGCCCTATCCTGACTCCGCCGCCATTCGCGGGCCCGGCGCCGGTGACTTGGTCGCTGCCGTGTTCCCGCACGCCCGTGTGTCCGAGAACGCGGAGACCGCCTACTATGTGGCCGCCGGGCAGGAGGAGACGCCAGCGCGGCTCCGTTCGTCACGTTCGTGGACGAGGGAGGCGTGAAGGTCCGCTGCGTGGCCCGCTTCCTCGCGAGCGAGGACGGCTCGGCGTTGGATGCTGGAGATCTGGACGGCTGGTCCGCAAGCACTGGGATTGCGTCGCCGGGCGCAGTTCTGGAGGTTCGGCTCACTGCCGTCAGCAGTGGCGCGACACGTAGCGTTCTCCTGATCCGGTCCGCGCTCGCGGCGCCGTCCGTAGGTCAGCAGTCGTCATCGGTCCTGGGTACACCGGCATGAACGTCGTGACCAAGTCCCGTCCTGGCGCTTGCGCCGGGTCGCGCCGCCAGCGCGGGTTCACGTTGCTCGAGCTACTCGTGGCGGCCGCCGTGGCAGGCTTCGTCCTCTCGGCTGCCTACGGTTGGCTCTGGAACGTGGCCGCGGTGGCCGCCAGGACGGACGACAGGATCCATGTTCAAATGCGTCCCTGGTCAGTGACAATGTTTTCGAGACCTCTGCGTCACAGGATGAAGCACTGTCAAGCGTCGCGGCAGCGTTACGCACAGAGCTAAGCGCGAAGATACCGCAGCTGGCCACGCCCTCTGACGCGCGCTCTTGTCAACAGAATAAAGATATTGATCAGCAAACAGCGCGTCATATTTTGTCGCATCTTCCGCCGCAAACGTCCACACCGTCGACGGGTGCTGTGGAAAAGCGGTATAATTTACGCAAGGAACCCAAATTGACAGAAAAGGCAGAGCAAATAAAATTTCATCAAAAGAAAAAGACAGTAACTGCCCAAAAGAAACCATCGCGCGGTAAACGCGGGGGCGTCAAACACAAACATGCCAATACGCCTCCCCCCATGGTACAAAAATGGCAGACTAGATATCCCGGCAGAGCGTATGATAGTTCAGCAACAAGCTTTACATCTAATGATGAGCCAGCGGTACACCAACGCAAGGACATTTGTGCGTCCAATATTATCGAAAGGCACTCATATTCGCCTACGGTTGCAGTCCAAACCAAACCGTTGTCTGATAAACTCACCTTTCTTCAACGAAATTCCATGACCAATGCAACAATGCCACGGTTTACATCCGCTCGCACCTCCTCTTGTCCAACTCCTGTCCCGGTTGCTGACCTCTTACATCTTCATACCAGTCAGCCGGAGACGCTCTCAGTCTTGGCGCAGCGTGCAGCAAGAAAAGACACTTTCAAAACGCCTTTGCCTCCGGTACACCAGGCAACTCGGGCCCACCATGGTCAGGCCGCTCACTCTGATGCACCTCCTCAAGGCGCACAATCTCCGCTCGCTCCAGTCCCATCAGCCACACCCAGTACAGGTCCGCTCCGCGTCATAATGCCGCTGGCAGTGGAGGTGGCGATGGAGACGGCGCTGGTCAGACACATCAGATCAGCAGGACGGCTTTCATGATGAATTCTTGTACACGCTGATAGACCCAGACCTCCGCTACGATCTCACGCTCGAGCACACGGAAGTGCTCTCGCCAGTGTCGTTGCATTTAGCATCTGAAAAGCAACAGGGAACATCAATGATCACACGGCCGATTACGTGGTCTAAGCTGTACGCGTATTTCCTCGAGAAGATGGAAGAACTCAATGAATGCCACATCGCGTTATTAAAGAATAAAATTCAGGTTGTACAGGATAAGATGGGCGAAATTCCTGCTGCAGATGCTGCGCTCATATATGAACTTTTCCCGTGCAAGGTTAGGCATGCAAAGACAACTTTAACACGCTGAAATTCGAACACCCAAATCAACCACACAAGATCGAAACTATATAAGGCAAATTCGTAATCAGGCCCTCTCCTTGCGGGAAAACATTTTAGCTGAAGCGCAGTTCATATGTCATCTGTTGGGCAAATCGGTTGCGTCATTTGATGACTTCAGCGATACGTCGTCTATGCGGTCAGTTTCGCGTCGAGTAAACACGATTCGGGGTTTGGACGAGCTCTTGGCCAAACAAGTCAAGGACACGAGGGACAACCCAAGCCCTCAAGAGGCACGCTCTTCGCGCAGAGATTAAACGCCTCACAGACGAGCGTCAAGCTGCCGAGGCAAGGGCTGAAATTGTCCAGAAACAAGCGGATTTCAACGCAGCACGCCTATC
>CAVOGK010000035.1:0-43659 GCA_963695395.1 uncultured Thermoleophilia bacterium | reverse complement strand
GACTGCCCGGCGTGAGCACACCAGAGCGGTCACATCATCGCTTCACGACCCCCGTGCGCGTGCGCTACGCGGACACGGACGCATCCGGCGCGGTACACCACGCCACCTACCTTGCCTACTTCGAGGTGGCGCGCGTGGAGGCGCTGCGCGGCATGGGCGTGCCGGTCGGGGAGTTCGCGGAGCGCGGCGTGGCCATGCCGGTGATCGAGGCGGGCGTCAAGGTGCTGCGCCCCGCCCGCCTGGATGACCTGCTCGAGGTGGTCGTGCTCCTGGAACGCATCGGGCCGGCGTCGTTCTCGTTCGACTACGAGGTCCTCCGCGACGGCCTGCTGCTCGCCACCGGCCTCACGCGCATGGTGGTGATCGATCCCGAGAGCGGGCGCGCCCTTCGTTTGCCGACCTGGGTGCGCGAGCTCTTGGAGGGCATCGGTGCCTGAGCCCGCGCCCGGCCCTCGAGGTCGGGCCTGCACTCTCACCCGTTCGGCGCGCCTGCTATGTTTGGCAGTCCCCGCCGGGGCGCAAAACTCCCCCAACGGACGCTTCAGACAGTCGAAAGCCTACCGGCCGGGGGACCGGCTGCTGCAGGAGGTCGTCATGATCCTCGAGTCACCCGAGCGAGTGGCAGAGTACACCGCGCGCGGCTGGTGGGGGGACAGCACCCTCATCGATCTCTTCCTCGAGACCGCCGCGCGAGCGCCGGACGCGGTCGCCGTCGTCGATCCGCCCAATCGCGCTGCGCTGGCTCCGGGCGATCAGCAACGGCTGACGTACGCCGAGCTCAAGACCGCCACGGACCGGCTCGCCAACGCCCTCCTCGACGCCGGGATAGGCCGAGAAGACATCGTCATGGTGCAGCTGCCCAACATCGCCGAGCTCGTCGTCGTGTACCTGGCGAGCGCGCGCATCGGGGCGATCCTCACGCCGCTGCCCGTACAGTTCCGCACCCACGAGCTCCGCCAGGCGATGGGGCTGACGGAGCCGAAGGCGTTCATCACCACCAGTTCCTTCGGCGACCACGACCACGTGGCCATGGTGCAGGGCCTGCGCCCGGACTTCCCGTCGGTCGAGCACGTCTTCGCGCTCGGCGACGAGCTTCCGGACGGCGTCTCGTCGCTCAGCGGCATCCTCGCGACGGCGACCGACACGAGCGCGGTCGACGCCTACGCCGCTGCCCACCCCGTCTCGGCGAACGACGTGTTCACGATCTGCTGGACCTCAGGGACGGTGGCCGAGCCCAAGGGGGTGCCGCGCAGTCACAACCTCTGGATCGCCATCGCCTACGCCACCGTCGACGCCGCCGGGCTCCGGGAGGGCGACACGCTGCTCAATCCGTTCCCGCTGGTCAACATGTCGGCGATCGGCGGCATGCTGGTGCCCTGGCTGCTGACGCGCGGCAAGCTCGTGATGCACCAGCCTCTGGACCTGCCCGTGTTCCTTGCGCAGCTGGGCGGCGAAGAGGTGACCTACACGGTCGCGCCGCCCGTGCTGCTCACCCTCCTGCTGCTGCGGCCCGGCCTGCTGGAGAACGCTGACCTCAGCCACATCCGCAACATCGGCTCGGGCTCGGCGCCGCTCTCGCCCTGGATGGTCGAGCAGTGGCAGGAGCGCCACGGCATCCCCATCCTCAACTTCTTCGGCGCCAACGAAGGTACGGCGCTGGCGAGCGACCCCATCGACATCCCAGACCCGGCCGAGCGGGCGCTCTACTTCCCGCGCCTGGGGGTGCCGGGCCACGCGTGGTCCAACCGCGTGGCAGGCATGATCGAGACGAAGCTCCTCGACCCGGAGACGCGCGAGGTCGTCACGGAACCGGACGCGCCGGGCGAGCTGGCCATCCGCGGCGCCACCGTCTTCTCCGGCTATTGGAAGCGGCCCGGACTCACCGAGGACTCGTTCGACGACGACGGCTACTTCCTGACCGGCGACCTGTTCGCCATCGCCGGGAGCGGCGACGATCGCTACCGGTTTGTCGGACGCCTCAAGAACCTCATCATCCGCGGCGGGATGAAGATCGCCCCGGAGGAGGTCGAGTACCTGCTGGCCGACCACCCGGGTATCGAGGAGGTCGCCATCACGGGCGTGCCGGACGGGCGCAAGCTCGGCGAGGAGGTCATCACCGCCATCGTGGTGCCCAAGGAGGGCACCGAGATCACGCTGGGCGACCTCACCTCGTTCCTCAAGCAGAAGGACATCGCCGCGTACAAGCTGCCCAAGAGGCTGGTCGTCGTGCAGAGCCTGCCGCACAACGCCGTCGGCAAGGTGCTCAAGCGCGAGATCAAGCGGCAGCTGGTGGGAGAGAAGGCCTAGCCTGTGGGCTCGTCCGGCCCCGCCGTCGTGCCGCCGTCCGCATCTGGCCCGGCGGCTGGCGCATCTGCTCCGGCGTCCGGCCGGGTCGCCGCCCCCAGGAGATGGTAGCCGGCGTCCACGTAGACGATGTCGCCGGTCACCGCCCGCCCCCAGTCCGAGCACAGCCAGAGCGCGGTGCGACCCACGTCGTCCTGGGTGACGTTGGTGCGCAGCGGCGTGATGGTGCCGGTCTGGCGGTAGGCGTCGCGGAAGCCGGGTACGGCGCTCGCGGCCAGGGTCTTGACGGCTCCGGGCGAGAGGGCGTTGACGCGGATGCCGCTGGGGCCAAGGTCGGCAGCAAGGTAGCGCACGCAGGCCTCGAGCGCGGCTTTGGCGACCCCCATCACGTTGTACTGCGGCAGGACCGTGGTGCTCCCGATGGCCGTGAGCGTGAGGATCGCGCCGCCGGGAGGCATGAGCGGGGCGGCGCGATGGGCGAGGGCGACGAGCGAGTAGGCGCTGACGTCGAGCGCCGTGTGGAAGCCGGCGCGCGAGGTGTCGGCGAACCGGCCGGCGAGCTCCTCGTGTGGCGCATAGGCGACGGCGTGGACGAGCACGTCGAGCGAGCCGAAGACCTCACGGGTGCGGGCGAAGAGGCGGTCGAGGGCGTCGTCGTCGGTGACGTCGCACTCCTCGAGCAGCTCGGCGCCGACGCTTTCGGCCAGCGGCCGCACGCGGCGCTCCAGGCCGGGCGCGGCGTAGGAGAAGCCGAGCCGCGCCCCCTCCGCGTGGAGCGCCTGCGCGATGCCCCAGGCGATGGAGCTCTTGTTGGCGACGCCGACGATGAGCGCCGTCTTGCCGTCGAAGAGGCCCATCAGCCGGTAGCCCCATCATCGAAGCGGCGGAAGATCAGCGAGACGTCGTGGCCGCCGAACCCGAACGAGTTGGACATGGCGACGCCGACTGGCAGGGAGCGCGCGACGTTGGGCACGAAGTCGAGGTCGCAGTCCGCGTCCGGCTCGGTGAGGTTGATGGTCGGCGGGACGACGCCGTCGGTGATGGCGCGCACGCAGAAGAGCGCCTCCATGGCTCCGGCGGCGCCCAGGGGGTGCCCGGTCATCGACTTCGTCGACGAGACGGGCACCTCGGCCGCCCGCGCTCCGAAGGCGATCTTGAGCGCGCGCGTCTCGGCCACGTCGCCGGCCGGCGTGGCCGTGCCGTGGGCGTTCACGTAGTCCACGTCTTCCGGCGTCAGGCCGGCCTCGCGCAGGGCCGCCATCATGGCGCGCGCCTGCGACTTGCCGCTCTCGTCGGGAAGCGCGACGTGGAACGCCTCGGAGCTCATGCCGTAGCCGGTGATCTCGGCGAGGATGCGCGCGCCGCGCGCGCGGGCGTGCTCGAGGTCCTCGAGCACGAGGATCGCGGCGCCCTCGGCGATGACGAAGCCGTCGCGGCCGGCGTCGAAGGGCCGCGACGCCTCCTCGGGCGCGTCGTTGCGCGTGCTGAGCGCGCGCATGGCGCCAAAGGCGGCGAGGCCGGTCTCGTTGACGGGCGCCTCGGCGCCGCCGGCCAGCATCGCCACGGCGGCGCCGCGCTTGATGATCTCGAAGGCGTCGCCGATGCCGCTGGCGCCGGCGGCGCAGGCGGTGGTCACGGCGTGCAGCGGTCCCTTGGTGCCGATGTGCAGCGAGACGTGCGCCGCGCCCATGTTGGGGATCATCATCGTCGCGAAGAATGGGCTCACAGCCCGCGGACCCCGCTCGAACAGTGCGCGCTGCTGCTCCTCGAACGTCCGCAGGCCGCCGCCGCCGCTCGCCACCACGGCGCCGATCTCCTCGGCCTCGGCGGCCACGTCGAGCCCGGCGTCGTCCACCGCCTGCCGCGCCGCGGCCACGGCGTACTGGGAGTAGGCGTCCATGCGCCGCGCTGCGCGCCGGTCGATGAATTCCACCGGGTCGAAATCCTTGACCTCGCCCGCGATCTGGGAGTCGAAGCGCGAGGGGTCGAACCGGGTGATACGGGCGATGCCGCTCGTACCCGCCACCAGCCGGCGCCACGTCGTCTCCACGTCGTTGCCGAGCGGGCAGACGATGCCCGCTCCCGTGATCACCACGCGACGCGGTCCTTCATACACTGACGGCCTCCCTCGTACTCATTGCGATCATCGCCGCGCCGGCCCGGCCGGTCACCTCGGGACGAAGCGGTAGTGTGAGACTCCCCATGCCCGACCGCCATCGTACGCGAACGTCTCGGCGCAGGCGAGGAAGAAGAGCCGCCAGTTCACCCACCACTCCTTGGCGGCTTCGCCGTAGGTTGCGGCGAGGATCGGCCTGATGGCCGCGGCGTGCTCGTCGTAGCGCCGCAGCCAGGCCTCCAGCGTGCGTGCGTAGTGCCCGCCGTCGAGCCACCAGCGCTCCTCTGCGACCAGGTCGTCGTCGAACGCGAGGAAGAGGTCGTGCGCCGGCATCTGCCCGCCGCTGAAGAAGCGCGAGCCCATCCAGTCACTCGGGTCGTCGGCGCTGAACGTATAGGCAAGGCGTGCGTGGCTGAAGACGTGCGCGAAGGCGCGTCCGTCGGGCTCGAGCCAGCCGCGGAGCCGCGCGAAGAGCTCGCGGTAGTCGCGCACATGCTCGAACATCTCCACCGAGAGGATGCGGTCGAAGCGGCGTCCGGGGTCGAAGGTGGCGATGTCGGCGGTCACCGGCGTAACGGTCTCGTGGCCTGCGGCGGCGCTGGCGGCTGCGATGTGCTCAGCCTGGGTGCGGGAGTTGGACATGGCGGTGACCCGGCAGGCCGGGTACGTCTCGGCGATGTACAACGCGAGCGAGCCCCAGCCGCAACCGAGATCGAGGACGTCCATACCATCCTCCACGCCGGCGCGCCGGCAGGTGAGCGCCAGCATCGCCTCCTCGGCGGCGGCGAGGTCGTCGGTCCCGTCGGGCCAGAAGCAGGAGCTGTACTTGAGGCGCGGTCCCAGGAACTCCCGGAAGAAGGCCGTGGGCAGCTCGTAGTGCTGCCGGTTCGCGGCGTCCTGATGGACCGCGAACGGTCCGGCGGCCAGGGCGGCGGCGTACCTGGCGAGCGCCGCCGCGTCGTCACCGGCTGCGGCCGCGTCGAGTTCCGCGAGCCGGTCGCGGAGCCGCCGCCGGATGATGGCGCGCAGAAGGGAGTCGGGGACGCGTCGCGTCGCCAGCACGTCGTGGTGGCTCACCATGGATCTCCTCACGTCGACGCGGGGATTGTACTCGTTTGCGGCGGGCTTGCTACTCCGGCCGTGCGACCGCCGCCGCGTCGAAGAGCTTCTGCGGGATGTGGCAGTAGCCGCCGGGATTCTTCTTCAGGTAGTCCTGGTGGTAGTCCTCGGCGCGGGTGTAGGTGATGAGCGGACCGCTCTCGACGGCAACGGGCTCCGTGTACTCCTTCTGCAGTTGCGCCAGCGACCGCTCGATCACGGCTTCGTCGGCGGGGTCCGTGTAGTAGATGCCGGTGCGGTACTCGGTGCCGACGTCGTTACCTTGCCTGTTGACGGACGTAGGCTCGATGGCGTCGTAGAACAGGTCGAGCAGGAACGGCAGCGGGGCCACGGTCGGGTCGTACACGACCTTCACGGCCTCGGCGTATCCGCTGCCATCTCCGTAGGTAGCCGAGGCGTTGGCGCCGTTCGCGTACCCCACTTCGGCATCGACGACGCCATGCACCAGGCCGATGTACTTCTCCAGGCCCCAGAAGCATCCGCCGGCTACGTAGATCGTCTTCACGTCTTTGCCTGCGGTATCCAGCGGAGTGGCCTGCTCGGTCGGGTCCGCAGGAGAGTCGGCGTCCTTCGGCTCCTGGGCACAGCCGGCCAGCAGCAGCACGAACAAGATCGACACGGCAAGCAGTCCCAGTGTGGTGCGGAGCGGACGAGACACGGTGCACCTCCTGCTCGGGTGCATACCCGCAAGCGTGGGCAGGCAAGAGTCTCGGCTTCAGCGGTGGCGTTGACTGGTCTTGTGGTGGGCCGCACAGGGATCGAACCTGTGACCTTGGGATTAAAAGTCCCCTGCTCTACCAACTGAGCTAGCGGCCCGGGAGACGGATTGTACCACCGGCGGCGCAGCCCCTCGGTCGCAGCGTGTAAAGGTCACTTGACATCCGTGCACGTCCCGTCTAGAGTGATGTCAAGGTAGCTTTACATAGGAGTCGCGTATGGACAATCTGGTCAAGGAGTTGCGCGGCGCGGCGGGCCTGCGTCAGGAGGACCTTGCGCGCCGGGTCGGCGTGAGCAGGCAGACGATCATCTCCATCGAGAACGGTCGCTACAATCCGTCGCTCGAGTTGGCGTGGAAGCTGTCGCGCACGCTCGGCACGACTATCGAAGGGCTATTTCGCTTTCAGGAGGCGGACTGACATGCGTACGGCGAAGACAACGATCCTCATCGCGGTGGTGCTCGCACTGCCCTATCTCATCATCGGGCTCTTCTCCGACGGTCCTTACGCGGACCGCCTGATCGGTGGCGGCATCGTCCTGCTCGGCCTGTCGGGAGTGGCGGCGGCGTTCATGGCTTGGCGGGGCCGCCGCCTGGACGAGGCGCAGGACGAGCGCGAGGACTTCATCGTCGGCCGGGCCATGCGGTTCTCGTTCTGCGTCATGGCAGTGGCGGTGCAGGCGTACTGGGCGTGGCAGTTCGCGACAGAGGGGAACGCCGGCGACACTTCCTTCTGGCTGCTCGTGGCGCTCTGGGCATCGTTCGGCCTCGGCTGGACGTACAACGCGGTACGGCACTGAAGTGCAGCTCGGGGAGGGTCAGCCACTCGCGCCACTGGGAGCCACCCGGTGCAGGGTCTCACGTTCTGGTCGAGGGTTACTCTTTGCGGGACGCCGCGATGCTCGCGGGCCGACACCGAGCGCGGGAATCTGACCCTCTCATGAAGCCTGAAGAATCCGGGCCCCGAAACGGCTTGCGCCGGCCTCGAAGAGGGGTATCATGCGTCCACCTCACATCGAGACGGTTCGCCGGATCGGAGAGAGGCGTTCGGGTGAGAGGCCCGAAAGAGCCGCCGGCGCCGCGAGGCCTGGCGGCTCTTTTGTGCGCGCTCTCAGGCGCCTGGGGCTGCGTCCGAGCGCAGGCGCGCGAACTGCACCTGGTCGTCGCGGGGCGGGAGGCTGCCGTCTGCGGACGGCTGGACCCGCCCCACGCGGCTCTTGCCCGCCTCCGGCGGGAGGAAGCCGCGCAGCAGGCACTCGCGCGTGAAGCCGAGCCTGCCGGCCAGCGCCTGCGAGGCCTCATTGCCGGGGTAGGTGAGCAGCTCGAGGCGCTCGACGCCGACGCCGGCGAAGGCCCAGTCGATGACGAGGCGCGCCGCCGCCAGGGCGACGCCCGTCCGGCGCGCTTGCCGCTTCACCCAGTAGCCGATCTCGGCCGCCTGTCGCTCGGGGAGGAGGTCGAGGCTGACGCTGCCCAGGAGGTCGCCGCTGTCTGCTCGGGTGACGGCGAGCCGGGCCCGCTCGCCGAGCAGCAGGCGATGCCGCGCGTCGGCGATGAACGCCTCGGCGTCGGCGAGCGTGTACGGGATGGGGAGCGCGAAGATCCACCGCGCCACGTCGGGATCAGTCGCAGGCCGCCTGGACGGCCGGGGCGTCGTGCGGCTCGAAGGGCCGGACGACCACGCGGCCGTCCGTCAGCCGCGGCCAGCCGAGGCTGGACGGCGCGACCGCCGTGGCGACGGCCGGCGCGCCATCGCCTGCCGACACGGCGTCCTCGGCGCCGTGCCACGGGCGCTGGTCGCCGGGGACGATCGCGTAGAGGACGTCGTCGACGCGCTCGTCCCCGACCGCCATGGCGCTGCGAAGGAGGCCCTCGTACTGGTAGCCGGCGGAGACCGCTGTGCGCCGCGAGGCGACGTTGCGCACGTCGGCGCGGATCTCGAGGCGTGCCAGTCCGAGATCGTCGAGTGCCCAGTCCGTGAGCAGCGCGACGCAGGATGCGGCGACGCCGCGCCGGCGATGGTCGCGGTGCACCAGGTAGCCTATCTCCCCACGCTCGTGCTGCGGCTCGACGCGCAGACCGCAGGAAGCAATGAGGCTGCCCGTGACGGCGTCCTCCGCGGCGAAGTTGGCCCAGCGCTCCTCGCGCCACTTGCGCTCCGCGTCACCGACCCACTCCTCGCCGTCGCGGAGCGTGTACGGGGACGGCATGAGTGGCATCCAGCGGCTGACGTCCTCGTCGTCGCACGCCTCCGCGACGGCCCCGGCGTCGTCCGCCCGCCAGGCCCGCAGGACGACGCGGCCGTCGGTCAGCCGCGGCAGCGTTTCGATCTCGGCCAGATCTCGCATCACGCCTCCAGCGCTCGAGGGGCGGGCGGTCCGGGAACGGCGAAGGGCGGGGCGGCGCTGCCGGCCTCCCCGCCCTTCGCCGTCACTCGATGGTCCGATCTCAGTGCAGGAAGTGGCGCCGGCCGGTGAAGACCATGGCCGCGTCGCGTGCATCGCAGGCGGCGACGGCGGTCTCGTCACCCTTGGAGCCACCCGGCTGCATGAACGCGGTGACGCCGTTGTCGATGGCCAGGTCGACGGCGTCGGGGAACGGGAAGAACGCATCCGAGCCGATGACCGCGCCGGTGATGTCGCTGCGCGCCTTGTCGATGGCGATGCGGGTGCTGTCGACGCGGCTCATCTGGCCGGCGCCCACGCCGAGCGTGGCGAGGTCGCGAGCGATGACGATGGCGTTGCTCTTGACGTGCTTGGCCACCCGGAAGGCGAAGATGAGGTCGCCCCACTCCTGCTCGCTCGGGTGGCGCTTCGTCGCCACTGTCATCTCGTCGCGCTCCTCGATGTCGCCGTCCTTGTCCTGCACGAGGATGCCGCCCGTGACGCGCTTGTAGTCGAACTCACCGGGGTTCGCCTGGCGGCGCTCGTCGTTGCGCAGGATGCGGATGTCGGCCTTGCGCGTGAGGATCTCGAGTGCCTCGTCGTCGTAGCCGGGCGCGAACAGGACCTCGACGAAGAGGTCGCTGATGCGCTCCGCGAGCGGCACATCGACGGTGCGGTTGACGGAGATCACGCTGCCGAAGGCGCTCACGGGGTCACACGCGAAGGCCTTGTCGTAGGCGGTCGCGAGGTTCTCGGCGAGCGCGCAGCCGCAGGGGTTGTTGTGCTTGATGATCGTGACGCACGGTAGCGTGAACTCGTCGCAGATGGCCCGCGCCGCGTTGAGGTCGTAGAGGTTGTTGAAGCCCAGCTGCTTGCCGTGCAGCTGCGTCACCTGCGAGAGCAGGTGCTGGCGCAGGCCGACCTCGGCGTAGTAGGCCGCGCGCTGGTGCGGATTCTCGCCGTACTTGAGCTCGATGACCTTCTCGTAGTCGCGCATGACGTAGTCGGGGAAGTCGCCCTCGGCCTCGCTGAACCAGTTGGCGATGACGAAGTCGTAGTGCGCCGTGCGGTGGAAGGCCTTGGTGGCGAGTCCGCGGAGCGTGTCGTAGCTGAGTTCGCCCGACGCCTTGAGCTCGCCGAGGACGGCATCGTAGTCCTCGTGACTTGTGACCACCGCCACGCCGGCATGGTTCTTGGCGGCGGCGCGGATCATGCTCGGACCGCCGATGTCGATGTTCTCGATCACGACCTCGTCCTCGACCCCGCGCCGCCCCGCGACCTCCTCGAACGGGTAGAGGCTGCAGACGACCATGTCGATCGGCTCGATGCCGTGCTGCTGCGATGGTCTCCATGTGCTCGGGCACATCGCGCCGTGCGAGGACGCCGGCCATGAGCTTGGGATGCATCGTCTTGACGCGGCCGTCGAGCATCTCGGGAAAGCCGGTGACCTCCTCGACGAGGGTGACCGGGACGCCGGAGTCCTTGAGCAGCTTCGCGGTCCCGCCGGTGGAGATCACCGTGACGCCCATGTCGGTGAGGCCTCGGGCGAACGACTCGACGCCACTCTTGTTGAACACGGAGATAAGGGCTCGCTTGACCTTCACTGGCATGCTCCTTCGGATGGACTACCCCAGGGCGGCGAGCCGGGCGGGGCGCGGCTCGCCGTCGTCCCTCTCGGCAACCCTACAAGAAAGGGGTCGCTCGCGGAATGGCGGATTCGGCAGAACGCGCGGCGCTGCGGTTCCGGAGCCTCTGGTAGACTCCGGCCATGGTCGCACCTGGCGTACACGCTCTCGCCATGACGGGCTCGCTGTTCGACTCCATCTCGTCGTGGATCACGGACAACATCGGACACCTGGTCACGTCCGCGATCATCATCGTCGTCGCGGTCGTGCTGAACTTCCTCGTGCGCCGCGCGATCCGTCGCTTCGTCGAGCGATTCGTGCGAGCGCAGGAACTGCGCCGGGAGTGTGCCCCGGACCAGGAGCCGCCGGCGAACGCGCCCTCGTCGTCGGATCAGCAGGGCGCAGAGCGCTCGCACGCTCTCGACATCGCCGCCCAGCGCTCCGGGCAGCGGGCCCAGACTCTCGGGTCGTTGCTGCGCTATGCGACGACGATCACCATATTCACGATCGCGACGCTCATGGTGCTCTCCGAGCTCGGCGTCAACATCGGACCGATGCTCGCCGGCGCCGGTGTCGTCGGCTTCGCGCTCGGCTTCGGCGCCCAGAGCCTCGTCAAGGACTTCCTCAGCGGCGCGTTCATGCTCATGGAGGACCAGTACGGGGTCGGCGATGTCATCGACGTCGGCGAGGCCACGGGCACGGTCGAGCGTGTGACGCTGCGCGTGACGACTCTGCGCGACGTCGATGGCACGGTCTGGTATGTGCCGAACGGCGAAGTCCGCCGTGTCGGCAACAAGTCGAAGCTCTGGTCGCGGATCGTGCTCGACGTCGAGGTCGCCTACGACACCGACATCTCGCAGGCGTCGGAGGTCATCAAGCGCGTGGCCGATGCGGAGTGGAAGGCGCAGACTCGCGGAGCGACGATCATCGAGGAGCCCGAACTCTGGGGGGTCGAGCAGTTCGGGCCCAGCGCGATCGTCCTGCGACTCGCGGTCAAGACACGACCGGGCGAGCAATGGTTCGTCGGGCGTGCGCTGCGCGCGGCCCTCAAGGAGGCCTTCGACGAGGCCGATATCGTGATTCCATTCCCGCAGCAGACGGTATGGCTGCAGGGTCCCTCCGACAGCCGGGAAGACGCCGGCGAGCGCGGCCAGGCCGAGCCGGACGACCACGACCAAGCCAAGCCGGACGACCACGACTGAGGCGACGGCGCGATCAGGCTAGCAGCGCCGCCGCTTCCCGCTGTTCGCGCTCGACGTCGCCGTGCACGCAGCAGCCTTCAGCGTGATCGTTGACGATTCCGGCCGCCTGCATGAGCGAGTAGGCGGTCGTCGGCCCGACGAAGCGAAAGCCGAGCTTCTTGAGTTCCCTCGCCATGGCGGCCGACTCGGGGCTCGCAGCGACGAAGCCGGCCCGCGAGCGCGGCGCTTCGTGGATCCTGCGGGCGGAATCGCCAGAACAACGCCGCCAGGGACCCGTGTTCCTCGATCACGAGCAGGGCGGCCCGAGCGTTGGTCATGGCCGCGTCGACCTTGAGCCGGTTGCGCACGATACCGGCGTCGGCGAGGAGGCGCTCGCGATCCGCCTCGCCGAACGCGGCGACGGCGGCGACGCCGAAATCCGCGAACGCCGCCCGGAACGCCGGCCGCTTGCGCAGGATCGTGAGCCACGACAAGCCAGACTGGAACGCCTCGAGCGTGAGGCGTTCGAACAGGCCGTCGTCGGTGAGGACGGGCCGTCCCCACTCCTCGTCGTGGTAGGCGACGTACTCGGGTGCGCCGCCGACGGCCCAGAAGCAGCGCGGCCGGCCGTCGGGCCCCGCCGCCAGGGCGTCGGTCTGCGGCGTCACGTCAGGAGAGCTTGCCCTTGGCCTTCTCCAGGAGCGCGTTGGCCTCCTTCTGCGCCTTCTCGAGGAGCTCGGCGGCCTCCTTCTTGGCCTTCTCGTACAACTCCGGGCCGTCCTTCTTGGCGCGCTCGATCAGTTCCGCTCCCTGCTTCTTGGCCTTCTCGATGAGCTCCGCCGCTTCGGCTTTCGCCCTGTCGGTGGTGGGCTTGGCCTTCCCGCCCAGCTCGCCGGCTTTCGCCTTGGCCTTCCCACCGAGGTCGGTGGCCGTCGCCTTCGCTTTGTCCAGCGCCGGGCCGGACTTCTCCTTGGCGTCGGTCGCCGCCTGCTTGGCCTTGGCGCCGGCGTCGTCGGCCATCTGCTTCGCCTTGTCCGTGATTCCCATGGTTACCTCCAGTTCGTACTAGTCCGAACACAGTCTGTTCGGAGTCTACCGCCGAAGGCCTTGACTCAAGCACGCGGCCGTGGTGCGGCCGGATCAGGCGCCTATCGGGGTGGCGCGGCCGGGCGCGGCGTGCTCGGGGGCGCCGGTCGTGCAGACCCTCGTTCGCTGCGCCAACCGCGCCGGCATCGCGCCGCCGCCGCTGCCGAAACGGTCGAGGATCGCCTCCAGCAGCGGCAGAAAGCGGTGCACCTGGCCGCTGCGGATCGTCCAGTCCCACATCGGCTCGAGCTTCTTCCAGCCGCTGGTGTACGCCAGGTGGCGGGCATGCTCGCGCAGGTCGCCATGGGCGAAGGATGCCCGCCAGACGTTGCGCCAGCTGTAGAACTCGCGATAGGCGCCCCAATAGCCGGACTCGAGGTCCGGCGCCGTCATCCGCGCCGGCCTGAAGACCGCGTGGCGCGTGTCGTAGCGGTCCCAGTCGCGGCTCGTGATGCGGCCCTCGGCGGCAAGCCGCCGCTCCAGTCGCGTTCCCGGATACGGCGTCATGATGTGGAAGGTCGCCGTCTCGATGCCGCGGCTGACCGCCCACTCCACGGTGCGCGGGAAGACGGATGTGTCGTCCGCGTCCATGCCGAAGACGAAGGCGCCGTTGACCATGACACCGAGCTCGTGCAAGCGGCGGACGGCGGCGTCGTAGGGGGGAAGTCCGGCGCCGGCCAGGTTCTGCGTCTTGCCGGCGCCGCGCAGATTCGCCTCGCTCAGCGTCTCGAACCCGATGAACAGACTGCGCAGCCCGCACTCGACCGCCTTCTCGAGGAGGCCGGGACGGAGGACGGCTTCCACGGTGCCGGCGGCCTGCCACAGGCGGCCCATGCCTCTGAGCCCGTCGAAGAGAGCCTCGGCGAACGGCGGGCTGCCGAACAGGTTGTCGTCGAGGAAGTAGAGGTGACGTCCGGGGAGGCGGTCGATCTCCGCGAGGGCGTCGTCGACCGCCTGGACATAGAAGGACTTGCCGCCGCGGAAGAACGCCTCCTTGTAGCAGAAGTCGCAGAGGTGCGGGCAGCCGCGGCTCACGACCAGCGAGTTGGGTACGAGGTACCGCTCACGCTTGATGAGGTCGCGGCGTGCCGGCGGCATGCCGGCGAGCGTCCGCTCGGTGGAGAGGTAGAGCGGCTTGGGACGTCCGGCGCGGAAGTCGGCGAGAAACGCCGGCCAGGTGTCCTCACCCGGCCCGCAGAACACGCTGTCGGCGTGCCGGGCGGCCTCCTCGGGGAGGCTGGTCGGATGGAGCCCGCCGAGGCAGACGTAGGCGCCCCTGGCGCGATAGTGGTCGGCGTAGCCGTAGGCGCGCCCGGCCGAGGTGATGTACGCCTCGATGACGACGAGGTCCGGCTCGTCGTCGAGGCGCAGCTTCTCCACGTGCTCGTCCTGGAGGTCGACCTCGTCGTCCGGATCGAGGTATCCGGCCAGGGTGGCGAGGCCGAGCGGCGGGAAGAGTGAGTACTTGATCGAGCGCCAGAACACGCTGTCAGCGGCCGTCTTGGCCGGGCTGATCATCTTGACGCGCAGCGGGCGCCCGGCCGGCGGGCGGCGCAGCGGGGCCCTGCGGGCCTGCGCCGCGCTCACGCTCGCACCCCGGGCTGGGCCGCGAAGTGAGCGAGGAGAACGTCGAGCCCGGTCTCGTACTCGCCCGGCCGGTCCCACACGGCGAGCCGCATGCCGACCTGCATCATGCTGGGATAGTCGGCCCAGTGACCGACGAGCTGCGCGACGATCTCGGTGGTCTGCACCTCGTCGCCCAGCATGCGCGCGTAGCCGAGGCCCAATGTGTACGCGCCGAGCACGTGGTACACGGTCGCGGCGCGGTCCTCGGTGAAGCCCGCCGCGAGCAGCGTGCCCATGAGCTCCTCCATCCAGCGGCGGCCGCTCGGCGTGCGCACGACGGCGGTCGAGATGAGCGGCAGGGCGCGCGGGTGCGCCTCCGTGAGCGCATGGAGACCCATGAACAGCTGGCGCACGCGGCTCCGCCAGCGCGGGTCCGGCGGCGAGGCTCCGAGCGCCGCCGCGGCGATCGTCTCGCCGACGGCGTCGAGGATCGCCTGCTTGTTGGCGAAGTGGTGGTAGAGGCTCATCGGCTTGACGCCGGCGTCGGCGGCGAGCCGGCGCATGTTCAGCGCCTCGAGACCGTCCTCGTCGATGATCTCGAGGGCGAGGGTGACGATCCGCGGCCGCGTCAGCGCGGCGCGCCTGGGCGTGGTGTCTTCGGCGACAGGCATGGCGGCCTCCTTGGCGGGCACCGGCACGTACACAGTAAGGCTTACAAAGTACGGTACGGGTGTCGGCGCGGGCGGTCAACGTACGGCCGTAAGGTTCGCTCACTGAGAGAGACGCTCGAACGCCTCGGGCGTCAGCCCTGCCTGGCGCACGATGCCGCGCAGCGTCCCGACGGCGATCTCACGATGCCGCGGAACGATCACGGTCCGTGTCTCAGGGGCTGTCCCGCGGACGAACTTGACGTGGCTGCCGTGGGCGGCGGCGGAGAAAGCCCGCGGCCCTGAGCCGGCGTTCCACCTGTCGATTCGGGAGGGGACGAAGCGGCATCGATGTCGACGGGGACCTTGCTCACTCTGGGAGCAGTGGTGGCCGGCGGCGGCCGCGGCCTTGCGCGAGCGTCTACCAGCTGGGGGTGGCGCGCGCGGCCCAGCGTCCGCCCGCGCGCGTCACCGTCACGGGCACGCCGAAGCAGGCGCTGAGCGGCTCGTCGGCGAGGACCGCGGGCGCGGCGCCGCAGGCGACCACGCGCCCGTCCCGGAGCAGCAGCGCGTGCGTGATCGTCGGCGGCAACTCCTCGAGGTGGTGCGTCACCAGGACGACGGCCGGGGCCGGCTGCTCGCCGGCGAGCCCTGCGAGAGCCGCGAGCAGTGCCTCTCGCCCGGGCAGGTCAAGGCCGTCCGCCGGCTCGTCGAGCAACAGCAGCGGCGGACGGCGCATCAGGGCTCGCGCGATGAGGATGCGCCGTCGCTCGCCTTGCGAGCACGAGACGAAGGGGTGCGAGGCGACGGCGGCGCAGCCGAACTGCGTCAGCAGCTGCGCCGCCCTCTCCCGGGCTGCGCCGTCGATGCGTTCCCGCAGGACCTGGATGGTCCCGGTCGCGCCGGTGAGCACGACCTCCCGGGCCGTCCGTCGCGGAGAGAAGGCCTCCTCCGTCTTCACGTCGACGTGGCCGATGCGCTCGCGGAGGCTGCGCAGATCCACACGACCGACGGTCTCTCCGAGGACGGCGACCTCGCCGCGACTGGGATGTCGCATGCCCGCCGCGACGTCGAGCAGCGTCGACTTGCCGGCGCCGTTCGGCCCCAGGACGGCCCACTGCTCGCCGGGCCCGGCCGACCACGAGACCTCGGTGAGGATGGGCTGCCGCTGCCGCGAGCGCTCGTCCCACTCCCAGACGGTGACGCCGGCGAGGCGGAGGGCCGGCGGCGCGGACTCGGCGAGAGTCGTGGCCGCCCGGGCGGTCGCCGGAAGGTCGGCTGCGCCGGCAGTCGCAGGAGGAGCGGCTGCGCCGACAGCCGCGGAAGGTTCCAGTGGATCGGTCGGTCGCATCGGGCCGTCGGGGATCAGCCGAGGCTTGCGGCCTGCTCGCCGCGGACGCTCCGCCGCGTGGCGGCGGAGGCCTCGGCGAGTGCCTCACCGGCCTCGGCGACCACGCCGACCGTCGCTCGCGCTCTGCCTCGCGGGCGTGCGCCTTCCTTGGGCGTTGGCCAGCCGCGCACGGCAGCCTCGACTGCGTCCCGGCCGCCGGTCGCGAACGCCCGCGCCAGCTGGGCCTGCACCTCGGCGTCCGGGCTCGCGGCGGCGAACTCGGCCGCGGCGATGGCGTAGCCGTTGCCGTTGAAGCTCAGCGAGGCGCCGCCCCAGGCCTGGACGGCCGTGAGCGGCGGCGCGTCCGTGATCGAGTCGCCGACGTACATGACGTCGCTGCCGGCGACGCCCTCGGTAGCGATGATGGCCTCGAGTGCGGCGAGCTTCTGGCCGCCGCCCACGGGGCGGACGGCGGCCACCATCTCGCCGCTCACGCGGCCGCTCATCCGCGACCAGAACAGGTCGTCCAGCTCGGCCACCGCCTCGCGATCGCCGGGCGAAAGCTTGGTGGCGGAGCTCGGCCCGTCCGGGATCTCGATGACGGGGCGCGCCGGCACCTCGTTCGCAACACCCCGCAGCCACGCCGCCTCGTCCTCCGGCATCTCCCACGCGTCGAGGCTCAGCTCCGTGCAGCGGACGCGCTCCATCGGGAACCCTGCGATCTCACACAGCGCTTTCAGGTAGGGCGTGTAGGAGGTCGAGATGATGAAGGCGGGCATCAGCGCGGTGATGGCCTGAAGCGCCTCGAGCGCCTCCGGCACGAGGAGGACGCGCTCGGCGCTGAAGGAGTCCACGTCCTCGTCGGTCACGGAGAACGCCTTGAGGAACGGCGGGAGAAGGCGCAGCGTGTCACCGGCGTTGTAGCCGGGCTTGTGGACCACGTCGGCGAGGAAGTCGTCGTAGCGGCTCAGACGGGCGAAGAACCCGGCGCCGTCCGGGATGAAGCGCTCCGCGATCTCCTGGGCGTTGTCGTTCTTCGTGAGCGGACCCTCGCAGTCGGTGACGTAGATGCGCCCGGGGCCGGCCGAAGCGGTCGCACCGGCGTTCATCGCTCCGCCACCTCCGCGTCGACCAGGTCACTCAGGTCGAGCGGGAGTCGTGTCGACTCGGCGAAGACGGCGCCGCTCGACGTGTTGAGCCGGCCCTCGGCGAACTCGCGCAACGTCTGGTAGAGGAGCGGGATCTCCCGCGCCTCGCCTTGGCGGCGGATCTCGGCGAACAGCGGCTCTGCCTCACCCTCCGCCGCGGCGATCTCGGCGAGGCTCATCGTCGCTCGCTTCTCGCGGAACTGCCGCCACAGCTGGTCCCAGTCCGGGCCGCGCAGCGAGAACCGGAACATGCTGACCACGGGACCGCGATCAAGCTGCGCGGTGGCCAGGTGGATCATCGCGCCCGTCTCGTGCGCCTCATCCTCGAGCAGTTGCCAGATGACCTGCTGCCACGTGCCTTTGGGTCCGCCCGGCAGAGCGGGGTGGAGGTTGAGGATGGCGAACTTGCGGCAGAGGGCCGGGCTGGAGATGAGCATGTACCCGGCCATGACGAGCACGCCGAGGCTGTAGGGCACGAGCAGGTCGCTGACGCCGCGGTGGTACTCCGCGCGCCACGTGGCGCGCGAGACGCCGAGCTTCTGCGCCTCGACCCAGCTGGCGGCGCTGGACAACGTCACCAGCGGGAGGCCGAGGCGTTCGACGAGGTCGAGGAAGCGGTCGCTCTCGGACCCCTCACCGCGCTCGCGGTCGCTGAAGACGGCGCCGATCTCGAGGTGGACGTCGTCCCGCTGCGCCCGGGCGACGACGTCGGCCAGCAGGTTCGTCGCTGCCTGGTCGCGGCCGCTGGAGAGCCAACCGATCCTCATGCGTCGCCCCTGCGCGTGACCGCGGCGGCCTGCACGCCACGCTCCTCGGCGAGGCGCTCGCGCCAGGCCTCGGCGCTCGGGTAGGCGCTGCGTCCGAGGCCGGAGATGCCGCGGCTCGCCGCCCAGGCGGCGAGCCGGCCGGCGCTCTCGAGGCCGACCTGCTCGATCATGGCGGCGACGAAGCCGGCGGCGAAGAGGTCGCCGGCGCCGGTGACGTCGACGACCTCCGCCGGGAGCGGCGGCACATACAGGTCGACCCGGCGGCCGACAAGTCGTGCCCCGCGGCCGCCCATCTTGACGATCACGAGGCCGACGCCGGCGTTGAGCAGGAAGTCGAGGGACTCGGGGAGCGAGAGCCCGCACAGCATCTCGAGTTCCGTCTCGGTGGAGAAGAGATGAGCGCAGCGCTGCAGGATCGGCAGAAAGCGCTTGACGCCCTTGCGCGCGTAGATCTCGCCCGGGTCGAAGGCGATCTCGACCTCCGGAGGGAGTCGCTCGAGGAGCGCCAGCTGGGCCTCGAGAGGTCCGTCCCCGACGAAGCTCGTGAAGAGGGCGAAGCGGGCGCGCGGCAGGCGCCGCGGGAGGTCGGAGGGCGAGAAGGCGTCGTTGGCCGCCGGCCACACCAGGTTGCGTCGCTCACCGTCCTCGTCGAGGAGCACGTAGACCCTGCCCGTCTCGCCCTCGCGGTGCACGAGCCGGGCATCGGCCGGGGCGATCTGGTCGAGGACGATAGAGGCCGTCGTCATCGCCGCCGACCCGGCCGATCATGGCGGCGGCGTAGCCGAGGCGCGCCAGGGCGTTGACGGTGTTCGCGGCCTGGCCGCCGCCGGCGCGCACCGGGTCCACGTGCGCGAGCGCTTCGTCTACCGCCTTGCGCACCGAGGCGTCCATCATCCGCTCGGTGCCGGGCGGTCCCAGCTCGTCCCACAGCGCGAAGCTCCGGGGAAGCCGGTAGATGAGGTCGAGGTTGAGCGCGCCGCAGCCAAGCAGGTCGACCGGCCTCATACGCGCAGCTCCCCGCGGTAGCGGACGGCGGCGCCGTCGCCACGGGCCACGACCTCGCCGACCGCGCGGGAGGCGAAGTCGGCCTTCTCGATGATCGCGAGGTTCTTCTGCAGGTGCTCGGGGTCCATGGCCAGGACCATCCCGAGCCCGCAGTTGAAGGTCTTGAGCAGTTCCGCGCGGCGCACGCCGAGCCCGTGCAACCAGCCGAAGAGCGGGCTCGGTGTCCAGCTCTCGAGGTCGATGACGGCGGCGAGGTCGTCCGGGAGGGCGCGCCCGACGTTGTCGGGGAATCCACCGCCGGTGATGTGTGCCGCCGCGTGTACGCCGCCGGAGTGTCCCAGATCGTGCAGGACGGGGCTGTAGATCGCCGTCGGCGTGAGCAGCACGTCGCCGACCGTGGCGCGCGGGTCGTAGCACGGGCCGAAGCCCTCGCCGGGCGTGATGCACAGCCCGACGCCGCCGCCCGTGCTGATGAAGTTGCTCTCGAGGGCGATGGCGTGTTCCTCGAGCAACTGGCGGATGAGGCTGAAGCCGTTGCTGTGGATGCCGGTGGAGTCGATGCCGACGAGGACGTCGCCCTCCTTGACGAGCTGTGGCCCCCAGAGCTCGTCACGCTCGGCGAGACCGACGGCGAAGCCGGCCATGTCGAAGTCGCCGTCGGGGAACTGGCCCGGGTGCTCGGCGGTCTCGCCGCCGAGGAGCACGCACTGGGCGCGCAGGCAGCCCTCGTCCACGCCGGCGACGATGTCGGCGATCTCCTCGGGGACCACGCTGCCGACCACCAGGTAGTCGAGGAAGAAGAGGGGCACGGCGCCGCAGGCCGAGACGTCGTTGACGCTCATGGCCACGAGGTCGATGCCGATGGTGTCGAGCCGGCCGACGCGGCGGGCGATCTCGATCTTGGTGCCGACGCCGTCGGTGCCGGCCACCAGGACGGGGTCCTTGAGCCGCGGCAGGCGCATGGCGCCGCCGAAGCCGCCGAGGCCGCCGAGGACGAGCGGGTTCTGCGTGCTCTTCAGCCGCTTCTTCATGAGCTCGACGGCGCGGTTGCCCGCCTCGACGTCGACGCCGGCCTTCTTGTACGTGAAGCCCTGTTCGTCCGCCATGCCGCTCCCCGGTCGCTTGCCGGCCTCAGTCTACGTCCTGCCTCGGCCCGCCTTCCAGTGGTCGGTCGCTTTCCCCGGCGACAGGCCCGACGTACCATCAAGGGATGAGGCATGGGCTGAACAGCACGCGCATCGCGGCGACGATGGTCCTCGTCGTCCTCGCCGCCGCGCTCGTTTGTCTCGCCGCGTCGTGGCAGGTAGCTGCTCTGCGCCGCGGCGGGATCGTCCAGCCCAGCTACGATCGCACGTTCAAGTGCGACCTTGTCGAACGGCTGCCGGAACCGCCGGAGCTCGTGATCTTCGGGGGCTCGCGGGCGCTGCGCTTCGAGCCCTCCGCCGCCGAGGGGCTCACCGGCCTGCCCACCTTCAACTTCGCCGTCCAGAACAGCCGGCCGGAGGACGCCTACGCCATGGCGCGGTACCTCTTCTGGCGGGCGCCCGGCGTGAAGCTCCGCTGCCTCTGGGCGCTCCAGGCGACGACGCTGTCCGATTCGCCTCTCCACCCGGGGCTTCTGGCCGAGCAGCGGCTCAATCAGTTCCTGCCGGGCTATCTGATCGCGGAGCAGCGCGAGGTGGTGGTGAGCACAGTGGGGAGAGAGATGCCGCCCGACAACAAGTACAGCCAGCGTGGCCTGCTCATCCGGAACGGCTACGATCGGCGGCTCGAGCGTGGCGTGTCGTTCAAGAAGACGCTACGCGGCTACCTCGCCAAGATGGTGCCGCGGGCGGGCTCACCGGGGCAGTACGGGCAGGTGCGCGCCCGCACCTACTTCGAGCGCACGCTCAAGCTCTTCAATCTGCACGACGTCGAGCCCGTGCTCGTGATCATGCCGTACCACCCGGAGGCGCTCTCCGCCTTCCGCGCCGTGGGGTGGGACGAGCGGGAGCAAGCGTTCAAGACCTACCTGGAGAGCTTGCGTGGCGAGTACCGCTTCCACCTGCTCGACTACACGGAGCTCGCTGCGTTCCGCGGGGACCCCGATGCGTTCTACGACGGCTCGCATGTCAAGGCCGTCAACGCGCGTCGCATCCTTCGTCGCGCCGTGAAGGACGCGCCGGCCGCCTTTCGCTGAGGCCGGCGCGTGAAGCTCGCCCGGTCCTGGTGCTGGCCAGGCTGGATTCGCTGCGATATGGTGCGGTGACCATCGGGTGACCTAGGGCCGCGAGGCAGGGTCCGTCATTTCTGCGCGAAGCTGGGGCCAACGGGAGGAAGCACATGCCGCGCACTGACGCGAAGAGACATCTCGGCCTGCACTTCCGCGTGCGCCCGTTGCTGGTGCGGTTCGTCGTGAGCGCGCTGTCCCTCGCTCTCACCGTCCTCGTCGTGCCGCACGTGTACTACTCGGGCGACTACCCGGTTCTCTCGTGGTTCTTCATCAGTGCGGTCTTCGGGCTCCTCATGGCTTTCGTCAAGCCGTTGCTGCAGCTGGTGCTGCTGCCCCTCCTCTTCGTCTCGTACGGCCTCGTCATCGTGCTGATCAACACGATCGTCATCTGGTTGCTCGCCCTCGTGTTCCCCGCGCGCTTTCACGTACGAGCACCTCATCTGGTTGCTCGTCGCCGGCCTCGTCAGCGGGTTGCTGATCACCCTGCTCGACGACTGTTCGGTCTGTCTCCGCCGATCATCGAGGGCGGGCCGGCGGCGCTCCGCGAGGAGATGGCGCGCGCCAAGCCCGGCCACGTCGAGGAGCAGCTGCTGGATGCGGCCAGCCGGGGCAAGCAGACAGCACGACCGCAGTCGCGCCGAGTCTGATGAAGGCGCCCACCGGGGAGGAACGGCCATGAGGCGGTCGTCGATGGACAAGCTCCGCGAGGACCTGCGCCTGCAGCAGGTGTACAACACGCTCCTCCGCTACGGGTACGACGCGGTACTGGAGCGGACCGCCTACGTCGGTGGCTTTCGGCACGCGATGCAGACCTGGGTCTGGCGCCTGCCCAGGGGCTGGGAGGAGCCGAGCCCCGCGGTCAAGCTCCGCCTCATGCTGGAGGAGCTCGGGCCCACCTACGTGAAGATCGGCCAGATCGTGTCGAGTCAGGCGTCCGTACTGCCGGTCGACATGGCGGCGGAGCTCTCCAAGCTGCAGGACGCCGTCCCGCCGTTCCCCGCCGATCAGGTGCGCGAGCGCATCATCGAGGAGTTGGGTGCGCCGCCGGAGGAGCTCTACGCTGCGTTCGAGCCAGAGCCGTTCGCGGCGGCCTCCACTGCCCAGGTCCACCGCGCCACGCTGCACGACGGCACGCTGGTGGCGGTCAAGGTCCAGCGGCCGCAGATCACGACCAAGATCCGCGCCGACCTCGGCATCCTGCAGAACGCGGCGCGCGTCGCCGCGAAGAGGTCGGAGACGGTGCGGTCGCTGGACGTCGTCGGCATGCTCGAGCAGTTCTCGTCGGGCGTCCTCGAGGAGCTCGACTACCGCGGCGAGGCCTACAACGCTCTCCGGCTCGCCGAGAACATGCAGGCGCTCCCGGGCGTGCACGTGCCGGCCGTCTACACCGACCTGTCGACCTCCAAGATGATCACCCAGGAGTTCGTCAAGGGCGTGAAGGTCAGCGACGTCGAGGCCATCCAGAACGCTGGCCTCGACCGCGACGAGATCGCCCTCAACGCACTGCGCGCGCTCATCAAGCAGCTGCCCGTGGACGGCTTCTTCCACGCCGACCCGCATCCCGGCAACCTGCTCATCGATCTGGATACAGGCGTGCTCACCTTCATCGACCTGGGGATGATGGGAGAGCTCGACCTGCAGAAGCGGCTGCGCCTCGCCCAGCTCATGATCGTCGCCCATCAGGGGAGTGTGGAGGGCATGGCCGACGCGCTGCGCGGGATGAGCACCCCGTTCAAGGGCGAGGTCGACGAGAAGGCCTTCCGGCGCGACTTCGTCCGCCGCATGGGCCGGTACATGGGCGCACGGCCAGCCCGATCTCGTTCGGCCAGGTGGCCAACGAGGGCTTCGAGCTGTTGCGCATCCACGGCCTGCGCCTGGACGCGGACCTGACCCTGGCGGTCAAGGCGCTCGTGCAGACCGAGAGCGTGGCCCGCGCGCTGTCCACCGGCAGCGACCTGCTCTCGCAGGGCGTGCCGCTGCTCAAGGACATGGCGCTCGAGGCCATCAGCGGCGAGAAGATCGTGGACGAGGCCAAGAAGCAGGTGATCGGCGTGGCCGGGCAGGTCATCGAGCGCATCCCGACGCTCACCGAGGCCACGGCGAAGTGGCTCGACCAGTACCAGAAGGGCCGTTTCGAGGTCACCATCGACACGTCGCAGCTCTCGAAGGAAGTCAGCCGGCTCACGCGGCTCGGGCGGGAGATCGTCATCGCCGTCATGCTGGTCGGCATGGTGGTCGGGTCCGCGATCGCCTCCTACGGCATCGCGGCGGTGCAGCTCGACGGGCGGATCTGGGACTTCCTCGAGCGCATCGCGCCCCTCGGCTTCGTCGTCTCGCTGATCCTGAGCTTCCTCATCGTGCTTCGACTGACGTGGCGCTGGATGCGCGGCGAGTCGGCCGACGAGGACTGACGCGGCCGGCGCAGTCCAACGAGGGCAAGAACGAGGGGGCGCCGGCGGGTGACCGCCGGCGCCCCCTCGTTTGCGTTCCCTCAGGTCTGCGCGGGAAGATCGACCGCGCCGGGACCCGGCGGTGCTCCGCCGGCCGGGTCCGGCGGCCCGTGCGACGCGGCGTCTGCCGCGCCCTCGGCCGCGGGCACCGGTCCGAAGAGCCCGATCGCCTTGCACTTCTCGTAGGCGTCGAGGGCGATCTTCACGAACGGCGCCGCGAAGACGCCGCCCACGGCTCCGAAAAGGACGCCGCCGGCAGTGGTCGCGAACAGCACGACCAGCGGGTGCAAGTCGAGCGCCGAGCCCAGGGCGAACTGCGAGACCACCGTCTGCAGGAAGCCATTCGCGATGATCACGATGATCAGCATCGGGATCGCCATCGAGGTCCCGCCGGCGCCGTAGGCGATGAGCACCGTGAACGCACCGCTGATGATCGCGCCGAAGTAGGGGACGTAGTTCATGAGCCAGGCGACGATGGCGAGGGTGCCGGCCATCGGCACGCCGATGACGAGTGCGCCGATGCCGATGACCGCGGCGTTGAACAGGCCGACGATAGTGCTGCCCCAGATGTAGCCGCGGAAGAAGCGTGCACTGTTGGCGATGATCTCGTAGGCCGTGGGCTGTGGAATGGGGGGCAGGTGCTTCGAGGCCCATGCCCCGATCTCACGGCCGCGGATCAGCACCCAGACGCCGATGTTGATACTGATGAAGAGGCCGAAGAGGAGGCTGCCGACGCTGCCGATGAAGGTACCGATCGCGCCGGCTGCACCGCTCGAGAGGCTCTTCAGTGCGTTCTGCACTTCGGACTTGAGGCTGTCGGCCTGGTCCTTCGACAGGGTGGTCGTCGAGCTGAGCGACTTCTGGAGGGAACTCACGGCAGCATCGACGTTCTCCTGGATGGTCGGCACCTGCTTCACGAGGCCGTGTACGATCACGAGCCCGATGAGGATGGCGAGGATGATGGTGAGTGCGACGACGATCAGCGCTCCGAGCGACCGGCGGAAATGGTGGCGCTGGAGCCAGTCGACGACGGGGAGGAACGTGGCGCCGAGGAGGACCGCGAAGAGGGCGGCGAGAACGAGGAGCTTCATCGCCGCCATCACCGCGAAGAGCACCACGATGACGATGACGACGGCGATGATGATCCAGCCCCACCGCCCCATGTCCTTCGCCCAGGACGGCGGCACGAAAGCGCTCGCCGTCGTGCCCTCGCCTCCAGCCTCCCCGGCCGGTCCCGCCTGAGCTTCGCCGGTGTCCCCTGCGTTCACGGTGCCTCCCCCTTGACGCCTCGAATCAGCGTTCGCGCCCGGCGTGTCCCCTCGTGCGCGTCCTCACGGCCAGCCTCGGGCCGCGGGATGTGCCATGGTAACCTGCCGGTCAGCAAAAAGCGATAGAGGCCGGGTGGGAGCGGCCGGTAGCGGCCGGCGCGCCCCGTCGGGTCGCCGGGAGGCCGATGTCACTCGCCGGGAGGACGAGGTCACTCGCCGGCGTACTCGGCGACGATCTCCGCCGGCGCCCGGTCCTCGCGCAGCAGCTCGCACATGCGCTTCATGGGCGCGTCGACGTGGTGGAAGAAGGCCTTGTAGCCGGGGCAGAGGTAGTTGAGCCCCGGCTCGCCGTCGGGCGTGGCGACGAAGCGGTCCTTGGGGCAGCCCCCGTGACAGGCGAAGCGCACGTCGCACTCCCGGCAATACCGCGGCAGCCGCTCGAGCTTGTCCAAGCCGAACCGCTTCTGCTCCGGCGAGCCGACGAGCTCCGCGAGGTGCCGCTCGCCGATGTTGCCGCGCAGGTACGCCGGCTCCACGAAGTGGTCGCAGGCGTACACGTCGCCGTTCCATTCCATCGCAAGCGCGGTGCCACAGGTGGGCGAGTGCACGCAGAGTCCGCTCGGCTCGCCGTACCAGTTGGCGAGCGCCACGTCGAAGTGCTGGACGTAGACCTCACCGACATCGCGGCGCACCCACTCCTCGAACACGCCGATGAGGAAGTCGCCCCAGCCCGCAGGCGTCACCGACCGGTCGGTGACTTCGTCACCGTAGGGCACGCCGTCCCTGCAGGGAAGCTCGACGATGGGGATGAGCTGCACGAACTCGCAGCCGCACTCGTCGCGCAGAAAGCGGTAGACCTCGCGCGGATGCGCCTCGTTGGCCGCATTGACGGTGGTGAGCGCGTTCCACTGCACGCCGTACTCGCGCAGTGCGTTGAGACCGCGCAGGACCTTGTCGAACGTCGGCTTGCCGCCCTTGTCGCGCCGGTAGGCGTCGTGCAGTTCGCGAGGCCCGTCGATGCTGAGACCTACGAGAAACCCGTTCTCGGCGAAGAACCGGGACCAGGCGGCGTCCACCTTGGTGCCGTTGGTCTGGATCGTGTGCTGCACGGTCATGCCGGGCCGCGCGTACCGCTTCGCGAGCTCCACGGCTCGGCGGAAGAACTCGAGCCCCATCAGCATGGGCTCGCCGCCCTGCCAGGCGATGGTGACCTCCGGCGTCTGGTGTGCCTCGATCAGCTGGCGGATGTAGCGCTCGAGCGTGGCATCCGCCATGCGTGTCCGCTGGTCCGGGTAGAGGCGCTCCTTCTCGAGGAAGAAGCAGTAGGCGCAGTCGAGGTTGCAGGCCGCGCCGGTCGGCTTGGCGAGCAGGTGGAACGACGGCGGGGCCGAGACGTCGGGCGGGCCGACCGGTGCGTCGTGTCTGTCAGGCGAAGACGTCATGCGCGGCAATGGTACCTCGGCAGAGAGACGGCGGAGACCGGCGACCCGACCGATACCGGCTGAGTCGCACCGTCGGTGGGGCCATGGGTCCGATTGCCAGCGGCATCAGATCGGGTGCCATTCGCAGCGCCGACCGGCACCATGAGCGGTACCGCGAGCGGCACCATCGGTGGGTCTGCGCGGCATCACCGACGGCATCACTGGCGGAGCCGGCCGCCGTCGGAAGACCTGTCGCGCCCGGTCCTCGTGCGCTCTGATCCGCCGGGACCGGTCAGGATGTGTCGCCGCCCGCGCGCCCCTCGCGTCGCAACGCTCGGCGTCAGGGGCGACGGGCGCGCCGCAGCCGCCGTCCTTCGCCTCGGGGGCATCAGTCCCGGCGGTCGAGATCGCTCATCGACTCGTGGGTCCGTCGGGCATGGGCGACGACGTCAGCGGCGACGACGTCGCGCACGGCGGTTCATGCCCGCGACCGACACCGGCGAGAGCGGGCGGCCGAACGGGTCGATGAACACCGAGCACGATTCGGCCTTGGCCGGCAGGCTGCCCTCGAGCATCTCGACGGTGTAGGTGATGTCCCCGCCATCCAGGCTCGGGTCCTTGAGCACCACGATGGCGTCCTCGGGGGTCTCGTCGTCGTCGGCGAGGAAGGAGATCACGGCGTTCGGCGGGTCTACCGCGAAGCTGTTTTCGCCCTTGCTCCACTCGTCGACGAACTGCTGCGCCGTCAGGTGACCCACGACGCGCTGCGGGCGGTCCGAGAAGAACAGCGTCGCCGGCGAAAGTCCGTGGAAGGTGACCTTGGCGCCGTCGCTCGTCATGTCGTGCGCCACCTGCACGAACATGGCCTCGATCTCTTCAAGTTCTTTCTGGATGTCGTCTGGCATGTCGTCTCCCTCTGTCGAATCGATGCTCGGTCGGCGACCACGTGCGGCCGGTGTCTCTCCGGGCAGGCTCGGGTCGGCGCCGTTCGGTAACCGATGGGTGACTGTATTCTGCTCGCGCGCTCGAGGCGTTCAAACATCATCCGGGGGTCGACCGCCAGGCCGGCGAGACCGCCGCCACCCGGCGCCGGGGCATGCGTGTCTCAGCATTCCGGTGCCGGAGGCTCCCCTGCGTCGTCCGGCGCCGCATCGGCCAGCGGCGGCGAAGCGGCGACGTCCGCGCTCACCGCCGCCCGCTCGTCTCCTCGGGCGTGCGCCGGCGCAGGGGAACGAAGCGCACGGCGAGGCCGTTCTGCGCGACCTCCACGATCGCCACCGTCGGCCCGTCGTCCTCTTCGTCCGGCGAGGCCGCCGTGCCGGGGTTGAGCTGCAGCTGGCCGTCGACCCAGACCGCGGTGGGGGTGTGCAGGTGGCCCCAGACGACGAGGTCCGGGCGGGCACGCTCCTCGCCGACGCCGATCTTGCCGGCCGCGAGGCGCTTGAGCAGCCGCTTCGGCTTGTGCGCGACCACGAAGCGGACGCCTCCGACCTCGCCGGTGGCCTCGGTCGGCAGGTCGGCGGTGGGGCCGGAGCTGTCGAGATTGCCGGACACCGCCGTCACCGGCGCGACGGCCTCCAGGGCCGTGAGGATCTCGGGGTCGACGATGTCGCCGGCGTGGATGATGTGCGTCACGCCGGCGAAGATCTCGAGGACCTCGGGGTCGAGGTAGCCGTGGTTGTCGCTGATCACGCCGATGCGCAGCGGCGCTGCGGACCGCGCGGGAGACCGCCGGCGGCTCGCCGTGCCGGGACGCGTGCGGCCGGACGGCGTGCGGCCGGTCGGCGAGCCGCCGTCCGCGGTGCTCTTGCGTGCCTCAGCTGTCACCGTCGCCTCTCCGTGTTCGCATGCCTCCGGTGCTGTCTACCCACGACCCCACTATGTAACTGCCCGGTGACGGCGCGATCAAGGGGCATTCCCCCCGCGTCAGACGCCCTCGACCGCCTCGAGCCGTCCGGACTTGATCGCTGCGATGAACTCCTCGTAGTCCCGCTGGTTCTGGTCCGCGTAGCGCTCGGAGAAGTCGACCATCGCCTTGTCGAACTTGTCGCTCTTGCCCAGGTACGCGGCGATCGCGACCGGGTCGCCCGAGCGCGCGTGCGCACGCGCCAGCGTCCAGCCGCACTGACGGGCGTAGAACGAGAGGCCGAACGGCTTGAGCGCCTCGATGTCGACCGAGCCCTTCATGTCGCGCAGCTGGCGCCAGTACAGGAAGCGGCCCTCCTCGACGCCTTTCGTCCACCCCAGGAAGATGTCGCTCGCGGCCTGCATCATCCGCTGACCGTGCACCACGCGCGAGCCGGGCTGGTGACGGCTCTTGGGCAGGTGGTCCTCGAGCACCGAGGCCGTCGCCTCCTTGACCTGCAGGAACAGCGGGATCCTGCTGGTCGCGCCCCTGGAGCAGGACGATGAAGGCGCGCGTGCCCACGCTGCCGACGCCCACGACCTTGCGCGCCATGTCGACGATCTCGAACCGCTCGAGCAGGTGGCGACGATCGGACGTCAGCGTGGCCCGGTACGCCCGGAATTCCTGATGGACCGCCTGCTCGAGCTCGTCCGACGGACATCCCGTAGGTCGCGAAGCAGCTCGCGGGACGGCACCACGATGGGCGGCTGGCTCACGATGCGGTACGCGGCCGTCGACGAGCTCGCCGAGCTTGGAGAGCGCCTGCAGGCTGTCGCGGGTGCGCGCCTTTGCGGCGCCCTTCTCGATCATCTTCGATCCCTGATCAGCCGTCCCGCTTCACGCGCTTCTGCTCCGCCGGCTTCACCTTCTTCTTCGCCGTGCCCGGTTCGGGGGCCATGGTGCGCACTGCCGCCAGCAGTTCCTCCTCGGTGAGGCGGGAGTAGTAGATGTCCATGACGCGCATCTGCGCGAACTCGGCCATCGCCTGCCGGTACGCGCGCACCACGGTCAGTGTCGCCGCGCGCGCGTCCGCCTTGCTGAAGCCGTTGTTGCGGGCGGCGATCGTGAAGCTCGCGGCCAGGCGCTCGACGTCGTACTCGAACGGGCCTGGCAGCGTCTCGTCGAAGTCGTTGAGGTCGAAGAGGAGGTTGCGCTCGGGCGAAGCGAACGCGCCGAAGTTCGACAGGTGGGCGTCTCCGCAGAGCTGGACGGTCAGCCCGGCTCTGGGGGTGTCCTTGAGGTCGGCCGCCATGATCCTGGCCGCGCCCCGGTAGAAGGTGAACGGCGAGACCATCATGCGCCCGTGGCGCACCGGTACGAGATCCGGCTCACGCCGCGCGTTCTGCTCCTCGAGCAGGGCGACGGGGTCGGGGCGGTCTTCGGCGGGCTTCCACTTGAGGTGGCTGGCCAGAGGCGTCTCCTGCCGTGCCGCCTTGCCGCGCGCGCGACGCTCCTCGACGCTGGGGTGCTGCATCTTCGTCGGCTCAGTCATGGCCTGCCTGCCTTTCTGCTTCGGGCCGCTCTGCCGCCCGTCGATGGTGGGGCGGGGCGGCGGGGGAGCGGCTGCTTGGTCACTCCCCCGCCTCTTCGTCCGGGGGAAGCCCGCCAGAGCGAGGCTTCCGGGTCTCTGACGCGTTATACCCGGCGTCAGCTCAACCTGCCGCGCCGGCTCCGATGCCTTGCGTCTGCTCGTGCTCGTGCAGGGCCTTATCGGCTTCGTGGTGCGACGGCATCAGGTCGAAGGTCACCTTCTTGAGGGTCCCGGTGAACGCGTAGGGAGCCCTGTCCTCATAGGCAAGATCCACGACGCCGCCGTTGTCGCGCCCCATGTCCATGCCGGCGTAGGTCGTGAAGATCAGCGAGATCGTCTTGTCCAGCCTGCCCTCGCCGATCTGCTTGTCGTCGGCCCAGAGCGTCACCTTGCCGCCCGTGCCCGGCTTGGGCTCGTCGGCCTCGAAGAGCATCTTGACCCTCACGTCCCCGGTCGGGATCGGCTCGGTGGACGTCTGCTTGTAGGTCTCGACGCCGAGGAACTGGTAGGTGTGGTTGAGCAGCCCCTTCTCGTCCACCCAGAGCGAGAACCCGCCGATGAAGTCGGCGAAGGCGCAGACGACTCCCTCAGCCCCGCCGTCCGGCACGTGGATCTCGCCCTCGATCGCGTACGAGCGTCCGATGATGCGCGGGATCATGGTGGTCTGGATGTTCTGCACGTCGCCGGCGTACTCGACCCGGGTCACCGTCGGCATCGGGGGCAGCATGCCGAAGAACACCGCGAAGCCGCCGAGCAGCGGGAGCACGCGATTGCGCTCAGCCTCCGCCCAGAAGAGCTCCTTGAGCTCCGCGAGCTTCTCCGGGTTCTCGACCGCGATGTCGTGCGCCTGGCTGAAGTCGTCGGGCAGGTAGTAGAGCTGCCACGTGTCCTGCTCGGGATCCCAGGAGCCTCCAGGGGCGAACTTCTGGAGCGTCGCCGGGGAGAAGTCCCACGGCAGTTTGTCGAGCTTGGCGGAGGCCCACCAGCCGTCCTTGTAGATGGCGCGGCTGCCGTAGTTCTCGAAGTACTGGACGGTGTGCTGCTCGGGCGCCTGCGCCTCGTCGAGCGTGTACGCGAAGCTGGTGCCGTCCATGGGCTCCTGGGCGATGCCGTCCACCTTCGTGGGCTCGGGGATGCCGGCCAGTTCGAGGATGGTCGGCACGACGTCGATGCAGTGCGTGAACTGCGAGCGGACGGCCTTGTCCGGTGCGATCCGACCGGGCCAGGCCATGACCATCGGGTCGCGTGTGCCGCCCAGGTGGCTCGCCATCTGCTTGCCCCACGGGAAGGGCGTGTTGTTGGCGTGCGCCCAGGCGGCGGCGAAGTGCGGAGCGGTGTGAAAGCCGCCCAGCTCCTCGATGCCGCCGAACTTCTCGATGATCTCCATCTGTTCGTCGGCCTCGAGCACCACGCCGTTGAAGAACGTCGTCTCGTTGAACGAGCCGGTGAGGGTGCCCTCCATGCTGGCGCCGTTGTCGCCCCAGATGTAGATGACGAGCGTGTTCTCGAGGTCGCCCATCTCCTCGACGGCGTCGAGCAGGCGTCCGACGTTCCAATCGGCGTTCTCCGAGTAGCCGGCGAAGACCTCCATCTGACGCGCGTACAACTGCTTCTCCGCGTCGCTGAGGGAGTCCCAGGCGGGGAAGAGGTCGGGACGCTCCGAGAGCTCGGTGTCGGGCGGCACGATGCCCAGCTTCTTCTGGCGCTCGAGCGTCTGCTCGCGGTAGACATCCCAGCCGGCGTCGAACTTGCCCTTGTACTTGTCGGCCCACACCTTCTCGACGTGATGCGGGGCGTGGCTGCAGCCGGTGGAGTAGTAGAGGAACCACGGCTTCTGCGGGTCGTGAGCGCGCACCGCGTGGAGCCACTCGACGGACTTGTCGGTGATGTCGTCCGGGAAGTAGTACAGCTTGCCGTCGTCGCCCTCAGGGACGCCGAGGGTGGAGTTGTCCTGGGTGATGATCGGGTCGTACTGGCCGGCGGCACCCGTCAGGAAGCCCCACCAGTGGTCGAAGCCCCAGCCGAGCGGCCAGTGGTCGAACGTGCCCGCCGCGCCCATCTCGTGGCCGGGCGTCATGTGCCACTTGCCGAACCCGCCGGTGACGTAGCCGTTCTCCTTGAGGATGCGCGGCAGGGCGGTGCAGCTGCGTGGGCGCGTCCCCGTATAGCCGGGGAACGGGCCGGGGAACTCGGCGATGGCGCCCATGCCGACGCGGTGGTGGTTGCGGCCGGTGAGCATCGCGGCGCGGGTCGGCGAGCAGACGGCGGTGACGTGGAACCGATTGTAGGTGAGCCCCATCTCCTGCACGCGGGTGAGGGTCGGGGTCGAGATGCCGCCGCCGAAGGTGTCGGGGCCGCCGAAGCCGGCGTCGTCAATGAGGACGAGGAGCACGTTGGGTGCTTCCTCGGGCGCCTTGGGACCGGGGATGAAGGACCAGTCCGCGGCGGAATCGGCGATCGTCCGCCCGGCGGCGCCGCCGAAGGTCTTGTCCGGGATCGGCAGCACGGTCCGGTCTGGGCTGAACTTGCCCGCCGCCTCGGCCAGGGCGTCCTTCATGCCCCTGACGCCCTTCTCTGTCCATCCGGGCGACCGACTTGGCCGGCGTGGTCAGTGCCCGCTCGGCGGCCAGGCGGTCCTCATCGTCGATCATCGCGATGATGGCGGCGGTGCCTGGCTTGAGCTTGTCGCCCATACCCGCCTCGAGGCCGCTGTCCACCTTGTGCTTGGCGAACTTGCCGATCACGCCGCCGGCGGCGGCGCCGACGGCGACCGCGCCGAGCATAGGTGGCGCCGCGAGGCCGACGAGCACGCCGACGCCGCCGCCCCAGCCGGCGCCCTTGCGGCCGAGGTGGCTGCCGGTGTCGGTGACGTGGACCTCTCCGGCCTCGTCGCGCGTGACGAGGATCATCCCGTCGGATCGGACCTGCTTCTCCTTGACGAGCCGAGCGAGCTCATCGAAGTCCTTCTGGGCCGGCTCAAGCGCCGGGTAGCCGGCCAGGATCAGATCGAATGCGTCGCCCACGACCCCTCCCTTGCGTTGCGGCTCTGGTCCAGCGACCGAGCCAGTCGGATCTGTAGAATGCTCAGCTTTCGCGAGTCTGCGCGGCCGGGGGGTTGACAGCACGCTCGGCCCCGGCCGATGCGAGTGACCGCATGGTAACGCATTCACCCGTCCTGGGTGTAGGCTTCGGCGTTAGAAACCGGTACGGAGGGGGCGCGGCGCTGCCGTCCCATAGGCTTCAGGCATACGATGTGCGTCTCATCGTGCTAGCGTCTGCAGTGCTCACTCGGTGCGCCGTGGGCGCGCGGATGTGCCGCCAGCGCATCGCGGCAACGGACTGAGGAGCCACTTTGGCGCAAAGCGAGCAGCCTCGTCGGACCAAGCGTGAAGCTACCACCGCGGCCATGCTGGACGCGGCGAGAGAACTCTTCGCGGAGCGCAGTTTCGCGGCCGTTTCAGTCCGTGACATCGCAGAGAGAGCCGGCGTCAGCCACGCGCTCGTGCACCGGTATCTCGGCTCCAAAGACGACGTCTACCGCGCCGTACTCGCGCGCAACGACACCGATATCCGCGACGCGGCGCACGGTACACTCGACCTGGATGAGGCCTTGAGCTTCATGCTCAGGGAAAGCCAGTTCCACCGCGTTGACTACCTTCGCCTCGTCATCGCCTCCGCTCTTCAGGGGATGCCCTACGCCACCACCAAAGGCAGCTTCCCGGCGATGCAGCGACTCATCGAACTCGCCGAGGGCCTCGCGGCGAACGAGCCCCGCGACCCGCGGCTGCCGCCGGCTCGGGCCGCCATCTGCATGGTGGTGGCTCTGGACCTGGGCTGGGCCGCCATGGAGAAGTGGCTGGTGGAGGCGGCCTCCCTGGAGGAGTATGACCGCGAGGCTCTGGTGGGCTGGCTGGAGCAGGCCGTGCTCTGCATCGCACACGGGATGCTGCCCGGCCGCGAAGACTGACCTCCCGCGTACTGCGTGAGATCTTGTGGCGGCGTCGGCACACTCCCCGCCCATCCTCAACCCTCTGGCGAATCCGCGTGGCCCGTGAGCCCCTTTGGTCGTCCCACGGGGACGAGTCGTGTCGGCGGAGCGGGCAGGCTGCCACGCTCTGCGCAAGGGAGGCAGCGCGTGACCGGTCGCGACCACCGCGGGAAGAAGCGCAGCAGACGATCGACGACATCTCCACCGTCGGAGGCGCTCAAGGCGCAGCCTGAAGCCGTCCTCCGCGGCATCGTCGTCCGGAACGTCCTGGGCGAGCACGTCTGACGCGCTGTCGGCGCCCGCGCTCGATCCACTGGCGCGGGCCGCATGTAGCCGCTACGCTCTGTGTCCAGCTGGTCACCCAGGACACCCGAGCGATTCGAGGGGGCAGGAGCATGGCGCCGACCGCAACGCGTGACTACGGAGCAAGGCCGCGGTGGCGCCCCGGGCGACCGCGCATCCGCCTGCGGCGCGTCCTGTTGCAGTGGGTGACGAGCGCCGTCGCCCTGTACCTCGCCGCCCTGGTCATGCCCGGCGTGAGCATCGAGGGGCCGGTCGCCGCGCTGCTGGTGGCGGCCCTGATCGCCGTCCTCAACGCGCTCTTGCCGCCGGTCATCGCCGCGCTGCGCCTCCCCTACATGCTCGCCATCGGCTTCCTGCTGGTCCTCGTGCTGGACGCGCTGATGGTCATGCTTGCCGCAAACCTCTCGGACAACACCTTCAAGGTCGACTCCTTCTTCGCAGCGCTGCTCGCCGCGCTGATCGCGGCGGCGATCGCCGTCGCCCTCGAGGTCGTGCTGGGGACGAACGACGACGACGTGTACTCGCTGCGCGTCACGCAACGCATCGCGCGCCGCTCGCGTGACCGCGAAGAGACCGACGTCCCGGGCATCATCTACCTCGAGATCGACGGCCTCGCCCGGCCGGTGCTGCAGCGCGCCATGCGCAGCGGGCACGCGCCCGAGATGGCGCGCTGGCTGGCGGCCGGCTCTCACCGTCTGTCGGAGTGGGAGACGGACCTGTCGTCGCAGACGGGTGCCTCACAGTCGGGCCTGTTGCTCGGCTCCAACGACGACATCCCGGCGTTTCGCTGGGTGGAGAAGGAGTCCGGCCGCATCATGACCTGCTCGGCTCCCCCGGACTGCGCCCTCATCGAGGAGCGGCACTCGAGTGGCCACGGCCTCCTGGCCGACGGCGGCGCCAGCCGCAGCAATCTGCTCTCCGGCGACGCCGACCACGTCATCATGACCGTCAGCCGCATGGAGGCCGAGAAGAAGGCCAACCCCGGCTACCGAGCCTTCCTCGCCGACGGGTACAACGTCACGCGCACCCTCGTGCTCTTTCTCTACGAGGTCGTTCTGGAGCGGACGGCCGCGGTGCGTCAGCGCCGTCGCGACGTGCAGCCACGCGGCCACCGGCCGTTCAGCTACGCCTTCATGCGCTCGGGGCTCTCGGTGTTCGTGCGCGACTTCACGGTGAACAGCATCATCAGCGACATGATGACGGGCATCCCGGCCGTGTACGCGTGCTTCGCCGGCTACGACGAGGTGGCGCATCATTCCGGCCTCGAGCGCGATGACGCCATGGAGGTGCTGCGCAAGCTCGACCAGCAGTTCGGCCGCATCGCGCGCGCCCGCGAGTACGCCGCCCGCCCCTACGAGATCGTCGTCCTCTCCGACCACGGCCAGACCCAGGGTGCGACGTTCAAACAGCGCAACGGCTACGGGCTGGACGAGCTCGTCGAGCGCAATCTCCGCGGCTTGGGCGTCGAACGCCTGGGGGGCGGCGACGAGAACGACTCGGCCGTCTGCAAGGCCGTTCGCGAGGCCACCGGCCGCAAGCAGAAGGAGACGCCCAAGAACGAGGTCGGCGACCGCAAGGTCGTGGTGATGGGGTCCGGCAACCTCGGGCTCATCTACCTGATGGACGAGCCGCGGCGGCTCACGATGGAGGAGATCGACGAGCGCCACCCGGATCTGCTGCCGTCGCTCCGCGCGCACCTGCACGTCGGCTGGCTGCTGGTGCGCTCGGCGGAGCACGGCGCCGTGGCGCTGGGCGCGCGGGGCGTCAACTACCTCACCGAAGGACGCGTCGAAGGCGAAGACCCTCTCGCGCCGTTCTCGCCCACGGCGGCCTCGCACCTGCTGCGCACCGACGGCTTCGCGCACGTCGCCGACATCATGGTCAACAGCTTCTACGACGAGCAGCTGGACGAGGGCTGCGCCTTCGAGGAGCTGATCTCGTTCCACGGCGGCATGGGCGGCCCGCAGACCAGGCCGTTCCTGCTGCACCCTGTCGAGCTGCTCGCCCCGGATGAGCCGATCATCGGCGCCGAGGCGGCCCACAGGGTGCTGGCGGGCTGGCGGAGAGCGCTGCAGGGCGACGCCTGATCCGCACGGTGTGCCTGGGCTGCGACGCCGCGTCGCGCGGATGAGGGCCGCGTCGCCCCGGCGGGAGCGCTTCAGACAGAAGGAATGCGACGGGGGCGCCGTGAGGCGCCCCCGTCGCATGCCGAAAGCTGGTCTCGCCGCGCTTACTCCTCAGCGGCCTCCACGCCGTACCGGATGAGGTCGGTGGGGTGGATCCACTCGTCGACGAGCGCTACGCCGCCGGCGTCCACGATCGCATCGCGGAAGGGGATCGCCCAGCGGTGCTCGATCAGGGCGATCGCCGCCGTCATGCCCGGCGGGATCTGGTCGGCGAGGACCCAGAGGTCCTCCTCGTCGTACATCTTGCCGTCGGCCATCGCCTCGGCGCCGAGGATGGCGCCGGCGTCCGCGCCGACTTCTCCGGCCGCGCCGAAGCCCATCAGGGCGCCGGCCATGGCGCCGAACTCCGCGAGCTCCGGCCGGTCCGAGACCTCGATCTCGGCGACCTCGCCGTTCTCATCCTTGGCGACGATGAGCAGGTCGATGAGGCGCACGATGTCGTGCTCCTTCAGCCGCTGGAGCTCGTCCATTATCGCGCCGGTGAAGTTGGGCTCCACGAAGCCGACGGTCAGGAGCTGTACTGGACCAAGTGCCATTGTTCCTCCTTGTGGTCAGTCAGTCCCGACCGTTCACATGCTCTGCAGGATCTTGGTCTTCTGGACGTCGAACTCCGCCTGGGTGAGCACGCCCTGGTCGAGCAGGCTCTTGAGCTGCGTCAGCTTCGCCATGCCGTCTTCCTGGCTGACGGGAGCCGCGGCGGGAGCCGCCTGCGCCTGCTGCGCCTGCTGGGCCTGCTGATACTGCAGGTCGTCGATCTGCTGTTGCTGCGAGGCGTCCTGGTCGCGCCCTCCTTGTACCCTCTTGCCTACATGGTAGGCCGCTCCGCCCACGACGGCAGCGCGCAGAAGAAACGGCATGTCATCCTCCTTCGTCGGTGTACCGAGTCCGTGACCATCGCGAGCGTTGTTCGCGGCGGGGCTTGTCGTCGCCGTGGACTCGGGGTCGTGACCGCCCGCGAACTATCTCACGGCATACCCGTGAACGTCCCGTGATAATCTCTACCGGCCCGCGGATGGTAACCGGGGGGTAACAGCAAGTCTAGTGGTCGATGTCGAGAGATCAGGTAGAGCCGAGGGGAGGTGCGTGGTGGACGAACACGACGCCTACGAGGCGACCGGATTCGCCGAGGTCTACGACGCCATCTACGCCGGCCGCGACGACGCGCCCTTCTGGGCGGCGATTGCCTCGGCCGCGAGGGACGGACACGTTCTCGAGCTCGGCTGCGGGACGGGTCGCGTGCTGCTCCCGCTGGCGCGGGACGGCTACGCGGTCACGGGAGTCGACCTCTCGGAGAGCATGCTGGACGTGTGCCGGGCCAAGCTCCGGCTCGAGCCGCCGGCGGTGCGCGAGCGTGTGCGGCTGCTGGCCGCAGACATGACGTCGTTCGAGCTCGGGCAGCGCTTCGGCGCGATCACCATCCCGTTCGCCAGCTTCCAGCACCTGCGGACCGTGGAGCAGCAGCTCGCGTGTCTCGAGCGCTGTCGCGCACACCTGTTGCCGCACGGCGCTCTCGTGATCGACTTGCCCAACCCCGCCCCGGCGCCGCCCTCGGCCGCCCCGCAGCAGCCGGACGCCGGCGCGACGCCGGTCGAGGTCGTCGACTGGACGGAGGGCCGGCGGATCCGCTGGTGGGCGGAGGTCACCGAGTCGCGTCGTTCGGAGCAGATCCACGCCTTCAGGGTGACCTACGAGGTCGTCGACGCCGACGGTTCGGTGCGCCGGCTCGAGGAGACGCTGCTCCTGCGCTACGTGTTCCGCTACGAGCTCGAGCATCTGCTCGTCCGCGCCGGCCTTCGTGTGGTCGCCCTCTACGGGGACTACGACCAGTCGCCGTACGGCGACGAGTCGCCGGCGATGATCGTCGTCGCCGAGCCGGCGGACGGCGCGGGAGGTGAGGCCGCGTGCAGCTGAGGCCACGACGACTCAACACCGGCATCGCGATCCTGTTCATGATCGGCGCGGCGGGCTTTGCCGTAGGGGCGACGCACGCGTACGCGTCGGCCGTCGGCGCCACCGCCGACGCGGTCACGTTCTTCGTCTCGTCGATCTTCTTCACGCTGGCCTCGTTCTGGCAGCTGGTGCAGAGCCAGAGCCCGGACGTGGAGGAGACCGGGGCGGCGCACGACGATGCACGGCAGCGCGTGAGGTTCCTCGCGTGGCGGCCGCACGACAGGGCGTGGGCCGCCGCCGCGACGCAGTTCCCCGGCACGCTCTTCTTCAACGGGACGACGTTCTGGGCCATCACCACGGCATCCACGTCGAGCCAATACGACCAGGTCGTATGGCGGCCGGACTTCTACGGCTCGATCCTCTTCCTGATCTCGAGCACGTTCGCAGTGCTGGCGGCGGGGCGGTTCTTCTCGTGGCGGCCGCGCGTCGCCGGCTGGCGTATCGCATGGCTCAACATGATCGGCTCGCTCGCGTTCATGGGGGCGGCGATCGGGGCGTACGTGCTGCCGTCGAGCGGCGAGGCCATCAGCCTGACGTGGGCCGACAGGGGGACGTTCGTGGGCGCCGTCTGTTTCTTCGTCGGCGCCCTCCTCGCGATCCCGGCCTGGAAGCGGGCCGCCGACGCCGCTCCGGTGTCGGAGACGGCAGAAACGTCGTAGCGCCTCCACGACGCCCGCGTCCCTCCGAGCGCCCCGGCGCGCGGCCCGCTGAACGGAGAAGGGGCGGGGCGGTCGCGACCGCCCCGCCCCTTCGACGCTGGAAACCGGCGCACCGGTCTCCCGCGGAGACCTACGACTGCTGGAAGTTCCTGCCGTAGACGGCGAGGTTGTAGATCACCAGGATGTCGATGACGATGATCGTGAGCGCCCAGAAGGGCACGATCGGGATCCAGAACAGCTGCACGATCATGCTGACGGCGGCGACGAAGATCGCGAACCAGATGCCGAACCAGCCCCAAGTGGTCAGGTCAAGTAACCAATCGGTCACACTACCCTGCTGCGATTCCTTCAACCCCTCCGCTGTGGCGCCTCAACCGAGGGAGATCGCATCCGTTGGGCACTCGTCGGCCGCATCCTCGCAGCAGCCGGCCTCCACGCAACGGTCCGGTGCGATGACGTGGGCGACGCCGTCGTCCCCGAGCCTGAAGACGGCGGGGCACACCTCCTCACAGCTGCCGCATCCGATACACAGGTCTTCGTCGATGACGGGTCGGGTCATGATCGCCTCGCCGGGTCGGTTGGTCACTGCACGAGAGTCTCCCCGGAGGGCGCCGTGCTCCGAACCTGCCGCGCCGCCGCCGCGTCACTGTCACTGACGCCCGGGCGGCGTCTCCCCTCGAGAGTCACAGTCTTCACCCAGCGGACTCTCAGCAGGTTCCCAGACTACCGAGGTACAACCAGAACGACACAAGGCCCCGCCCTCAGTGGAACCGGGCCTTCCTCGATTCCGTGAGCTCCGTCCGGTCCGACGGGCACCAGGCAAGAAAGGCAGCAGGCATGAGACTCGGGAAGTTCCTCACGACCATGGTCGCCGGGTTTGTCGGCGCGGCCCTCCTCCTCGGAGTGGCCTATGCGACGGGCGTGGTCGGCAGCAGTTCGACGACGGTGAAGACAGTCCAGGGCGAGCCGGTCGCGTTCAAGACCACCGGCTACACGCCGCAGGAGATCTACGAGAAGTACGTCGGGAGCGTGGTCGAGATCCAGTCGACGTTCCCGGGTTCCTACGACATGTGGGGTCAGTACTCGGGCGACCAACGGGCACTGGGCACCGGCTTCGTGGTCTCCGAGGACGGCGACATCCTCACCAACGCCCACGTCGTGAGCGAGAGCGGCCTCGTGGCCGGCTCCGTCACGGTGATCTTCAAAGGCGACGGCGCCGACGACACGCAGGTCCCCGGCACCATCGTCGGCGTCGACGAGTCGACGGACGTGGCGCTGATCCGCGTCGACCCGAGCACGGCGCCTGAGCTCCTCCCGATCCCGTTCGGCGACTCGACGCAGGTCGCGGTCGGCGAAGAGGTCGTCGCCATCGGCAACCCGCTGGGCCTCGACTTCTCGCTCTCCTCGGGTGTCGTCTCGGCGACCGACCGCGAGCTGCAGTCGCCCAACGGCGCGGTCATCACCGGCGGCATCCAGACCGACGCCGCGATCAACTCGGGCAACTCCGGCGGTCCGCTGATCGACGCGAGTGGCCACGTGATCGGCATCAACGAGCAGATCGCCTCGCAGGGCGGCGGCAACGAGGGCATCGGCTTCGCCGTGCCGATCAACACCGCCGTGAGCGTGCTGGAGCAGATGAAGTCCGGCGCCTTCCAGCCGCAGACCCAGCAGGCTCCCGCCCAGGACGGCTCCGAGTACTGGCCGTACTGAGCCCGCGGGCCAAGGTGACGTGATGTGAAGGCCGGGGGCGGCGCTGCCGCCCCCGGCCTTCTGCATGCGGCGCGGCGAACGGGCATCCTCTGCGCGGCCGTGCGGGTTGTTCGCGTCCCTCCTCCAGCTCCTCGCGCGCGACTCCGGCGAGCCGGGTGGTGGGTCTCTCAGTGGGGTGTCAGTCGCTGCGGACAGGTGCGCCTGAGCGTACGCGCAAGGGTACGAGAGTACCTTTGGGTGTACATCCAAGGGTGCCTATCTCGAACGCACACCGCCCACCCCGCTTCACTTCAGGCGGACGGCTCACTCTCGACCGACGGCCGGCCCTCGTCCGGCCGTCCTTGCAGTACGGCCGCTGTAGGATTGCCTGCAGCCGCCGGTCGCGGACGGGTACGGAGGGGGAGGGGGAGCGGAATGGCGGACCTCGCGATCATCGCCGTCATCATCGTCGTCTGGAGCACGATCTCCAGACCGCTGGACCGGCGCGGGATCACCTCGGCGATGGTCTTCACCCTCGCCGGCCTCGTGGTGGGAGTGTCGGTGCTGGGGCTGCTCGACGTCTCGCTCGAGAGCTCCCTGGCCGAGCTGATCACCGAGATCGCGCTCGTGCTCCTGCTCTTCAGCGACGCGTCGCGCCTGGATCTGCACACGCTGCGCCGCGAGCTCGGCTGGCCGAGCCGGCTCCTCCTGATCGGGCTGCCGCTGACCCTGCTCGCCGGTGCCGGGGTCGGCATGCTCGTGTTCCCAGGCATGGCGCTCGCCTCCGTCTTCCTGCTCTCGACGATGCTCGCCTCGACCGACGCGGCGCTCGGCCAGAAGGTCGTCTCGGACCCCTCGGTCCCTGCTCGCGTGCGTCAGGCGCTCGACGTGGAGAGCGGGCTGAACGACGGCCTCGCGGTGCCCTTCTTCCTGGTCGCGCTCGACCTCGCCAACGCCGAGCTCACGACCGGGATCACGTCGGCGGTCCTCAAGAACGCGTTCCAGCAGATCGGCTGGGGGTTGACCGGAGGCGTGGTCGCGGGCGTCCTCGGCGGGCTCCTCTTCGGGCTCGCCGAACGGCGCGCCTGGGTCGGTCGTGATTGGCGGCAGATCCTGCCGCTGGCCACGGCCCTGCTCGCCTTCGCGGTGGCTGTGGAGCTCGGAGGCAGCGGCTTCATCGCCGCCTTCGTCGGCGGCATGGTCTTCGGGCGGCTGTCAGGTGAGCACGGATCCGCGGCCCTGTTCACCGAGGAGGCCGGCGGCCTTCTCGCCGCGGTCACCTGGATCGGTTTCGGTGCCGTCGCCCTCGGCTGGGCGGCGCCGCACGTCACCTGGCAGATCGTCCTGTACGCCGCCCTCAGCCTGACGCTCGTGCGCATGGTCCCGGTCGCGATCGCCATGGCGCGCAGTGGCGCGGGCAGACCGACCGTGGCCTTCATCGGCTGGTTCGGCCCGCGCGGCCTCGCCTCGATCGTGTTCGGGTTGCTCGCCTACGAGCGAGGTGTCCCCGAGGAGCAGACGTTGCTGACCACGGTCGTGGTCACGGTGGGGCTCAGCGTCCTGCTCCACGGTCTGAGTTCGGTGCCGCTCGCGGCCGCCTACCATCGCTGGTACGAGAGCCACGCCGAGGTCCATCCTGCGACGCCTGAGGCGGCTCCGGCGACCGTGCCCCGTCAGAAGCGCCAGGTGAGCGCCGCCGACCTGGCGCGGCTGGGCCGCAAGGACGAGCCGCGCTGAGAGACGCCTGCCGGTCGGGCGGCTCCGGGCCCGCGAGAGGCGTCACGTTTCGTGAGGCTCGCCGGCGTCCGGTCCGGCGTCCGATCGGCATTCGCCTGCCGCGCCGCGATACGTTGCTGAAGCGGCGGCATGGTGATCATCACGGTGGCGATGGCGAGCACGATGAGCGCCACCATCGTCGGTCCGGCGTCGAGCATGAAGCTGGTGAGAAGCACCACCATCAGTGGGGTCCGGAAGAGCGCGTAGACGGCGCCGGTCATGATGCCGGCGACGAAGATCGCCACCGGCACGTCCGTGAACGCCAGGTTGAGGGCCAGCGCCACGCTGACCGAGGCGAAGATGAGCGGGAAGGTCGGCCCGCCGAGGAAGCCGCTCTTGAAGCCGACCGAGAGCAGCGCCAGCTTGCCCACCGCCATCACCAGGAGCACGGCGATGCCGTAGCCGGCGGCGCCGTCGATGACCGTCAGCACCTGCGTCTCGCCGGCGAACATCATGACCGGTGCGAGCACGCCCACCACGCTGAAGATGACGCCGGCCACGAGCGCCCGCAGGACGACCCGCTCCTTCAGCCGTCCGAAGAAGCCGGCGGACGCCTTCATGAAGACCGCGGTGAGCAGGGCCAGCGCGAGCCCGGTGAGCGCCAGCGGCACCATGAGGAAGGCGTCCCAGATGCTGTAGCTCTGCACGGGCGGCAGGTGCAGGAAGTTCACGAAGCCCGTCTCGCCCAGGAGGAGGAAGATGCCGTAGCCGACGCCGCCGCCGATCAGGCTGGCCGGCAGGGTCGAGAGGCCCTGCTGCTTCGTCTCCGCGACCTCCGTGCCGAGGACCGCGGCGAACACGGGGTTCTCCAGGAGGCCGTTGTAGCCCGAGGCCACGCTGGCGAACACGAGCTTCGGCCGCCGGTGCGCGGGGATCTTGAACAGGTCGCAGTACAGGGCGGCGATCTTGGTGGCGATGTTGCCGATGGCCCCCTCGGGGCCGAGCACGGCGCCGGAGAACAGCGAGGCCAGCGACTGGGCGACCGTCGCCGGAAGGTCCTTCCACTTGAGGCGCATGACGTCGCCGGTGAGGCTGTCGAGCATCGAGCCGTCGAGGTTGCTGGGCGCCTTGGCGTACTTCACGAGCAGCCCGACGAGAAGAGAGAACGGCAGGCAGATCACCGGGAACATCCACGCGTTGTCCGCGACGAAGTCGTTGTCCCAGATCAGCTTGTTGAGCGCCTCATAGACGACGAACCAGGCGAGGACGCCGAAGCCGCCGATGAGCGAGACCACGATCACGTGCAGGTAGAGACCCCGCGGATACGGCTCCGCGGCAGGCGCCGCGGTCTCCGGCGCGGTAGGTTCCGTGCCAGCGGCGTTCACGG
>CAVOGK010000034.1:0-18135 GCA_963695395.1 uncultured Thermoleophilia bacterium | reverse complement strand
GGCCACGCGCCCGGTGACGCCCAGAGGGCGCCGGGCGGGTGCGGTACGACGCCGGCCGCAGGCTGTGCGACAATGGGCGTAGACGTCATCCACGAGACCCCGGGAGTCGTACCCCTGTGATCAAGATCGTCGACAAGCTGATGCACGTCGGTGAAGGCCGGCGCCTCAAGACACTCCAGGACCAGGCCGCACGGGTGAGCGAGCTCGAGCCCGGGATCGCCGCCCTCAGCGACGACCAGCTGCGCGCCAAGACCGCCGAGTTCCGCCAGCGCCACGAGAACGGCGAGCTGCTCGACGACCTGCTGTTCGAGGTCTTCGCGGTGGCCCGCGAGGCGGCGCAGCGCGCGCTCGGCATGCGCCCCTTCGACGTCCAGGTGCTCGGCGGCATCGTGCTCCACGACGGCGACATCGCCGAGATGAAGACCGGCGAGGGCAAGACCCTCGTCGCCACCATGCCGATGTACCTCAACGGCATCTCCGGCAACGGGGCCCACCTGGTCACCGTCAACGACTATCTCGCCAAACGTGACGCCGAGTGGATGGGCCAGGTCTACCGCTTCCTCGGCCTCGAGGTCGGCGTGATCCAGGCCAACATGACACCGGAGGAGCGTCGCGCCCAGTACAACGCCGACGTCACCTACGGCACCAACTCCGAGTTCGGCTTCGACTACCTGCGCGACAACATGACCATGCGCCGCGAGCACATGGTCCAGCGCGGGCACCACTACTGCATCGTGGACGAGGTCGACTCGATCCTCATCGACGAGGCGCGCACGCCGCTCATCATCAGCGGCGCGCCCGAGACCGCCGCGGATACGTACCGTCAGTTCGCGCGCGTCGTCCCGCGGCTCGTCCCCGGCGAGGACTACGAGGTGGACGAGAAGCAGCGCACCGTGGCCGTCACGGAGAGCGGCGTCGCCAAGGTCGAGCGCGCCCTCGATATCGACAACCTCTACAAAGACTCGAACGGCGGGCTCGTCAATCACTTCATCCAGGCACTGCGCGCGGAGGCGCTGTACTCCATTGACGTCGAGTACGTCGTCCAGGGCGGTGAGGTGCTCATCGTCGACGAGTTCACGGGCCGCATCCTCGACGGCAGGCGCTATTCCGAGGGCCTGCACCAGGCGATCGAGGCCAAGGAGAAGGTGCCGATCCGCGAGGAGAACCAGACGCTCGCGACCATCACCCTGCAGAACTACTTCCGCATGTACGAGGTCCTGGCCGGCATGACCGGTACCGCCAAGACGGAGGAGGACGAGTTCCGCCAGATCTACGGGCTCGAGGTGGTGCAGGTGCCCACCAACTCGCCGATGGTCCGGCTGGACGAGAACGACTTCATCTTCACGACCGCGAAGGAGAAACACGCCGCGGTCGTGGAGGACCTGGTCGAGCGGTACGAGAAAGGCCAGCCCGTACTGGTCGGCACCGTCTCGGTCGAGATCAGCGAGATGCTTTCCCGCTTGCTCGAACGCCACGGCATCCCGCACAACGTCCTCAACGCGAAGCAGCACGAGCGCGAGGCTCACATCATCGAGAACGCCGGCCAGCAGGGCGCGGTCACGATCGCGACCAACATGGCCGGCCGCGGCGTGGACATCAAGCTCGGCGAGGGCGTGGTCGACCTCGGCGGCCTGTACGTCCTCGGTACCGAGCGCCACGAGAGCCGGCGCATCGACAACCAGCTCCGCGGGCGCTCAGGACGCCAAGGTGACCCGGGTGAGAGCCGCTTCTACCTCTCCGCGGAGGACGAGCTCATCCGCCTCTTCGCCGGCGACCGCATGTACCGCATCCTCAACCGTCTCGGTCCTCAGGAGGGCCAGCCGATCGAGGCCAAGATGCTGAGCAACGTCGTCGAGAAGGCGCAGGTCAAGGTCGAGGAGCTCAACTTCATGCGCCGCAAGAACGTCCTCAAGTACGACGAGGTCATGAACGAGCAGCGGCGGGTCATCTACGCCCAGCGCCAGCGCATCCTCATGGGCGAGGACTTCGGCGAGCAGGTCCGCGAAATGGTGGCCGAGCTCGTCGAGGGCACGGTCCGCGGCAGCCTCGAGGGCGTGCAGTACTCCGAGGACTGGGACCTCGATTCGCTGTTCATCGGGCTCAAGCAGGTCTACTCGCCCACGCTCAAGATGGACGACGTCGACATCGAGGACGCGACCGTGGACGAGATCGTCGAGCTGGCCGTCGACGACGCGCTCGAGCAGTACGACGAGCGCGAGCGCGTGATCGGTGAGCAGCAGATGCGCACCGTCGAGCGTGCCGTCATGCTGCAGGTCATCGACGGCCGCTGGAAAGAGCACCTGCTCGACATGGACTACCTGCAGGAGGGCATCCACCTGCGCGCGCTCGGCCAGCGCGACCCGCTGGTCGAGTACAAGGGCGAGGGCTTCGACCTCTTCAACGACATGCTCGAGGGCGTCAAGACGAGCACGGTCACGACGCTCATGAAGAACAGGCCCGAGGACCTCGCGATGTTCACCGCCATCACCCTCGACGAGCCGGTTGAGGCGCTCAACTACACGAGCGGGGACGACCTGATCAACCAGACGTCCTTCACCGGCGCGGCGATGGCCGCCGGCGAGTACGGTCAGGCGGAGGGCGACGGGTTCGCAGACGAGCCGCCGCCCAACGTGGCGGCCGGCGGCAAGGGCGCGACGACGAGCACTGCCCCCGTTCAGGTACAGCAGCGCATCGTCTACGACAAGGTCGGGCGCAACGAGCCGTGCCCGTGCGGGAGCGGGAAGAAGTACAAGAAGTGCCACGGGGCATAGCCGAGCCTGCGGCTCGGCTGTGCGGCCCCAGGTGATGCCGTGAGCTGCGCCCGCTCGTCCCTCGACGCCTGATACGGCCGACTCGGCCGGCGCGGCGGCCGCGTGCTTCATGGCCGTGAGTGTATCGCCCTTCTCCCGGCCGCGACGCGGCGCTGGCTAGCGCCTGATCGTCCCCGCTGCGAGCAGCTCACCGCACTCGTCGGCGGGGAGGGGCTTGCTGTAGAGGAAGCCCTGCATCGCGTCGCAACCCTCGTCGCGGAGGGCATTGCGCTCGCCCAGGCTCTCGACGCCTTCGGCCACGACCGTGAGGCCCAGGCGGTGCCCCAGGGCGATCACCGCCGCCGCCACGGCCGCATGCTCCGGGACCGACATCAAGTCGTGCACGAACGAGCGATCGATCTTCACCGTCGAGATCGCCAGGCGCACGAGGTGGCTGAGCGACGAGTAGCCGGTCCCGAAATCGTCGATCGCGACGCGGACCCCCATTGCACGCAGGGCGCCGAGGACCTGGGCGGTGTGGCGTGCGTCCCGCATCGCCGCGATCTCCGTGATCTCCAGCTCGAGGGCGTGCGGATCGAAGCCGGTGGCGCGCAGGGCTCGCCGCACAGTGTCCACCAGCCGCTCGTCGTGCAGCTCGCGAGCGCTGATGTTGACGGACATGAGAAGCGGCCGCCCAACCTCGCGCTGCCAGGCGCGCCCCTGCCGGCACGCCTCGTCGAGGACACGGGCGCCGATCGCGATCAGGAGCCCGCTGTCCTCGGCGGCGGGGATGAAGTCGAGTGGCTCCACGACGCCACGCTCGGGATGCCGCCAGCGGAGCAGCGCCTCCACGGCTACGATCTCCTCGGTGACGACGGACACGACCGGTTGGTACTCCAGGAAGAACTGATCGTCTTCGAAGGCGCGGCGCAGCTCGGCTTCGAGCGCCAGCCGGTCCGTGCGCTCGGCGTTCATGCTCGGGTGGAAGAACCGCCAGCGATCGCCGCCCTCGTCCGCGGCAAGACGCATCGCGGCGCGGGCGTTGTCAAGCAGCTCCGCAGCGGTCACCCCGTCGCTGGGATAGACGGCGACCCCCATGCTCGTGGTCAGGAGGAGCTCGTGTGGTCCGACCACAAGGGGCTCGCCGGCGGCTCCGAGGATGCTGTTCACGGCCGCCGCCGCCTCGGCCGGCCCCGCCGCTCCGGGCAGCAGGGCCGCAAATCCGCCGATGCCGAGGTACGCAAGCGTATCCTCGGCCCGCCCGGTGTGGTCGAGCCGCCGGCCGATCTGCTCGAGGAGCGCGGCGATGCCGTCGTCCGCAAGCGAGGCGACGAGCGTGTCGAAACGGTCGATGTGGAACACGGCGACGCAGAAGGCCAGGCGCTTGCGCTGCGCGTGCTTGAGCGCCTGGCTCGTGCGTTCCTCGAAGAGCATCCCGGTGGCGAGGCCGGTCACCGGGTCGCGGAGCGCCGCGCCGCGCGACCTCTCGCCGCTCCTGTCTTCGCACTTCTCGTTCATGAGCTCCCCGGATCCCGTATCTCGACTACTCTGCCCGCGTCGGCACTCGCGCAGGCACACATCGCTCATGATGCCCATCGACCCCGCGGCCGCCAGGCTGAAGCACTCCGCGTAATCTTGTACACTACCTCGGTCATGAGTCCCAACGCCTCAGAAACACTCGTCCACCTGGACGCGCTCCGCGAGCGGTTGAAGGAAGCCTCCGGGCGCCTTGGCTGGCTGCGGAGCTATCTTTGACCCCCCCAGGCTGACAGAGCAGATCGGGGCGCTCGAGGAGCGCATGCGTGCGCCGGGCTTCTGGGACGATCAGGGGCAAGCGTCCGGCGTCTCCGCCGAGTACAGCCGCACCAAGCGCCGGCTCGAGGACTTCGAAGAGGTCGAGGCCCGCTTCGCCGATCTCGAATCCACCGAGGAGCTGCTTCGCGAGGAGCTGAGCGGAGACGCCGTCGACGACGAACTCCTGCAGGAACTCGTGACCGGCGTCGACTCCCTCGAGGCCGACCTCCAGCGCGGCGAGGAGCTCCGCTTCTTCAGCGCCAAGTACGACGAGGGCGGCGCCATCCTGACCATCCATCCGGGCGCCGGCGGTACGGAGTCCCAGGACTGGGCCGAGATGCTGCTGCGCATGTACCTGCGCTGGTTCGAGCGACGCGGGTTCAAGGTCGAGGTCAACGACACGCAGGAGGGTGACGAGGCCGGCCTCAAGAGCGCCACGCTCACCGTCGAGGGCGAGAACGTCTACGGGCTGCTGCAGGCCGAGCGGGGCGTGCATCGCCTGGTGCGGATGAGCCCCTTCGACTCCGCCAACCGCCGGCACACGAGCTTCGTCTCCGTCGACGCCTCCCCGCTGGTCAGCGACGACGTCGACGTCGAGATCGACGAGGACGAGCTGCGCATCGACACCTACCGTTCGAGCGGCGCCGGCGGGCAGCACGTCAACAAGACGAGCTCCGCGATCCGGATCACGCATCTGCCCACCAACATCGTGGTCCAGTGCCAGAACGAGCGCTCGCAGCTGCAGAACAAGACCGTCGCCATGCACATGCTGAAGTCCAAGCTGGTAGAGCTCGAGGAGCGCAAGCTGGCCGAGGAGCTGGCGCGCGAGCGTGGCGAGGTGCTCAACGTCGACTTCGGCAGCCAGATCCGCAGCTACGTCCTGCACCCGTACCAGATGGTCAAGGACCTGCGCACCGGCTACGAGGTCGGCAATACGCAGAGCGTGCTCGACGGCGACCTCGACGGCTTCGTGCACGAGTATCTGGTCTGGCGCGCGGGCGGGAGCGAGAAGCGCAAGTAGGCGCGTGGGGCCGCAGGCGCAGCCGGCCGACCCCGACCCTCCTCTGGTACTCTTCGAGCGTGCACGCGACCGCCGACATTCTTCCGACGCTCCATGGGCGACTCGTCATGCTCCGCCCGGTAGTCGCCGCGGATCTGCCTGCGCTCCTCGCGATCCTCGAAGAGCCGGGGGTCGCGCGCTGGTGGCGGCGCGCGGAGTGGGAGCGCGTCGACGAGAAGGACGCGGTGACCCTGGCGATCGTGCTGCCGAACGCAGAGCCGGGTGACCGCGGCACCGTGGCCGGCTGTATCCAGTACACCGAGGAGACCGACCCTGACTACCTCTCCGCCGCCGTCGACATCTTCGTCGGGACGGCGGCGCAGGGCCGGGGCGTGGGCTCCGACGCCATGCGCACGCTGCTCTCGTGGCTGATCGACGCGCGCGGGCACCATCGCCTGACGGTCGATCCCGCCGCGGCCAACGCCCGAGCAGTGCACGTCTACGAGCAGCTCGGCTTCCGGCGCGTGGGCGTGCTGCGCGAGTACGAGCGCGTCGAGGACGGCGTCTGGCGCGACGCGCTGCTCATGGAGCTGCTGGCCGTGGACTTCAGCCGCGACTGAGGAGCGCCGGCGAGGCCAGTCGGTCGTACCCTGCGGTAGCATGGTGCGATGAGCGCGCCGTACCCCAAGATCGAGCTGCACGTGCACCTCGAGGCGACCGTGCATCCCGAGCGGCTCCTCGAGCTGGGCCGGCGCAACGACGTGAAGCTGCCGGCGCGCTCGGTGAAGGGCTTGCGCCGCTTCTGCCGCTTCCGCAGCTTCGACGACTTCATCCGCGTGTGGATCAAGACGACGCGCGTGTTGCAGCACGGTCGCGACTTCCGCCAGGTCGCAGTGGACTACGCCGCCGACCTGGCCGCGCAGGGATGCTTCTATGCGGAGCCCCTGTTCTCACCCTCGGAGCCCATGGTGCGCGGTGCGCCGTGGCAGGAGATCTTCGAGGGTTACTGCGACGGCGCCGACGAGGCGCGCGAGCGACACGGCGTGGAGCTCCGCTTCACGCCGGACATCACGCGCAACTTCCCGCCCGAGACGGGCGAGCGCCTCGCCGAGTGGGCGGTGCGCTATCGCGAGCGTGGCGTCGCCGGCATCAGTCTGGGGGGGAGCGAGGCCAGGTTCCCGCCCGCCCCCTTCGCCCGGGCCTTCGCCATCGCCCGCGAGGGCGGGCTCAAGGCCGCGCCGCACGCCGGTGAGACCGCGGGTCCCGCGTCCATCCGCAGCGCCCTGGACGACCTGCACGCCGACCGCCTGCGACACGGCGTGCGCTCCGTCGAGGACCCCCGACTGCTCGCGGAGATCGCCGAGCGCGGGGTCGTCTGCGACGTGACTCCGGTGAGCAACCTTCGCACCGGGGTCGTGGAGTCGCTGGACGAGCATCCGCTGCCGGCGATGCTCGCCGCCGGCGTCAAGTGCTCTGTCGGCAGCGACGACCCTGTGCTGATGGACACCTCGCTCTCGGCGGACTGCGCGGCGGCCGTCCGCCTCGGACACACGCCGAGAGGCATGTACGAGCACGCCGTGGCGGGTGCGTTCTGCGACGAGCAGACGCGCGTCGGCCTGAGAGCCGCAGGGGACGCCTTCGACTGGGAGGCTGGTACGGCCTCCTAGCGGCTTCAGGCCCAAGCGCACGACACCATCCGCCCGAACGCTCAAGTCCATCTGCCTGGTGCCGACAGGGAAAGCGTAGGGCCTCATGACCTTGTCGCCCCCGCCGACGTAGGAGGCCGTTGTGACTTCCGTGCGCATCAATCGCGCCGTTGCCGCCGTCGCGCTGCTGTACGGCGTCCTCGCGCTGCTTCTTCCTCAGTCCGCGATCGAGATCATGGGCGTACCGCTCGTGGTCGCGGGGGCCTGCCTCGGCGGCTTGCGCGGTGGCCTGCTGACGGCACTGTGGACCATCCTCGTGACCACCGTCTCCTTCTTCGTGTTGCACGACGTGCAGACAGACCACTACGCGGTCAGCGTCGCCGCCTACGCCGCGGTCGGCATAGGCCTGGGGTGGGCGGTCGAGCGCGTCGTCACCCAGAGGCGTCATCTGCAGGATGCGGTCACCGAGCTGCAGGCCATGCAACGTCAGCTGTGGGCCAGCCAGAAGCGCTACCGCCTCCTCTTCGAGGCCAGCAACGACGCCGTCTACCTGCACGGCCTCGATGCGCACGGCGAGCCCTCGCGTTTTGTGGCGGTCAACGACGCGGCCTGCCGGCTCCTCGGCTACACGCGGGAAGAGCTGCTGGGGCTGACCCCGCGAGCCGTCGACGCACCCGCCACCCCTGGTCAGCTGCGGCGCGTGATGGAGCGGCTCCTGCATGAGGACAGCCTCGTGTACGAGAGCGCGCGCAAGATGCGCGATGGCCAGCAGGTGCCGGTGGAGATCAGCTCGAGCCTGACCGACGTGGACGGCGAGCTCATGGTCCTCTCCATCTCGCGCGACATGGCCGTGCGCAAGAAGGCCGAGCGCCGGCTGGAGCAGCTCTCCCTGCACGACGAGCTCACCGGTCTCAAGAACCGGCGCGGCTTCTACGTGCTGCTTCCCGAGCAGGCCAAGCGCGCGAAGCGCTCCGGGGCGAGGGTCGTCGTGCTGTACGCCGACATCGACGGCTTCAAGGCCATCAACGACCGGCTCGGGCACAAGCGCGGGGACGACGTCCTGAGGGCCGTCGCCAGAGCGCTGCTCGCCGCCTTCCGCGAGACAGACCTCATCGCGCGACTCGGCGGCGACGAGTTCTGCGTGGTCGCGGAGTCCCCCTCCGATCCGTCCATCCTGGTCCATCGGCTGGACGAAGCCATCGAGACGGCCGGTGAGGAGCTGGGGCTTGCCGTCAAGCTCAGCTACGGCACCGTGATCGCCGACTGGCGGACCCTGGACGATCCGGACGAGTTGCTCACCCGGGCAGACATGCTGATGTACGAGGTCAAGCGCGCACGCAATGTGCAGCGTCGCCCGGAGAAGCCGGAGCAGATGGCCAGTGGGGCGTAGGCGCGGGAATCGGGGGGCGCGCACGTCGCGCACCCGCGGCCGCGACGGGGCGGCCGACTGCCGGAGGCGCCGCGTGTGTGCATCCGGGCTTGAGGGTAGAATGCAGACCTGATAAGGTTTGATTCATACGACGGGAGCCGGTTTCTCCCCAGGCGCTTCGCGCCGGGCCTTCCTCCCGCAGCAGACCCCCAGACATTGTGACTACCGGGCAGTGTTCTGAAAGGAAAGGAACACCAGTCCCTAGCCAGTCTGGCCGCCCCGAGGGCGGCCCCCCGCAAGACGAACTCCCGCGCACACCGTTGATCCCGGGCGAGCACTCGAGCTCACCCACGGGCGGCGGTGGCACGCCGCGTACGGAGCCGTCAAGGAAGAGAGAATCTGTGACCCCCAGCACCACCGAAACGACCATCGCCGCCTCCGGCCAGGCCGCCTCCACGTCCGCCGAGGGCGGGCAGAAGCGCCGCCGTCGCGGCGGTCGCCGCCGCCACGGCAGCGGCACCGGCCCGGACGGCGCGACGCAGACCGGCGCCCCGCAGGGGCAGTCCGGCGCGACGCAGCGGCGACGCCGACGGCGCCGACCGAGGCTGCCTCCAGCAGTAGCACCGAGAAGTCCGGCGGCGAGCGCCGCGAGAGCAGCGAGAGGCGCGACGACCGCCGGCCGCGCGGACGCGACCGCGACGGCAAGAGCCGCGGCGACCGCGATCACGGCCGCGACCGGGGGCGCCACGGCGACCGCGGCGGCCAGGGCGTCGACGAGAGCTACACGGAGCGCAAGCACGTGGAGCGTCCCGCCGGGCCCGCTCCGGAGGTCGACATCCCGGCCTTCGCCGCCCTCGGCCTCACCGGCGACCTGCTTGCCGGCGTGGCCGCCATGGGCTACCAAGACCCCACTCCGATCCAGGAACAAGCCATCCCGCGCGTCCTCGACGGTCGCGATGTGGTGGGCTGTGCGCAGACCGGTACCGGCAAGACGGCCGCTTTCGTCCTGCCCATTCTCCAGCGCATGACAGGCCCGACCGTCGCCGACGGCCGCACCGCCCATCCCTCCGCCCTCGTCGTCACCCCCACCCGCGAGCTCTGCGGCCAGATCGAAGAGGTCGGCGAGACCCTCAGCAAGTACAGCGGCCGCAGTGTCGTCGCGGTCTTCGGCGGCGTTCCCTACGACCCCCAGGCCAAGCGCATCCGTAAGGGCGTCGACCTGCTGGTCGCCACGCCGGGCCGCCTGCTCGACATGCTGCGCCAGGGCGACATCCTCCTGGACAACGTCGACACGCTCGTCCTCGACGAGGCCGACCGCATGCTCGACATGGGCTTCTGGCCGGACGTCAAGCGCATCATCGACGCGATCCCGTCGAAGCGCCAGAACCTGTTCTTCAGCGCCACGATGACCAAGACCGTGCTCAGCATCATCTCGGACACGCTCCACGACCCGATCTTCATCGAGCTCGGCGGCAGCGCCCAGCCGGTCGAGAACGTCGAGCAGAAGGTCCTGCCGGTCAACCACGAGCAGAAGGTCGACCTCCTGGTCGAGTACTTCCGTCACCACGACCCCGACCGCACGTTGGTCTTCACCCGCACGCGGCGCCGGGCGGAGCGGCTGGCGCGCACGCTGAACAAGGCCGGCATCACCTGCGAGGCGATCCATGGCGACCGCTCGCAGGGTCAGCGCCAGCAGGCGCTTGACGGCTTCAAGGCCGGCAAGATCGCCGTCCTCGTGGCCACTGACGTTGTCGCCCGTGGCATCGACGTGGACAACATCACGCACGTGATCAACTTCGACATCCCGACCAACCCCGAGGACTACGTGCACCGTATCGGGCGCACGGCCCGTGCGGGCGCCAGCGGCATCGCCGTCAGCCTGCTCACCGCCGAGGACGTGCACGACCTGGTCGCCATCGAGCGCCTCATCGGGGCCACCATCGAGCGTCACGACCTGCCGAGCTTCGACTACGAGAAGCGCGTCATCCTCGAGAGCCACCAGGTGCAGTCGCGCCCGGGCAAGCTCCTCTGGAACGGCGGCGCCCGCCGCTCGTGGAACAAGACCGGCGTCAAGCGCCGCGTCCCGGGCAAGCGGTCGCGCTGACGCGCACGAGACGCCGGCACGCGCGGGAGCGCGGACGACTCAGATGATCCGGCCGTGACGCCGGGCGGGCTCTCCGGAGCCCGCCCGGCGTCACTCGTCGGAGGTCCCTCTTCGAGGGGATCGGCCGTCGGCCCGAGTCCCGGCTGACACCGCGCCGCGAGCTTGCTATACTCCCGGTCCTGCGTGGGCGACTAGCTCAGTTGGGAGAGCGCCTGCTCGACAAGCAGGAGGTCGTTGGTTCAATTCCAACGTCGCCCACCACTCTTCTGCTGTCGCATCGGTACTGACGGCTTCTGCCTCTTGGGCGGGAGCCGCTTCTCGTTGCGGGAAGAGCCCGGGAGGCCGGCCGGGGCCGTGACCGCCGGTCGGCGTCAGGCGCCGGCGATGGCGGCGCTCGCGGCGCCGACCAGCTGCGTCACGGCGCCGCAGGCCTCGTCGGACGTCGAGGCGCGGGTCACCGCGTCGATGAGCGCGCTGCCGATGATGACGCCGTCGGCGAGGCTCGCGACGCTCGCCGCCTGCTCCGGCGTCGAGATGCCGAAGCCGACCGCCAGCGGTGCGTCCGTGCGTTCGCGCAGGCGCGCCAGCAGGGCCGGGAGCTCCGCGCCCACCTCGGCGCGGGCGCCGGTCACGCCGGTCACGGCGACGCAGTAGACGAACGACGTCGCCGCGGCTGCGACCAGGTCCAGCCGATCGTCGGTGCTCGTCGGCGTCGCCATGGGCACCAGCGAGACGCCGGCACCGGCGGCGAGAGCAGCCAGCCCTCCGGCATCCCTCGCGAGAGCCACGTGGCTCCCGCCGGCCTCGTCGAGGGGCAGGTCGGGGATCACGAGCGCCTCGACTCCCGCCGTCGCCGCGCGAGCGAAGAACGCCTCCGCGCCGTAGGCCAGCACGGAGTTGAGGTACGTGAGCAGCACGAAGGGCACGGCCGCGCTGTGCGCAGCCGCCAGCCCGAGGACGTCGTCCGTGGTCACTCCGGCCGTCAGCGCGGCGTGGGTGGACTGCTGTACGACGGGGCCGTCGGCGATCGGGTCGGAGAAGGGCACGCCCAGCTCGACGATGTCGGCGCCGGCGGCGATGAGGGTGGCGATCAGCCGGCCGCTCGTCTCCACGTCCGGATGCCCGCCGGTGAGGTACGGGATGAGCGCCGCGCGCCCGGCGCGCGGCGCCGCGAAGGCGCGGGCGAGGCGCGGCGCGAGGTCGCGCCGCCGTGCGGCCTCGCTCGCCGGGTCGTCCGGCTCCTGATACTCGGCGGCCTGGGCCTCCTCCGCGTGCTCGGGCGGGCCATCGTCCGGACTCTTCGGCCGGTGCGGCAGCTTGCGCACGCTCACGACAGCACTCCCAGCAGGGCGCCTGCCTCGTAGACGTCCTTGTCGCCCCGTCCCGAGAGGTTGACGAGGATGAGGTCGCCGCGAGCGAAGCGCGTCCCGGCGGGGTCGAAGCCCTCGGTCTCGCCGGCGATGGTGAACCGGCCGGTGGACGACGGGGAGGGTACGGTGGCCGCGGCCGCCGAGGGACCGCGCAGGACGTAGGCGACGGCGTGGGCGCTCTCCAGCGCCGGGATGATGCCCTCGAGCTCGGCGAGCGTGCGGAAGGCGGCCAGCGCCTCCTTGTCGGTGGCCGCCGCGTAGGCGGCGCGGCCCGAGTCCTTGAGCCAGGAGTGCTCGGGCCCGACTCCCGGGTAGTCGAGGCCGGCCGAGATCGAGTGCGCCTCGGCGACCTGGCCCCAGGCGTCCTGCAGCAGGTAGCTGTAGGAGCCGTGGAGGACGCCCGGCGAGCCCTTGGCGAGCGGCGCGCCGTGGCGGCCGTCCAGCCCCTCGCCGGCCGCCTCGACGCCCGTGAGGCGCACCGAGGCGAGATCGCGGAAGGCCTGGAAGATGCCCATGGCGTTGGAGCCGCCCCCGACGCAGGCGACGACCTCGTCGGGGAGGTGGCCGTAGCGCTCGCGGACCTGCCCGATCGCCTCGGCGCCGATGACCGCCTGGAAGTCGCGCACCATGGCCGGGTACGGCGCCGGGCCGGCCACCGAGCCGATCACGTAGAAGGTCTCGCGCACGTTGGTGACCCAGTCGCGCAGCGCCTCGTTCATCGCGTCCTTGAGCGTGCGCGAGCCGCTCTCCACCGGGACGACGGTGGCGCCGAGCAGGCGCATGCGCACGACGTTGAGCTCCTGCCGGCGCACGTCCTCGGCGCCCATGTACACGGCGCACTCGAGGTCGAGCAGCGCGCAGGCCGTCGCCGTGGCGACGCCGTGCTGGCCGGCGCCCGTCTCGGCGATCACGCGCCGCTTGCCCATGCGCTTGGCGAGCAGCGCCTGGCCGAGAACGTTGTTGATCTTGTGGGCGCCGGTGTGGCAGAGGTCCTCGCGCTTGAGCAGGACGGTGGCTCCGCAGCGCTCGCTGAGGCGCTCCGCGTGGTAGAGCGGGGTGGGGCGGCCGGCGTAGTCGGTGAGGAGGCGCGCGAGCTCGGCCTGGAAGGTCGCGTCGTCGCGCGCCTCCTCGTAGGCCGCCGTGAGCTCGTCGAGCGCCGGGATGAGCGTCTCGGGCACGAAACGCCCGCCGTATGGGCCGAAGCGTGTCTCGATGGTCACTCGGGTCTCTCCCCTTGAAGTGTCGGTCGGCGCCGCACCTGTCCTTGTCGGCGCGTTCCACGGCGACGAAGAAGTCACGCAGTTTCGTCGGGTCCTTGATGCCGGGCACCCACTCCACTCCACTCGAGACGTCGACGGCGGCCGGCCGCAGTGTGGCGATCGCCGCGCCGACGTTGGCGGGCGTGAGCCCTCCGGCGAGGACGAGGTCTTCTCGCGGCGTGGCGGGATCGGCCGCGAGCCGCTCCCAATCGAGTCGGCGGCCGGTGCCGCCGTAGCGACCGGCGGCGCGGGCGTCGAGGAGGACGAAGTCGGCGAGCGGCGCATCGGGCGTGTCGACAGCGGCGATGACGAGCGGCTGCGACCGCAGGTCGGCGGTCGCGGCCCGGACATCGGTCACCGTAGGACCGTCCGCGCCGGCGGACAGCTGCACGGCACGCAGGCCGGCGGCAGCGACCGCGCCGACGATCCACGCCGGCGTCTCCGTGCTCACGACGGCGACGGTGAGCGCGTCGCCGGCGGCAGCCGCGAGTGACGCGGCGCGGGCCCGGTCGACGTGCCGTGGGCTCCCCGTGAGCACGAAGCCGACCGCCCAGGCGCCGTGGCCGACGGCGGCGCGGACGTCCTCGGCGCGGGTGAGGCCGCAGACCTTGACGCGCGTCACGCCGGCCATCCGGGGTCCTTGAGGCCGGCGATGAGGTGCGGGAAGGTCGTCGACGGGCGTGCGCACCAGCGTCTCGCCGACGAGCACGGCTCGCGCTCCGGCCAGCGCCGCCCGGCGTGCGTCCTCCGGCGTCGCGATGCCGCTCTCGCTCACCGGGAACATGCAGGGGCCGAGGGCCGGCGCGAGGTACGTCGGTGGTCTCGAGGTCGACCTCGAGCGTGATGAGGTCGCGGTTGTTGATGCCGACGAGCGTGCAGCCGGCCTTGCAGGCGCGGCGCGTCTCGTCGAGGTCGTGCACCTCCACGAGGGGGTCGAGGCCGCAGTCCAGGCACTCGATGAGAAGGTCGTGGAGCCGGTCGTCGCTGAGGACGGCGACGATGAGGAGGATGGCGGCGGCGCCGGCCTCGGCCGCCTCCCACACCTGCCCGCGGTCCACGATGAAGTCCTTGCGCAGCACGGGCAGGTCGACGGCGGCGGCCACGGCGCGCAGGTCGTCGAGCGAGCCGCCGAAGCGCGAGGGCTCGGTGAGTACCGAGACCGCGTCGGCGCCGGCCGTCTCGTAGGCGCGCGCCTGAGCCACGGCGTCGAGCTTCGGGGGCGATGTCGCCCCTGCTCGGGGAGCGCCGCTTGACCTCGGCGATCACGGCGAGCTGTGGGCTGGGCGCGCCCGGAGCCGACGCCGGGCGCGCGAGCGCCTCGCGGAGGCGCCCGGGCTCCGGACACGTGGTCCGGGCGCTTCAGACGGCCGGCGGCGCGTGCCGACGCCACCCGTCGCCGCGAGCCTGCCACCATGTCGGCGAGGAAGCCGGAGGGCACGGGCCGGCGGCGAGCGCGAGCGCGGCGCTCATGCGCTCTCCAGCGAGGCGGCGGCTGGTCGCGACGAGGGCGTCGAGCCTTGCGCGGGCGGCGCCGGAGGCGACCGCCGCCCGCGCCGTCGCGACGCCCTCGGCGATGCTGCCGGCGGCCTCGGCGATGTAGAGCGCGGCGCCGGCGTTGAGCAGGACGATGTCGAGGTGCGGCCCGGGCTCGCCGTCCACGACGGCGCGGAGCAACGCGGCGTTCTCCGTGGCGTCGCCTCCCTGGAGGTCCTCGAGCCGCGCCCGCGTCATCCCGAACTGCTCCGGCGTCACCTCGTAGCGCTCGTCGTAGCCCTGCCCGGCGAAGACCTCGACCACCGCGGTGGGGCAGGTGGTCGAGATCTCGTCGAGACCGTCGTCGCTGTGGACGATGAGGTTGCGGGCGTTGCCCATCATGCGCACGGCCTGCGCGATGCGATCCACGTAGCGCGCGTCGGCGACGCCGATGAGCTGATGGCGAGCGCCGGCCGGGTTGGTGAGCGGCCCGATGAGGTTGAACGTCGTCATCATGCCGAGCTCGCGGCGCACCGGCGCGACGTGCTTCATCGCGAGGTGGTGGCGGGGCGCGAACATGAAGCCGATGCCGCACTCGGCGATGCAGCGGCCGACCTGCTCGGGCGGCAGGTCGATGGCGACGCCGAGCGCCTCGAGGACGTCGGCGCTTCCGCACCTGCTCGTCGCAGAACGGTTGCCGTGCTTGGCCACGGTGACGCCGGCGGCAGCGGCGACGAGCGCCGCCGCCGTCGAGATGTTGAAGGTCCCGGAGGAATCGCCGCCGGTGCCGCACGTGTCGAGGATGACGTCGGCGTCCACGTCGACCTTCTCGGCGAGCTCGGTCATGGCGCGAGCCATGCCGACGATCTCGCCGGCGGTCTCACCCTTGACGCGCAGCGCGCTGAGGAAGGCGCCCGTCTGGGCAGCACCCGTCCGGCCGCCCATGATCTCGAGCAGCACGGCGCGAGCATCGTCCTCGCTGAGGTCGTGCCCGGCGGTGAGCTCGGCCAGCGCCGCGCTGAGGACGTCATTCGGCACTCGCGGCCTCCTCCGTCGCGGCGGTGCCGTCCGGCGCGCCGCCGTCGCCGGCAGGGTGGCCCATGCGCAGGAAGTTGGCGAGCAGGTCGAGCCCGGACTCCGTCAACACGCTCTCGGGATGGAACTGCACGCCGTGCACCGGCAGTTCCCGGTGGCGCACGCCCATCACGACCCCCTCGTCGTTCCAGGCGGTGAGCTCGAGGCAGGCCGGCAGCGCCTCGTCGACGACCAGCGAGTGGTAGCGCGTCGCCGTGAACGGGTCCGGCAAGGCGGTGAAGACGGCGCGTCCGTCGTGGTGGATCTGGTCGGTCTTGCCGTGCACCGGTCCGCCGGCGCGACGCACGACGCCGCCGTAGACCTGGCCGATGGCCTGGTGGCCGAGGCAGACGCCGAGCACCGGCAGGCGGTCGGCGCCGAAGTGGGCGATAGCGTCCATGCTGATGCCCGCCTCGTTCGGCGTGCAGGGGCCGGGGGAGACGACGAGGTGCGTCGGGCGCGCGGCCTCGATCTCCGCGACGGTCACGCGGTCGTTGCGCTTCACCGTGATGGCGGCGCCGAGCTCCCCGAGGAACTGGACGAGGTTGTAGGTGAACGAGTCGTAGTTGTCGATCATGAAGACCCTGGTGTCGTCGCCGGGCCTGGGTTCCCCAGTCGTCATTGCATGCCTCCGTCGCCGAACTGCTCGTGGGCGAGGTCGATGGCGCGCAGCAGAGCCGCAGCCTTGTTCTGCGTCTCAGCGTACTCCTTCTCGGGCACGGAGTCGGCCACGATACCGGCGCCGGCCTGCACGTGCGCGACGCCGTCCTTGACGATGACCGTGCGGATACAGATGCAGGTGTCGAGATCGCCGCCGTAGCCCAGGTAGCCGATGGCGCCGGCGTAGGGGCCGCGGCGCACGGTCTCCAGTTCGTCGACGATCTGCATGGCGCGGACCTTCGGGGCGCCGCTCACCGTCCCGGCGGGGAAGGCCGCCTTGAGCGCGTCGGTCGGATCGTGGTCCTCCGCCAGGGTCCCGCTCACCGACGAGACCATGTGGATGACGTGTGAGTAGAGCTCCATGCCCATGAAGTCGTCGACGCTGACGGTCCCGGGGACGCACACGCGCCCGAGGTCGTTGCGCCCGAGGTCGACCAGCATGACGTGCTCGGCGCGCTCCTTCTCGTCCGCGAGCAGGTCGTCGATGAGGCGCTGATCATCGGCGGGGCTCGCGCCCCGCGGGCGGGTGCCGGCGATCGGCCGCGTCTCGACGTGATCGCCCTGAACGGTGATCAGTGGCTCGGGGCTTGAGCCGCAGAGGGCGAAGTCGTCGAAGGCGATGTAGTAGAGGTACGGACTCGGGTTGACCGCCCTGATGCCCCGGTAGATGGAGAAGGGCGAGACGTCCACCGGCGTGCTGAAGCGTTGGGAGAGCACCACCTGGAAGGCGTCGCCGGCGTAGACGTAGTCGCGGATGGAGCGGACGCCCGTCTCGTACTGTTCCCGGGTCATCGACGACGTGACGGGCCGGGCGGGGACGCCTGCGCCGCCGCCCGCCTCGTCCGACGCCGCCCGGCCGTGCCCGCTGCGCCCGTCCTCACCGTGGCGGCGTCGACCATGCGCCCGGCGGCGCCGGCGGGAAGTGGTTCGGCCAGCCTGGCGCGCACGTCGGCGATGCGTTCGACGGCGCGCTCGTAGGGCCCGTCGACGTCGCGTCCGTCGACGAACGCGTTGGCGACGATGGTGATGGAGTGCTTGAGGTGGTCGAAGACCAGCACCGTGTCGGCCAGCAGGAAGGCCATCTCGGGGAGGCCGAGGTCGTCGGGCGGCGCGTCCGGCAACGGTTCCAGATGCCGCACCAGGTCGTAGCCGAAGTAGCCGACGAGACCGCCGGCGAGCGGCGGCAAGGCTGCCGCCTCGCCGCTCGCCGGCGGCCGGTAGCTGCGCATGAGGTCGGCGACGGCGGTGAACGGATCGTCGTGCTCGACGCTCAGCCGGTCGCCGTTCTCCTGCACCGTGAGGCGCCCGTCCGCGTAGGTGACGAGGGCGCGGGCGCCGACCCCGAGGAACGAGAAGCCGCCCGAGATGCCGACCCTGTTCGGCGCTCTCGAGGAGAAACGCGCGGCGGGGGGCGCCGAGCTTGAGGAACGCCGAGACGGGGGTCTCGAGATCGGAGACGAACGAGTGGGTGACGGGCAGGACGTTGTGAGCCAGTGCGAGGCGGCGCGCCTCGACTAGCTTCGGTATGACTCGTATGTCCTTTGCCACGGGCCAGTCATGTGACACCTCCGGTGAACACCTCGGCCCTACGTCGTCGCCCGGCTGCCGTTCCGGCAGGCGGTCTGGGAACCGTAGG
>CAVOGK010000033.1:0-42236 GCA_963695395.1 uncultured Thermoleophilia bacterium | reverse complement strand
AGGGGTGTCGGCGTCGGGCTATCATCAACGCATGGCCCGCTCCATCCACGGGACCCCCGCCGGCCTCGCACCGGCGCTGGTGGCGCTGATCGCACTCGCGGCGCTGGCCGGCGGATGCGCCGCGAGCGGCGTGCTCGCCGCCTGCGGCGGGACCACGAGCGGCGGGACCACGGGCGGCGCGGCCCCGGCAGCGAGCGCGAACGCGGCTGCCGGCCCCACGTCTGAGCAGGCGCAGAGGGCCGGCGCGGACGCCAGGTCGGTCCTCACCGACCTGGCCTACGCCGGCGCCTCCCCCTCGCAGAAGCTCGACCTCTATCTTCCGGCCACCGGCGCATCGCCGTACCCCGTGATCCTCTACATCCACGGCGGCGGCTTCAGCGGGGGCGACAAGGCCGGCGGGCACCTCGCCCCGGTGCTGGCCGCACTCTCGCGGGGCTACGCCGTCGCCTCCATCAACTACCGCCTCAGCGGCGAGGCGACCTTCCCGGCCCAGATCAACGACGTCAAGGCCGCGATCCGCTGGCTACGCGCCGGGGCGGCGCGCCACGAGCTCGATCCTGCGCGGATCGCCGCCTGGGGCGGCTCCGCCGGCGGCAATCTGGCGGCGCTGGCCGGGACCTCCGGCGGCGTCGCCGCGCTCTCCGACCCGGGTCAGGGCAACGCCGGCAGGTCAGAGAGGGTCCAGGCCGTCGTCGACTGGTACGGCCCCATCTCGTTCCTGCGCACCGACGCCGACGTCCGCGCCGCCGGCTTCGGCCGCACAGGCAACAACAACCCGGGGTCCTTCCTGTCGCAGTATCTGGGGGCGGCCCTGCCGACCGTGCCCGGCAGGGTCAGGGCCGCCGACCCCACCACCTACATCAGCGCCGACGACCCGCCCTTCTTCATCGAGCACGGGACCGCCGACGGCACCGTACCGGTGCAGCAATCGATGCGCTTCGCCGCCGCGCTCGAAACGACGCTCGGCCCCACCAAGGTCACGCTAGAGCTCCTCCCCGACGCCGGCCACGTGGACGCGGCCTTCTTCACGCCCGAGAACGTGGACCTGATCCTGGACTGGCTGGACGAGCAGCTGAAGTAGCTGCCGCACGGGGCGCGGCCCGTTGTCCGCAGCCCGAGCGCGACCGCGGCCGGAGCACCGCCCGCGACCGGAGCGCGACCCGCGACCCTCGACCGACCCGCGGCCCGACAGCGGCCGGCGGCCTCTGCACGGTCCTTGGCTTCGGGAGATCCGGTCAGGCGGGTGTCCCGATCGTCTTGGCACCGCTGCCGGTGCCACCGGCGGTGCCGCAAGGTGCCACGTGCGGCATCACGGGCGGCACCGTTTGCGGCATCGGAGCGTGCCGCTTGCGGCACCACCGGCGACACCACGGGCATCGAGAGGATACTGGCCGGGTCCGCCGCCGCCCCGGGCGGCGTTCAGTGCGGCTGCAACGAGGTCCGGCGTCGATCGAGGGCCACGCGGAAGCCCGGCCACCTACCGCTCGGAGTAGTCCTGGTGGTAGCCTTCGGCGCGCCAGAACGGCGCCGGCCCGTTGCTGTGTACGTCACCGCCTCGTCGCGCAGAGGTGCGGTGGCTTCGGCGTGCTCCAGTCGCGGTCTACGCCGCCTTGCCGCGACGACGCGGCGGCACGTTGTGGTTGATCCGGAAGATGTTGCCCGGGTCCCACTTCGTCTTCACGTCGACCAGCCGCTCGTAGTGAGGACCGAAGCTCGCGCGCAGCTGCTGCTCGCCCTCCTCCAGCATCCCGGGAAAGTTGAGATAGTTGCCGACTGTGTAGGGCTCGAGCGCCGCGATGAACTGACGCGCCCAGGAGACGTTCTCGTCGTCGCCCGCCGGGTCGTCCCAGTCGGCCTCAGGATTGACGAGGTAGCCGGCGGAGCGGCCGGAGTAGGCGGAGCCGCCGGCCGGCTCCTCCCCAAGCGCACCACCCAGCAGCCACACGTCGATGGTGCTCAGCTTCGACGGCTGCGCCGCGGCGTACTCGGCGATCACGTCGATCACGCCGTCGCTGAGCTCATCCAGGGCCGCCGACTTCCAGTAGTAGTGGCGTCCGCGCGGATAGTCCTCGTCGAGAAACTGCTGGAGGGCTACGTAGGGCATGCGGCCGCTGAGGTCGGCGAAGGGCCGCGCCAAGCCACGCAGGGGCCGGAGCGCCTCCTCGCCTTCCTCCGCCGACCCCACGTAGGCGGCCGCGACCGCGAGCATGGGCTTCCCGGAGTGCTCGGCGGGCACCCCCTCCATGCCTTCCGGGACACTGCCCGTGAAGGCGACCGGGGAGATCTCGAGCGGCATGCGCGCGCCGAGCGCGCGGAAGGCGCGCAGCGCCTCCACCGTCTCGGCGCCGTCGTAGAGGACGAGGGCATACGCGACCTCGGGACCCACCGGATAGAGGCGGAACTCGAACGTGGTGACGACGCCGAAGTTGCCGCCTCCCCCACGCAGTGCCCACAGGAGATCCGGGTTCTCGCCCAGATCCGCCCGGACCGTCTCGCCCTCGGCGGTCACGAGCTCGACGCCGATGAGGTTGTCGCAGCTGAGCCCGAACTTGCGCCGCAGCCAGCCGAGTCCGCCGCCGAGTGTGAGACCGGCCACGCCCGTCTCCGAGACGAGGCCGGCCGGAGCCGCGAGGCCGTAGCGCTGGGTCGCGGCGTCCACATCGCGCCAGATCGCGCCGCCCTCGACCTTCGCCAGGCGGCGCTCCGTGTCGACCTCGACGGCGTTCATCGCCGACAGATCGATCACCACGCCCCCCTCACAGGTGGCCGTCCCGGCCACGTTGTGCCCGCCGCCGCGGATCGCCAGCGGCAGATCGTACTCGCGGGCCACCGCCACGGCGGCGGCGACGTCCTGGTTCGACCGGCAGCGCACGATCGCTGCCGGTCGCTTGTCGATCATGCCGTTCCAGACGGACCGCGCCGCCTCGTACTCGTCGTCGTGCATCCCTACCACGTCGCCCGCCACGCGGGCTCGCAGTGCCAGGATGACGTCATCTGTCGTGCCAGAAGCGGTCATGACGACCTCCTCGTGATTTGAGAGTAGGCAGAGTGTTCCCGGCCAAGGACGACGGTTGCCGTTGACGGGACGCCGTCGCCGGCGGCGCGGCGGCGTGGATGAGCGTGGCCGGAGGCTGGCCCCTGATGCCAATCAAGGCACAGAGGCTCAGCCTCCGGCGCGCCTCGCTCCGGCCCGCCGCGGAGCGTTGGCGCAGGCCCCTCATGCCCGAGGGGTCAACCTTGGACCAGGACCGCCGTAAGCTCGGCCGCGGCCTTTCGAGGCGCGGCGGGACGAGACGAGTCGAGCGAGTCGGGCGGGTCCAGCGAGTCCAGCGGAGTCCAGGGAATGCAGGGAGTCCAGGGACTCGAGCGAGTCGAAGTAGGCGCTGCCGTCCGCCTCCGAGTCCTGCGTCAGCACCGCCTCGAGCATCGCCGCCCGGTCGCGGGTCTCCCAGGGCACCGCGACGAAGTTCACGCCGGCCGCCACGCGCTCGCGGATCTCGGCGGCCGGCGCGGGCACGCGGATGCAGTCGTTGGCGCCGGCCTCGAGCACGACGGATACGTCGGCGTGACCGCTCGCGGCCAGCACCACGATGTAGGGCGGTCCGCCGAGGCGGAAGTCGCGGACGAGCCGGCAGAGCTCGGGGCCGTCGAGCCCGGGCAGGTCCCAGTCCACGACCGCGAGCCTCGGGGGCTCCTCCCCAAGCAGCAGATCGAGCACCTGCTGCGCATCAGCGGACTCCAGCACCTCGGTGACCCCGCGGCCGTCCCCGTGGTCGTACTCCTGGACGGCTTTGGTGATCGACGCGCGTACCGCCGGATCCTGGTGAGCAATGAGGAGCTGCATCGTGACTCCTTCGACGACGCCCCACTCCATGGGGGCGAAGTGGCCTGTTCCTCAACAGGCGTCGACGGTCATGTGGCTCGGGCGCATGGGACGTACGTCCACGGCCCCGCGCAACCGTTGCCGGGATGGCGACGCTCGGCCCGCGCGGAGCCGGCTGCGAACAGACGTTCGCTTCCGTCCTCCCCCGCTGATACGGTGCGCGCAGCGCACCGAGGAGGACCTCCATGCTCGTCGAGCTCAACGCAGAGCAGCTGGCCGCCGCACAGCACGGCGACGGCCCGCTGCTCATCGTCGCCGGCGCCGGCACCGGCAAGACGGCCACGCTCGTGCACCGCGTCGCCGAGCTCATCGAGCGCGGCGCCGACCCGCGGCGCATCCTGCTGCTCACGTTCACGCGCCGCGCCGCCGCCGAGATGCTGCGCCGGGTCGAGGCGGTCCTCGCGGCGCGCGGTCACGACGCAGGCGGCGGCCGGGGCCCGCGCCGCCGGCGCGACCGAGCGCGTCTGGGGCGGCACCTTCCACGCGAGCGCCGCCCGCCTGCTGCGCATCCACGCCCGCGACATCGGCATGGAGCCGGACTTCACCATCATGGACCGGGGCGACGCGGAAGATCTTCTGCACGTCGCCCGCACGCGCCTCGGCCTCGGCCGCGGCGGCGCCCGCTTCCCGCAGAAGTCCACCTGCCTCGACGTCTACTCGCGCTGCGTCAACGCGCAGCTGCCGCTGAACGAGGTGCTGCACACGGCCTTCCCCTGGTGCCTGCCGGCCGAAGAAGGCCTGGCCCAGCTCTTCGCCGCCTACACGGACGCCAAGGAGGAGCAGCAGGTCCTGGACTACGACGACCTGCTCCTGTTCTGGCGCGGTCTCCTCGCCGATCCCGCCGGCGGCGCCCGCGTGCGCGAGCGCTTCGACCACGTGCTCGTCGACGAGTACCAGGACACCAACGCGCTGCAGGCCGACATCGTCTCGCTGCTGCGCCCGGACGGCGCTCGGGGTGACCTGCGTCGGCGACGACGCGCAGGCCATCTACGCCTTCCGCGCCGCGACCGTGCGCAACATCCTCGACTTCGAGCAGCGCTTCCCCGGCGCGCAGGTCGTCACGCTCACGCAGAACTTCCGCAGCACGGCGCCGATCCTCGCCGCCACCAACGCGCTCATCGCCGAGGCCGCGGAGCGGCGCGACAAGGAGCTCTGGACGGACCGGGCCGGCGGCGGGCGCCCGGTCCTCGCCACCTGCCGCGACGAGGACGAGCAGACGCAGTGGGTCTGCGAGCGCATCCTCGCGCACCGCGAACAGGGCACGGAGCTCAAGCAGCAGGCCGTGCTCTTCCGCGCCCAGCACCACTCCATGGCGCTCGAGATGGAGCTCTCCCGCCGCAACATCCCCTTTCACAAGTACGGCGGGCTGCGCTTCGTCGAGATGGCGCACGTCAAGGACCTCGTGAGCTTCCTGCGCCTCGCCGAGAACCCCAAGGACGCGATGGCCGGCCTGCGCGTGCTCGGGCTGGTGCCGGGCATCGGGCCGAAGACGGCGGCGGCGCTGCTCGAGAGCCTGGGCGCCGCCGCCGGCGACTTCACGGCGGCGTGGGCCGGCGCCCGGGTCCCCGAGCCGGCCCGCGCCGCCTGGCCGGCCGTCGTCGAGCTCTTCGCGACGCTCGCCGCCGCCGGCCCCTCCGAGGTGCCCGCGCAGGTCCACGCCGTGCGCAGCGTCTACGGGCCGCTCCTCGAGCGCCGCTACGACAACGTCCAGGCGCGCCTGCGCGACCTCGAGCAGATCGAGGGGCTCGCGGCCCGCTCGCAGACGCGCTCGCAGTTCCTCGCCGAGCTGGTGCTCGACCCGCCGGCGTACACGCAGGAGCTCGCCGGCCCGCCACTGCTCGACGAGGACTACCTCATCCTCAGCACCATGCACTCGGCCAAGGGCCTCGAGTTCGACGTCGTCTACGTCATCCACGCCGCCGACGGCAACATCCCGTCGGACATGGCGACGGGCAGCGCCGCCGAGATCGAAGAGGAGCGGCGCCTGCTCTACGTCGCCTGCACGCGCGCCCGCGACCAGCTCTACGTGAGCCACCCGCTGCGCTACTACACGCAGCCGTGGGCCAAGGCCGACACCCACGGCTACGCGCAGCGCTCCCGCTTCCTCACGCCGGCCGTGGTGGCGCACTTCGAGGAGGTCCAGACCGGGCCCGAGCGGACGGAGGACGACGAGGGTCCGCTCGGCCGCGTCACCACCGCCTCCATCCGCGCCGGCGTGCGGGCTCTGTGGCAGTGACCCATCCGGCGCCGCCGGCCACCGTGCGACGCCGGCCAACGGTTAACGTTTCACACCGCTGTGGGTAGGCCACGATACAAGTGGGACGACTTTCCCCGGGGGCCGGGGTGAGGAGGTGGGCGCAAGCGTGAACGGACCTAGCGCAGCTCGGGCGCAGTGCCTTGCTGAACCCCCTTTCTGATGACCAGCAGCGGAACGTGCGCCGCGTCTCGAGCGTCAAAGCCATTGGGTGATGCATCCATGCCGGACAGTGACGTGCGCGGTATCCGCAGGGGCCAGCAGACCCAGGCGTGAGGGGGGTGTCCGAGCCGTCCGGCTGAGGTACTAGGGGGTACCGAAATGTCACGCACCTACGTCCGAGGGCGGTCGTCCTCGACCCTCATCGTAGTTCTCGTGTTCGCAGTAGCCGGAGGCCCTCGCGAAGGGCAGGGTGGCGGCGGCAGGCGGCGGAGGCGGCGGAGGCGGCGGAGGCGGCGGCGGCGGCAAGCCTTCGAACGAAGTAAGCAACAGCCTGTCCGTGCCGGCCATCATGGTCGCCAACGTGTTCACGGGCATCACCGCCCCGCTTGACGACCCAGCCGCGATCATTCCTCCCACGGGCACCCCGAGCACCGGGTGGGAGATAGATCCCGACGGCCTACTACTACGTCCAGCGCGTGAACGGCCCGTGGCAGGCGCAGGCCTACACGTACACGGGGACTTCGACCCGCACCGGGACCGCACAGTGGGGCGACAACCTGTCGGGCGACGCCAAGCTGAAGGTCGGCAGCCCGATCCGCGTTGAGCTCGGACTGTTCGACGACACCGGCGAGGAGATGGTCGGGTACCTCGTGGACAAGCTCGAGCCGTCGAAGCTCGACCGCGAGTCCGCCTACGGGACCCTTGCGGATGATTTGCTGCAACCCATCGAGACCACGTTCAGCTCTGCAACGATCAACCTGGTGCGGATCTATGACTCGGCGGCCACGCTGGCCATCAAGAACGTCGAAACGCGACAGTACGTCCTCCAGCCTACGCCCGCGTCGGCGGAGATCAACGCGAAGGGCGCCATCGTGTATGGCTACAACCTGCGCGTGGGGGTCGCGGGTGAGTACGAGATCACGTACACCATCCCGAACGTCGACATCACGGGTGTCGACGCCGGCACTCTGGGCGTCGAGCCAGACGGATCGGACACCGTCACGCTGGTCATCAACGTCGTGGCCGGCGGCGGCAGCGGCGGCGGCAAGCCGCAGTAAGCGCGTGGAGCCCGATGGGGTGAGCTGGGATCCCGACCGGGACCCCTCGTGACCATCCCATCGATGGAGGAAGCGGGGGCGGTGTTCCCTACCGCCCCCGCTTCGAAGTCCAAGTCCTGTGGCGAGGACTGATCCTCGGATCGGGTCTCCGTGAACAGCTGGCGAGTCGGCCAGCATCCCTCGTGACAACCGATCCACGCTGCGGGGCGGGAGCTCATCCCGCTTCGCAGCCACATCGATCGACCACGACCATTCCTCTTCAGCAGCGGCGCTTCAGCGAAGGCCTGGAGACTCGCTGAGTCTCGAGGACGTTGAGACGTCGCGAAGGAGGTACCGATGGAACCTGCGGAACAGAGACGCTTCGACCGCCGCACGTTCATCATGGGCGCCGCGGCGGCGGCGACCGGCCTGACGGTCGTAGGCGCGCCGCTTGCCTTCGCCGACACGGGCGACCCCGTCCCGAAGGCCGGGGAGTGGCCGTACCTGCCGCTCGACCCCGACTCGATCGGCGAGGCCGCCTGGGGCCCGGCGGGCTGCAGCGGCTGCGGCGGCAAGTCGGCCGGCGCGATCATCGACGGCCTCGCTGTGGCCGTCGGCTGGCCGTGGACCACGCTCCCGACCAACATCGGGTCGTACGGCAACGGTGGCGGACCGTACGGGGCGACGTGCGGCGGCCTCGCAGGCCCGTTCTTCGTCATGAACCTCGTCGGCGCCGGGGGTGCGATCGGCCAGCAGTTCTACAAGTGGTACTGCGACTTCGCCTTCCCGAGCGCGGAGTGGGACGCACCTGTCGACCTTCAAGAACACGGTGCGGACGGTGTCCAAGTCGCCGCTGTGCCACGAGTCGCGCACCATCTGGGAGAACGCCTTTCTGAGGCAGTGGGACGGCGTGGCGGCGCACTATGACACCTCGCGCTGCTCAGAAGCTGCCCTGCGACACCACCAAGCAGGCCGTCCGGATGCTGAACGACTGGAAGGGCGGCACGCCGGCGGCGGCGTGGGCGGCCGACGCCGACTACGCGACCTGCTACAGCTGCCACACGACGCTCTACGCCGACAAGAAGGTCGGCGCTTCCTACCCGTCGGGCAGGGAGAACTGCCGGAACTGCCACGATGTCCCCGCCGCGCACGGGCAACGGCGGAAGCGAGGCCAGTAGGCCGGCAGTGAGGCCCGGTCCGAGGCCTCAAACAAGTCCGGGGCGGGCCGGCGCTGTCTGCGCCGGCCCGCCCCGTTCGCTGTGCCGCAACGCGCCCTACCTCAGCGCCGCCGGCACCGTCGTCAGGTAGATCCCGGCCCAGCCGGCCTCCTCGCTGCCCATGCTCACGTTGATGGCGCAGCGAGTCGCCCCGGAAGCCGTCGCGCTCGAGGCCCATCGTCGTGACCGGGATCGGTGACCTGCGTGCCGGCGGATCGACAGCCGTCGGGGTCGATCAGGGTGCCGTCCATGCCGGTCTCGACCACGGCCGCGATCGGCGCCTTGCCCGGTCCCTTGCGCAGGTAGATGCCGTCGACCGGGTCCACGTAGGCCCCGTCGACCACCTTGCCCGTCCTGGCCTTGAAAGCGACGTGGAAGTTCGCGTCGGCCAGCGCCCCGTCGACCAGCCCGGACACCGCCAGGAACGAGGCGGAACGCCAGCGCGCCGGCTCGCCGGTGTCGTCGTCCTCCCCGCCTTCGCCCACGCCGGGGACGCGGCCCGAGAAGTTCCAGTAGACGAAGTCGGAGAAGTTGGAGGGCGCCTTCGCGACCACCGCCGTGGTGCGGCTGACGGTGTCGTAGACGAAGATGCCCTGGTTGATCGGGACCGTCGTCGCGAACCCGTTGGGATACAGCTCCCTGCAGTACGCGAGCCGTGCCGCGTTCCCCTCCTCGGGACACTGCAGGACCAGCTTCCTGGTCGCCGATCCCCAGGCGCCCCAGAAGGCGACGAAGCGCCCGTCGAAGGAGAGACCCTCACCCAGCCTGTTGAACACGGTGCCCTTCTTCTCGCCGGGCACCTGGCCGCCGATCTTGACCAGCGTGGTGAGCTTCGGGCTCGGCCCGTTCAGCGGCGCCCGGTAGATGCCGCCCTTGGTGGGACTCGCCTCGTTGTCGAAGCCGGCGAACACCGCCAGCCGCTTGGCCGCGCTGGGCGGGGCGGTGGAGCCGAACTTCGTCCTCTTGGTGCCGGGGATGATCGTGTCGGTGTCGGCGATGCGGACCACTGGGCCCATGCCGCCCAGCGGGCTGCGAGCGTGGGCGGGTCGCTCGCCGGAGCAGCGTGATCGGCGCGTTCGTCAGGTCACGGTAGTAGACGCCGGTCTTGCCCACGCCGCCCTCCGTGTAGTTCCCCTTGAACACGACGGTGGCGCCGTCGGTCACCGCGGGCGCGCCGGGGAACACGTCGAACTTGACCGCCGGGTCGGTCCCCGGGACCGCGAAGAAGTCGAAGTCGGGCACCGCGCCGAGGTTGCTCGTGCCGGCGATCAGCGGCCCGAACGGATTGGTGTAGATGCCGGTGGTCCCGGCGCGGGTCTCCGAGTCGTCCGGCAGTAGGTACTTCCACACCGGCTGGTGGTTGCCGCGAGAGGCGACGGTGTCAGACCGCATGTCGATGCGCGGGAACGACGGCGGCTCGATGAACGTCGTAGCCGAGGTTGTTCGGCTGCGGCACGGCGGTCTTGCGGTCGAAGAGCGTCAGCACGGATGCGTTCCCGACGCCCATGTCGCGGGTGAAGACGCCGTGGACGGGCTGTCCGCCCCATCCCGCCCTTGGTCCGCGCGCGGAACACGACCAGCCGGTCGACGTTCAACGAGGGCGGGTTGTAGCTGTTGAACCTCCGGGAGTCACCCGGAGCCTGGACGCCGTTGTTGACCACGGTCTGCCAGCCGAACGTGACGCCGGGAACGGTGTAGTCCTTGTAGATTACGGTTTCGGCCGCGGCCGCCGCCGCGGCGGCGCCGAGGAGCACGGCCAGCACCGCCATCATGATCACTATGAGCGCGAACTTCTTCATCGGTCCCCCCCGTGAGTGAAGCCTTCGCCGGTCGTCTCCTGCCACGCGGATCTGTCGCGAACCCCCATGACCGCGCATATGGCCCCCTTCGTCCTGGCTCCTTTCCGCCTACGCCGGCGGCGAGAGAACGTGGAGACCACGGGGTGAGGCCAATCGGCATGGAGGTGTCTGGACTCGGACCCGAGCGAACGGCGTCTGTGCCGGCTGGCGGGAGTTGCCGCACTGAACCGCGCGCTGGTCCCCCTCAGCGCTGCACGCATCGCGTGCTGCCGCGATGCCGATGCGGCCTTCCCCGAAAAAGACACTGGCCCCCCAGTGGTCTCCTTGCCCCTTACGATACCGAACACCCACGAAACCTAACCCCGTGACGCCCGCATCCCGTCTCCCTCTTCCTGACTATCTCGCCTGCCAGGTGTAACGCCGGCCCACGCTTCTGCGTTAAGTGAGTAGAACCGGACACCGCGAGAAGGAGGCAGTCGTGAAGCTCTTCAAGATTCTTATGATCGTCGTCCTGGTCGGCTTGGCGGCGAGCAGCGTCGCCCTGGCGAGCCAGACGCTGCTGGACCAGACCAAGGATCAGACGAAGGACGCAGGTCAAAGACTGCGACAACACCTGCGACCAGACGCCGGACCAAGACCGCACGCGTGACCAACTGAACACGCAGGATTACCTCCTCGTCACGACCGACGCAGTCGAGTGACCTCCTGAAGACGCGCGACCGCGATCGTGACCGCGACCGTGACGGCTCCTGCGACGGGAGCGCCGCCCAGGACCGCACGCGGACACAGACTCGCACGCAGGACCGGGACTGTGACCAGACCTGCGATCAGACCCGGACGAGGACCCAGACGCAGGCTCAGACGCAGAATCAGGCTCAGACGCAGAATCAGGCTCAGACTCAAAGCCAGACGCAGACCCAGGCTCAGACGCAGACCCAGACTCAGACCCAGACCCAGACCGAGAAGCCGGACGATGCCGGCAGCGGAAGCGGCTCCGGCGGTGGCAGCGAAAGCGGCTCCGGCGGCGCAGGCTCCGGCTCCGGCGGTGGCGGTAGCCACTGACGAAGCCCCACCAGGCGCGCCGCCCCCGTATGACTCTCACTGGCCCCTGCGCATACGGTGGGCGGCGCGCATCCGTCGGGTACACTACAGGCAATTGGACAGAACTGATGGCAGGGAACGCGAGGGTGAGGGGTTCGGAGTGCACGCTTCCCCCGCAAACACAGAAGCCCAGCTCGAGGCGCTCGCCGGCGGACAGCCGGCGGCGTTCGAGCAGTTCTACCAGGACCACCACGCCCGCATCTACAACCTTGCCGCGCGCATCGTCGGCGACCCCGACGACGCCGCCGACATCACCCAAGAGGTCTTCCTGCGGGCGTACACGCACCCTCTCCAGGGCGACGGCGACCTCCGCCCCGAGCCGTGGCTCTACAGGATCGCCGTGAACGCCTCCTACGATCATCTGCGCCGCCGCGCCGCGCGACCATCGACCTCGCTCGACGCCGTCGCCGAGATTCCCGACACGAGCGACGGGTTCGTCGACGGCGAGATCGCCCACTGCGTGGAGGCCTGTCTCGCCGGCCTCACGCCGCGCTATCGCACGGCGCTCGTACTCAAGGACCTGCACGGGCTGTCGCACGCCGAGATCGCCGAGGTCATGGACATCCATCAGGGCGCGGCCCGCGTGCTGCTGCACCGGGCCCGTGCGGCGTTCCGCCGCGCGTTCCGCAGCACCGCGCCCACCGGCGCCGGCGGCATCACGACGCTCGGGCTCGCCGCCTTCCTGCCGGATCTGCCCGTGCCGGCGAGTCTGCAAGCGCCGCCCTTCCTGCACCTCGTTCCGCCGGCCACAGCGCCGGCTGGCCCGCCGCCGGACCTCGTCGGCCCCATGACCGGCGGCGGGCAGATGGCACTCCCCGGCGGCGCACCCGCCGCGGCGGTCCCTGTCGCCGCCGCCCCGCTCGCCCCCGTTGGCCTGCTGGCGAGCCTCGGCGGCGCTGCGGGTGTCAAGGTGGCCATCGCGGTGATCGCGGCGGTGGCCGCTACCGGCGGAGGAATCGCCGCCCGTCAGAGCGCGGACACGCCCACGAGCCTCGGTGCCGCGGCGAACCGCGCGGCGGCCGGCGCCGCGACATCCTCTCTCACCGTGCCCCCCGGCGGACCTTTGACGCACCGGGAGATGGTCCGCGAGCGACTGCGATTTGGAGGCCTCGCATCCCAGGGAGCCGAGGGATCAAGCGGCACAGGCGCGACCGCGCGCAACGGTGACGGCGCGACCGCGCGCAACGGCGACCGCTCGGGCGGGAGCGGCGCAGGCTCGAGCGGCGCCGGCACAGGCGGCTCCATCGCCGCCGGCGCGAACGGCGGCGGTAGCGGCTCGGGCGGGACCAGCCAAGGTGGGACCCAAGGTGGGACCGGCGGCAGCGCCGGGACCGGATCGAGCACCGGCACGGGTGGGACCGGCGGGACGGCTGCCGGCGACTCCGCGGGCAGCGGAAGCGGCGGAGCCACCGGCGGAACCGCCACGGGCTACAGCACCGGCACCGGGCCCGGCACTGGCAGCGGTGAGCCCAGCGCCGGCGGCACCGGCAGCGGGACCGGCACGGGCGGCGGCTGAGCCGCTTCCTGCCTCCCTCGGGTCAGTTCACAGGAGCGCTCTCCCCGCGGCGATCGCCCTCGCGCGCATTGCCTGCCGTGAGCACACCGGCAGCCAACCTCGACGTCACTGCGTCGCGTGACAGCTGGAGGCGCTGCATCCCGTCGCCGGGCACGTCTGCGTCGAGGTACTTGAGCCCTGCGCAGTGGAGCCCTGGCTGTAGGGATCGGCATTCTGGCCGTAGCCGTACCCGCCGCCTTGGCCTTCGGAATCGTCGTAGTCGTCGTCGTAGTAGTCGTCGGCGCTCTGCCCCGTCGCCGTCGAGTTCTGCCCGCTCACCGTCTGGGCGCTGGCATCGGGCGTACCGAAGAGGCGATCGCCCAGCTGGATGGCGGTGAAGACGGCCAATCCCGTGAACAGGGTCAGGACGAGCACCGCGGCGGTGTTCCTGAAGAGCTTCATGGTTCTCCTCCGGTCAGTGTCGGCGTGACGAGTCGATCGTCACGGTGTCGGTGCGTACGGGCACGGCGGCCAGCCGACGTGTCGCGAGGCGGATCTCGGCCACAGGGTCGGCGGCCGTGCGTGCGCTCCGCGCAGGGCGGCCGAGCTTGCCGGCCGCCTTCACGATCCACTTCCAGTGCAGCACGAAATGGACGAGCAGGAGCCCCATGGTCAGGTCGGCGGAGATGGAGTGCACCGTCATCCAGAGGCCGCTCGGGAGGATGGTCACTCCCAGGGCGCCGGCGACGGCCCGTGAGATCAGAAGACCACTCAGCATGACCGCGACGGCCGCCACGAAGAGGGCGGCGTCGACGACGAGGTTGACCTTCGGCGTGGCGCGCACGATCACGGCGAAGCGCCGCAGGATCTGCAGCGTCTGATCCCAGTTCACGATGACGTGGAAGAGCAGCGGGACGATGGCGACGACGCAGAGCCACTCGTGCACCGCGAGCCCCGACCAGGCAGGATTGTAGGCCACGAAGAGGGCGCCAAAGAGCGCCAGGTCGAGGTACAGACGGGCCCTTGCGGTCATCGGCGCTCCTTTCATGCGGAGATTTCGCAGAACAGGCGCCGGTGAGGGCGCCGCAGTCACTATCGCAGGCTGATATGAAGCCCGCGTTGAGCCCGGACTACAGGTCCGTAACCGGACGGCGGACCGGGTTACGGACCCGTAGTCCCGGCGCAGACCACGTGCAACCTGGGCCGGAGATAGTCACGTCAGGACGCCGGCGCGAGGGCGACCGAGTGTCGACCCAGCGCCGGATGGTCGCCGACCGAGCGCCGGCGCGCCAACCTTGACGGAGAGGTGGACCATGACAGACCCGACGAACGAGCACCCGGGCGCGATCCCACCCGAGGCTGCGAAAGCCGGCCAGACGCCGGACTCGACGCCCGGCTCGACGCCGGACTCGACGCAGGGCACGACGCAGGCCGACGTCGTGCCGACCACAGGTGGCCCCACTTCCGATACCGCCGAGGCGCCGACTGCGGCGATGGCAGCGATGTCTGCTCCGGCCGCCCCGGCCGCCGGAGCGCCGCCGAGCGAGGCGTGGTACCGGCGTCGCTGGGCGATCATCGCCGGCGTCGCGGCCGCCGCGGCGATCCTGCTGCTCGGCGGCGTCGCCATCGGGACCGCGGTCGCCGGCGACGCCCGTGACGGCCGCGGGCAGGACGGCCCGGGCATGTTCCGCGACGGCGATGGCCCGGGCCACGGTGGCTGGGGCGACCGCGACGGTCAGGGCCACGGCGACTGGGGCGACCGCGGCACGGCGCCGGGCATGGGTCACGGAGATCAGGGCTTCGGCCACGACGACGGCGACGACTGGGGTCGTGACGACGATCGGGATCATCCGCGGGAATGGCAGACGCCCGGCGCGACGCCGGCGCCCTCCACGACGCCGCAGGCCCCGTGATCCGATGACGGAAGCGTCCGGCCGCCCCCGCTCCTCCCCCGCAGGGGTGGCCGGACGCCCGTGCTACGATTCCGGCATGGCGGAACGCGTACAGAGCATCCTCGTGATCGAGGACGATCCGGCGGTGGGCGAGGCCCTGGTCGAGGGCATCGGGACCGAGGGCTACGACGTCCATTGGGAGACCACCGGCTCCGCCGGCGTCGCCTACGCCCGCGACCACTCCCCCCACCTCATCGTCCTCGACGTACGCCTGCCCGACGGCAACGGCTTCGACTTCTGCCGGCAGATGCGTCACCTGGGCCTGCGCCAGCCGATCCTCATGCTCACCGTCCAGTCCGACCAGATGGACAAGGTCCTGGGCCTCGAGATGGGCGCCGACGACTACCTCACCAAGCCGTATCACCTGCGCGAGCTCATCGCCCGAATCCGCTCCCTGCTCCGCCGCGCCTATGGGGAGCTCGCCTCAACGGAGGCGGACGTCCTGTACGCCGGCGACCTCACCATCGACCGCACTCGTGCCAGCGTCACGCGCGAGGGCCGTTCGCTCAACCTCACGCCGACCGAGTTCCGGCTGCTCGTCTTCCTCGCCCAGCACCCCGGCCAGGTCTTCAGTCGCGGCCAGCTCATCGAGAACGTGTGGGGCAGCGACGCCGACTTCTACGACGACAAGACGGTGAGCGTCCACGTGCGCCGCCTGCGCGAGAAGATCGAGCACGACCCGAGCAACCCGATCGTCGTCCTCACCGTGCCCGGTATCGGGTACCGGCTGGCCACCTAGACCCGGCATGCGCGCCCACTCGCTGCGCCTCAGGCTCGCGCTCACCTACGCGGGCATGGCCCTGCTCACCGCCGTCATCCTCGGCGGTATCCTCCTGGCCGTGCTCGGCAACCACTACGCGCGCGCGGAGGACGACTACCTGCGGGCCAGCGCCAAGCTCCTCGTCGCGGATCCGCCCCCGCTCACGACGATGGGGGACCTGAAGGCTTGGGCTCAGGCGTCGGCCCTCACCACGCAGACGCGCGTGCAGGTCTACGCGCAGGACGGCACGCTGGTGGTGGACTCGGGGCCGCCGAACGCGCTGGACGCAGTGTGGCTCCTCGGCCGCGGCGAGAGCCACGGCCGCGAGCACGACGAAGGCGACGGGTTGCCGAACCCGCTCGGAAAGGGCCTCTTCGGCAGCGGCGGCGGCGCCCGCTCGAGCCGCACGCTGACCATGGACATGGCGAGCGGCGCCTACGTCAAGCTCTCGGAGGGCCCGGCCTCCGGCCGCGACGCGCTCATCAGTGCAGCGCTGGCCTGGATCATGGCGGCCGCGCTCGCCGTCGGCCTCGCGGCCCTGGCCGGTTACCTGGTCGCCGCGCGCATCGCGCGGCCGGTCGTTGCGCTGACGGCGGCGAGCGACCGGATGGCGGCCGGAGACCTCGGCGCCCGCGCGCCCGTCGCCGGGGGCGACGAGGTCGGGCGCCTCGGCGTGTCCTTCAACGGCATGGCGACGCGGGTCGAGGCGACGGTGACGTCGCTGCGACGTTTCGTCGCCGACGCCGCGCACGAGATCGGCACGCCGCTCACGGCGCTGCAGGCCGATCTGGAGCTGGCCGAGCGCAAGGCGACGAGCGACGACGAGCGCCGGCTCGTCGGCAGGGCCCTCGGCCAGACCGAGCGTCTCGCGACTCTTTCCGGCAATCTGCTCCAGCTGTCACGGCTCGAGGCCGACGAGCCCCCCGGCGAGGCGGGCAGCTCCGACCTGGCGGCGGTGGCCCGCGAGTTGGCCGACGGCGCCGCCTCACGAGCGGAGCAGGCCGGCATCGAGCTTGAGCTGGACATCACAGAGACGCCGCTCGCGGTACCCGTGGAGCGCTCGCGCCTGCAGGCGGTGCTGGGCAACCTGCTCGACAACGCCCTCAAGTTCACGCGGGACGGCGGAACGGTGACCCTCTCAGTGCGCCCGGAGGACGCCCTCGCCGTGGCGACCGTCGCCGACACCGGCGTGGGCATCCCCGCGGACGAGCAGCGCGAGATCTTCGCCCGCTTCCATCGCGCCCGCAACGTCTCGGCCTATCCGGGCAACGGCCTCGGTCTGGCGATCGTGAAGGCAGCGGTGGAGCGCAGCGGTGGCACGGTGTCGTTCACCAGCTCGGAGGCGGGCACCACCTTCCGCGTCACGCTGCCCACCATCCCGACGACGGCGTAGGCCGGCCCGGCCCCGCGCCCGGTCGCGAGCGGCGAGCGGGCTCACTCGTCCGGCTTGCCCACCCGGCCGTGCCGCACGGACCCCGGGCTCACCGACGTCGTCGCCGGCGCGGACACGCCGTCCACGCCGGGGTCACGTGCCGCGTCCCCCGAGAGCAGCTCCCTCGGGATCACATTGATGATCGCCTCACAGGGCAGGTGGTCGAGCACGTAGTCGATGGTGCGCCCGAAGACCTTGTCGGCGATGCGTCGCTTGCCCTGGGAGCCGAGGATGATGACCTCCGAGCGGCGGGCCAAGGCCTCCTCGACGATCGCCCGGCCGGCCGAGCGCGCCGTGACGACCACCGGCGTGGTCTTGATCTTGAACTGGTCCGCAGCGTGCCCGGCGCGCTCGAGCACCTGCCGGGCGCGTTCGTGCTCTTCGGGCAGACTCGCGTCGATCGGCAGATTGATCGGCACCTCGATCACGTACAACACGTCGATCGAGGCCTTTCGCTCGGTGGCCAGCTGGCAGGCGAGCACCATCATCTCCTCGCTCACCCGGGAGTCGCGGACGGGCACGAGGAGCTGGTCGTACACGACATCTTCCTGCAGCGTGGCCGGCAGCATCGGGGACTTGACCGTCTTGGTGAGCGAGTATCCTTTGACCTTGCGGAAGATCACGTAGGCGACGATCCCGACCGCCATCCAGGTGAAGCCGATGAGACGGCCCACCGGCTGGTAGTAGACGATGATGCACCAGACCGAGAACGTGCAGATCGCGCCGATGACGGCCGTGAGCGGCACCGGCACACCGCGGACGCGGACATTGAGGGGCGCCCGGAACGGCCGCTCGAGGTCAGGCTCCCTGAACCGCAACACGATGACCGAGATGTGCGCCGCGGTGAACGAGATCATGGATCCGAAGGCGTACACGTCCGCGAGCAGAGTGACCTGGCCGGGCAAGATGAGGATCACCGCGATGGCGCCGAAGACGCTGATGGCGATGTACGGCGTGAGCCGCGTGGGATGCACGCGACCGAGCGCACGCGGCAGCTGACGATGCTGGCCCAGGGAGTACGCCAGCCGTGAGACGCCGATGATGCCGGCGTTGGTCGCGATGAAGAGGATGGTCGCGGCGAGGACGCCGACCCACGGGCCGAGGATCCAACGCAGCCAGGCGACGTTGTCCGGTAAGAAGCGCACCATCCCGAGGACGGGATCCTGTTCGTAGTTGCTGCCCAGCTGGGTGCCGTAGAGTTTGGTGACCCGCTGCCCGGCGACGGTCTCCACCGGGCCGGTCGGCTCCTGGGCGGGGATGATGGTCGTGCCGTCCTTCAGCGTCTCGACGGGGACGTACACGACCTCAGATGGATCGGACTTGAGGCGCCACGTGCCTTCGGGCTCGCCCGGCACCACCAGTACAGGGACGGTCTCGCCGGAGGCCGGATCGACGGCGAGCTCGTTGTAGTTGACCTTCATCGACGAGAGCGCCGCCAGCGGCATGCCGATGTAGACCACGAGTACCGCGACGATCACGAAGTTGATGGACCGCGGCACGTCCTTGCCCGGGCTCGCCGCCTCCTCGGCCATGTTGGACACCGTCTCGATGCCGGTGTAGGCGATGGTGCCGATGGCGAGACCGTAGAGGAAGCGTTCCCAGGTCGGTGCGATCCCCCATTCGATCTGATCGAGCAGGATCTTCGGCTGGAGGAGCAGGACCAGCGCGATGATCATGATCAGCACCTGCGTGCCGAGATCGAGCATGGCCAGGACGATGTTGAGGCGTGCCGCCTCCTTGATGCCGACGATGTTGATCGCGACGAGGACGGCGATGGTGATCGCGCCGCCGATGATGTTGTAGGGCGGGTTCTTGAGGATCGGCCAGAAGATCGAGAGGTACTGCGGCACGAACAGCGCCGAGATGGCGATGGTCGCCGTGTACACGAGCATCTGGCTCCAGCCGATGCCGAAGCTGACGAACTCGTTGGAGGCGCGTCGGGCGAAGCTCGAGGCGCCTCCGGCCTCCGGCATGGCCGCTGTGGCCTCGGAGTACGACCAGGCGGTGGCGACGAAGAGGAGGCCGGTGAGGACAAAGACGAGCGGTGTCAGACCGAGCGCGGCGGCGGCGACGACGCCGAGGGCGTAGTAGATCGACGAGCCGACGTTGCCGTACGCGGTGCTGAACAGGGCCGAGACCCCGAGCACCTTGTGCAGCGCTTGTCCTTCTCTCCGTTTGCGTCGTGCCAAGACTCTGCCTTTCGCGATCCGGGTGGCCCCAGGGACTGGTCTCGCCCGGGACCGAATCGGCGCAGGCCGCAGGCGCACTGCAACTCATGGCGACGGGGCCGGCGGAGAGGTCGGCGGCGAGACGATAGGCCGGGATCGATTTCTGAGCGCTTATTCAAGCACTTCCGGTCTCGGCCTGCATCGAGCGTGCCGCCCGGGCTGCGAGCCCTCGGCCCGGTGTGACAGTATCGGCGTCGATGAACGCCCGCCAACTCATCGACCGCCGCTACTCGTGCCGCACCTACCTTGAGCGGTCGATCTCCACGGACGACCGCCGCGCGCTCACGGCCTTCATGCGGACGAGGACGAAAGGCCCGCTCGGCTCCAGCGCCCGCTTCGCGCTCATCGCCGCGTCGCCGGATGACGCCGGCGCTCTCCGGCGGCTCGGGACGTACGGGTTCATCAAGGGAGCGACTGGCTACATCGTGGGCGCCGTGCGGCGCGGGCCGTGCGACCTCGAGGATTACGGCTACCTCCTCGAGGAGGTCATCCTCCACGCCACGGAGCTCGGGCTCGGCACCTGCTGGCTGGGCGGCACGTTCACGCGCAGCACGTTCACGAAACGGTTCGGCGGGCTCCACGCCCATGAGGCGATCCCGGCCGTGGTCTCCACGGGGTATCCCGGTGACGACGGCACGGAGCGCATCCGCGAGCGCGAGGAGGGCGAGCGGCGCTTTCCGCCCGGCGAGCTGTTCTACGACGGCGAGTTCGGCGTACCTCTCGACGCTGAGCGTACGGACGGCTACGCCGGCGCGCTTGAAGCCGTGCGTATGGGGCCGTCGGCGACCAACAAGCAGCCCTGGCGGATCCTGCGTCGCGCCGGCGAGTGGCACTTCTACCTCGCGCGCACGCGCGGCTACGGCAAGGGCAGCGCGCTCTTCAAGGTCCTGCGCATCGCCGACCTGCAGCGCGTCGACCTCGGCATCGCGATGTGCCACTTCGAGCTCGTTGCCCGCGAGGACGGACGCGACGGCAACTGGATCATCGCCGACCCGGGCCTCTCGTCGCCGGGCCCGGGCATCGAGTACGTCGCCACCTGGCGCGCCAGTTGATGTGAGCGGCGTGGCCGCCTGCGGCCTCGCCGCCCGGCGGCGCACCGGCGCGCAGCGGGCCGCACTCGTCACGTATGATTGGTGGCGCCCACCCCGAGAGGAGACCGTCACGGCCCCCACGCCACGCAAGATCGACGGCGCCCAGAACATCAGCCGCATGTGCCTGGTCTGCGGCCGGGACAACCCCTTCGGGCTGCACGCGCGCTTCTACGAGCTGGCGCCGGACGAGCCAACCGCCGCCGACACCGCCGCACCCACCGCCCCGGCGGCGGGCCGCGAGCTCCTTGGAGTGTTCACGCCCCGCGAGGAGCACCAGAGCTATCCGGGCCGCCTGCACGGCGGCGTCAGCTCGGCCATCCTCGACGAGACCATCGGCCGGGCGATCCTGCTGACGCAGCCGGGCGCCTGGGGCGTCACCGCCGAGTTCGCCATCCGCTTCCGCAAGCCGCTGCCGCTGGACGAGGAGGTTCGCTGTGTCGCGCGCCTCACGCGCGACACGAGCCGCCTCTTTGAAGGGACCGGCGAGATCTTGCTCGCCGACGGCACCGTGGCCGTCGAGGCGCACGGCAAGTACCTCAAGATGTCCGTGGCCGACATCACCGACGGCGACTTTGCCGAACGCGAGTGGTTCACCGACCCGCGCGAGGCGCCGGACGGAGTCGACCTGTAGGGTCAGCGCCGGGGGTACGCCGGACCAGTCCCTTCGTCGTCCGACCTCGCACGCCGGCCGGCCACCCCCAAAATGCAGCGAGGGCGGGCGGCCCCTGCGGACCGCCCGCCCTCGTCATCTTCGACGGTCCGGCCATGGCGGCCGGGTCCGGTCTCACTTCACTCTGAATGCCTTGAGCGGAGATCTCGAGGCCTTGTAGGTGCTGGAGGCGGCAATGGATGCCCGCACGCGGTACGAGCCCCTCTTGAGCGGCTTGTACTTCCAGCTATAGGCGCCGGTGGAGCTCACCGTGGCGCGGGCCAGCTTGACGCGGACCCACTTCCTGCCCTTCTTGATCTGGACCTTGAGAGCGACCTTCTTGCCTTTGAGCGTGCCGCCCGGCTTCGCCACTCCGCGGAGCCTGACCATCTTGCCGCGCCTGATGATCTTTGGCCCGACCCATAGCGACACGGCGCTCGCCACTCGCGTCGGGCTGGGCGTGGCGCTGGGCGTGGACGAAGGCGTGGCGCTGGGCGTGGACGAAGGCGTGGCGCTGGGCGTGGACGAAGGCGTGGCGCTGGGGGTGGACGAAGGCGTGGCGCTGGAGGCGTGGCGCTGGGGGTGGACGAAGGCGTGGGAGACGGAACACCGTGGCAGCCGGCGGTGGTGCCGCAGGCAAGGGTCGAGTGCGTCTTCTTGGCCAGAATGGCCTTCGTGCCACCGTGGCAAGCCGCGCACGCTGACGGCGCTACCCCTGCGGCTCCTGAGCCGTTCACGTGGCACGTGGCGCAGGACAGGCCGGTGTGATTCGCGTTCCCGGAGGAGTGGACCGTCGATGAGGCGTGGCAACCGGCGCACGTGGGTCTGAAGTCACGCTGCGCATTCGCCTTCTCGGCGACGAGCAACGTGCCGAGGGCGACGAGGGCCACCACGAACGTCAGGACGAGTGCAGGCGCCAGACGTCCGCGATGTGCGTACACGTTCCCCATGCATCTCCTTTGGTCGATCACCAGAATCGATTACGGGGAGACACTTTACCTCCTTGTGCGCACCCGCACAACCGGCTCCCTCGGGGCGAAAGGGCGCGGAGGAGACGCCGCCGGGCGCCCGAGGGCCGGTGGCTTGAGCTGGCACGGCGACGCCTACGGCAGGGCGATCAGGAGGTTCCCCCCCGTGCCGTAGCCGGTCAATGAGTATGAACTGCCCGCGGGGCCGCGCACGTACTGGAACTGGCCTTCGCCCGTCCCCTGCGTCATGGCCCCGCCAGCGTACGGGTTCTGCGGCCAAGGGTCGACGTAGCTCAGGCCCGAGGGCGAGACAAGGTGTATGCGGTCGACCCTGCCGGACGCCGGGTACTTGCCATCGTGGTCGGCTGCCCAAGCCTCGACGCCCGTCTGGATGGACGTGACCCCGTCGCGGAGAGCGCGTTCGTCGACCATCCGGATCTGATCCTCGATCACAGGCGCCACCTCCTGCACGACGTTGCCCACCATGACGAAGGAGAAGGCCAGGATCGCGACAGGGAGGCCGGTCACGAGCACGACGGCGACGACGATGAGCGCGATCGCCCAACCGGGGGGGCCTTGCCCCTGCCGCGCGGGCGTCGCAGCGGCGGGGCCGGCGGGCTGGCCCGCATACGGCGTGGGCTGCGCGCCGGCAGCCGGCGGCTGGACCTCGTCTGGCGGCGCGCTGCCGCCCGTCACGGACGGCCAGGGCGGAGCCGCCGGAGGCGGTGGCTCGGGAGAGGACTGCTGTTGCGCGCGCTGCGGCGGCGGCTGCGCCGCGCCGCAGGACAGGCAGTAGGGCGCGCCCTCGAGGACGCGCTTGCCGCAGTTGGGGCAATCCGGCATGGCGTGCTCCTCTCCCTCAGGCGGGACGATCGTCCGCGTCCAGTCGCGGTTCCCCGAACGACGGTATCCGGACCTCGCCCGCTGTCTCACGCGACGGCCCGATGGCGACCGCGCAGGGCGTCTCTTCGCCTACAGGCCCCTTCTTCGACGGTCCGGCTGTGCTGCCTCCGCAGGCGCGCGGGGCGTTGTATGCTGCGCACGCCAGCACCACTCACGTACGAAGGAGCCGTCATGCCCACCAGAGACCGGCCCCGCCGCCCGGCCGCCGCCTGGATCCTGCTGATCCTCCTCCTGGTCCAGGGTCTCGGCGGCGTCGGCGGCGGGTTCTCGCTCGTCCTCAAACCCGACGGCTCTGTCATGGGCATGCCGGTTTCGTACCTCGACGGCTCGCCGTTCAGCGACTATCTCCTCCCGGGTCTCATCCTGCTGCTCGTCCTCGGCGTGCTGCCGTTGGTCGCCGCCGCGGGGCTCTGGGTGCGCCGCAGCTGGGCATGGTACGTCTCGTTCGTGGTCGGCTGCGGCCTCATGATCTGGATCCTCGTCGAGATCACGATCATCCCTTACGACCCGCTGCAGATCGTCTTCGGCGTCATCGGCGCCCTGATCGTTCTCGTCTCGCTGACGGCCTCAGTGCGCCGCTTCTACGGGATCCGCCTGCCGGGCGAAGCCTGACGCCTGCCGGCCCGGCTTCGCTCCCACCGGCGCGGGTCGACACTTCGTCAACTTGGACTACACAGGTCCTTGCAGGCTTGTGGCGAACATGCCGATGCACACCGCAGTACGAAGCCAGCGGGAGCTTCTGTGCGCACCCAGACGACCAGCAGAGAGCGCGTGTTCCTCACCTTCGCCGCCGGCGACCTCCCGCGCGTACGCCCGATCACGGCCCGGCTGCAGGCCGGCGGCGCCCTGGCCCTCGACCACGGCCTCTCGAGCGAACCCTTCGCCACCGAACGTGGCGAGATCGTGCGCGCCAGCCTCCTGGCGCGCCTGCGCCGCTGTACGGGCGCCCTGTGCCTCTACGGATCGCAGACGTTCGAGGACGCGTGGGTCCGTTGGGCGCTCGAGACCGCCGCGGAACTCCGCCTGCCGCTTCTCGGCGCCGCCCTGTCGGGTGAGGCCATGAGCGACAGCGAGCGGTTCCTCACCGGCCTCGGCGCCGAGCTTGTCCCCCTGAGCGGCCCCACCATCGCCGCCAAGACGCGCGACGTGGCCGTCAGACGCCGGTTCATCGCCGATCGACGCGGCGTCGATCGCCGAGACGCTGTACCTCATGCGGCACCCGCTGCGATAGCTAGCGCGGCGGATCGCAGACGCTGCACGGCCGGTAGGCATCGCCCTTCGCGCGGCTGAGTTTGATGGCAATGCGGCTCGATGAGAGATACCGGCAGTCCTTCCTGTGATAGCACTCGCCCGTGTTCGTGATGTAGACGACCGTGCCGCCCGAGGCGGAGGTTGAGGATGAGGCCGCACCGGCGGAAGCGCCCGACGACGATCCTCCGCCCGACACGCCGCGCGTGACCGGCGCACGCGAGCGGTCAAAGCTCCAGCGCAGGCGGCCGTCGCTGATGACGGTGAGCGAGATCGAGCCGCTCTTCTGCGTGCTGAAGACGCGGGCGCCGCCCGCGCGCAGGCGCTTGACCGCGTCGCTCGACGGGTGACCGTAGGAGTTGCTCCCCACGCTGATCACCGCGGTTCGCGGCCGGGCGCCGGCGAGGAAGCCCGTGGTGGTCGAATAGCGTGAGCCGTGGTGCGAGACCTTGAGCACGTCCACGGGGGGCCCGCGGGCGAGCCTTGCCCCCGCGGCCGTCTCCCCTGACCCCGTGGAATCGCCGGTGAAGACCACTCGACGCCCCCCGGCGTCGAGCTCGAGCACGATGCTGTCGGCGTTGGCGTCCCCGTTCAGACCGCCCGGGGCGAGCACCGTCGCCGTGGCCTTGCCGAAGCGTTGCGAGAGGCCGCGGCGCGCCTGCACGACGACGGTGCCGGCGCCGCGGAGGGCGGCCGCGAGGCCGCCCCGCACGGCGCCGGCCACCCAAGCCCGGCGCGGCCGGTACTCGGCCACCAGGGCGGGCAGCCCGCCGGTGTGATCGGCGTGGAGGTGCGAGATCACGAGCGTATCGAGGCGGCGCACGCCGAGCTTGGCCAGCGCCGCCTCGATCGCGTCCTCGGAGCCGGCCGGCCCGCCGTCGATGAGGCCGGTCCACGCGCCGCTGCGGAGGACGGCGGCGTCGCCCTGACCCACGTCGACGAAGACGACGCGCAAAGCCGCCGACCTGCCCGCGGCGGATCCGCCGGTCGAGCCCGGGGCCGTCGAGGCGCCGGCGGCCGGCGTGGCTCTGGGGGTCCTCGTGCTCGTCGGTGCGGGACCCGGTGTCCCCGTCACCCCAGCCGCCGCGGACGGGGACTCGGTCAGGACCGCTCCGCCCGTGCCTCCGCCGCCCTGCACGGCGGGGTTCTCGGCGGCATCGGAGGCGCCGCAGCCGCTCGCCGCCATCGTCGCGAGGATCGCGGCGGCCAGCGCCGCGGCGGCGAGCACGCGCAGAGAGAGGCGGGTCCGGGTCACACGTTGACACTACCAGCCCAGGCGGACGCCTCCTTCCCGGCGGACGAGCCGGGCCGTCTCCCGTGCCGCAATCTCTCCGAATGGGTACAAGGGCTCAACCGAAGGTCCGAAGGAGGACGTGTGTCCGAGGCCACAGATCCCAGCAAGTCCGCTGCTGCCCGCGCCGCCCTCGTCGCGTTCGTGCGCCGCCTGCCCAAGGCAGAGCTGCACCTGCACATCGAGGGCACGCTGGAGCCCGAGCTTCTGCTCGAGCTCGGCCGCCGCAACGGCGTCCCTCTTCCCTGCTCCTCAGCCGAGGAGTGCCGCGCCCAGTACAGCTTCGGCGATCTCCAGGACTTCCTGCGCATGTACTACGCCGGTGTGGCCGTCCTCGTGACCGAGCGGGACTTCCGCGACCTCACCATGGCCTACCTGCGTCGCGTGGCCGCGGACGGCGCCCGTCACGTGGAGGTCTTCTTCGACCCGCAGAGCCATGTGCCGAGGGGCGTGCCGCTCGACGCTGTGGTCGGAGGCATCACCGGGGCACTCCGTGAGGGCGAGACGGAGCTCGGCGTGAGCTGGCGGCTCATCATGTGCTTCCTGCGCGACCGGCCTGCCGCCGAAGCGATGAAGATGCTGGAGCTGGCACTGCCGTACCGGGACGTCATCGTGGGCGTAGGGCTGGACTCGGCCGAGGTGGGGCATCCGCCGCGGGAGTTCGCCGAGGTGTATGCGACGGCCCGAGCGGCGGGCTTCGTCGCGGTCGCGCACGCGGGCGAGGAGGGCCCGCCTGCGTACATCTCCGAGGCGCTCGACGTCTTGGACGTGCTCCGCGTCGACCACGGGGTCGCGGCCATCGACGACCCCGCTCTGCAGCGGCGCCTCGCCGACGAACGCATCCCGCTCACGATGTGCCCGCTGAGCAATCTCGAGCTGCAGGTGACGCCCGACCTCTCGACGCATCCGCTGAAGAAGCTGCTCGACGCCGGGCTGGTCGTCACCGTGAACTCCGACGACCCTGCCTACTTCGGTGGCTACCTGCTCGACAACTACATGGCGGTCCAGGAGGCGCTCGGCCTGAGCCACGCCGACCTCGCCCAGCTGGCGCGCAACTCGATCACGGCGTCGCTGTTGCCCGGCGAACGCAAGGCCGAGCTGATCGCCGAGATCGACCAGGTCGCAGCCGGACCCTGAGGCTCCGGGTACTCAGGCGGTCACGCCTCCGTCGACGACCACGGTGCGGCCGGTCATGAAGCTGCCGTCATCGCTCGCCAGGAAGGCGACGGCGGCGGCGAGTTCCTCCGGCCGCCCGATCCTCTTCAGCGGGTACGCGTCCTCCATGCCGTCGGTGTAGGCGACGGGATCCGGGGCCGCGGCGATGGCGTTCGCCAGCATCGGCGTGTCGAAGATCGCCGGGCACACGCTGCAGACGCGCACGCCATCCGGCCCGTGGTCGATCGCGAGCGCACGAGTCATCATCACGACGCCGGCCTTGGCGGCCGAGTACACCGCGGCGCCGGGCTCGCCGTGGATGCCCGAGTCGCTCGCCAGGTTGACGATGACGCCGGAGCCTTGAGGCACCATGTGGCGCAGCGCCGCCTTGCACATGAAGTACGTGCCCTTGAGACAGATGCCGATGCACCATTCCCAGTCCGCCTCGCTGGTGTCGAGGATCGACTTCTCGAGCCAGACGCCCGCCGAGTTGACGAGGATGTCGAGGCCGCCGAAGCGCTCGTGCGTCTCGGCGACCAGGCGATCGCAGTCGGCGACGACGGAGACGTCGCCGAGCACGACCGCGTGCTCGAGCTCGTGCCCGTGCTCGCGAGAGCGGACAGCCGCCTGGGCGCTGACGGCCTGCGCCTTCGCCGCGTCCCGGCCGCCGACGGCCACGCTCGCGCCCTCCTCCGCCAGCCGATAGACGATCGCCTCACCGAGGCCCGAGGAGCCCCCTGTGACGAGGGCCGCCTTGCCTTCCAGTCCGCGCATGACTCCTCCTACTGGGCTGCGTAGCCGCCGTCGACCGGCAACAGCACGCCGGTGATGAAGCTCGCATCGTCGCTGGCCAGGAACGCGACCGCCGCGGCCGCCTCGGAGGGCAGGCCGATGCGGCCCATCGGGTGCGCCTCGTTGAGCAGCTCCCTGTACGAGTCAGGCGTCATGCCGATCTCGTAGGACTCCTTCACGAAGAGCGGCGTGTCGATCTCGCCGCAGCAGATGGCGTTGACGCGGATGCCGCGGGCGGCGTAGTCGAGCGCCATCTGCTTGGTGAGCAGAGCCACGCCGCCTTTGCTGGCGCAGTACGCGGCGGCGGCGAGATCACCGACGAGGGCGGCGACGGAAGCGTTGTGCACGATCGCGCCGCCACCCTGCGCCAGCATCACCGGCACCACGTGGTGGGCGACGAGGTAGACCGCCCGCAGGTTGACGCCGACCTGGCGGTCCCACGCCTCCTCGTCGACCTCGTGGACCTCGCCGGGCTCGAAGATGCCGGCGTTGCTGAAGAGCACGTCGAGGCGCCCGTGGCGGGAGACGATACCGCCCACGAGCGCCTTCACCTGGTCGCCGCGCGTCACGTCGCAGCGCGCGGCCTCGGCACGGTCCAGGCCGCGGCCGCGCAACGCGGCCGTCGCGGCCTCGGCAGCATCGCCGTCCAGATCGGCGATGACGACGGCGGCTCCTTCTTCGAGCAGCCGCTCCACCGTCGCCCGCCCGATGCCCGAGGCGCCGCCGGTGACCAGGGCGATCTTGCCCTCGAACCGGCGACACGTCGCGTCGGGCCGAGAGTCACCCCCGGCGCCGCCGATGTCGCTCACGATCCGACCCCTTCGACCGGCGCGACGAAGGCGCCGTGGTCGTGCGCCCGTTTGTACTCCGAATCCATCTCGAGCATGCCGCCGGGGAACCCGTACTCCTTCTGCAGGCCCACGAAGTCGTCGCACGTGAACGCCTGCGCCGGGAAGACACCCGCCTCGGGGTTGCCCTTGTAGCCTTGCAGCTTGCCGGCGGCCAGCAGCTCGAGCGCGACCACCCCCGGGAACGCGGTCTGCGCGACGACACCCTGGGTGCCGTACAGCGCCACGCTCTCCTGGTTGTCCGCCACCTGATAGAGGTAGATCTCTCGCTCCAAGCCGTCCTTGCGACCCTTCACCCATGCCCCCCCACACGTCTGGCCGACGTAGCGCTTGCCGATCTCGTTGGGATCCGGGGCGGCCGCCGCGACCACGTCCCGCGGCCTCACCTCCTTGCCCCTCACGTTCACCGGCTCGAGGGAGTGCATGTTCACCGACTTGAAGACCTCCATCGCCTGGATGAACTCGTCGCCCAGCGCGTACTTGAAGGTCGCCTTCTTGACGCCTTTGAGGAGGCTCTCGAAGTAGCCGACGTGCACGACCTCCTCGTGCTCGACGTGGGCGCAGTCGACCCAGCCGATACCCTCCGGCAGGTAGAAGGGCTCCGGGTCGGAGAGCGGCGGCACCGTGTAGAAGCCGCGGTCACGCTCCCAGACCACCGCAGGATTGGTGCACTCCTCGATCGTCATCCAGATGGAGAAGCCGAAGCTGATGCCCTTGAACCCGGGGATCTCGAGGTTGGCGCCGTCGCGAATGCCGATCTCGTCGATCTGGTCGAAGAAGTGATCGGCGGCGTAGCGGCAGTACCAGTCGGCCATGCCGGGCTCCACGCCGAAGCCCATCAGGCCGAGCTTGCCGATCTTCTCGAACTCGGGGCTCAGCGCCAGCTCGTCCTGTCCGAGGACCGTCCCAGCCTGGTTGAAGGGGTCCGTCGGGTGCGGGATGGAGAGGGTCGTCGATGCGTCCATGTGATGGACGCGGGCCTTGAGCGCGGCCTGCAGCGTGAACGGGTTGAACTCGACCGGGAGGAAGCTGCACAGCACGTCCACCCCGTACTTGGCGCACAGCGCCACCACGGCGTCGACGTCGGCGGCGTCGATCTGCTCGGCCGGGAACCGCTTCTCGTCGCCGAGCCTGGCGGACGCCGCCTGCGCCTTGGCAAGGTCGTAGTCCGCCATCACCATCGTCTCGAAGAGCTCGCCACCCGGATCGCGCCGCTTGGCGATCGCCGCCGTGGATTCCCCCACCCCGCCGCTGCCGACGATAAGGACCTTCATCGATTCCCCCGTTTGTCGTCATGCACGCGGTTGCGACCGCCGCCACGTACTCCAACCTGCATTCGTTCTTCGCCGCCCGCGCGTCGCCCCACCGCCGCGAGACGGCGCCTGTCTTCACGATACGTCACGCCGCGCGACCGTCAACGAGCGATTCTTGGGCAAACTGAGCGGTTGAACCGGTGCCCGCGGCACGGGTTCGACCGTGCCGTGCCGGCATACGTCGCGGGCAGGAGGTGTGGCCCGCGCGGGGAACACCGGTAGGTGCGACAGAGAAACCGCATGGGCACCGAGGAGGAAGTATGGACTACACCTACACATACGACGCGGGCGGAGGCGCGGCAGCAGCCTTCCTGATCGTCATGTGGATCGTCATGATGGTCTTCGCGATTCTCGCCATCATCGGGTTGTGGAAGACCCTGACCAAGGCCGGGCTGCCTGGCTGGGCGGCCATCATCCCCTTCTACAACCAATACAACGTCGTCAAGCTGTCGAACCGCCCGGTCTACTTCTTCTGGATCATGCTTGGCTGCAGCCTGTTCGCGTGGATCCCGCTCCTCGGGTGGCTTCTCATGATCGGCATCCTCGTCCTGTGGGTGTTCATCGCGCTGGACATCGCGGCCAACTTCGGCCAAAGCACCGGTTTCGCGATCCTGCTGATCATCTTCCCGTCGATCATGTTCCTCGTCCTGGGGTTCGGCAGCTACCAGTTCCAGCGTATCGCCGCACCCGGCTCCGCAGGCCTCGGCGCACCTCCCATGCCGGCCGGTGGCGGCTACGCCGCCGCGCCCCCGCCGCCCCCGCCGACGGCTCCGGCCGTGCCCGTCACGCCGCCGGTTCCGCCGGCCGCTCCGGTCACGCCTGCGCAACCGGTGACCCCGCAAGCGGCGCCGTCAGCGCCGGTCACGCCGCCGGTCACGCCGGCCGAAGCCGCGCCTGCCCAGACGGCGGCCACGGACACGGCCCCTGCAGCCGATGCGGTCACGCCGCAGGCGCCGGTCACGCCGCCGGAGGCGCCCGCAGCGCCCGAGGCGCCGTCGAGCTCGCCGCCTCCGCCTCCGCCGCTGACCTGAGGCCGGAAGGCATCGCTAGACCCGGACGGGCCGGGGCTGCATCGCAGCCCCGGCCCGTCCTCGTCTGCATCATCGCGCCGTCAATGGCCCCGTGCACTGGATCAGGCCTCCCCATTCCGACTGAAGCCCTGCCTCCGATTGTGAGGCCTGCGACGCGGGTAGGACAGGGAGCGATTCGCGAGTGTGCGACAAGGGGCGATCACAGGAGGCACGATCATGGCTCTTCTTGCGGAAACCTGGTACGAAGCGTTCTGGACCAGCACCTGGTTCATCATCGAGATCATCTGGATCATCCTGGTCGTCGCAGGACTGTGGATGACGTTCGTCAAGGCCGGCAGGCCCGGCTGGGGAGCGATCATCCCCTTCTACAACACGTACCTGATGATCAAGGTCGCCGGACGGCCCGGCTGGTGGCTGATCCTCTTCTTCATCCCGATCGTCAACATCATCATCTGGCTCATCGTCGCTCTGGGCATCTCGGAGAACTTCGGTCACGGCGCAGGCTACGGCATCCTCCTGTGGCTGTTCGCTCCCATCATGTTCCTGGTGCTGGGCTTCGGCAGCGACGAGTACCGGCCGGTGCGGACCAGCTGACGCGTCAGGCGCCGCGGTTGGAGCGGAGCGGCGCCTGAAGAGGCCGGCGGGCGGCAGGAAGTGCCGCCCGCCGGCCTCTTCACGTACGCCGGCCGCTCGCCGTGGTCACGCCGGCCGCAGCCGCCGAAACGCCTCCGCCGTAAGAGGCACAGCGTTTCCCCCTTCCGCGAACGGGCAGATATCCACCAATACTGATTGACTACATCAGGTTTCCGCGTCGCCGCGGGGCCTTGCCTCCGAAGGGGAACTCATGCGACTCTCCACCACGAATCTGGCGCGCGGCTCCGCCAACAGACCGTGGCTGACGCTGGCGCTCTGGGGCGCAGGCCTTCTCGCGGCCGGCGCGATCATCGCCCTCGTGCTTCCCGGCAGCCTCACCGCTCAGTACAGCTTTCTGGGGAACCCGGACTCCAAACAGGGCCTCGACCTGCTGGAGCAGCGCCTGAACCTGCCGCAGAAGGCCAACGAGGTCGTGATCGTCCGCTCGCAGGAGGCAAGCGCGAGCGAGCCGGCGTTCCGCGCCGCCGTCCTCGCGCTGCAGAAGGACATCGCCGCCCTCGGCCCCGGCGTCGTCGACAGCGTCGCCAGCGCCTACGAGGGCGGCGACCAGACGCTCATCTCCGCCGACGGGCGCACGACCATCCTCCCCGTCGTCATGGCCGGCGATCTGGCCCAGGCCGACGAGAACGTCGACAAGGTGCACGAGATCGTCCACGCTGCCGACGGCAAGGCCGGCCTCGACACCCTTGTCACCGGCACGGCCAGCATCAACAGCGACTTCAGCCAGACGGCCGAGGCGGACCTCCAGAAGGGCGAGGGCATCGGCGTGCCGATCGCGCTCATCATCCTGCTGATCGTCTTCGGAGCCGTGGTCGCAGCCAGCCTGCCGATCCTCCTCAGCCTCGTCGCCATCACCGCGGCGGTAGCGCTGACGGCGCTCGTCGGACAGACCTTCGACGTCTCCATCTTCGCCATCAACATGGTGACGATGATGGGCCTCGCGACCGGCATCGATTACTCGCTGTTCATCATCTCGCGGTTCCGTGAGGAGCGCGTCCGCGGGCGCGAGAAGATCGACGCGATCGCCGTCACCGGCGGGACCGCCAGCCGCGCAGTGCTGTTCAGCGGCCTGACGGTCGTGCTCGCGCTGCTCGGCCTCGTCATCGTGCCGACCAACATCTTCGCCAGCCTCGCCATCGGCGCCATCCTCGTCGTGAGCATGTCGGTCATCGCAGCCCTGACCCTGCTGCCGGCCGTGCTCAGCCTGCTCGGGGACCGCATCAACAGCCTCAAACTGCCGTACCTGGGGCGCCGGCTGCTCGACGGCCAAGCCCGCGGGCGCACCTCGTGGATCGCCCGGGTGGCGCAGCGCGCCATGAGGCGGCCGGCGATCGCCCTCGTCGTCGGCGTCGGCATCTTGCTGCTCTGCGCCTACCCCGCGCTCGACATGAAGACCGGAGTCTCGGGGGTCAGCACCTTCCCGGACAGCTTCGACAGCAAGCAGGGGTTCGCCATCCTCGACACGCAGTTCTCGGCGGGCAGCGTCAGTCCCGTGGAGATCGTCGTGGACGGCCAGGTCAACGATCCCGCCGTCCAGTCCGCCATCGAGCGCCTCAAGAACGAGCTGGCCGCGGACGGGTCGTTCGGGCCGGTCCAGACGCAAACGGCGCAGTCGGGCACGCTGGCGTTGCTCTCCGTGCCCGTCAGCGGCGACGCCGTCGGCGACCTCGCGCTGGCGAAGGTACGGGAGCTGCGGGGAACGCTGGTGCCGGCAGCCTTCGCGGGCAGCGGCGCCGGCGTGTACGTGACCGGTCAGAGCGCCTTCAACGTGGACTACATCGACATCGTCGACCGGTACTTCCCATGGGTCGTGGCACTCGTCCTCAGCCTCAGCTTCCTGCTGCTGATGGTCGCGTTCCGCTCGGTGGTCATCCCACTCAAGGCCATCCTCATGAATCTCCTGAGCGTCGGGGCGGCCTACGGGCTGATCACCCTCGTGTCCCTGAAGGGCTGGGGGGCCGGATTGCTCGGCTTCCAGCAGGTCGAGGTGGTCGAGCAGTGGGTGCCGTTGTTCCTCTTCGCCATCCTGTTCGGCCTCTCGATGGACTACCAGGTCTTCCTGCTCAGCCGCATCAAGGAGGCCTGGGACCGCACGCACGACAACACCTTGGCGGTCACCGAGGGCGTCAACGCGACCGCGGGCATCATCACCGGGGCGGCGCTGATCATGGTCGCCGTGTTCGCGGGTTTCGCGGCCGGCAACCTCGTGATGTTCCAGCAGATGGGCTTCGGCCTCGCCGTCGCCGTGCTGCTTGACGCCACCCTGATCCGGACGCTGCTGGTGCCCGCCGCGATGAAGCTGCTCGGCCGCTGGAACTGGTACCTGCCGAGCTGGCTCGAGTGGCTGCCACACCTCAGCATCGAGGGCGCGCCGGCTCTGGACGTCGCGTCCGCGCCGGGTGGCACGGACGGCCTGCCGAGCGAGCCCTCCGTCTCGCCGATGCCAGCGGTGGAGCGGGCGGCCTGACCCGCCGCAAGCCCGGAAGCGCGACCGGCGTCCGACACGCTGGCCGGGGCTCCCAGGTCACGAGGAGCTCGAGGCCGGCGGAGCGCCGTGGGTAGCGCCCACGGCGCTCGCTGGGCCTCACCGGCTCCGCCTGCGGCACCCGCATGGGCCCCGCGCGTGAGCGAGACGAGGGCGCCGACCAGCGCCAGCGCGGCGCCGGCCAGCATCGCGTAGCGGTAGCCCTGTGCGTAGCCCTCGATCGCGCGCGTGGCGAGGCCGGACGCTCCCTCCGCGTTCCCGTGCGTGAAGAGCAGCCGGCTGCCCAGCCTGCCGAGCTGGCTGGCGGCGATGCCGCCGAGCAGGGCGACGCTCAGCGCCTGCCCGGCCGTGCGCATCGTGCCGATGAACGCGCTTGCGACGACTCAGCTGATCGCGCCGCACACTGCCCATGATCGCCGAGGTGTTGGGCGCGCTGAACGACGCCATGCCGAGACCGACGATGCCGAGGTACAGCAGCGACCTGCCACACCGGTGCGTCGGTCGGCATTGCCGCGAGCAGCATCATGCCCGCAGCGATCGCGACCATGCCACCGGACGTGAGCACGCGTGAGCCGATCCGGTCGCTGAGGCGGCCGCTGAACGGGCTGAGCGCGGCCATCAGCAGTGGCTGGCTGAGGATGAGGAGGCCGGTGGCCGATGCCGACAGACCCTGCACGATCTCGAGATGGATGGCGGTGAGCACGCTGATCGCGTACAGCGCCATGTAGTTCAGCAGGGCCGCCATGTTGGCGGCTGCGAACAGCCGATTGTGGACCAGCAGGTCCAGGTCGAGGATGGGGACTCTGACACGGCGCTCGACGACGATGAAGGCGACGAGCGCTGCGGCCGACAGCACCAGCAGGCCCCCGGTCGCCGGCGCCGCCCATCCCCATTCCGGGGCGAACGTGAGCGGGACCAGGAGGCTGATGAGGAAGATGCCAAGGAGCGCCGCGCCGGCGAAGTCGACGCGCGGCGCCCCCTTCACCCGCTCCGTCTGCGGAAGCATCATCCAACCCCAGACGAAGACGATGATGCCGATGGGCAGGTTGATGAGGAAGATGGACCGCCAGCCCAGCGTATCAACCAGCAGGCCGCCAAGCGGCGGGCCCACGCTGAGGCCGATGTAGACGGCCATGACGTTGATCCCGAGCGCGCGGCCGCGCTCCTGCGGCGGGAAGACGGCAGTCACGATGGCCGCCGCCGTGGCCACCATCAGCGCGCCGCCGACGCCCTGCACCATACGGCTGCCGATCAGCCAGGGGCCGTTCATGCTGAGCGCCGCGAGCAGCGAGCCCAGGGCGAAGACGGCGATGCCGAGCAGGTAGAAGCGCACGCGACCGTGCTGGTCCGCCAGTCTCCCCAACGGGATCAGGAGCACGGCGATCGTGAGCAGGTAGGCCGCCTGCACCCACATCGCCGCGGCGAAGGTGAGGTGCAGGTCCGGACCCATCACCGGCAGGGCGACCGAGACGATGGAGCCGTCCAGCGGGGCCATGAAGGCGCCGACCGAGGTCAGGGCGAGCAGCTGCCAGCGGCGCCGGTGGGCGTCCTCCGGCGTGATGCGCTGCAGGAGCTTCACGACACCCAGGTCACCAGCTCGTCGAGCGGCGCGCGAGAGCGTGCGAAGGTGTTGGCCGGAGCCTCGAGGTCCGGGTAGCCGAGCGTCACAGCGACGACCATGCGCTGCTCAGCCGCGCCGGGCAGCAGCTCGCGCAGCAGATCGGGGTAGCGGACCAGTGTCGTGGACTGGCAGGTGCCGAGCCCCTTGTCGTGCGCGGCGAGGCACACGTTCTGGACGAGGGAGGCGGTGTCGTAGCTGGCGTAGGCATCGGAGAGGCAGCCCTCGAAGCCGAAGACGAGCAGGACCGGGGCGCCGAAGCAGTCGGCCATGCGCGCGAGCGAGGCGGCCGTACCAGACACCTCGCCGGCCGCCTCGAGCGTCGCGGCGCGCGTCTTCATCAGCTCCACCGCGCGCGCCGAGCACGCCTGCGGCCAATCTCCAGTCGCCGTCCCCGTCAGGTCCGACGCGTCCGGCTCTTCCTTGTCAAGACCGGCCTTGAATGCGATCTTGAAGCGCTCCAGGGCGGCTCCGGTCACCACCCAGACGCTCCACGCCTGCGTGTTGCGCGACGACGGCGCCCAGCGAGCCTCGTCGAGGATCTCCATGATCACTTCCTGGGCGACCGGCTCCCCCGTGTACGCGCGGATGCTCCTCCGCCCGCGGATGACTTTCTCGAACTCCATCGTCTCTCCCTTCGGGTTTCTCCGACCAGCGCAGCCTACAACGCCTCTCGCAGCCGCGCTCCGTCTCCGTCCCCGGCAGATCGCCGGCCCGGCCGCCCGGCCCCCAGACGGCGGGTATCCGCTATCCTCTGACTGGAGCACGGCAGCGACACCGGAAGGCCCACGAAGTGAACGGACAGGAGCGACAGGGACGAAGGGCAGGCCTCAAGCTCATCGCCTGCCCCGCCGTCCTCGGCGAGCTCGCCGAGGGAGCCACAGACGGCGTCGACTGCCGGACGATGGAGGCTCAGCTCCACCTCAACCCGGAACGCCTCAAAGAGGCCATCCGCGCCGCCGTGGCCGATGCCGACAAGCCCGGCGCCACCATCGTGCTGGGCTACGGCATGTGCTCCAACGCCGTCCTCGGCCTCAAGACCGAACACGCCACCCTCGTGGTGCCCAAGGTGGACGACTGCGTCGCCATGATGCTCGGCTCCAACGAGGCCTTCGCCGCCGAGTCCGAGAAAGAGCGCGGCAGCTACTTCGTCGCCAAGGCGTATCTCGAGGAGTGTGACACGATCATGAGCGAGCACGAGAAGCTGGTCGAGAAGCGCGGCCGCGAACGCGCCGAGAAGATGATGCGCCTGCTGCTCAACCACTACACGCGCATCGTGCTCATCGACACGGGGCGCTACGACCTCGAGCCGTACCGGGCGCGCGTCGCCGGCTTCGCGGAGACCTTCGACCTCGCTGTCGAGGAGGTCCCCGGCACGACACGGATCCTGGATGCGCTCGTGGCGGGCGCTTGGGACGGCGACTTCGTCGTCGCCCAGCCCGGCCACGAACTCACGCTCCGCGACTTCCGGCCCGAGCTCCTCGCAAGCGAGTAGCGGCGCCTCCGGCAGCGAGGGGGCGGGCTCGTGAGCCCGCCCCCCTGTCTCCGCTGCCGATGCCGCGCGGGCCTTCAGGAGCCTGCGGCACGCACCTCAGATCTCAGCGCCGTATCTCAGACCTGCGTCGATCATCGCCTTCATGCACTCGGGCCGGGCCTCGTCGATCACGATGCCGGAACCGAGGATGAACCCGCCGGGGCCGGCCACGTCGGCAATGAGCTCGCGCACGTAGTCATCCATCTCCTGCGGCGAGCCGGTGGTGATGAGCGCGCCGGGGACGTTGCCACCGAAGCACTGGTAGCCGCCCAGGTGCTTGCGCGCCTCGTGCATGTCGGTGGAGTCGAACATCCAGATCATCTTCCCGGCTGGAATCTCGGGGTCGTGGATGGCCTCGAGACGCTCGTTGTACCCACCTTCGGCGAAGCACAGCGGGACGATGCCCTGCTCGATGAGGCCCAGCAGCACCTTCTTGAACGTCGGCCAGTAGAACGTGCGGAAGTCCTCGTCGGAGAGGAACCCGTCGGCGCCCTTGTGCAGCGGGATGAACACCATCGGGTGCCGGTTCACATCGCAGGCACGCACGCCCCAGTCGATCGCCAGCGGTACGAGCCGCTCGCAGGCCTCGAGGATCTTCTGCGGGCGGCGGAACTTGTCCAGCATCAGGCCGCGAGTGCCGCGCAGCGTGTCACCGAGGATGTCGTAGGGAGCCTTGGTGGCTCCGCCGGCGAAGCCCGGTAGGCCGTAGGTGGCCATGGCCTTGCCGTCCATCGCGCCGACGACCTGGACCCACTCCAGGGCGACCCTCCCCGCTTCGAGCAGCGTCTTGAGCATCTGCTGCACCGGCGGCGTGCCGAACGGGATGAAGAACGGGCCCGTGAGCGGCGCCTCGACGAGATCCGTGAACGGGGAGAGCATGCTCCACGGCTCCATGGCGCCGAAGATGCGCGGCAGGTAGAAGCGCTGCCAGTAGTTGGACGGGTCGGCGATGAGCAGGTCGTACTCGTCGGCGCGCATCCACTCCCGCTCGATGTACTGGTAGCCCGCCGTCTCCGGCACGCCGTGCCCCGGCCAGTCGTACAGCTTGTAGTCGAGCACGTCGAAGAGCTCGCAGGGGGCGATGTTGATGGAGAACGCCAGCACGTCCTGCTTGAACTCGGCGTGCCACTTCTGCCAAGCCACGTCGAGGCGCGCGAAGTCGTAGTAGGCCTCGCGCGCCGTCATGCCGTCCCACAGGGCCGGGAAGAGCCCGATCCACGGGGCGATCGGCACGCGTGCCGGCTTCTTCAGCTGGATGGCGTCGCGGAAGAGCTGGACGCGGTCCGTGTAGGCTTGCGCGACCTCCGCCGAGGCGAACTCCACGTCGGGGTGCTGCCACGCGTCCATGCGCGCTTCGAACCGCTCGTCAGGCGTCAGCTGGTCCCAGTTCTCGGCAAACATGTCACGCACCCCCGATCCACTGCTTGGCAAGCTCCACGGCGGCCACGGCGTCCTTGCCGAAGCCGTCGGCGCCGGTGTATGCGACGATCTGCTCCGTTATCGGCGCCCCGCCGATCATCAGCTTGACGTCGTCGCGCATGCCGGCCTCGCCGGCGGCCGCGACGATCCTCTCCATGGCGTCGATGGCGCTGGTCAGCAGGCAGCTCATGGCGATGATCTGCGCCTGCTTCTCGCGCGCCGTCTCGATGAAGGCGTCGACCTTCACGTCGACGCCGAGGTTGACGACATCGAACCCGGCCAGGTCGAGCATCGTCGCGACGATGTCCTTGCCGATGTCGTGGATGTCGCCTTCGACAGTGCCGATCACGACGACGCCCACCTTCTCCTCCGCCGGCACGCTGACCAGGTGCGGCTTCAGCTTGCCGGAGATCTCCTGCATGATCTCGCCGGCCATGATGAGCTCGGGGATGAAGGCTTCGCCGCCGGCGAACCGCTCCCCGATCACGTCCATCGCCTGCTTGCAGGCGTCGAGGATGCCGACCGGGTCGGCTCCCTCCGCCAGCAGGCGGTCGACGATGGCCAGGGCGTCATCTTCCCTCATGTCGACGACCGCCTGGGTCAGTTCCTCTGTCACCGTTCCTCCTCGGGGGTGTTGGTGAGTACTCTGTCCGCACAATATATCCGCCGCGGGAGTCGCGCGGCGCCCTGCCGACGCTCGCGACCCCGCCGCGCCGGTGCTTGACAGCCCCGGCTCTCTGCCCTACGGTTCCCAGACCGTCTGCCGCAACGGCAGCCCGGTGACGACGTAGGGCCGAGGTGTTGACCGGAGGTGTCACATGACTGGCCCGTGGCAAAGGACATACGAGTCACACCGAAGCTAGTCGAGGCGCGACGCCTCGCACTGGCTCACAACGTCCTGCCCGTCACCCACTCCTTCGTCTCCGATCTTGAGACCCCCGTCTCCGCCTTCCTCAAGCTCGGCGCTCCCCGCCGCGCGTTTCTGCTCGAGAGCGCCGAACAGGGTCGGCATCTGGGCCGCTTCTCCTTCCTCGGGGTCGGCGCCCGCGCCCTCGTGACCTACGCGGACGGGCGCCTCACGGTGCAGGAGAACGGCGACCGCCTGAGCGTCGAGCACGACGACCCGTTCACCGCCGTCGCCGACCTGATGAGCAGCTACCGGCCGCCGGCGAGCGGCGAGGCGGCAGCCTTGCCGCCGCTCGCCGGAGGCCTCGTCGGCTACTTCGGCTACGACCTGGTGCGGCATCTGGAGCCGTTGCCGGACGCGCCGCCCGACGACCTCGGCCTCCCCGAGATGGCCTTCCTGCTGGCCGACACCGTGCTCGTCTTCGACCACCTCAAGCACTCCATCACCATCGTCGCCAACGCCTTCGTCGACGGACGCGACGTCGACGGGCCGTACGAGCGCGCCGTCGAACGCATAGCCGACGTGCGCGCCAAGCTGGCCGAACCCCTACCCGCCGGCGCGGCCGGACGCATGGTCGACGCCGCCACGGTGAGCACGCTCTCCACAGGCGCGGCCGCAGGCGTCCCCGCCCGGCCCGTCACGTCATCGATGACCCGAGAGCAGTACGAGACGGGCGTCCGCTCCATCCGCGACTACATCTACGCCGGCGACGCCTTCCAGGTGGTCCTCTCCCAGCGCTTCAGCACGCCGGTGGACGTCACGCCCTTCTCGATCTACCGGGGCATCCGGGCCGTCAATCCGAGCCCATACCTGTACTACATCGCCTTCGACGACTTCGCTCTGTGCGGCTCGAGCCCCGAACCGCTGATCACCGTCCAGGGCGACCACGTCGAGACGCGACCGATCGCGGGCACGCGACCGCGAGGCGTCAGCCCCGCCGATGACCGCCGCCTCATCGACGACCTGCTGGCGGACGAGAAGGAGCGTGCCGAGCACGTCATGCTGGTCGATCTTGGGCGCAACGACCTCGGGCGCGTGTGCCTGCCCGGCACGGTCAGCGTCGACGACTTCATGGACATGGAGCTCTACTCCCACGTCATCCACATGGTCTCGTCGGTGAGCGGGACCCTGGCGGGAGACCGCGATCCGACCGACGCGCTCAAGGCCGCCTTCCCTGCCGGCACGGTGAGCGGCGCCCCGAAAGTCCGCGCCATGCAGATCGTCGACGAGCTGGAGACCGTGCGCCGCGGCCCCTACGCCGGCGCCATCGGCTACCTGAGCTACGGCGGGGATCTCGACACCTGCATCTGCATCCGCACGGTCATCGTCAAGGACGGCGTCGCCCATGTGCAGGCCGGCGCCGGTATCGTGGCCGACTCCGTGCCCGAGAAGGAGTACGCTGAGACGCAGAACAAGGCCGCGGCTCTGCTGCGCGCCATCGACCTCGCCCACGAGCAGTTCGGCGACGGAGGCACGGAATGACGACTGGTGAACCCAGGCCCGGCGACGGCACCCGGGTCTTCATGATCGACAACTACGACTCGTTCACCTACAACCTCGTCCAGTTTCTCGGGGAACTCGGAGCCGCCATCACGGTCAAGCGCAACGACCGCGTGACCGTCGCGGAGATCGCGGCGGAGCACCCGACCCACCTCGTCGTCTCCCCCGGCCCCTGCACGCCGAACGAGGCGGGCATCAGCATGGACGCCATCGCCCACTTCGGCGCCGAGCGCCTGCCGGTGCTCGGCGTCTGCCTCGGCCACCAGGCGATCGGCCAGGTCTACGGCGGCGTCGTGCGTCGCGCCGGCGGGCCCGTTCACGGCAAGACCGACCACATCCACCACGACGGACGCGCCGTCTTCACCGCCCTGCCGGACCCGTTCACGGCGACGCGCTACCACTCGCTGGTCGTCGACGAGGCGCTGCCCACCTGCCTCGAGCTGACCGCCTGGAACGACGAGGGGGTCGTGATGGGCGTGCGCCACCGGGAGCTGCCGGTCCACGGTGTGCAGTTCCATCCCGAGAGCGTGTTGACGGAGTCCGGGCTCGACCTGCTCGCCAATTTCCTGCGCATGGGCCGCCCAGCCGGCAACGGCGGCGCGCCGGACGAAGCCACCGCGATGAAGGAGGTCACCGGTGCCGAATGACGTCCTCAGCGCGGCGCTGGCCGAGCTCACCGCCGGGCGCGACCTCAGCGAGGACGATGCTCGCGCCGTGCTGCTCGAGATCATGGGCGGCCGCACCGGCGCCGCCCAGACGGGCGCCTTTCTCAGCGCGCTGCGCGTCAAGGGTGAGACGGCCGCCGAGATCGTCGGCATGGCCCGCGCCATGAGCGAGCTCGCCGAGAAGGTCGACGTGGACGCCGACGTCATCCTCGACACGTGCGGCACCGGCGGCGATTCCTCAGGGACCTTCAATATCTCGACGGCGGCGGCGCTCGTCGCTGCGGCCGCCGGCGTCACCGTGGCCAAGCACGGCAACCGCTCGGCGACGAGCAGGTGCGGCAGCGCCGACGTGCTCGAGGCGCTGGGCGTGGCCATCGACCTGCCGCCCGAGCAGGTCGGCCGCTGCATCGCCGAGTGCGGCATCGGCTTCATGTTCGCGCCCCGCCACCACCTGGCGATGAAGCACGTAGCGCCGGTGCGCCGGGAGCTCGGCATGGCGACGACGTTCAACCTCATCGGGCCGCTCACCAACCCGGCCGGCGCTCGCCATCAGCTCATCGGCGTCGCGGACGTGCGCTACGTGGATCGCATCGCGCAGGCCGTGCGCATGATGGGCAACGACCGTAACCTCATCGTCCACAGTGATGATGGCCTCGACGAGATCTCGACCACCTGCCCCACCGCGGTCGTCGAGGTGTTCGCCGGGCAGGGCTACGACCAGCGCTACGAGGTGACACCGGAGGAGTTCGGGATGCCGCGGGCGCGGCTCGAGGACCTCCAGGGGGGCGACGCGACGGAGAACGCCGCAGTGCTGCGCGCCGTCGTGGACGGCGAGCCCGGGCCGC
>CAVOGK010000032.1:0-9122 GCA_963695395.1 uncultured Thermoleophilia bacterium | reverse complement strand
GAGGCGTCGCCGCAGCGCCACCGGCGCACACGCTGCCCGAGTCGGGCGTAAGCAGTCCTGACAACGCCATAAGTGTTTTCACTCAAGTATCCGGGCCTCTGGGCGATATCTGTTACTGAAATGAGCGCCCTTTACACAACGCCGATCGCCAAGAACCGGTTCTCGCAGGAGCGGTTCCCCTTCGCGCTCAAGGGGCTCATGGAGGAGCGGCATCTGAGCTACCGCCAGCTGGCCTACAAGACCAAGCTCTCGGCGGGCTACCTGAACCACCTCACCAAGGGCACGCGCCCTGTGCCGGCCGACCCGGTGATCGCGGTGATCGCCGAGTCGCTGTGCGTCGAGCCGGACTTCTTCCTGGAGTACCGCCTGCGTCAGGTGGCCTGCGTGCTCGACCAGGCGCCGGCTCTGGCCGACAAGCTCTACGGCATCCTGCTGCGTGACCTTCCCGTGCCCGAGGACATCGCCGAGACGCTCAAGCACCCGCGCAACGGCGGGAACGGCGGTAACGGCGGCGGCGCTGGCCCCGACGTCAACGCCCCCGGCTTCTGAGTCAGAACCCTCCGCAGGCGCTGAGGCTCGGGCGTCGGCGTCACCCGCGGTTCTGAAGCGCCTCCAGGGCGGGGTAGACCTTCAGAGTGGTCGAGGACATCGCGTCGTACTCGGGCTCCGTCGGCAGGCGGCCTGCGAGCAGAGCGTCCACGACTCTTGCGGTGGCGCGGCAGGTGTCGAGCGCCGCCCCTGCCAGCTCCATCTCCTCTTCGAACGGTCCGTAGCCGTGGTCCTTGCCGGCCAAGAAGAAGACGACGCGGCCTCTCAGGAAGTGGTCGATCACTTCGAGCCGCTCGAGCGCCTTGAGCAGCGCGCGCTCGTGCCACGGTGAGAGGACACGGGGTTCGGGGATCGCCTGCAGAGGCCCGTCGTCGGCCGTGACGTAGCGGACGATGGCGAGCAGTTCGTCCGCCGCGTCGGGGAGCTCGAGTCGAAGCTGCCCGAGTTCCTCCTCGCCCTCAGGGCGGAGCTGGCCGGAATCTCCAGGCTTCGGCGCTCGTGATTCCACGTCAATGGCCTCGAAGCTGTGCGTGCTGGTTTGCGTGACCCCTCGTACAGCCTACCTCATATCCGGCGTGACACAACGGTCTGCCGCGTTCAGCGACGTTCCGAGCGTCAGCCATTCGGCGCGCGGGGGTAGAAAAGCCCGAAAAGCACGGGTGCCGCGATCGCGAAGGGGAGGACCATCCAGGCGGGATCGCTGGTGTGGTGCTCGAACGCCAGCCGGTAGGCGATCGCCAGCGCGGCGAACGACGTGAACGCCATCACCACGAGGATCATCACCCTGTTCTGCCACGGATCTCGGGCCGCGAGCAGGGCGCCGCAGCGCCATCGCCAGCAGCGCGGCGGCGAGGATCTTGCCCGACGTCGTGTTCGCGAGGTCTCCGGCGTGGGCGAACGCGAAGAGCAGAGGGATGGCGAAGGCGACGCTGCCGACGGCGTAGAGGACGAGCAGCAACTGCGCGATTCGGTTCCTGACGAGCACGGTGGGTCTCCAGTCCGCCTGATCCGCTCCTGGGACGACCAGCTTAGCAGGTGGAGTCGTACCGGCTCACCCATCTCTCTCCTGCAAGGACGAGGTACTCGCGCTTCGGCGGCGAATCTTGGTCGCAGAGCTGCGACGCGGAGCCCCGACGGAAGGCGAGGTGTGAGCTCGATGGCCGAGTACCTCCCAGACATCGAAAGCCTGAAGAGCGAGGAACTGCTCTCGATCGTCCTTTCGATGGTCGCGCCCACCGAGTCCGACCCCCTTCATGAGCACGGTCTGCGCTTCGAAGCCCAGCGAGCGGCCACCGAGTTGTACTGCCGGGCCGCGGCCGCCCTGCGAAGCGACCGGACAGGCACGGTCGTGGAGACCAGCACCAAGGTGAGGCAGCTGCACGGCGGATGACCTTCGGCCATTGTCAGGCCAGACAACACCAATGGCTTTGTGCGCCCCAGAGCAGCCCCTAGGCCGTCCGTGCGGCCCTGCCTGATGATTGGCCTGACTTGCCTGGCGACATGTCGGTCTCTCTCCGAACGGTGGTGGGGCCGCTCCTGCGTCCGGGGGAGGCGGTCGTGGACGCGCCGGACGCTGGGCCGAGCTTGTGCCGGACGCTAGGGCCGAGCTTGCACCATGGAGTTCGCGTCCGCCAGTGGGGCGCCGCCAAGTCGCTCGGCGTCACTCTCGAAAAGCCGAACGGCGCGGGCGGCGATGAGCATCCTGAGGGCAAGGTCGCTCGTGCCGAGGCGCACGCCCACGACCGGCAGCATCCTGTCTTTGACGCTCCGGGGCAGCATCGCCCGCAGCTTTCGCGTCGCCGTGGTCCGGGCCGTCGGCTCGGGCGGACGCAGCAGGGCCGTGACCACTTCAGCGACCGCTTCGTCGTCGTAGAGCCGCGAAGCCGACGCGGTGCAGAGGCCGTTGGCGATGGCCTCGCGCATCTCGGGTCGCTCCAGTATGGGGGGGAGGCTGGCGGCCGGGCGGGTCGCGAAGGGTACCGCGGGCCCGTGCAGATCGAGCGCCTGCGCGAGTGCGCCGGGGTGCAGTCGCAGGCGCTCCGGGAGTCGCATCACGACGTCGGCGATGCGTCGCGCCTTGAGCGGGTTCACGATTTCCGTGTACGAGGCCTTGACCTGGTTGAGCGGCGCCACCCTGGCGGGGATGTAGAGCGTGCGCTGAAGCCGGTCGCGGTAGCGCAGCAGGCCCTCGTCGGGCCGCTGCTCCAAGCTCGCAGGCCACCCCTGGGCGGCCAATCCTAGACGCTGGATCGGATGACCGGGGGAGTAGTCGCCGAGAAGATCGGCGCCGCAGTGGTGCCGCACCGTGCGCTCCGAACTGAACGTGCCGAGATACGCCCACGGGTAGTTGTCGCCACGGATCACGCCGACGCAGTCCTGGTCGACGAGTGTGCGCCAGGTCGCGAACCCGTCCACGTACATCGTGAAGTCCGTGACCTGCCCCTCGGACCGGACGATGAACTCCTCGAGCGCCTGGGCGGCGGCGTGGCGCTCGTTGTCGAGCGCGAAGAACTCGTGCGGGGCGCCCACGGTCTCGGCCAGACGCCGCGCGACGCAAGCATCGCTGCTCTCGTCTCCCAGCGCCGCCTCGAAGCCCCAGGTCACACAGCGCGGCGAGATGCCGGCTCGTCTCATGCCGACGAGCAGAGAGCGGCTGTCGTAGCCGCCGGAGAGCAGGAGGCGCCACCGTTCGGCCTCCGGCGCCAGATAGGAGCACGTCTCGGCGATAGCGTCGTCGAGGCGACGGGCGTGCACGTCGTCGCTCACGTCGTCCGCCTCATACGGTGACCACTGCGAACTGACATCGACGGACCAGCTGTGCCGGTCCAGCCTCACCCTGCCGTCGAGAGGTGCTCGCATCAGGCGTCTGTCGTAGGACGGGAGAGGTCCCAGGGAGCGGGAGGCCACCATCCAGGTGACCGCCTCTGGGTCGAGGTCGAAGCTTCCGAGGAGCGCGATGAGCGGCCGCTGCGACGACGACGCCAGGAACACGTCGTCGTCGTGGTAGTACCAGACGCCGCGCGACGCGGCGATGTCGGTGACGATTTCGACGACGTCGGGCGAGCAGCGACACAGCGCGTAGGTCCCGTCCGGCGGCGTCGTACCCGGCTTCCACCAGTCACCCGGCTCGTCGAGGAAGCGTCCGAGGCACAGGCTCGTGCCGTGGATCGGCAGGCCGTCTGCGGGGAGGACGACGGCCAACGACAGTCCGTCCGCCGTGGCGAGCTTCGTCTCCCGCGGTTCGATGCCAGGTGGCCACAGGAGCTGTGCGCACGTCTCGAGATGGTCTGTGAGGCGTTCGACGCCGCGCCGCTCGTCGCGCTCGCAGACGAGGATGAAATGGCTCATGCCGCAATGCTAGCACCGCGCTGCGACGTGACTGCCGGGTTGTCAGAGGCGACAACGGAAAGAGGACCCGACCAGTGAGGAATGGCCTCCTATCGCTATAGGCTGGGGGCGCGGGTGATCTTCTTCAAGGGAGGATGTGGTGGACGACGCGGGCCGTGCGCCGCTGGTGCGGAGCATGCAGTTTCTCGATGAGGGCGCCAAGAAGGCCATCCTGGGCGCTGCCCTGACGGTCCTTGCGGACGTGGGCATGGTGGTCCAGCATCCGGAGGCGCAGGAGTTGCTCGTGAAGGCCGGCTGTCGCGTGGACGGGGACGGCTTGGCGTTCGTGCCGGAACACCTCGTCCGCCGCTCGCTGGCGAGCGCGCCCGCCCAGGTGACCCTGTACGACCGCAATGGCGCGCCCGCCATGCACCTCGGCGGCTACAGGTCGTACTTCGGCACCGGCTCCGACCTGCTGTGGACGAGCGATCTCGAGACGGGCGAGCGCCGCCGCAGCACCCTCGACGACGTGGCCCGCGCCGCGCGGCTCGTCGACCGCCTGCCCAACATGGACTTCGCCATGTCGTCGGCCTACCCGAACGAGGCCGATCCGCACGAAGCCTGCTTGCGGAGCTTCGCCGCGATGACCGCGAATACGACGAAGCCTCTCGTCGCGGTCACCGAGAACGGCGACGACCTGCGAAGCGTTCGCGACATCGCCGCCGTCATCCGCGGCGGCAGAGAGCAGCTGCGCCAGAAGCCGTACTTCGCCGTGTACGCCGAGCCGGTAAGCCCTCTGCAGCATCCCTACGACAGCGTGGACAAGGTGCTCGTGTGTGCGCGCGCAGGGGCTCCCTGCGTCTACGTCCCGGCGCCGATGACGGGCGCCACGGCGCCCATCACCACCGCCGGCTACATGACGCAGGGCACTGCCGAATCGTTGTTCGGCCTGGTCGTCCACCAGCTGTGCCGCCCGGGAGCGCCGTTCGTGTTCGGGCACGGCCACGCCGTGCTGGACATGCAGACGGCCCAGAGCTCGTACAATGCCGTCGACGGCTACCGCATCGAGATGGGCATGGTCGAGATGGCGAAGTGGCTGGACCTGCCGAACTTCGCCAACTCCGGCACGAGCGACTCGCAGCTGGTCGACGCGCAGGCGGGCCTGGACATCGCCGAGGAGACGCTGCTGATGATGCAGGCCGGGTCCAATCTCAACCACAATGCCGGCTATCTGGACTTCGGGCTCACCGGGTCACTGGAATCGCTGGTCATCACCGACGAGGTGATCGCCCTCAACCGAAGGCTGCTTGGTGGCATCGAGGTGAATCAGGAGACGCTGGCTCTGGAGGTCATCGCGAGCGTGGGGCCGGGTGGTCACTATCTCGATCAGCGCCACACCAGGCAGCACCTGCGCACCAGCCAGTGGCGTCCCACGATCCTGAACCGCCAGGGACGCGAGGTCTGGGCGGCTCAGGGCGGCCTCGACCTGCGAGAGCGGGCTCAGCACAAGGCGCTCGACCTGCTCGGCCGGCCGGAGTCCCAGCCGCTGACGCCGTCCCTTGCCGCGTCGATCGACGCTCTCGTCGAGAGCTTCGCCGATGGCAACCGCGGCAGGCCCGCCGCGCGCGCTTCTGAGGCGGTGACCGAAGGCGTGGTGACCGCGCCCGTGCCGGTGCCACTCGCGGATCACTGAACCGCCGACCAGTGGGCCGCTTTGGCCGGCGTGCTCGGTCGGGGTCAGAGCGCCCACCACTCGTGCAGCAGCCGATAATCCGCCCCGCGCATGCCCTGCTTGAAGTGACGGAGCCCGAGCTTCTCGGTCGGGCTGTAGCCGCCCAGGTCGAGGCGCACGCAGCCGCGCCGCTGAGCTTCGAGTGCGGCGTTCCAGTACAGGAAGTTGCCACCGCCGACCTCTCTGCCGGCCGGGCCGACCCAGGCCACGTAGAACTCCGCCGAATCACCGAACCGGTACACGAGCATCCCCGCGACCGGGTCGGACTCCTCCGGCAGTCCCACCTGACCGACGAACCAGTGACCTGGCGACGCGCGGCACAGGGAGCAGACGAACGGCGCCGAGGGCCCGAGAAAGCCCTTCGACTTCATGTTCTCGTCGTGATGCCTGAGGATCCAGGCCAGGGACTCTTGCGTCTCTGACGTGCTGAACGTGAGCGCGGCGCGCTCCGCCGACTTGAGCCGGTTCCGCCACGAGGACGCCAGGTTCGAGCGCAGCTCGGCCGGATCCAGGCGCAGATCGAGCACGGCGGAACACCAGCCGTCCACACCGCGGGCGCGGAAGCCCGCCTCGCGCAGCAGGCGCGCGCTGTCGTCGCTCGCTTCAAGTGCAGGCGCGACCAGGAGGACACCTCGTGTCAGGTGCCGCCAACGGCGCCTGAGAGCGCGATAGACGCCGGCGGCCACGTCGTCCCCTGGATGCGGTCCGAGGAGCAGGGGGCCTCTGTTGACCCGGGACGCGACGCAGACGCCGGCGACGACCTTGTCGAGAACCTGGCAGAGCGCCACCGGCGTGCCGGACCGCTCAAAGACCAGACGGCGGACCGACAGGCCGCGAGACCTTCTGGCCATGCCACCGGCGGACCGTTTGGCGTCGCCGTAGGGCCACGCGTGCGCCATATGCGGGCTGTCCACTGCCGCGAGGAGCTCGCTCCACTCCGCGGCACTCTCCGCGGCACGAACGGTGTAGTCGTTCACCGTGCCCCTCAGATCGCGGTGGCCAGTTGCTGATCCTCCGAACAGTCGAACGAACGTGCCGGCAAGAAGTCGGCATCCTCGCGCAGAAGCTCGTGGGTGCGGATGGCGATGTATGCACGGAATGCGAGGCGTCTCGGCGAGAGTCCAACGGCTGGTACGGGGTGCAGCAGCTCCGCGATGCTCTTCGGGACGATCTCCTTCGCCCGGCTCTTCAGGCTCGCCTTCAGCCTCGGCTCAGCTGCCGCAGCAGCTCCGCGCAACGTCGCCAGGGCCTCCTCGGGGAAGACCGCACCGGCGGCTTTACTCCCCAGTGCGCGCCGCACCTCAGCCATGATCGGCTCGAGAGCCAGGAGCCCGCCGGGCACCGCGGCTGGATGGCGCACCGCAAACGGCACCGCAGGACCGTACCGGGAAGCGATCTCCTTCTGCGATCTGCGGCCCCTTCTCATCGAGTTCGAGAGGCCGTGGGCGGCGGCGATCACCCGACGAGACAGCAGCGGGTTCGCGATCTCGAGATAGGCACACTTGATGTGGTTGAGCGGAGCCAGCGCGGCGGCCACGTGGTACTGCTCGTAGACACGGGCGGAGTACGCCTCAAGGCCCTCGCCGGGGCACTGTCGCAGCGCTTCCGGCCACACCTGCTCGCGGAGGCCCAGACGGCGGATGACGTGCGTCGGACCATAGTCGGAGACGAGCAGGCCGTTCTCCCGGATCCGGGCCTGACGCTCCGTCCCGTAGACGTGGTACTCCCCGAAGCTGGGCGCGTCGCCGCGGACCAGGCCTTCCACTCCAGCGTCGAACAACGTGGCGAAGAGAGCCATGCCGTCGACGTAGCAGGCGATGTCCTCGACGGCTCCCTCGCCCAGCGCCACGAAGCGACGCAGCACTGCGGCGAGGTCCTCGGCGGGCTCGATGGCGTAGAAGCGATGCTCGAGGTCGAGCTCGTGAGCGAGGAGTCTGGCGACTGAAGCGTCGCTTCTCGGGTCGCGCGGGGCCGCGGCGGCCCCCCAGGTGATGCACCGTGGACGCATCCCCGCGGCCCTCATGGCGAGCAGGATGCTGCGGCTGTCGAGGCCGCCCGAGAGCGGCAGCATGAATCCCGGGTCGTCGAGACCCATGTCGCGGCAGGCGGAGACGATCGTCTCGTAGAGGTGCCGCACGCTCTCCGCGGCGGATGCCTCAGAGGCCTCGCAGCCCATCTCGTCGTGGGCGACGTGCAGGTCCCAGCGGGATCGGTCGAAGCGGAGCCGTGCATTTCCGGGCATACGAGCGGCTCTAGCGTCCCAGCCCGCCTCCGGCCCGAGGTTGCCGCAGCTGAGCAGCCACGTCGTGGCCGTGGGGTCCGGCTGGAAGCTGCGCAGCAGCGTGACGAGGGCTCTCTGTGACGTCGAAGCGAGAAACAGGCGCTCTGTCCTCACGTACCAGATGGGGCGCGAAGCCACCGCGTCACTGAGGAGTTCTACACAGCATTCGTCAAAGCGTGTGATGGCATAGCTCCCATCGGGTGCGGGGCTGCCGCAGACGTCCCACCCTGCGTCAGGGCCGAGGAGCCTGCCGAGCAACACGCCCGAGGACGTCAGGACGGCCGCCCGGACCGGATTCGTGACGCAGAGTGCCAGGCCGGGTCGGGTGACGACGATCGGCGGATGGGCCCGGATGTTGTCGGGCGCGAGGCGAGTCGCGCACGCTTCGAGTTCTGCCTGGGTCACGTTCGCTTGTTCGTCACGCCAGCATGCCACGATGAAGCCCGACATGGTCAGCCCCGTTCTTCTGGCTCTGGCAGCCGGCGTCACTCCCAGAGCGCGTCAGACTGTCCGATCTCGCACCTTCGGCCACAACGACCGCGTCTCCATAGGACGTCGATGGCTCGAGGGGTCAGCAGAATGGGACATCTATCTACGACGGTCACGTTCTGCGCTTCTGACACGGTGAGTCACCGCGACTCGCACGTGAGCGACGCCCCCCGCCGCATGCGGGTACCCGCGCGTCTGCGAAGACGGGTATCCCTCGGAGTGAGGGCAGTGCCGTTTGGACTTCTTGACGGGTTCGGTCGTGGCTATAGGCTTGATGCATGCCTCACCTCGTCCCGTGGGCGGCCGTTCTCGCGGCCGCCGTCGGTGTCGTCGCAGTGATCGTCGCCGCGGTCATGGACTGGCGCCGCAAGTAGAGAACGACTCGAAATGCTGTCGCGCAGAGCTGCTTGACCATGCGCGTCCAGATCGGGCCGGTGATGGCGCGGCTGCCGTCGAGGTCCTCGATGATGAACGCATACCACGCCTTGCCCCGATTCAGTGTTCCACAGGCCATCTCGGACGATCTGGATACAGGTGGACCACGGAGAGCGGGGGAGAGGTGACGGCCTCGGGGCTTCGGCTCCGGGGCCGTTCTGCGTCCCACGGCCAATGTCACCCACGGGCCCCCTCCCGGGCGCTGCACGCACCCCTGAGAGGCCCCAAAATCGACGTGCGGCCACTCCCCTGACCCCGTATCGTCGGATGGACCTGGCCGGGGCCGCTTCTGCCTTCGGTCTTCGTCCC
>CAVOGK010000031.1:0-116132 GCA_963695395.1 uncultured Thermoleophilia bacterium | reverse complement strand
CCAGGGGTGCAGTGGGCTCGCCGGCGGTCCCACGGCAGCGACGATCAGGTTGTGCACCAAGAGGCGTGCGGAGCGTGCGCCACAGCTCAGTCGCCGCCGCCTCCGAGGGCGGGACGCGTGTCGGGATCTGCGTACCAGGGTCTCGCCGCAGCAAAGGCCGCCGCCGCGCGGAAGACGCTGACGTCGTCGTAGGTGCGGCCGACGATCTGGATGCCGAGCGGCACGCCCTCGCGGGAGCGCCCGCACGGCACCACGAGCACGGGGCAGCGGCTGCACATGTTGAAGATCAGGGTCGTGCCGTGGCGGTACATGGCCTCGATGTCGTAGTCGGCGACCGTCGCCTTCAGAGCGGGCACGCCGAAGACGGGCGCGATGAGCAGCTCGTGCTCCTCGAGGACGTCCGCGACCCCCGCGTAGACCTCGCTCTCGATCTCGAGCGAGCGATAGTAGCCCACGTTCGGCTTGTCCGCGTCCTCGGCGAAGGCGATCGCGTAGGTGGTCATGACGTCGCGGTGTTCGGGCAGGGCCTGCCCGATCAGGCTGCCGAAGATGGTGGCGAAGTGCGCCCGGGCCGCCTCCCTGACGTCGCCCATGTCGAATTCGAGGCCGACCTCCTCGACCTCGGCCCCCAACGAGCCGAACACGGCGGCGGCCTCACGGAGGTTCTCGCGGACCTCGCCGTCCACCTCGAAGCCGCCGAGATCGGCGCTGACCGCGATCCTCCAGCCTTCGATGCCCGGCAGCTCCGCCGGGATCGTGAGCTTGGGGCGCAGCGAGACGATGTCTTCGCGGTGCGGTCCCGCCATGACGTTCTCCAGCAGCCGGCAATCCTCGACCGTGCGGGCCATCGGCCCGTCGTGACAGTAGTGGTCGAGATTGAAGGGGGGCGCCTGCGGCACCCGGCCGTAGGGCGGTTTGAATCCGACCACGCCGGAGAACGACGCCGGGATGCGGATGGAGCCGCCGATGTCCGAGCCCGTGGCCAGACTGGCCATGCCGGCGGCCAGAGCGGCGCCCGAGCCGCCCGACGAGCCTCCCGGGCTGTACTCGAGGTTCCACGGGTTGCGCGTCACTCCCCAGATCCGCGAGTCCGTGATCGCCGCGCAGCAGAATTCGGGCGTGGCCGAGCGCGCGTGGATGATGCCGCCGGCGTCGATGATCCGCTGGATGCACGCCGCCGTGTGCTCGGCGACGTTGTCCTTGAGGATCAGCGAGCCCTCGGTGCAGGCTTGGCCCGCGACTTCGACCTCGTCCTTGACCGCGACAGGGAGCCCCTCCAGCGGGCGCGGCTCCGGGCCGTGGCCGGCGTAGCGGGCCTCGGCCGCCCTGGCCGCCTCAGACGCCTCATCGAAGAACCGGACGGGCAGCGCGTTGACGACCGGGTCGAGCGCCTCGATGCGGTCGATCGTCGCTTGCAGGAGCTCGACGGGAGAGAGCTCGCGGCTGCGGAAGCGTGCGAGCGCCTCGCTCGCGGACAGGTAGCACAGGTCGTCGGTCACCAGATCCCCCTTCTTGGCGCGTGCCAGAGAACGTACAACGACACAGTGGACCCTTCCCCGGGGGGAAGGTCAAGGGGTCGTCGCGGATTCAGTCGGGGAACCCCCTGCTGAGTCCGCATCCGCGGGCTCGGACTCGGACTCGCGGACCGGACCACGCACAGCAATGGCGTCGCGCGGCATGGATTCTGGACCGCGCTCCCGGCGGTCCCCTCAGGCGGTGAGCACGATCTTGCCGAGCTTCCCGCCGCCGGCGAAACGTTCGTAGGCCGGCGCCGCCTCGGACAAAGGGAACGTCTCGAGCACGGGCACGACGAGGCGCCCGACGGCGAGCGACGGCACGACGCGGGCGCCGAGGGCGGAGACGAGTCCGGCCTTCTCATCCCGGCTGCGAGCTCGCAGGGTCGAGGCAAGGATCCGGGCTCGTCGACTCATCAGCGAGAGAAGGTCGACCTCCAGCTTGGCACCACTGCCGATGCCGATCACCACGACCCGCCCCCTCGTCGCCAGAGCTTCCAGCGCAGAGGGGAGGCTGGCGGCGCCGACGAGCTCGAGGACGACGTCGTAGGGGCCGCTCTCGGCAATCTCTTCGGGCGCGACCACCCGAGCGGCGCCCAGGGTGGCGACCGCGTCATGCCGGGCGCGGTCGCGCACCGAGGCGACGACGTGGGCACCGGCCATCGCCGCGAGCTGCACCCCCGCGCATCCGACCCCGCCGGCCGCACCCGTGATCAGCACCCGCTCGCCGAGCGCGAGGCGCGCCTGGCTGAAGAGCGCGTCGAAGGCGGTGGCGAACGCCTCCATGAATCCGCCGCCCTCAGGCCATGGCAACCGGTCGGGCAACGGGCAGTGCATGCGCCTCGTCGACTGTGGCGAGCGTGGCCTGGGCGCCGCCGCCGACGAGCGCCATGACGCGGTCGCCAGGCGCGAACCGAGTCACCAGCCGCCCAACGCTCACGACTTCACCGGCCATCTCCAGGCCGGGGATGTCGGGTGGCCATCCGGGCGGCGCCGGGTAGCGTCCCGCGCGTTGCGCGAGGTCGGCGCTGTTCACCCCCGCGGCTCGCACGGCGACGAGCAGCTCGTGGTCGCCGATCTGGGGGTCGGGACGCTCCTGCCAGCGAGAGTCGTCCGTCATCGATCACGACCGCATGCATCGTGCACCTCCTGGCCCCGTCATACCCGATCGGCGCCACGACTCGAACGATTCAAGTGATGCGTGACGGCAAGGCGCGGCGTGGTGAGGGTACAGCGATAGGTGGCAGAGATGCGGCCGGCGAGGGAGCACTTCGCCGTGCCGCGACCGTCACCTATTGATCGTCCGAGAGCGCCTTAGGGCGCGGATGCTCGGCGAACACGACCAGGCGCTGGGCGTGAGTCCCGGCGGCGACGTCGAAGGAGCCGGTGCAAGTGATCAGGTTGAGGCGCCGGCTCGCCGTCTTGCCGAACACCTCGGCGGCGCTGGCGTTGCGTCCGTACAGCTTCTTCTTGCGCACGATGAACACGATCCGCTTGCCACGCGCGTCCTCGACGTAGAACTTGTCGCCGACCTTGAGCTTGGGCAGGTCGTCAAAGGCCGCCGGCCTGCCGTCCGCGTAGCCGCTGTGGCCGTCGAGCACGGCGTTGCCTTCGTTGCCGGGCCTCGGCCCGAACTTGAACCAGCCGACCAGACCGGGACCCGACGGCGACGCCATGTCGCGGCCCGACGTCAGACCGACGTTCTCAATGGCGGCGTCAACGCCGATCTTGGAGATGACCAGCCGTTTGGGGAGGGCGTACGTGACCTTCGGGACCGCGGCCGGGGATGCCAGCGTCTGGGTCGAATCGGTCAGCGTCGCCGGGTCGGCGGCGAGACTCTCGGGCGTACCGTCCCTGACAACGAGGAGGTAGAGGCCTGCGGCGAGGGCCGCGAGGGCGGCGACGAAAAGCACGAGCACGGCCGCCCGCCTGCGGGCGGGCGGCCGTGCTCGTTGCGTGTTCCCTGACACCCCGTCGTTCTGGGTGGTGGGTGGTTCCGAGGGCGTCTCCTCAGTCGTTCCGACGCGCTGCGGCACGGAACTTCACGGTCGTGAGCAGCAGCGCCAGGCCGGCTGCGAACGCACCGGTGACGAGCAGCCACGACGAGCCGCCGTCGCTGGGCGGATACCCCGTGGCGGGGAAGCCCACAGACTCGGCGTCTTCGTTGGTGTCTTCATCGGTCACGCCGCCAGTACCTCCGCCGCCATCATCGGTGGCGCTTGGGCTGGGCATCGGCGACTCGCTCGGCGACGCGCTCGGCGACGGCGACGGCGACTCGCTCGGCGACTCGCTCGGCGACGGCGACGGGCTCGGTGCGGCATGGCAGTCGGCAGCGAAACAGCCGCCGCCAGCCGGGTGAGAGTCCGGAAGTGTATCGTGACAGCTCGCGCAGCTGTCGGCTCGGCGTGGGTCCTGCCGTTGGCGTGGCAGGTGGCACATGTTGCCGGATCGGCTCCAAGGTCAACGGCGTGAGTGGTGTGCGTAGCGCTCACTCCGTGGCAGCCACCGCACGTCCAAGCCGTCGTGGCATTGGCGTCTCGACGTCACCAGCGACGCACTCAGCGCGATGGCCACCAACAGGACGAGCAGTACGGCAAGAGCATAACGTTTCTTCATACTCGTTCTCCCCTCTTCTCCTCGTGTCCCCCTCAAGGAGGGCAATCCTTCAGGTATCTTGACTGTAGATCGCTGGTGGCGCCTCCTTCCTACAGCCGCGAATGGCTCCGCTAGGGTCACAGTACACCACACGGCAGCCAAAACCTCCAACCGCCGTGTATGCGCAAGCTCGGCCTCTCCGGACGCACCTCGCCAGTCAGGCCAGCTTGCGCTACTTTGGCACCCCTGCCCCGCAGAGTCAACGGTTGCGGCAGAATTCGTCTCTCTGGAGCCCAACGCGACGGTCCGGCCACCCTGCCGGGGGACCGAGATTCGGCACGAGATCGGGGGCGAGGCCGGCGATCGCAGGCATCTTGTGAGGCCGCTCCTCCCAGCGTTCGATCCTGACCTGGAGCACGCCGGCCGCGTCGGGAGCGAGACCTCGGGCAGGCGACGCGACAGCCGATGCTCCTGACCGCGCGGAGCGCAAGCATGCGGCCGCCGGCCTGCCCGCACGCCCATCTCTCGAGCCGGCGATGCGGCTCAGCTCGCGGCAGGGCCCTCCGCGGCGGAGACGCTCGCCTCCGGGTTCCGGAGCGCTGCCGCCGCCTGGCGACTGCGGCCCGCGAGTTCGGCGAGGCTCATGTCCTGCACGGCGAGGGCGGCGAGCCCCGCCGCGATCGCGACGACCAGCTGCAGCGCCTGCAGACCAAGGGCATAGGCCAGGGCTGGGCCGGGCGCCACACCGTAGGTCGCCAGCGCCGCGACCGCCGCCACCTGGAAGGTGCCGACGTTTCCCGGCGTTGCCGGTATGAGAGCGATCAGGTTCGTGAGCACGATGACGAGGGCGGCCCCGCGAAGCCCGGCCGCCCCGAGATGGAACGCCTCGAGCATGGCGAAGGCGGCGGCGAGCTGGGCGATCCACGCCAGCACCTGCGTCCCGGAGACGAGGACCGCGGCCAGTGGCCGGCTCCAGATGCGCTGGCTCTCGATGAGCTGCGGCAGCCAGCGGCCGAGGCGCCTGACGCGAGGGCCGCCGCGCGCGCAAGCCTCGGCGACGCGGTCCCGCCGACGGTCGAGGACGATGCCTCCGATGACCGGAACGGCGATGAGCGCCGCGCTCACCGCCAGCACGTTCATGGCCCAGGCCGGCGCGGACAGCGTGGAGAGAAAGAGGAGCGCCATGACGAGAAACGTGGCGATGGCGAACATCCTCTCGGTGAGCGTGACCCCGAGGGCAGTGGGGAACGGCAGACGCGCCCGCCTCCGGTGGAGGAGCACGTACAGAACATAGGGAGAGAGCACGGTCCCGACCTTGAGCGGCACCAGTGAATTGGCGAGCAGGCCGATGCTCGTCGCCGAGAACACCTCCCCGAAGCGGGCGCGCACATCGCCCAGCGCGCCGACGATGACCCCGAGCGCCACGCTGCGCAGCGCCAGCGCGCCCATCATGAGGAGGAGGGCGATCGCGGCCCAGCGCCAGTCGGCGTCCGCGAACGAGCGTCCCATGCGCGCCAGGTCGTCGCCCCCCAGCACCGCCGCCGCCAGGGCGAGGACGGCCGCGCCTCCCACCCACCAACGGCGGCTGGGAGACAGGACGGTTGTGCGGATGGAGCGGGCAAGTCCGCCCGCGTGCCGGGTGACGATCATGTGGCCGCCCGTGATGCGGATCTGCCCGACGCTCTTCCGGTCCGCCGCACACGGCGGCGGCCTCGTCGCGTCGGGACCTGTCCGCGGAGTATGGGCGCAGAAATAGTGTTCGGCAACCCACTATTTTGCGCGGACCCAGCGCCCTCTCGATGCTTCACAAGCGCCGGACTTTGCCGCTAGTATGGAGAAGCATCGCTCCAGGACCTCGCGTTGCAGGCGGGAGCGACGGCAGACTGAAGACCGGAAAGCGCGGACGATTCGCACGTCCGCCGGAAGGGGCGGCCTTGCCTCGTTGGTTCAGCTATGTGGCGATCTTCATCATCACCGCGTTCGTCCTGCACGCCTTCCTCGTGGTCGTGTCGCTGGCCACGGGAGTCGTCTCCCCGGGGAGCCTGCTCACGATGGCCGGACCCATCACCTTCATCGTCGAGTTCGGCTTGGCCGCCGTGATCACCTGGCTGATCGTCAGGCCTGGGCCCAAGTCGGCGGCCGCCGAAGAACACGAGCACACGGGCACCGCCGACCTCGAAGTCGATGCGCGGCGGCGCGTCGAGGCGATCGAACAGGACTACCGGGACGAACAGCGCCTCGAACGGCTCGGGGCGGAGGTGGCCAGGTGGCGCCAGGCGCGCGATCTGCGCACCTACGCCGGCGAGGCCCTGGCGGACCTCGGCGACGGCGATGTCACGACGGCTCGAGGCGAGTCGCTGCGTGACGAGCTGCAGTGGGCGCTGGACCACGCCGACCGCATCGATCCTCTGAACAGCCAGGAGTAGCGCCCTCGTCGCTCCCCTGAGTCCCCTCCGCCGGGTGCGAGCCCAACTCTTGTTTGCTGCCTCCAGACACTCTAAGGTGACCTCGTCATCCATCTTCACTGTGGGCGCGACGGAAGAGGACCGTCGCCCACCGTCCGGTGCCACGCGTGACGTGCGGATCAGCAGCAGCGACGTGCAGCGGGACGCGGACCAGCGTGAAGACACGCGCCGGCGCACGCACGATCGGTGCTTGCTGGACACAGCCCTGACGCCCTCTGCCCTGGTGGCCACCACCTGAGCGACCGGGACGGGCAAGGAGGTCCAGCTCATGAGCGGCCACGTCTGGAGACCGCTGCTCGTCGTCCTCGCCCTCGTCGCCGTGCTGATCGCGGTACGGCAGATCTACGTACCGGATGACTTCGGCGTTCACGCGCGCGGCTACACGTACGGCTGGTACCGATCGGGGAGCGTCATCGACTGGAGGTGGATGCCGCTCCAGTACCAGGGCAAAGAGTCCTGCGCAGAGTGCCATCAGAAGCAGGTGGCCGAGATCCGGGACATGCCGCACGCGAGCATCCAGTGCGAGAACTGTCACGGTCCCGCCCTGGACCACCCGTCCGACCCGCCGAAGCTCGCGATCGACACGTCGCGAGGCCTGTGCCTGCGCTGTCACGCCAGACTGCCGTACCCGTCAAGCGCACGGGGAGGGCTCAGGGGCATCGACCCGGCCACCCACCACCCGGATCGCGAGTGCGTCGAATGCCACCCGCCGCATCATCCGATCCTCGACGACGTACGAGCCGCGGGGTCCGCCCAGGGCGACCGGAACGCGTCCTGCAGACCCTGTCACCAGAAGCAGGTCGACGACATCGTCGGGATGCCGCACCAGATCATCTACTGCGAGCGCTGTCACGGCCCCAAGGACGGCCATCCGACGGACCCGCCCAAACTGGCCATCGACAAGACGCGTGGGCTCTGCCTGACGTGCCACGACAACAAGACGCGGCACAACGCCGGCCGCCCCTGCGTCACGTGCCACGATCCCCACAAGTCCAGCCTGCAGTTCCTGCAGTTCCTCCCCCCGTCCGGTGAGGCCTCCCAATGATGTCGAGACGAGACTTCCTGAAGAAGACGGCCCTGGTCCTCGGTGGCGTGATGGTCCCGGTGACCGCGCTGGAGATCCTCAAGCCCGAACGCCTGCAAGCGCTGCTGGCGGATGAGGCGGTGCGCTGGGGGTTCCTGGTCGACACCTACAAGTGCGTCGGCTGCGGGTTCTGCGTCAAGGCCTGCAAGCTCGAGAACGGCATCCCCTACGAGGCCGACGTCACGCGCACCTGGGTGGAGCGCTACGTGCTCACGAAGGACGGCGCATTCCACGCCGATTCCCCCCTGGGCGCACGCGACGGCTTCACCTCTCCCGAGCTCGACCTCAACGAGAGCGGTCAGCTCGCCATCGACCCCGAGCAGATCGACAAGGCGTTCTTCGTCCCCAAGCTCTGCAACCAGTGCGCCAATCCGCCGTGCGTGCAGGTCTGCCCGGTCGGCGCCACCTACCAGACCCCTGACGGCGTCGTCCTGGTCGACAGGACCTGGTGCATCGGCTGCGGCTACTGCATCATGGCCTGCCCGTACGGCGCCAGGTTCTTCCATCCGACGTATCACACGGCGGAGAAGTGCACGTTCTGCTATCACCGCATCACCGACGGGTTGTCTCCGGCCTGCGTGCAGGCATGCCCGTTCGGCGCACGGCAGCTGGGCAACCTCAAGGACCCGGACGATCCCGTGACGAGGGCCATCGCCAGCGAACACGTCGCCGTCCTGAAGAGCGAGTACGGCACCAAGCCACAGGTCTTCTACGTCGGCCTCGACTGGGAGGTGCGCTGAGATGGTGCCCGAAGCGCTGTGGACGCTGCGCGACCTCTTCGTTCTGCCGAACGAGTACGTCTACTGGACCATCCAGATCGTCATGTACCCGTTCATGACCGGGCTGGTGGCGGGGGCCTTCGTGCTCTCGTCCCTCTACCACGTCTTCGGGATCGAGAAGCTGAAGGGCATCGCCCGCTTCGCCCTGGTACTCTCCTTCGCCCTGCTGCCTGCCGCGATGGTGCCGCTCCTGCTGCACCTGCAGCACCCTCTGCGCGGCGTGAACGTGTTGATGACCCCCCACTTCACCTCCGCCATCGCGGCGTTCGGCATCGTCTTCTCGACCTACTTCGCGATCGTCGCGTCCGAGGTGTGGTTCGTCTACCGAAGGCACTTCATCACCCAGTCCCTGCTGCTCAAGGAGAAGCCGCACAGGACCTTCGGGGAGAAGGTCTACTCGTTTGCCTACGCCGTCCTGACCTTGGGCTCGTACGACATCAGCGAGAAGGCCCTGCGGACGGACGAGAAGGCGACGAAGATCCTGGCGGCGGTGGGCATCCCCGTCGCTCTGTTCCTGCACGGCTACGCCGGCTTCATCTTCGGGTCGGTCAAGGCGAACGCCCTCTGGATGACGCCGCTGATGCCGGTCATCTTCATCGTCTCCGCGATCGTCTCCGGCATCGCTTTCTGCCTGCTCGCCTACATCGTCACGATGGAGATCCGCAAGCTCCTGGCGCGCAGGAGACGCGCTTCGGAGGGAGCGGCCGGACACCGTGAGGAGATCGGCGGCGTCGAAGTCGGCGTGGTGAGGATCACCGCCAGGTACCTCGTCGTCTTCCTCGTCCTCGCCATCAGTCTGGAGCTTCTCGACGTCGTCTTTCGCAGCTACACGGCGGTCAAGGCGTGGGACGTGGTCAAGAGCGCCGTCTACGGCCACGAGTTCAGGCAGGTGTTCGTCCTGCAGTATGGCCTGGGCAACCTCGTGCCCCTGATCCTCTTGCTGATCCCGCGCTTGACGGTCAGGAGAGCGATCGTCAGCGTCATCCTGGTCTTGTTCGGCGTCTTCATGATGCGCTGGAACGTGGTGATCGGCGGGCAGTCGTTCTCGCTGACCCTCGCCGGCTACATGGAATACGTCCTGCCCATCGTTCCCGATTCCTGGGAGGCGGTGAAAGAGGGGCTGGTCGGCGCCCTTGGCGTCGTCACGTTCCCGTTGATCCTCTTCTTCTTCCTCTCCCGGGTCTGCCCGGTGTTCGCCCCGACGGAGCCGGGCCAGTCCCGGTAGGAGAGTCGCTCCCGGCGCCTGCTCGCTCCCACCACGCCGTCAGACGTTGAGAGGCGCGCCATCCAGGGAGCGGCGCAAGCTCGCCCGGCGCTTGCCGAGCGCCTCGCGGTGTCCCTTGGTCCCGCGATCCCGGCAGTCGAGGAGCCCGAGCGAAGCCGCGCAATCGATCTCTTCCAGCGCCTCCGCCGGCAGCCCCTCGCGCTTGAGCACGAGACTCAGGCGGTCGAAGATGCAGCAACAGGTCGTGGCGCACGTCCTCCCGGTCCAGGGGGTCGGCTGCCGACTCCAACAGTCCGAGGATCGCCTCGCGGTAGAGCGCCGCTGCGCGGGCAGGGTCCGTCTTCTCGTACTGACCGGCCTCGTGCATCGGGAGCGATGCCTCGCGCCGGCGACGCGCCGGAGCGTCCTCCGGGCCGCGCGAGGCGCCGTCGTCCTGGCGGACGGCCGGCTCGCTCTCACTCGGACCGCTCTGCACGGCAGCCGCTTCGTGTGCCGCTGAGGCCGTGGTGGCCGGCCAGTCGGCGCGCGCACCACAGACGCTGCAGAAGGTCGCTGCGTCGCCGATGGACAGGCCGCACTGCTCACACGCTCGCATCGCTCCTCCCTGGTCGGGTCGCTCAGACCTACTATCGGCAGAACTCCGTCCAGCCGTAGCCACGAGGTGAGGCCCGACCAGGCGACGCGTGGCAGTGCACTGTCACTGCCCGCGATGGCAAGATCACGCGGCGCCGGTCGCCAGCTTCGCTTCGAGCGCAGGGAAGGCGTGCAACACCATGTCGACCAGGCGGTCGGTCGGTCGCGTGAGCGCGTCGGTGGCCGGGATGCCGAGCTCGAGCTCGTAGAGGATGATCGCCGCGCTGACCTCCGCGTCGGTCATGTCCTCGTGGTTGATGGCGAGGCCGATGACCGGCGTGCCGGCGAAGGCCCGCAGGAGAGCGATCTCGCTCGCCGGGGTGGGCGTCGGCAACCCCGGGAAGTCGCCCAGCATGCGGCGTGCCGGCGCGTGCTGCAGGATCACCGCATCGGGCCGGGCTCCCCGGAGGATGAAGGTCGACGACAGGTATGCGGGGTGGCTCAGCGCACCCTGGCCCTCGACGACGATGACGTCCGGGCGCTCGGCCTCAAAGGCCTCCACGACGGCAGCCTCCATCTCGCCCGAGCAGAACTGACAGGGGATGGCGTCGAGGGCCACCCCGTAGCGCGCGCCCTGGATGAGCCCGGTCTGCCCGGTGCCGACGAGGACCGCGTTGATGCCGCGCTCGCCCAGCGCCCGCGTGAGGATGGTGGCGGTCGTCCGCTTGCCGATCGCGCCATCGGTACCGAGCACGGCGATGCGCGGGCAGGTGACCTTGTCGATGTCGCCGGTGAACATGCGCAGGTCCTTCTTGGCGCGCGGGCGACGCACGTCGAGGATCCGCACGCCGCCGGCCGCCGCGGCCGCCGTGAACTCCAGGTCGTCGTTGAGGAACTCGTGCAGGCCGTTGACGATACTCATCCCGCGGCGCATCGCGTCGAGCACGACGCCGCGCTGGCGCCGGGAGAGCAGGCCGCTGAGCGGCGCGACGCCCAGGATGAAGTAGTCGGGGACGCGGCCCGCGCAGGTGATCGCGTCGGCGAGGTCGGAGCAGATCGGGATCCCGTTCGGGAGGTCGTCGAGGTACGCGCCGGCATCGGTTCCCGCCTTGGTGCTGTCGATCACCGCGAGGATCTCGTACTTCTCCGAGTGGCGCACCAGTCCGTTGGCGGTCTTGCCGTCGGGGGTGCCGAAGAACGCTTCGGAGTAGACGACTGCGGTCTTGCCCATCATGAAGAACCTCCCGGCTCAGGTCGTCTGCCGCCGTCGAAGCGCGGCGTATGATGAAGGAGCCCGGAGACGTCGAGGCCCTGATCGAATGAGCCGACGTCCTGGCGCTCGAAGAGGCGCGCGCGGCCGGTGACCACGGCGGTCTCCCCGCTCACCCGCAGCCACGAGCCCTCGTACAGCGCCAGCACGGTGCAGTCGTTCTCCTCCAGGAACTCCGCGATCCGCTCCTCCCGGGTCTCGCCCATGAAGGTCGAGGCCGGGTCGGCGTCGATGTAGTGGAGGTTGATCTGGAACGGCACCAGCCCGAGCGCGGCAAAGCTCGGCGGGTGACAGATCGGCATGTCGTTGGTGGTGCGGATCGTCGGGCAGGCGACGTTCGTGCCGGCGGAGGCGCCGACGTAGCGCGTCGCCCCAGCGCGCACCCGGCGGCCGAGTTCCTCGATGACGCCGAGGCGATAGAGGGAGTCGAGCAGCCGGAACGTGTTGCCGCCGCCCATCATCACGACGTCGGCCTCCACGATCGCCCGGTCCGGAGCGCCGGCGCGGTGGGCGGACACGGCGTTGATGCCGAAGGATCCGAGCGCCGCGATGGCTCTGTCCGCGTAGTCGTCCCAGTCCGCGAGCGCGTACGGGACGAACGTCACCACGTCGCCCGCGGAGACGCCGGCAAAGGCCTCGGCGGCGTGCGAGAACATCGTGCCGCCGTAGTTGGTGGAGTTCGACAGCAGGAGCAGCTCCATGTCCGCCATTCTGGTCGGCCGGCCCCTGAGGCGATCATGAGCAAGCTGTTGCTGGGTCCGCGGGCGGATACGGCGCTCCGCGGCTGGAAGATGTCGCGTCGGAGAGAAGCGACGTGTGACACCACGTCAGTACCACGCTGTCCACAACACGTAAACGTTTGGGCGCGCCGGCCGTTCGTGCCGCCACCGTCGGGACCGCGCCGATCAGGCCTGGGTCTCGGCCTCCCTCAAGTACTGATGCACGAAGGCGATCGCCATGCTGCCTTCGCCGACGGCGGCGGCCACACGCTTCACCGGCCCGGAGCGGACGTCGCCACAGGCAAAGATGCCCGGGACGCTCGTCTCCAGGAGGTACGGGTCGCGCTCAAGCTTCCAGGCTCCGGCGGCGGCAACGTCAGAGCCCGTGAGCACGTACCCCCTGCGATCGAGGACGATCTCGGGCGGCAGCCAGGACGTCTCGGCGTCCGCGCCGATGAAGAGAAAGAGCCCGCCGGAGTCGAGACGAGTGGTCTCCTCGGTGACGTTGTTGCGGACGTCGATCGCCTCGAGTGCCGTATCCCCGCGGGCGGCCACGACCTCGGAGTGAAGCAGCACACTGATGTTGGGCCGGGCTGCGAGCTGATCGATGAGATAGCGCGACATGCTCTTCTCCAGGCCGTCGCCCCTGTACAGGATGCTCACGCTCCGCGCGTGAGTCGAGAAGAACAGCGCCGCCTGCCCGGCAGAGTTGCCCGCACCCACGATGTGGATGTCGAGGCCGTGGCTGTTCGGCGCCTCGCTGCGCGCCGCGCCGTAGAAGACGCCCTTGCCGGCGAGCCGCTCGAAGCCCTCGACCGGGAGTCGCCGCCAGGTGACGCCACAGGCGAGAATGAGGGCTCGAGCGCGCAAGACGTCACCGCCGTCGAGGCGCACCTCGTGCGTCGCCGCGTCGATCCGCTGGATCTCACGGGTCACGAGGATCTCCGCGCCGAGTCTGCGTGCCTGCTGCAGCGCGCGGCTCGCCAGCTCGTCCCCCGAGACACCCGACGGAAAGCCGAGGTAGTTCTCGATCCGCGACGACGTGCCGGCCTGGCCACCGGGCGCCTCACGCTCGATCACGATCGTCCGCAGCCCTTCCGAGGCCCCGTACACGGCCGCCGCCAGTCCGGAAGGGCCGGCGCCCACGATCACCGCGTCGTAGTCCGCAGCGGCCGGCTCGGTGCCCAGCTCCAGGAGTTCGGCGACGCGGCGGAGCTGGGGTCGCACGACGGTCTTGCCGCCGATGACGCGGATCGCGGGGCAGTCACCCTCGGCGGGCAGCGGGCCGCCCCACTGCTCGGCCGCATCCGGTGCGTCGGGCGCCAGCATCCTGAACGTGATCTGGTTGCGCTCGAGGAAGTGCCGCAGCTCCGTGCACGCGGCATCCTGCCGCCGCCCAAGAAGGATCGCCCGGGGCGGCGGCGGCTCGGCCGCGAGGCCCTGAAGGCCTCGCGCTCCGCTGATCCTCTGTGCTGCCAGCTTGCCGACCTCGCGGGCGAGGTCCGGAGCGACGGCGGCGACCGCATGGTAGTCCTGAGGCTCGATCCGCATCACGCGCGACTGCTGTGCTGCCCTGAAGCCGGCCGGGTGGGCCGTCCCCAGCGTGATCGACACCTCGCCGAAGATGTCGCCCGGATGTCTCACACCGATGACGCGGTCCACCCCATCGCTCGCCTTGACCGCCTCGATACGCCCCTCGAGCAGCGCGAAAAGGGCGCGCTCGTCGCCCTCCTGCACCACGTACTCTCCCGGAGACAGACTGATATCGGCCGCCACGCGGCAGATCCACTCGCGATGGACCAGATCCAGGTCGGCGAAGACTCTGACCTGACCTATCTCATCCACCGTCACCATCGACAGCACCTCTCTCCCGATCAGCAGTCGCGAGCCAGACCGCACTGATGCCTTGTACCGCACATCGGTCCGCGCCATGCCTCGCGATCCATGACCCGCGAAAGCCCGCCGGGCTACACGGTGATGACGACGTTGCCGGTCTTCTGCCCTGTCTCGACGTACCGGTATGCCTCGACGATCCGCTCCAGGGGGTAGCGTCTGTCGATGACCGCCCGGTACTTGCCGGCCTCGATGAGCGCCTTGAGGAAGAGCACGTCCTGCGGGCTCAGCTTGGGGATCGGGAATCGGATCCTCTTGCCGCCGATCCCCGGGGTCCAGAGCCCCAGTAAGGGGTTCTGCGCCAGGAAGCCGAGCTCTGATGAGAGGTAGGTCCCGCCCGGCTTCAGCAGGTCCCTGCAGCGCCGGAACGAGCTCTTGCCGACCGCGTCAAAGACGGCGTCGAACGTCTGACCGCATTTGGTGAAGTCCTCGCGCGTGTAGTCGATGACGACGCGTGCGCCCAGGGACCTCACCAGCTCCAGGTTCCTCGTGTCGCACACCGCCGTGACCTCCGCCCCGTAGGACGCGGCGAGCTGCACGGCGGCGGAACCGATGGATCCGGAGGCTCCATTCACGAGGATCCGCTGTCCTTCCCGGCGGTCGATCCTCCTGATGAACGCGATCGCGAGCATCGCCCCGTCGCAGATGGCGGCGGCTTCTGCGTAGTCCATGTTGGCCGGCCTCGCGGCGATGGAAGCGTCCTCGGGCAGGCACACGTACTCGGCGTGAGCGCCGAAGTGGAGGCCGGTCAACCCGAAGACCTGGTCGCCCTGCTTGAACGACGTGACGTCCTTGCCCACCGCTTCCACTTCTCCGGCAAGTTCGCTGCCGAGGATGGTCGCTTTGGGTCGCACGAGACCACTGACGGCCCGGACGAAGAAGGGCTCACCCCGAAGGAAGCCGCAGTCGGTCCGGTTCACGGTCGTCGCACGGACGCGTACCAGGAGCTCGTCGTCCTTCGGGACAGGCCGCTCCACATCCATGAGCCGAAGGACGTCCGGAGAGCCGTACTTCGTGTGCACGTTCGCCCTCACGGCTCCGATCGCCCCCGACCCGAGTCGCCCGGCACGGCCGCGGCGGTCCCCGTCCTCCTCCGGAGAAAGCGCACGGCCTCAAGCGCCGCGACCTGGCCCTCGCCCACGGCCTTGGCCGTCTGATACGGCTCGCCCGCGCAGTCCCCCGCAGCGAAGACGCCGGGCACGTTGGTCTCCATGTGTCTGCCGGCGGTCACGTGGCGGCCGTCGGAGGCCAGGCCATCGAGAAGGGTGCGCGGAGAGACGCTGTGCTTGTAGATGAACACCGCATCGGACTGCAGTTCCTCGCCGGGCAGTGACACCTGCATGTGGCCGTCCACCCGCGTCAGCGCCGCCGGTCGCGCTCCCGCGAGCAGGCGCACCCCCTCCGGGAGGCGGTAATCGCCCTCGTACAGAGGGATGTACGTGACCTCGACCCCGTAGTCCTCCGCCAGAGCCGATGCCTCTTCCTCGCCCTCGGGAGCGTAGCTGATGAAGACCCCGCGGCGCCCCGCGAACAGCCTGCCGTCGCAGGTCACGCAGTAGCTCACCCCTTGTCCCACGAGGTCCGCTTCTCCCTCGATCTCCGCTTCGCGATACACGCCGGTGGCGAGCACCACGGCGCCGGCGTGATAGACCTGCCGCTCGCTGAAGACCACGAAGCCTTCGTCGTCGGGGATGATCTTCGACACCTTCTCCCCGATGAGCGGCACGTCGAACGCGCCCAGGTGCCGCATGAACGCCGCCGCCAGATCCTCTCCGCTCGCGGCGGCGAACCCGAGGTAGTTGGAGATCGCGGGCGCCTTGCTGATGCGTCCCAGCGGCGTCTGCCCGGCCATCACGGCTACCGTGCGTTTGCGGTTGGCCACGTTGATGGCCGCGGAGATGCCCGCCGGCCCCGACCCGACAACGATGACGTCGTATTCCGGCGACTCGGCCGCAGGCTCACCCATTCGTGCCTTCTCTCAGTCGTTCGAGCCCCGGTCGGTCGAAGCTCGCGTCAGTGAGAGACTCCCCCCGACGGGCATCCCTGAAAACGGGCGCCTCAGGAAGTGCGACCATCCCCCTCCAGCTGGTGACGGATCGCTCGACGGCGATGAGCGTGAGGATCTCGTCGGCGACCGTCGCCGCCATGACGGTGATCAGCTGTGAGTGGTCGAGATCAGGCGCTACGGCAGCGCTACAACCTGGAGCGGCCGTCGGGAAGCGGACTGACCGTGGGCCTTGCGGGACGCCTCGCCGTGGTGGTCGAGGATGTGCTTCCGCATGACATCGCGGATGGTCGCTTGCTCGACGCCGATGAGAAGGTGACCCCCACGCTCGAAGCTGACCAGCCGAGCACCCGGAATGGTGGCGGCGGCGAACTCGGCATTGTGGAAGAGCTGCAGGGTGTCGTCCCGGGCGTGGAAGATGAGGGTCGGAGCCCGGACCGCGGCGATCCTCTCGTTCGGCAGCGCAGCCTGGTTGTCGAAGGCAGCGCCGGCGGCTCGCGGCGAGACCGGATTCATGTAGTCGATGACCTGGTCGACCAGCTCCCGCTGTTCGCGCGTGAGGCCGGCGACGACCGCGCCGTCGGCGCCCATCAGCTCCTTGAACCGCCTCCTGAACAGCCTGGTGAGGCCCCAGTACAGCGCGTCGTGCCTGAAGATGGCCGTCAACCTGTCGCCCTGCCGATTCGCCTGCGCCTGGTCTTGAGCGTCTGTGGACGCGACACCGCACGAGATGAGCGTGAGCGAGGACACCCGCTCGGGGTACAGCGCCGCGAAGAGGAGCGCCGAAGGGCCGCCATGAGAGAGCGCGACGACCGCGACCTGCTCGACGCCCAGGTGGTCGAGCAGAAGCGCGTAGGCATGCGCCTGATCGTCGAACGTGGCGCCCGCGCGGAAGGTGGAGCGCAGATAGCCGAAGCGCGAAGGCGTGATCCCGCGGAATCGGTCACCCAGCAGCGCCTGCACGAGAAGCTCGCCCTGGTCGTAGCCGCCGCCGCTCCCGTGGATCACCAGGACGGGGGGGCCGGACCCACCTTCGGTGTATTCGATGTCGCCGCAGGACGAAGGTATGACCGTGCTCCTTCCCCGGACCCGTCCATAGGCTCGAACCATGTCGCGGAGGTACGCGGCCGCGACCAGAGCCACCACCGCGGTCGACGCGACCGCGCTCCAGCTCAGGATCCTGCTCATCGCCTCGCTCTCCTCTCTGGGACCGTCCGGCGTGGTGCGCTCGACCCGCGCGCAGATCGCGCGCGGGTCGAGCGTCTCCCGACTTCTCGATCCTGCTGTCATGACCTCAGCGCCGCCTGCCCACGCAGACTGCTGACGGTCGCGTGCCTCGCGAACACCGCCCACAGAAGTGCGGCGTCGACCAGCAGCGGGAGGACTGTCCAGCCGGACAGCCAGACCACCTGCAGCGCGATGGACAGCACAGCGCCGGCGACCACGAGTCCCCGGAACCACTTCTCGGGCACGAGCCATCCCAGGATGGCGCCGGCGGCCAGCAGCAGGCACGTCGCCGCCGCGATCCCGAGCAGCGGCGTGAGCGTGTCGCGCAGGTCGCCCGCCGGCAAGAGCGTGCTCGTGTCGCTGAAGAACGGCCAGAGAACGCCGCCTCCGACCCACCAGGGCGGCGCACCCTGGCCGGCCGCGGCGGGCACGAGCGCCGTGAGGTTGAGGTGGGCGCCGAGCAGTAGGGCGAGGATCCAAGCTGTCTTGCGCATGCGACTACTCCTTCGTTCGTGGAAACCCATTTCGTATTGAGTTTCCATAGGGCCTGGAAAAGGCCGCACCTCGATGCGGCCGGCTTGCCGACTGACTGATCTAGCTCACGAACCTGCCGATCCGCTCGAGCAGCTCCGCGTCGCGGTCGTACGACGGGTCCGCATTCACCAGCAAGAGGTACTCCACGATCATCGCGGCGACCATCTTCTCGACCAGCGACGCGTCACCGGTGCTGAACTCTCCGGCGTCCATCCCGCCCTGCACGATCTCGCGCAGCAGATCCCCGCTCGCCTTGCGATACGCATCCGCCGCGACCTCGTACTCGCGCAGCCACTCGTCCTCTTCGGTCTTCGCGATGTGGGCCCTGGCCACGTCGAGCAACGATCTCACGGCCGCCTCCATTCGCGCCGCATGGGTCGGCAGCGGAGCCACGGCGGCCGCCAGCTGCAGCTTCATCTGTTGCGCCTGGCGCGCGACCACATGCGCGTAGATGTCGCGCTTGCCGTCGAAGTGCACGTAGATCGTCTTCTTGGAGATCTTCAGCTCGCGGGCGATCTCGTCGAGCGTGGTCTTGTCGTAGCCGTGGCTCTCCACGTGCCGCTCGAAGGTCTTTGCGATCCGCTGTCTGGTGCTGCTCATGCGCCCGGCCTGCCTGGTTGGAAACTCGATGCCGTTGTAGTTTCCACCCTGGGAACTCATTTGTCAAGCAGTTTCCGGAACAGACCCTCCGCGACAGCGACTGGAGGTTCGACTCGGGCTAGATCACGTCGGGCAGGTACTCGGCCCTGCCCTCCTCCGGCGGGGCGCCGACGATCAGGACGACGATCTCGACATCACCCTCGTTGCGGAGCTGCAGGGCGGTCTCCTTCTCGACCACGGCGACCGTGCCGGGCGGGAGTTCGACGCGCTCGGGCGGATCGTCGAGGAGGAGCGTCGCGGTGCCTTCCAGGACGACGAACATCTCCTCCTGGACGCGCTCGAGGTGGCGGGCGCCGCGCGAGCCAGGCGGCAGACGCCAGATGTTGGCGCGCATCTCGTGGAGGGCCCCGGAGAGGGGCGCGAGCCTCCTCCGCTGGTCGCCGCGCTGCGGCGGCCGGAACTCGCGCTCGTCGGGCCGGAAGATCGTGTATCCCATGGCGGCACGCTAGACGACTGTCCCCGGAAGCGCAAGGCTCCCGGGGCCGTCCGTGCCGGTGCTCACCGGGTTCGGTCGCGCGGCGCCGCGACCGGGCACCAACGGGCACGCCGGCCACGGGCGGTCTGCGCGCGCCGCCCACGGCCGGCGCGCGCGCTCACGGGAGCCCTGCCAGCATGCCCGCGAATTCCTCCGGCGTGAACCCGCGCAGCGTCTTCGTGGCGACGAAGCCCTTCGCACCGAGCGCCGCCGCGAACATGGCCGCGACCTCGTCGCTCGGCGCTTCTCCAACGCTGATGAAGTCGTACTCCCCCATGGTGGCGAGCACCACTCGCGTGGTGCCTCCCATGGCTTCCCAAGCATCGATCGCGTCCTTCATGCGCTCGGGAGACTTCTTGATCTCGGTGGCCCCCTTCTCGGTCATCTTGTAGAGGCCGACGTACATCGGCATGTCCTCCACCCCTTCCGCTTGGACCGCCACGCTGTGGCGCGGCGTCCGCGGCCGCAGACGCCTTCTCTACACCTACCCGGTGGGTGCGCATCGAGAGGCGTTGGAGGGAAGTCGCCTGGTCGCGTGCGGCGCCGCCCGCCGCTGCGGCCCGGGCGCACGATTGACGCTGGAGCACGGCGATCCCGCTGAGGTCGTCGCCTCGCGACGCGCGCGATCGCGGAGCCGCCGCTTAGGGGCTGGGCACCCCGGAGCCTGACGATGAGGGCGTGGGCGATGGTTCGGTCGTCGGCGTCGGGGTCGGGGTGGGTGTCGGGGTCGGCTCGGGCACCATGTCGTACCGCTTGATCAGGCGCACCGTCGTGTCCGAGAGCAGGCGCTGGTACTTGACCCGCCCGGGCTCGACGAGGTGGGCGAGGTCGAAGAAGTCGCGGTTCGCGAGACGCGCCGCGCCCACGAAGTTGACGAAGGGGACGGCGTGCTTCTTGGCCAGCGCGCGACAGCCCTGGTGATAGCGCTGGACGGGACGGTAGAAGGAGTCACGGATCACGACCGTGTTGCGCGGCAGGTCGAGCAAGACCGGGCGGAACCCGCGCCGCTTGCAGGCGCGGATGAGGCGCTCGAGCTGGCGCAGGTTGTACGCGTTGCGGGCCTTGAAGACCGGGTAGCGGCGCGTGCGCCAATCCCGCACGAGGGCCTTCTTCCGGGAGAGCGAGAGAATGCGGGCCTTGGAGTAGCGGTGCTGCCTGTTGGTCGCCTTGTCCGGACGAGGTGTGAGCGGAACGACCTTGGTAGTGTACGGCGACGTGAAGCGGCCCAGATTGACGCCGATGTACACGATCGTGGGCACGCGGGGGAGAGCCTTCACGAGGGCGACGTCTTCGTACAAGGTCTGGTTGCGCGAGCTGATGTTGTAGGTCACGACCTGGGGGCCGCCACGCCGATCCACCTGGGCGGCCCAGTCCGCGTCGCTCACGTTGCACTCCCGAGCGCAGGATCCACCGACGAGCAGGACGAGCGGGACCTCGGGGGGCTTCTCCTTGAGCGCGGCCACGACGTCCAGGGCGTGATACCAGTCGGATCCGCCCATCAGCTGCCTGGCCCCGACGTCGAGGAGGATCGGCTCGCCCTCAAGGGCGACGGCCGGGCCCGCTACGCCCGCCGGCCACAGCCACGCCGCGAGCACCAGCGTGAGGGCCGCCGTCATGGTCAGAACAACGCGTCGTACGTGCTGCCAGCGGTTCACATCATCCTCCAGTGAGGACTTCAGCCTATCAGCAGTGCTTTCGCGGCGTCGTTCATGGACCCTCCACAGCTCGGCCACCGCTCCCTGCGGCGCCGGCCGGCACGCCGGCGGACGCCGGGCGGAGCGCCGGGAGATCCCCTATCCGGAGCGACCCACGGCCCGCTCGCTGGGATCCGCGTGGGCACCGCTCTTCATCGGCTCTCCCCCGTCGCTGATCGGAGCCCACCCCCGATCGGCGCGCGAATCCACGTGTCTACCAAGGGGTCGCGCGGAGCAGGGGCTCCCGTCCGCAAGGCGAGGCACAGGCTCGCCGGCCGGGCCGGTCCCGGGCCGAACGCCGCGAGCGCGCGCCTGTGGTACCGTCGCTTGGTCCCGCGCCGGCCGTATGCCGCGCCGGGCAAGTCCCAGGACGAACGCGAGCAACAGGACGCGCGGTGACGCACCCGTTGACGAGCCGCCCGAAGCAGGGCGCCATCAGCAGCATCTTCCGCCCTTGGCGACTTGGATCCCTCGAGATCCCCAACCGCCTCGTGCGCAGCGCCACCGAGGAGGGCCTCTCCACGTTCGACGGCGCCCCCACGCAGCGGCTCGTCGACCTCACCGCCGAGCTGGCCCGGGGCGGCGTCAGGCCTGATCGTCGCCGGCAGCGCCTTCGTCTCCCGCGAGGGGCGGGGGGCCACCAACGTCACCGGCATCGACCGCGACGCGCTGATCGCGCCGCTCGCCCGGATGTGCGACGCGGTGCACGCGGCCGGCGGTCTGCTTGCCGTGCAGCTCCTGCACAGCGGGTCGACGCTCCGGCCGGTCATGGTGACCGAGAAGGAGGGGCCCTACGGGCCGTCAGACGAGGCGGTGGACCCCGTCTGCGGAGCCCCGGTGCGGGCGCTGACGAAAGCTCAGATCGCGAGTGTGGTCGACGACTACGCGCGGGCGGCGTCGAGGGCCCTCAGGGCCGGCTTCGACGCCGTGCAGGTCCACGCCGCTCACGGCTACCTGATCGACCAGTTCCTGAGCCCGGCCCGGAACCGGCGCGAGGACGCCTACGGCGGCTCGCTCCAGCGCCGGGCCCGCCTCCTGTACGAGGTCTACGAGGCCGTGCGCGGCGCCGTCGGCCCCAGCTTCCCGGTGTTCGTCAAGATGAGCGCCCACGACGGCTACGCCGGCGGCGTCCAGCCCCGGGAAGCCGCCGCCGTCGCCGGCGCGCTCGACCGGCTGGGCATCGACGCCATCGAGGTCAGCGCCGGCACGCCCGAGGGCGCCAGGCGCGGCGGCTGGGATCACATCATGCCGGCGCCGATTCCCGAGGGCAGGTTCTTCGACTACGCGCTGGCCGTCAAGGACAAGGTCCGCTGCCCGGTGATCTCCGTCGAGGGCTGGCGTGACCCTCAGAGGATCGCCGAGGCGCTCGAGCGGATCGACGCCGTCTCGCTCTGCCGCCCCTTCATCCGCGAACCGCACCTCGCGGCGCGCTGGCGAGGCGGCGACCTGACGCCCGCGACGTGCATCTCGTGCAACAAGTGCCTGGACCTCATCGTCGACCGCGGGCTGGGCTGCATCTTCCACAAGAACGCAAGAGGGCGGGCGGTCGCGGGAGCCTGACGCGGCGCGGGCTTGATCGCTTCGGGAGGACCGGCCTCGGCGCCGGTCAGCGGGCGGTTCGGCCGAGCCGGACGTAGACGCGCTGCAACAAGGCCCGAGCGAGCATCATGGCGACGATGAGCGCGACGATCTCGACGAAGTGGCCGAGCTCGACGTGATCGCCGAACACGAAGTTGACCGCTTCGAGGATCACGAACTTGCTGAAGAACAGTATCGCGAACACCGAGACGAGGCCGAGCGCTCTGTTGACGCCGCCCTCCCTGGCCTTGAAGAAGGCCGACACGCGGTGCTCAACGCCGATGACGGCGTCCAGCAGCAGCTTCAGCAGCACGGCGGTGAGGATCGAGATCCAGAAGGAGTCGATCACGATCGAGTCCACGAACTCGACGAAGAGATTGAGCACCACGATGTAGACGAGGACGTCGGCCGTCCACGACGCGAACCGCTGCTGGGCGCGCGTCATCGCGACGTCTCCGCTGCGCTGCGACGGTCGACTCGAGCGGTCAGCGCGCGGATGGCTCCGGTCGAACGTACTCGTACGCCTCACCATCCCAGCCGCCCTTCTCGATGGCCACGCGATAGACGCTGTTGAGGAAGCTGAGGATCGCCTGGCGCGGTTCATCCGCCGTCCGCACGGCATCATACGGCAGGGACCACATTCCCATGGCCTCGATCCAGACCGCGACGTCGGGCTCGATCGAGGCGCTCTCGCAGCCTTCAGGCCTCGGGGTCAGGTATGCGTAGAAGTTCGCAGGCGCGTTTTCGTCACCCGGCCAGAAGCCCGCACTCAGGTGCTCGGCGTCGAGATCGTAGCGCATGATGTAGCCGCGATCGTCGGGCGCCGGCATGTGGAGTCCGTTGAACAGAAGCACCGAGAAGTCGAAGCCCCCCCACCACAGCTGGACGCCGCTGCGTCCGAAGAAGGGCGAGCGAAACTCCTCGAATGCGCCGTTGACACTCGCCAGCACCTGGTAGAACCGCTGCGCCTGCTCGGCGACGATCGTGCCGTCACGGGTGTTCTCCGAGAACGGCGTGGTATCGGCGAGTTCCTGGGGCTTCTCCCAGATGTCGACATCGATGCCGAGGCCGGCGAGAGCCCCGGCGAAGTCCGCCCAGATGTCGGCGATGCACCGGTCGGGCCCAAGAGGGACCACCACGCGACTGCCATCGCTCACCTCGATCCACAGCGAGACCTCATACACGTCGATGCCCATCGAGACGAGACGATCGTCGAGCGGGACCGCCCCCGTCGTGAACCCTCGACCGTCGAGGAGCAGGGCAGCGTGAAGCCATTCGGGCCGTGGGGGCGCCAGCGCCAGCCGCGCCTTTCCGATCATCTGCGCGCAGAGCTGCAGCGTCGTCTTCGTCGCTGCCCACTCCCCAGGAGGAAGCGCGGGCCATGCTGCGTGTTCCATCGTCTCGTCTCCCCGTTCAGGATCCTGCTCGAGCCAAAGGACTCCATCGAGCTATTCCCGCGGAGAAACACTCGAACACGACGAGTCGCACCTCACCGATGCGGCGCCCTGACCATCCGCGCGAACTCGTGCCAGCGCTGCTCGTCCCAGAACCCACTCGCCAGCCCGGCGGTCGACGGCAGCACGTGGAGCGCCGTCGCGCCGATGCGCTCCGCACGACGGCCGTAACCGACGTCCTTGCGGCCGAGATACTCCTGCGCCGCGCGCTTGCCGTTGAAGCAGAGGAAGCGCGGCTGAAAGTGCACCACCTTCGCGCGCAGGCGGACCGACTCCGTGGTCGTCGAACACGATGTCCTTGTCGGCTCCGGACTGCCCCTTGGCGATGTCGGTGAGCCCGATCCCAAACTCGGGAAGCAGCCGGTACTCCGACGGCGAGAGAAGCCGCGGGGTCAGTCCTGTCTGGTCGAGGATCCGCCAGAACTTGTTGCCCCGCCCCGCGTAGTACTGCATGACGGCCGCGGACCGCGCACTGGCGGCAGTGCCGCAGAAGACGACCGACAGGCCTGGCGCAAGGACATCAGCGAGCACTGCGTTCCACCGCGTCACCCTGAGTGAGACCAGCCCGCGGCGGTCTCCTCAGGTGAGCTTCAGCGAGACGTCTCTGGCCAAAGCAAGGTTCGTCACGACGTACATGGCCTTGACCGTACCTACCGGCACGACGCAGGCCTCGCAGCATCCCGTCGCTCGCAACAGCTCTCCCGACAACGCAAGCACAGGGTTCTCCTCCGGACTCAGCGTCTGGATCGCGTCGACCGGCGAGATCTCCGCGAGCCGCCTCCCAAACTCCACGATGGTCTCGCAGCCGGTCGCGAAGGCGAACGTCACGTTCCTGCCGTCGTCGCTCGTCGCCGTGACGAACGTGTCGAAACCGCAGACGCCGGGATCGATCTTCTCTCGAAGCTCCAATGGGTCCTCCTTCATCCAGATGCCCGCGCGACCGGGTCCTCTGACCGGCCGCGCAGGCGGGCGGGCCGTCGCGGCGCGCCCAAGCCCATCCTGAGTTCGAGCGTCGCCTCGTGTCGAGACGACTCTCGACTCGGCAGATGGGGTCGCGAGTCTGCAGAACGCCACGGGGAGTGATCCCCGCCCTCTGCTCGCTGAGACAGTATCACCGCGGGCGTCCGGTGAGGACGGCCGGGCGGAAAGAGGCGCCTCGCACGGCGACTCGTCAGGCTCCGGCCCGCGCTGCGTAGAAGACGTGCCGGTGCTTCACCTCGCCGAGGCTCCGCCGCGCGCTTGTCGGCGCGGCCGCCCATTCTCGCCGGACGCGCCACATGCGGTCCGGCCCGTCAGTGGTGCCGAAGCACCGGGCGAGCGCCCACCGTGTAGGCGACAGCGTGGGCAAGGAGGCCGATGCCCCAGGGGATGGTGACCCAGTAGGCGTAGTCCAGCCCGCCTCCCGTCGCGATGTCCTCGATCCAGAGGAGCGCGTTGACTGCCGTGAAGATGGCGACATGCGTCAACAACCCGGCGAGCTCACTCTGCCGCTTGTTCGACCGCGCGTGACGGAGATCCCGCGCCTCCAGTGCTACGGCGACGGCCAGCAGCGCGACGCCGCCGATCAACAACCCGTAGCTCCACGCGGCCGAGATGTCGCCGACTCGCCAAGCGGAACCGCCGAAGCCCAGGTACTGGTCCTCTCCCGCGAGCAGAACGAACAAGCCCAGGAACACCGCGAGGGCGCCGACGCCTCCCAGGATCCATTCGGTCGCTCTGATCATGGGCACCTCCTCGCGAAGAGTCCCCACAGCGCGGGGACGCACGATGAAGCTCCCCCCATGTTCATCTTTGCCGACCGTAGGAGCGCGAAACTGCGCAGGCCGTTGACTGGCCGTCAGAACCGGTTCACTGACCCGGCCTCGCTCTGGGCAAGACGCCCTCATCGAAGCGCAACGACGAGTTGACCGGCAGCGGCGTTATCGTAGCAATGGGCCGACGCATGGATCATGCCAGTTGGCCGAACGGAGGATATGGGTCCCACGATCTCAGGGGGAGCAGGAAGATGAAGGGCACCGGCGCTCAGATTCTCGTCCGCTACTTGGAGAACGAGGGAGTCAAGTACGTCTTTGGCCTGCCTGGGGGCCATCTGCTCACCTTCTACGATGCCCTGCGGCAATCGAGCATCACGTCCATCTTGGCCAAACACGAAGGAGGGGCAGCCTACATGGCGGCCGGCCACACGCTTGCCGGAGGCGGTCTCGGCGTTTGCTGCGGCACGGTGGGTCCGGGAGCGACCAACATCGTCTCGGGCGTCGCCGCCGCCTATATGGGCTCGCTGCCCATGCTCGTCCTTACCGCCCAGGTCGGGACCTCCTCCATCGGCAGAGGCGCGCTTCAGGAAGCCGCAGGCGAAGGCCGCACCTTCTCTCAAACGGGGCTTCTCTCAGCGGTCACCAAGTATTCGACCATGGTCACCCACGCAAGCAAGCTGCCGGAAGCTCTTCGCCGGGCTCTCCGCATCGCCATGAGCGGCCGCCCGGGACCGGTCCATCTGGACCTTCCGGCCGACGCCCAGCGAGGTCACGTGGAAGACGAGATCATCGCTCCCGACCGGTATCGTCCCCGTCTCGCGACGCGACCGTTGGACGCAGATCTTCGGCGGGCGGCGGAGCTGCTTCTTGCTTCCAAAAAGCCGGGAATGCTGATAGGCGCGGGGGGAAGAACAGGACGTACCCCGGCTGATGTCCTGCGACTCGCTGAAACCCTTGCCTGTCCGGTGGCTACGACACTTCCCGGCAAGGGCGCCATCCCGGAAGATCATCCCCTCGCTCTGGGCTGCATCGGGCTCTACGGGACCCGTGCGGCCAACAGCTACCTGCGCTCGGGGCTGGATGTGCTCCTCGTCGTCGGATCCAGCCTGCACGAGTTCAGCACTCATGTGTGGGACCCGGCGCTGAAACCATCCCGGGCGCTGATTCACATCGATGTCGACCCGGACGAGATCGGCAAGAACTACCCCGCGGATGTGGCGCTGCTGGGTGACGCGGGCATCGTTCTCGAAGCTCTGGCGGAACTGGTGCGGAGTCTCAAGACCGAAGAGCGCCGGCCCGCGGACGACTTCGCCGCTCTCAAGACCCGCACCGAGTACTTCTCCGAGCCCGCCATGACCTCCACGGATGTGCCCCTGAAGCCGCAGCGGGTCATGGCCGAGCTCGGGGAAGCCCTGCCCGACGATGCTCTCGTGTTCACCGACATCGGCAACACGATCACTTGGGTGGAGAGATGTCTTCTCGTTCGGCGGCCTGACACGACCATGTCACTCAGCGGTCTGGCCGCCATGGGCTCGGGAGTCGCTGCCTGCATAGGAGGCAAGCTTGCCGCCCCCGACCGACCGACGATCGTCGTGTGTGGCGACGGTGACTTCCAGATGCATGGCATGGAGGTCATGACCGCGGTCAGCCACAACATCCCGGTGGTATGGCTCATCCTTCAGAACGACACTCTGGCCATGGTGCACGACATCCAGAAGATGACCTACACGGGTCGCTACGTGGCCTCGGAGTTCAGGACACCGGATTTCGTGAAACTGGCCGATTCCTTCGGCGCTTTCGGCGTAAGGGCCGAGAAGCCGGGTGAAGTGGCCCGTGCGATCACGGCAGCCTTTGCCGCTGATCGGCCGGCGATCGTCACCGTGCCCATCGACGCGAACGAGATGCCGCCGGCCAAGGCGAGGATGATGGCTATGGATCGGTCCCTGGGGAACCCGCCTCTCATGCAATCGCTGAGCCTTGACGCGCTGAAGACCCTGTGGTCCATGCTCAAGGAGCGCTAAGAGACAACGGGTGGTTCGAGAGGAGACTGCCATGAGAAGCGCCGGCTCGCGCACCGCTGTGGTGACCGGAGCCAGTTCAGGCATCGGGCGGGCACTAGCCGTGCGCATGGGGCAGGAGGGCTGGCGGGTCACCGGGACGGCGCGTGACGTGGAAAGAGCCCGATCCCTCGATTGGCCGAGCGGCGTGGATATCGCTGAGCTCGACTTGAGTCGTGCGGAGAGCATCTGTGGGTTCATCGACGTGCTCACCGACCAGACGGCGCCCGATGTCTTGGTGAACAATGCCGGTGCTCTTGAGTTCGGGGCCGTCGAAGACTACGACCAGGTCGAGGTGGAGTCTCTCTTCCACGTCAACGTGCTGGGCCCGATGCAGCTCACCACAGCACTCGTCCCCGCCTTTCGGGAACGAGGCTCGGGTGTGATCATGAACATCAGCTCCCTGTCGGGGATCATGCTGTTTCCGTTCTACGGAGTGTACGGCGGGACGAAGTACGCTCTGGAGGCGCTGTCGGAAACGCTGTGGTATGAGCTGAGACCCTTCGGTGTGCGGGTGAAGCTCGTGCAGCCGGGGTTCGTCGACACGCCGATCTGGGACAAGGGTGGAGCCGATCTCGCCTCGATCGATCCGTCCTCGCCGTACGGCCGATTGCAGGCCCGCATGGTGAGGTTGGAGCAAAGGACGGGCCGAAGGGAACCGTGCGAGAAGGCAGCCGATCTCATCTGGAGGGCGCTGAACGACGATTCGCACCGATTCCGATACCCCATATGTGGCGCAAGACCGTTGGCACTCGCAAGACGATTGCTCGGCCCGGATCTCCAGATGCGTCTCGTGTGGAACATGTGGATGCGGAGCTAGTCGCTGGGTCACCCCCGGGAGCCGGGGAGACGAACGGAGGGAGTTCATCTCGTTCGCCGGGAGTGGCGACGTGTCAGCCGCGGTGGTCGCCGTTGGTGTGCGAGGGCGATGATCCCAGTCACCATGAGGATGATGCCCAAGCGCAACAGAGTAGCCCCACCACCGCGTCAGAGCAGGCGGACCACCGCGACGATCCCGACGACCACGATGACGCCGCGCAGAGCCGAGGGATTGAGGCGGCGGCCGTACCGCGCCCCGATCTGGCCGCCGATGACGGAGCCGACGGCAATCGCTGCGACCACCTTCCAGTCGATGTCGGTGACGAGGATGAAGACCATCGCAGCCACCGCGTTGACCGAGGCAGCCAGCACGTTCTTGCAGGCGTTGAGGCGCTGCAGGTGGTCGTCGATCATGATCCCGAGGATCGAGATGAGGATGATGCCCTGCGCGGCGCCGAAGTAGCCGCCGTACACGCCGGCCAGCGCCACCAGCACCTGCACGCCCAGCGTCGCGTCGTGGTGGCTGCCGGGACGCGCGGTCCGCCGAGCGGCGAGCCGCCGCGACAGCGTCGGCTGCACCACGACGAGCACGAGCGAGATGCAGATGAGGACGATGACGACCTTGTCGAACAAGCTGCTCGGCAGCACCAGCAGCAGCGTCGCCCCGGTGACCGCACCGAGGATCGACGCGGGCACCAGCCGCCGCAGGCGCGAGCGCTGGCCCACCAGCTCGCGCCGGTAGCCGTAGGCGCCCGACACTCCACCGGGCACGAGTCCGACGTTGTTGGACACGTTGGCCAGCAGGGGCGGGTAGCCGAGCGCCACCAGCGTTGGGAACGTGATGAGCGAGCCGGAGCCGACGACCGTGTTGATGGTCCCGGCACCGATGCCGGCGAGCAGGATGATCAGGAAGTCGGTGACGGACATCGAGTGGCGCCGGTCAATCGGGCGGCGAGACCCGGCGGATGGTGCTGTTGCTGATCGCAGCCGCGTCCGTCATGGCCTTTCCAGTCTCGAGATGCGGTGAGGGTGCTTGACGTGCGTCCTTGGTCTGGTTCCTGACACGCAACTACTCCATGACCGAAGGCCGATCCGGGAGCTCGTCCGTTGGCCGTATTCGTTGTCGCCCCACATCCAAACGCTGCCGTCGTTCTTCGGCGAGCGCCGTGATCACCACGCGAGCTCACCGCAAGCCATCGCCACTGGGGGTCCCTCGTCGACTGCCACCACGGGCATCGAATAATGGCAGACGCTTCTGTTCGCATGCCCTGCGCCACATCCAGCATCGACGAGTATATCCAGCCATCCTCCCGCCGCGGCTCCGAGCCACTCCGTGCCGGTTGGTGGTTCCCTTTGGCCGGCCGAGCGCCTCCGTCTCGTCGGCAGAGTATCGGCAGTCTTGCCGATTCGGAAGGCATGCTGCCAAACGCCCCAACACGAAAGCCCACCGTGCAGCGTCAGAGTGGTGCCCCCGGCTGGAATCGAACCAGCGACACCAGGTTTAGGAAACCTGTGCTCTATCCACTGAGCTACGAGGGCATTGTGCCGATTTGCAGGGGTTTTTCCTCTGCGACAGCCGGACCAGAATACCAGAGTTGCGAAAAAGTTGCGAAATCTGCAGGAAACGCCTCGCCAGCAAGCCCGTGCTTCCACAGATAGGCGATGCTGGCCAGCGCCGTCCCAACCTCGCCATGTTCAAGGACTACCGTAGCCTCCGCTCTTCTGGCAACGGTAAGCACGGTGAGGGCGTCGACGATCCCGTCACCGAGGCAGCGATGAGGATCTCGCTCCTCGGTTGGGCCGGCGTTGCTATGCAGATGAACGTGCACGAGCCTCGCTCGAGGATTCGTCAGGAACGGGTCCAGAGTGCCGCAGATGGCAGCATGACCCGTGTCGAGCACCAACCCGATCTCGCCGAGGTCGAGGTCTCCAGGTGCGGTGAACCTCCATGCAGCGCCCGTCGCCATGTTCTCGACCGCGACCTGCACGCCACTCGACGCCTGGACTTCCTCCAGGTCACGCAGGCTTCGCTCAAGCGCTCGCCGCCCCGCGACACATGGAATGCCCTGTGATCCTCGGTCAGGATGCACGACGTAGCATTGAGCGCCGATCGCAGCAGCTGCCTCAGCATGACGGCGATGGGCTTCAATCGTGCGATGCCTCTCCGACTCCTCGGGGCTGGCCGGGTCAAACGCGGGCCCGTAGGGACCATGGACGGTGAACGCAAGGCCACTCTCACGCGCTGCGCGACGGTTATCGGGCGAGAGCAGCGTGTGGAGGCCGACCGCGTCGACCTCAACCAGACTGCTCCAGCGCGCAAGCAGCATCAGCGCCTCGCGTAGTTGCTTCTCAGCGTAGACCTGGCTCGGCAGTCCGATGTCGGCCGGCAGCCTCTGTCCGTCGGCGAGAGGCATGGATTCAGGCTGCCGGCCGCCGGAGTGCTACGTCGCGCGCCTCCGTCAGGACGACTTCAACGGATCATCGTGCGGCGTGCCCAGGAAGAGGCCCTTGGACGAACCCTCGGCCCTGGGCAGATCGTCAGTGATCTCGTAGTAGTCGCTCGCCTCGCTGAGCCAGATGTGGCCAGCGCCCTTGATGCCCGTGGGCGGGTCGACGCTCCCCGCCGAGATGTAGACGTACTCGTAGCCCTGAGGATCCCAGAAGACGCTCGAGCCGCACTCCGAACAGAAGCCGCGTTGCACGCCAAGCGTCACGTCCTTGTCGGTGTGGTACCACTTGAGCGTGCGGCTCTCGGTGATGCCGAGGTCCTCACGCCGAGCCGATGTGTACGCGGAGAAGTTGCCGTGCGTGCGGCGGCAGTTCTCGCAGTGGCAGTAGAGGATGTCCCGAAGGGGACCGTTCACCTCATACTTGACGCCTCCGCACAGGCAACTGCCGGTGGCCTTCAGCACGCTGGACTCGGTCGACATCCGTTTCCTCCTCCGGTCGATAGCGCTTCCCTTCGCTACTGAAGTATTCGAGTCGTTTCCAGTCAGGTCAATGACGTGATTGACTGAACATGAGTGTTTTGCTGAGTCTTCCGTCAGCACCTGAGAAGGGAAGCGATCATGGAACGCAAGGAGGGGCGCGTCGTTGCGGAGGAGCGTCGGCGCCGGATCGAGGAACTGCTGAGGCGTCAGGCGGTGGCGTCCGTGTCCGACATCATGGACGCCACCGGAGCCAGCGAGGCGACCGCGCGGCGTGATCTTGCCCTGCTCGAGCGCCTCGGCCTGCTTGCCCGAACGAGAGGGGGAGCGCGGGCGGTCCAGCGCCACTCGACCCTGGAGGAGGAGTTCGAGATACGGCAGAGCCGCGATCGGCGGGAGAAGCGCCTCATCGCCCAGCGGGCGGCGACCCTCATCAAGGACGGCATGACCGTGTTCCTCACGGACGGGACCACCTCCTTCGCGCTCGCGCAATGCCTCGTTCACCGGCATCTGACCATCGTGACGGGAGCACTGAACATCGCTCAGCTATTGGCCGGCAGTGCGGGCATCGAAGTCATCGTCATCGGGGGTCAGCTGCGTGCGACGTCCTTCGGCACGACTGGACCCCTGTCCGTTGACACGATCCGCACCCTTCACGCCGACCTGGCCTTCGTCGCCGCGGATGGAGCCACTCTCGATGGCGGCGTCCGGGACTTCTCGCTTGAGGACGCAGCGTCCGCTCGAGCGATGAGCGAGAGCTCCTCTCAGACGATCGTGCTCGCCTCACCGGGCAAGCTTGGATTCAACGCTCGCGCGCGGGTGGTTGGCTGGCCCGAAGTCGACGCCCTCATCACAACCCGGCTCCCGAAAGCTTTCGCCGAAGGCCTTGCGAGGCAAGGCGTCCGAGTCTTGATTGCGGGTTAGATCGCCTGCCTGATGCTCACGGAAGCGGCAGGAATGCAGCATCAGGCGGCAGTGGAGGAGTCAGCTGGAGAGACTACTGACGCCTGCTTTCGAGCGAGACGACGTTGTCGAGCACGGACTGCGCGTCCTCGAGCACCTGTCTCTTGGGCCCGCTCCAGCGCCGCCCGCGTCACCTCGTCGAGCCCCGCCACGGCCTTCGCCCGCGCGGCGGTGGTCAGGCGCACGTAGTGGCGCAGCGTGGTCGCCGGGTCGGAGTGGCCGAGCCACTCCTGCGCCTGCTTGACCCCGTAGGTCTCGTAGACCCAGGTGCCGAACGAGTCGCGCAGGCCGTGGATCGGCAGGTGCGGGTCGATCTTCTGCCGCGCCACCCAGTTCCACCACTGGCTCTTCAAGGTCGAGGGCGCCATCTGGCGTGCCGTCCTTCTTCGGCACCACGCGGCCGGCCTCGTTCCAGCGCCGGGCCCTGGGCCAGGCGGTACTCCTTCTGCGCCGCGAGCCAGACGCGCAGCTCGTCGCAGGCGGCGGCGGGCAGCGGCACGGTCCGCGCCTTGCCGTTCTTCGGCGGGTACTCGAGCAGCGTGCCGTCGTCGTCCTCTTCGATGGTGCGGCAGACGGTGACGAAGCCGCGCGCGAGGTCGAGGTCGGACCAGAGCAGGCCGGCGATCTCCCCGACGCGCAGGCCGGAGAAGCCGGCGAGCACGCCGGCGGCGTGGACCTGCAGGCCGCTCGCCCTGATCACCGTGCTCGCGATCTCCTCCATGCTCCACACGGGGCGCGTCTTGGGGCGCAGCGCCGGCGGGTTCTTGACGCGCAGCGCCGGGTTCACGAGCAGCAGCTCCTCCTCGAGCGCCCAGTTGTAGGCGGTCTTGAGCATCGCGTGGTGGTGGGCGACGGTGGTCTCGGCCAGCGGCTTCCTCTTCTTGCTCCCGCGCATCTTCGCCGCGTAGTAGGTCGAGAGCTGCGCGCGGGTGAGCTTGCCGGCGAGCACCTGGCCGAGGGCCGGGTCGACGTGGATCCGGCGGATGCGCCTGTAGGAGTTGTAGCTGGCGACGCGCATCTCGCCCCGCGTCGCCTCGAGCCAGCGGTCGAGGAGCTCCGCGAGCTTCAGGCGGTCGGGGTCGATGGTGCGGTGCGCCTCGAGCTCCGCGATCCATGTCTCTAGCAGGCGCTCGGCGGCCTTCTTGCCCTTGGCCTCGACCACCTTGGTGGTCTTCGGGTAGCGCTGCTTCTGGTGGCCCTTGGAGTCAAGGACCGGCTGCCCGTCCCGGTCGAACGCAGGCTCGGACGGCAGGTTCACCCACAGCTGCCAGCGGCCGCGCACGGGGACGCCGTTCTTCTTCACGGGGTAGACGAAGCCGGTGAGGCGCTCGGGGTTCATGGAGTGACACTATCGCGCCGGTCGGAGGGAATCTGCAGCGAACGCCTCGACCCGCGGCCTCCGAAGTGACCGTTCCCCCCACGGCCCTTCGTGATCAGTCGCCCACCAGCTCTGTTCTGCCCTGAAGGCTGAACATGAACGTATCGAAAGACGTGGCACTCGCGCCCTCAGAGACGACCTCGTGGGAATCGCGGTCGATCAGCGGATAGACCCTTTCGGTACGAGTCGGGCATCCGGTGGTATCGTTGCAGCCAGGCAAGGAGGTTCTCGCAATGGCTACGCAAGGAATCAAATCTGACCCCGACGTCATGATGGGCAAGCCCGTCGTCGAGGGCACACGCATCACGGTCGAGTCCATCCTCGATGAGCTCGGCGCCGGCCGGACGATCGAGCAACTCCTGGAGGCCCATCCTCGGCTCACGCGCGAGGGCGTGCTCTCCGCCGTGCGCTTCGGGGCCGAGGTCCTCCGCGCTGACGTCGCCTATCCGGTCTCCAAGTCGGTGGCGTGAAGCTACTCGCCGACGAAGGCGTCGACTCAGCCATCGTCACCCGGCTGCGGTCCGTCGGCCACGACGTCGTCTACGTTGCCGAACTCTCTCCGGGCATCACCGACGAGGCCGTGCTTGAGCTCGCCAACGCCGATGAGCGCATCCTCATGACCGCCGACAAGGATTTCGGCGAACTCGTGTTCCGCTTGCGTCGAGTCGCGTTCGGCATCCTTCTTGTGCGCTTGCCGGGGCTACCCTCGACAGGCAAGGCGGATGCCGTTGCGCAGGTGATCGGCGAGCACGGTGTCGAGATGCCCGGGGCGTTCACCGTTCTCTCCGCCGGACTTGTGCGAATCCGGTCGCCACGGTAGCGCATCGTTAGTGTCACTGGCGCGCCCGACGTCAATCGCAGCAAGCTCGGATCGCAGCCCGGCGGGTCTTGCTCGGGGCGTAGCAGGCTGCGGATTTAGGAAACCTGTGCTCTATCCACTGAGCTACGAGGGCATTGTGCCGATTTGCAGGGGTTTTACCTCTGCCACAGCCGGACCAGAATACCAGAGTTGCGAAAGAGTTGCGAAATTCTGCAGGAAACCGGCAGCCGTCCGTCACGCTCTTCGCCCATTCAGCCAGCGTGCGGGCGCATTGTCGACCTGTCCGGCGTATCCGGCAGCAGTCCGCCGCGAGCACGCACCGGGCCCGACGTTCACCCGAGCCGCAGTGATGCGATAGCATTCCTTGGCGTCGCAGATGGGAAGGACGACGCCCTTTCGCGAAAAGGACTGAGAGGGCTGACTGAATGGAACTCTACTTCCTGAGACACGGCCAGAGCGTCCCGCGATCTGAGTGGGACGGCGAGGATGCGAGCAGGCCCCTTACCCAGGCCGGCATCTCCTCACTGGCGCATTCAGCTTGGACCCTCGCTCGCCTGAAGGTCTCGCCCGACGTCCTCATCACGAGCCCCCTGGAACGCGCCCAGCGCACCGCCGAGATCGTGGCGCCGGCGCTCGGCCTCGAGGGCAAGCTCAGCACTGCGAACAGCCTCGGCAGGGGCTTCGGCATGAAGGATCTTCGCCGCCTCCTTCGCGAGCACTCTCAAGCCGACGCCGTCATGCTCGTCGGTCACAACCCCGAGTTCACGACGGTCATCCACAAGCTCACCGGGGCCCACGTCGTCCTCAGCAAGGGCGGTCTCGCGCGGGTGCACCTGTCGGCGAGGAAGTCACGGAGCGCCGAGCTCGTCTGGCTGCTGCAGGCCCGCGAGCTCGTCGCCCTGGCCCAGAACCACGCGCCGCATAACGGACTCGACTCGCAGGACGAGGGCGAGCCGTCGGCCCAGGACTGACGGACGCCCGCAGTCGGCCCCGCCCCCGGCCGCGACCGAGGCGGGCCGGCATCAGCGGGGGTCACTGACGCCGGTCCCCTCGGGCCACGCTTCGGAGGCCCCGGAGGCGCCCGCGTCATCCGAGGAGGGGGAAGCCTCGGACTCGGCCGACTTGCCGGGGCCGTGTGCGATCCTCGCTTCGGCCTCGCGAAGCTCGAGCCGGCGTTCCTCCTCCGTCAGCGCGGAGGCCCGGGCGCTGCGGAGGTGACGCCGGATCATCATGCGCCGCGTCATCATGGCGACAGTCTGGCGCCGCTCTGTTAGGAGAGGGTCAGCCGGACGTCAGCAGCCCGTGAATCTCGTCCGCGGCGTCGACACTTCCCGCCGGCACGCTCATGGCACCCTCACACTGGTCTCGCCGTGTTCTCGCACGCATCCGGTAGAAGCTCATCGTCACAGATGATGAGGAGAAGAGATGAGCAAGCAAGTCGACCTGGCATGCACGGTGTGCACGGAGGAGTTCCTGGTCCCGATTGGGGTCCATCGTTCCCACTCGGGCATCGTCGCCTGTCCGTGCTGCGGCAGCGCGGAGCTGTTCCTGCTCGGAGAGCGCGAAGCCGCGGGCGGACGCCTGGAAGGCGCCGCCGCCTGAGAGATGGGCGCGTCTTCACCGATTCCCAACAGGGCCGGGGTAGCTATTTCTCTTGGGATCGATGAGCGGGAAGGAGGCGGCCATGTTCACGGCTCGCGCGCGCCGCAAGCATCGACGTGCACCTAGCCGTCGAGAAGCTCCGGCGTCGCTATGCATGGCAGGTGGTCGCCAGCGAAGGCCAGCGGGGATACCGACTGGCAGCTTGGCCGTTTCGTTTCAGGCGGACCCGCGGCTGACCCTTGCACCCCTCGGCCGAACCAAGGTCGCGAAAAGCCCGGTGTAAGAAACGCCGCCTCCCCGTGTTCTAGCAGGTGCAAGGACAACGAACCCAAGGGAGAGACCATGAAGGCACTCAAGACCATCGTCGCCACGGCGGTGATCGTGTTCGCCATGACGAGCGTCGCCATGGCGGGCGTGCAGCAGCTCACCAAGGCGCAGGACGCACAGCGCAGTCGACAAGACGCCCGCCAAGCACGCGGTCACGCTCACGGACAAGCAGCTGGCCCAGCTCATCGACCACCAGTCGGGCAGCCACGTCCGCGAGGCGCAGAAGCGCGAAGACCCACGCGCGCCGCGTCGAGCGCAAGCACGCCCAGGCGCAGCAGCGCGCCCATAAGGCCGAGGCCCGGCACGCCGAGCGCGTCCGGAAGAGCGCTCAGAGCAAGCAGAGCGATCACAGCGGCTCCGCCAGCAACCCGGGCGTCCACGAGAACGAGACCAGCCAGCAGACGCACGAGACCAGCCAGCAGACGCACGTCTCGAGCGGCGGTCACGACAGCGGCCACGGCGGCGGCCACGGCGGTGACTGAACGATCACGACGCAAGTCGCGAGGGTCGGCCGGCAGCGGCCGGCCCTCGTGCGGCGGGAACGGTTGAAGGCCGGCAGGATGAGAGTACCGTTGAGCTCGGAACTCCTTCCCTGATGCCTTCACCTCCCGCCACAGCCCCCGATCTCGTGCGCGGCCTCCGGGCCGGGCGCCGCGACGCCTTCGAGCGCCTCTACGGCGAGTACCACGCACCCATCTACAACCTCTGCGCTCGGGTGCTCGGCGACCGCGAGGAGGCCAAGGACGTGACCCAGGAAGTGTTCATCAAGGCGTTCGACCAGCTGCCGCAGGCGGACGAGGAGTCGTTCGGCCTGCGCGCCTGGCTCTACCGCGTCGCCACCAACGCCTGCTTCAACCACCTGCGCTCGCGGCGCAAGCTCGACGGCGGCGGCGACGCCGGCCTCGAGCAGGCCGCCTCCGGCGTCGACGAGTTCGAGCGCGCCCGGACCGTGGCGCTGGTCGAGCAGTCGCTCGGCGAGATGAACGAGCGCTACCGCACCGCCCTCGTGCTCAAGGACCTCCAGGGCCTGCCGCCCGAGGAGATCGCCGAGGTCATGGAGGTCTCGCGGCCGAACGCCGACGTGCTCGTGCACCGCGCCCGCGCCTCGTTCAAGACGGTGTTCGCCAAGCTCGCCGGCGCGGACGCCGCCGCCCCGGCCGCGCTCGGCCTCGTGCTCATGCCCCTCAGCGTGCCGGCCGCGCTGCTGGCGATGCCGCCGCTGCCTGCGGGCCTCGCGCCCGTGCACGCGCTGCCTTCACCCGACATCGCCTCGGCCGCCGGCCCCGCCGGCGCCGGGCTGCTGGCCAAGATCGGCGCCGCCGTCACGACCAAGGCGGCGATCACGGCCGCCGCCGCGGCCGTCGTCATCGGCGGCGGCGCGGTCGCGGTCAAGGAGGGGGGCAGGAGCGACCGAGGGCCTGCGGCGGCCGCAGCGGCCGCGGCGACCGTGGCTCCCATCGGCGCCAGCGCCCGACCTGCGTCACCCTACACCGCGATGCACGACCGGCATCAGGCGGGCCATGGCACGCCGCGGGGCGAGCACGGCGGGGCCGCCCGCCACGCGGGCTCGGCTGGTCACGACTCCGGCGGCGGTCATGACGCTGCGACGCATGACTCCACGACGACGTCCACCCACGACGCGGGTGATGCCGGCGGCGGCTCGACCACGACGCACGACGCCGCCGGCGACGCTGCGACGACGACGCACGACAGCGGCACCAGCACCACGGACTCCACCACGCACTCATTCGACCAGCACGACGACCACCCACGACGGTGGCGACACGTCCGGCGGCCACGACGGCTCCGGCGATTGATCGCCCGTTTCGCCGCGCGACTGTAAGAAAGGCGGGCCTCGCGTGTTCCAGATAGCGGAAGCAGCAAGCGACCGCGAAGGAGGTCCGGACGGCGCGGCTCACAAGTCCTCCAGCATCCGGAGCGCTCTCATCTTCAGCGCCCCGACATCACCCCTCGATGAGTCAAAGGATGGTCACCTGATGAAACTGAGCTTCAAGGCGCTTCTCACCGCCCTCGCGGTCGTCGCGCTCGCGGCGCTGCTCCTCGTGCCGATCGCCGGCGCCAGCCCCAGCGGCATGATGGGCGACGGCGACCACGAGGGCGATCACAGCGGCGACTGGTGCGGCGGCGGCCTCTGGAACGGCGACGGCCGCTGGGGCGGCACCGGCATGTGGGGCACCGGCAGCGGTGCTTCGTGGCTGAAGAACAACCCCGACGCCCTGGCCACCTGGACGCAGCTGCGCGTCGACCAGCAGCAGGCGATGCAGACCTGGCATGAGACCTACAAGGCCGACCTCAAGGGCCCCGCGGCGCAGCAGGCCCTGCACGCTCTGTGGACCGCGCATTGGAACGACAGGAAGGCCTTCTACGAGCAGCATGGGAACGGCGCTGCCTGGACCTGCCCCTCCGACGGCATGTGGGGCGGCTGGGACAAGGGCGGCATGATGGGCGACCACGAGTGGGACGCCTCCCACATGTGGGGCAGCGGCCACGGCGCCGCCTGGATGGCGAACCATCCCCGCGCCTTCGGCCGCTGGCTCGACATGCGCAGCCACCAGACGGCGCACGTCGACCGCTGGGCCGAGCGCTACCACAAGCGCCTCAAGAGCGACGCGGCGCAGAGGGCTCTGAAGACCATGCGCGCGCATCACCGTGCCCAGGTCAAGACCTTCTACGCGAAGCACCACCTGTCCGTGACCAAAGCGCGCATGCGCGACGGCGCCGGCGGCTGGATGGGACTCGGCGGCATGTGGGGCGGCTTCGGCTGGTAAGCCCTTCCGCCTGCAAGAACGTGACGACCCCGAGGGCCGGCTGTCCGCCGGCCCTCGGTCGTTCGCGCCGAAGAGGGCGCCGCGGCAACGACCGACGCCGTCGATATCGTTGGCGCGCTCTGGTTTGACGGCCTTGGCCCGCTCAGTATCATGGACAAAGTCAACAGCATCTGTCGACTTTCTCTACTCGAGTGGCGGTGAGTGAGACAGATCGCCGCGCCACCGATGACCAGATCCCAGCCCAAGGAGACCGATCATCGATGTACTGTCCTGAGTGCGGCCGCGAGGCCGATGACGCGAAGTTCTGTCCCGAGTGCGGGAACGACCTGACGAAGGCCCGCGCGGCGCTTCGTCGCCCGGCGAGGAAGCCTGCCGGGGGATCGCCGGCCACGGCGCAGCGGCCGCAGTCCGCGAGGCCGGCCGCTGAGCGAAATGCGGAGTCGGCCCCATTCGGCCGCTCACGTTCGCCTCTGTGGGTCTGGTTGGGCTTCGCCGCGATCGCAGTCGTCGTCGTGGCGATCGTCTTCGCCGCCGGCGGAGGCTCGAGCGGCGACCCGGCGCCGGCGGCGGCGCCGGTCGCGGCCGATACGTCCGGCAGCTACTCCGAGCTCGTCGACCGGGCCAACGGCCTCTACGACCAGGGCATCGACGCCTTCAACAAGGATGACTCAGCTGGCGGAGAGGCGTACTTCAAGGCCGCCTCCCAGGTGTACCGGGCCGCCTGGAAGAAGCAGCCTGGCGATCCGAGTGTGGGCACCGACCTCGCGGTCTCGCTCTTCTACATGAGGCATCACGAAGAGGGCCTCAAGCAGATCGAGGTCGTCATCAAACAGAACCCCGAGTTCCAGGCCGCGCATCTCAACAAGGGCATCTTCCTGCAGACCGAGGCCCGCGAGGCGAAGGACAAGGCGAAGTCGGCTGACTACCTTGCGGAGGCGAAAGTCGCGTTCCAGAAGGCTGTGAGCATCGACCCGGCCTCCGATGCAGGCAAGCACGCGGCCGAGGCGCTCCAGAGCCTGTAGAGGCCCTGCTAGCATCAGGAGGGTGATCGCCCTCGCCGATCAACGGCGTGCATCCGCGTCCCGCAAGTTGCTAAAAAGTTGCTAATTCTGCAGGAAACTGCAGGCTCGAACCGGCTCCGGGCGTCAGCGGACTGTCGCCAAACGACCCCGATTCACCCTCGAAGTACCCCGATTGGCACCCTAGGCTGCGGATTTAGGAAACCTGTGCTCTATCCACTGAGCTACGAGGGCAAAGTGCCGATTTGCAGGGGTTTTTCCTCTGCGACAGCCGGACCAGAATACCAGAGTTGCGAAAAAGTTGCTAAAGCTGCAGGAAACGTGATGGCGGCGCGGCCGGATGGGCAGCTTACGGAGACGGAGCGAGGCCCTGCGCGAGGATGTCGAGCGCCGCCGCAGCCGGGACCGGGAAGCCTCGCGGCTCGGCGGAACCATCTCGGGCCGGAGTCCGTGGGTCAAGGGCGCGCTCGGCGCCCCGGGCGAACGGCAACGCGGCCACGACAGCGGCGGCCTCTTCGGCATCCACGTCCGTCCTGATCCTTCCCAGCTGCTGCTCGGCGCGAATGTAGTCCGCGACCGCCGATACCGGCGCCGAAAGCTCAAACCCCTCGAGCGCGTTGTCGGCGACGTGCGCGGCGAAGCTGCCTGCCAGCTCCGGATCGGCCGACATCGATGCCAGCAGCGGCGCCGAGCGCTCCTGCAGCGTGCCGAGCAGCCCGAGCAGGTACGCCAGGTTGGCGCGCACGGTGGCGCTGCCGGCGCGCTCGGGGAGCCGCCGCAGCTCCTCCCCCATGCCGCCCATGACGGAGAAGAACACCTCGCGGAAGAGCGCGTGCTTGTCGGCGAAGTGCCGGTAGATCGTGCCCTCGGCGACGCCGGCAGCGGCGGCGATCTCGCGCGTCGTCGCGCGCGCGAAGCCGCGCCGCAGGAAGACCTCCAGAGCGGCGTCCATCAGCACTCGATGGGTGTCGCCCTTGCCCGACCTTGCTGCAGTCATCGGACCTCCTCGTCCTCCGCCGTCCGGATCACGCCGTGATGTCGCGCTGCCGGAAGACGACCGCGGCCACGGCGATGGCGACGAGAGCGTAGGCGGCGCCGAGCAGTAGCGCCGTCGCGAACGTCATGTCTGCGCTCCCGCCCTTGGCGATCGCCGTGAACGCGGTGCCGGGCAGCCACTTCTGTCCGCTGCCCAGGAGCATGCTGAGCACCCCCTCGAAGACCATCAGGTAGCCGATGCCGATGGCGATGGAGATGCCGCTGCTGCGCGTGAGGATCCCGACGCACAGGCCGACCACGCCCCAGAGCAGGACGCTCAGCGTCAACTGGAGGTAGCCCACGACGATGGTGCTGACCATGTCGGACTGCCACGCTGCGGTGGAGACCCCCGATGACTCCGCGAGGCCTTGGACCACGGGCATGACCATGACCGTCGCGACCAGCGTGCCCGCGCACGTGAACGCGACGAGGGCGACGATCTTGCCCCCGAGCAGGCGCAGGCGCCGCGGCTCCGCCTGGACCAGCAGGCGGATCAGCCCGCTCGAGACGTCGGTGGTCGCGGACATCGCCCACACGACGAGCGCCACGATGCCGAGCATGCCGGCGAAGGTCTGCATGCCGGCGAACATGCCGTCGGGGGCCTCGAGCATCGACACCGTGATGCCCTCGGTGCCGGGAAGCGTCGCCGAGCCGCTGCCGGCCGTGACGAAGACGATGACCGTCGCCAGAAGGCCGAAGAACGTCATGAGGCCGATGCCCCCAAGGAGCAGCGGCGGGCTGCCGAGGCGCGTCAGCTCGCTGCGGATGACGCGGATCACGACCGCGCCTCCGCGCGCTTGGCGGTCTGCACTTCTGCCGGCTCGGCGCCGTCGTCCGAGCCCTCCCCTGTCATGCGCAGGAAGACATCTTCGAGGCTTGCCGCGCGCGGCCGCAGGGCGCGCAACGTGATGCCGGCCCCAGCCGCGGCGCGGTTGACCGCGGCGGACTGCGAGGCCGGGGCAGTCACGCGAACATTCTCCTCGTGGACCGTGGCCTGCCAGCCGTTCGAGGTGAGCAGCTCGGCGAGTCGGCCGACGTCGCCGGGGTGCTCCGGCGCAGTCTCGATGCACTCCCCCGCCTGCGAGACCAGGTCGCTCAGTGGGCCCGAGAACAGCAGTTCGCCATTGCGGACGACTGCCAGTGCGTCGCAGGCCGCCTCGATCTCACTGAGCAGGTGCGAGGAGACGACGACCGTGCGACCCTCGTCAGCCAGCCGCCGCAGAAGCGCCCGGATCTCGACGATCCCGGCCGGGTCGAGACCGTTGGTGGGCTCGTCGAGCACAAGGAGCTCGGGATCGGGCAGGAGCGCGGCGGCGATCCCCAGCCGCTGCTTCATGCCGAGGGAGAAGCGCTTCGCAGGCTCCCTGCTGCGGTCCAGCAGGCCGACGACGTCGAGCACCTCCTCCACACGACCGTTGGGGATCCCGCGCAGCCGCGCCAGCGAGCGCAGGTTGGTGCGCGCGGAGAGCGTCGGCACGAACGCCGGGCTCTCGATCAGCGCGCCGACGCGCGCCGCGTAGGCGAGCGGACGCGAGATGGGCGATCCGAAGACCGTGGCGGTCCCGCTCGTGGGCCTGATGAGGCCGAGCAGGAGGCGGATGAGCGTGGACTTGCCGGAGCCGTTGGGGCCGACGAGACCGACCACGCCTGCGCCATCGACCTCGAGGTCGAGCTCCCGGACCGCCACGATGTCGCCGAAGCGGCGCGTGAGCTTCTCGGTGCGGATCACGGTCATTCCAGCCTTCCTCGGATGATGTGAGTGAGCGCTCACACGCTACGGGGGGATCGCCCTGTTGTCAAGCGGTGCGTCGGCACATCCCGGCCGGCGACCTCCTCCAGCGAGATCGACCCGTCATGCCCTCAGATGGACCCGAGCTCACCCCAGGCTGCGCATGCGGAAGACTCGTGCTGTGTCCACTGAACTGCGAGACGGTTGCGGCCATCTGCAGGTGTCCTTCCTCTGCCGCAGCCCCGAGAGATACTGGAATCGCCCAGTCTGCAGAACGTGCGGCGAGAGCAGAGTCCGAGCAGGCAGCTGAGGGCGGCTAACGGCGGCGGCTGGCGAGCGCGACGACGTTGTCGTGGGCGGGCTGCGCATCCTCGGCGGCCTTCTTGCCCTTGGCCGCGACCACCTTGGTGGTCTTCGGGTAGCGCTGCTTCTGCCGGCCCTTGGCGTCGAGGACCGGCTGCCCGTCTTTGTCGAACGCGGGCTCGGGACATCTTCGAGATGATCATACGAGGGCCGCTGAATGCGCTGGTCCTGGCTTGTTCTCCAGCGAGCGAGGGAATCTGCAGCACATGGCGCTGCCCGATGTGCTCACCAGACGCTACTTGAGGAGGCATTCGAAATGACGACGTTCGTTCTGGTCCACGGCGCGTTCGGCAGTGCCGCCGAGCTGGCGCCGGTGATTCCCGAGCTCGAGGCGCTCGGTCACCGCGCGATCGCCGTCGATCTGCCGTGCACGGACCCAGCGGCCACGCTCGACGACTACGCCCGCACGGTGGTCGAGGCGATGGCCGGGATCAAGGGGCCGGTGGTCGTCGTCGGCCACTCGGCGGGAGGCGCGACGATCTCGCTCGTGCCCGGCCGGACCCGCGTCGACCGCCTGGTATACGCGACGGCCTTCGTTCCCGAGCCGGGGCGCTCGATAGTAGACCTCGCCGGCGCCGAGGTCCGTGAGACGATCCTGTCGGTCTCTCATGAGGACGGCAACGGCTGCCGGTCGTTCGACCTGGAGCTGCTCGCGTCGATCGTGCCACCGGACGAGCGGGAGGCGTACCTCGCCTTCCTCGAGGCCACGCAGCGACCCCAGGGCTGGGCAGCGATGGAGCAGCCCTGGCCTGGCCGGTCGCTCCCCGACGTGCCCTGCACCTACATCCTTTGCACGGAGGACAACATCCTCCCGCCGGCGACACAGCGTGAGATGGCGGCGCGCCTGGGCGTGGAGCCCGTCGAGCTCGCGTCCGACCATGCGGTCTTCCCGCTCCACCCGCGCGAGCTCGCGGCGGTGCTGGCGCTGTAGGCTGATCCACGTGAACTCCCAGGATTCGGAAGGCCGAGGGCTGAACGTGAGGCGCCGCCCAACCCGGCGGTGCAGCGGGCGCTTCGCCGGCCGCTGATCGCCAATGTCGTTGGGCGAAGAGGGAATCGGCGGGCTGACGACTCCAGGGCCGGCGGCGGAGGGCGCCGCGGGCCGATTCCGGCAAGTTGCTGGGAAGTTGCTCGATCTGCAGGGAACTGCAGACTCGAACAGGCTCGGGGCGCCGGCGGAGGGTCGTCAAACGACCCCGATTCACCCTCGAAGTACCCCGATTGGCACCCCAGGCTGCGGATTTAGGAAACCTGTGCTCTATCCACTGAGCTACGAGAACATTGTGCCGATTTACAGGGGTTTTTCCTCTGCGGCAGCTGGACCAGAATGCCAGAGTTGCGAAGAATCTGCAGGAAACGTTCGGTCGACTCGTTGGCCCGGCCAGCAGGAACCAGACATCGACGCCATTCTCACCCATCCCCGCAGCCCCACCATCGTAGACAGCCGACGACTCCTGTGCCACGATGCCCACGTGTCGAAGGGGAGGTCGTGCCTAGGTGACGGCGCAGGTGATCGGCGTGAGTGGCAGCCCCATGAGTGGGGGGAGTACCGACCGCGTCATCCAGCGGGTCCTGCAGGCGTCGGGACTCGACTCCGAGCTGGTGCGCCTCTGGGACATCCGCATCGAGCCCTGCTCGGCGTGCCTCGCCTGCGCCGAGACCAACATCTGCACCGCCTTCGACGACGACTGGCTGCAGCTCGCCGTCAAGCTGCTGCGGGCCGACGCCCTGGTCCTCGGGGGCTGGGCGCCATTCAACATGCTCGACGCGCGCACCAAGACCGTCATCGAGCGCGCGTTCTCGCTGCGGCACTCGATGCTGCTGCTCGCCGGCACGCTGGGCGTGGCGGTCGTGACGGGCACGGTCGATCCCGTGCCGGTCGCCGATGATGTGCTCGGCTGGTTCGAGACCGAGGGGATGGTCCCTCTCGGCAAGGTGACACCGGCCGGCATCGACCCCTGCTGGTCCTGCGGCCTTGGCGAGGCCTGCACGGTTGGCGGGATCGTGCCCCTGGTCCGCGGCGAGTACGAGCTCTTCTGGTATCCGCACAGAGAGCGCCTGCCCCGCCCCGACGAGTTCGTGATCACGCCTGAGGTCCTGCCGCCGCCGGTCGAGGAGCAGCCGCGGGTGCTCCCCGAGGCGGAGCGGCTCGGTCGGTCGCTGGCCGAGGCCGTGCGCCGCCGCCGGGAAGAGCACAGGAACGCGGTGGAGCAAGTCCTGCCCGGCGCCGCCGAACTGGCGCCGGCGGCGCTCCTGCGTGCGTTGCTCGAGGCGAAGGGCGAAGCGGCCATCGGCGGCGAGGGCGAGCTGACGAGACTACTCGACCAGGCCGAGGAGCAGAGCCGCAAGGGAGAGCCGCGCGCCGCCCAGACGACGCTGCTCACGCTGGGTCGGCGTCTGCTGTGGCAGCCGCAGGTCGAAGACGAAGCCATGCGGAACCTGCTCGTCAGCGAGACGCGCCGCGCCGTCAGCGAGCTGTACGAGGCGGCTGCCGGCTGACCGGGCGGTGTGGCAGTCAGGCAGCCTGGTGACGCCTGCTGGCCAGCTCGATGACGTTGAGGAGCGCCGGCGCCGCACCTTCCCGGCTCTGCGCCTGGGCCGCCTCAAGCGCGGCCCGCGAAGCCTGCCCCAGCTGCGCTGGCGCTGCGAGGGCGTCGGAGCGGCTCTCGCCCGGGCCCTCACCTGCTACTTCCGCGAGCTCGAGGAGTGAGCGTCGCCGTGTTCGGCTGAGACGCGAGGCCGTCCGGCGAAGTCCCGCAGGACCTGCCCTCAAAGGGACGAGGCCCCGGGGGGGCGGGGCCTCGTGCAAGGGCTTTGGGGCAAACCCTCGTCTTGGGGGTGTCTTCGCTTGCCAGCGAAAGGAGCCACCATCATCCTGCCCAACGAATGTTGCGCTGGCGTGAAGCAAGACGAACGTTCGAGGATGAGAACCACCGCAGCAGTTGAGTAACGCGCATGTCAGTCACCATAGCTCTTGAGTGAGTTAGCGACGTCGACGAGCTCCTGCCGGGTGAGGCCTCCGCTTATCACGAGCTTCCAGTCGTGGTCGAAGGCCAGCAGCGTGGGTCCCTGCGTCAACTCGGTCAAGGCGATGCCGTCCCACGTCCGGTAGATGTAGTTCGACGAGATCCAGGTGCGTGCTGTCGCCGCCTTCATGTAGCCGCCCGTCAAGGTCGCGTCGCGCCCGTATGGATCGTCGGCGCTGCGCTCCTCGACCAGCCCCTCACCAGGTAGCCGCGGGCTGACCGTGATCGTGAACGTGGCGAAGCCGCGGCGGAACTGGACGAGGACCTGCTTCTTGTAGCGCTGCAGTCCGACGAGCTTGAGGACGTCGGTACCCGGGGTCGAGCCCTGCGGCGGGACGGTCAGCACGTGTTTGTAGAGCGGACCGCGCCTTGACCTCGGGTCCTCGAAGACGGCGGCAGCGACGGCGGCTCGGCGATAGCCCCGCGGCACCCACTGCGGGATCAGCGGCGGCGTCGGGGCGGCGAGCTTCGCGACCGACTCCGGGCTGCCGAAGCGCGTGCCATCGTCCTCGAAGTAGTTCCAGCGCGTGAACGCCCTCGCCTTCTCGAGGAGCGGCACGACCTCCCAACCGGCCGGCAGGTCGGGATCGACCTCGAGGCGGGTCACGCGCAGGACGCGGACAAGCTGCTCGTCGGGAGGGTGCCCATCGACGAGGTCGATCGCCAGCAGGAGCCCGGTGGCCCGGTCGACGGTCACCCGCCGCTCGACGCCCGGTGCGTAGATACTGACGCTTGCTGTCCAGGCCGGACGGCCCAGGTAGGTGGTCTCGCTGACCGAGGTGTTCGGGTCGGCCTCGGCCAGTGCGGCGCGCACGGAGTTGGCGAGTTCCTGGTAGCTCAGGTAGGAGACCTCGGGGTGGTAGGCACTTATCGGCCAAGACGGCCGCAGCACCTGAACGCCGTCGCCCGTGTTGCGCGAGTCGATGCGCAGCTCGTGGCGGCTCGCGTCGTAGCCGTACTGTCCGGGCCGGGCAATCGTCTCGCCGGGGTAGCTGTCCGGGTCCCCGGGGCCCTCCGTGGCCTGGCTCGCGCGGAAGTCGCCGTTGGTGCTGAGGATGAGGTCGGTGATCGTCCTGTGCTCGAGCCCGGCCACCCGGGCGGCGATCGACGCCTGGGAGGAAGAGGCCGGCGAAGCCGAGGCCGGCGAGGGTGCTCCGAGGCCTTGCTACGACGCGCAGCCGGACGGTCTGGACAGGACTGGAGGCACGGCTCATCGACGCCAGCATGTCGGCGGCCGTCGCCGTGTCCGTGCCGCGCAGGGCGGGCAGGACGGCGAAGGCGACGACGGCCGCCGCCGCGACCGCTGCCGCGGCAAGTCCCATGCGCAGGAGGCGGCGCCTGCGCGGGCGCCGTCGGCCGAGCCCCTCGAGCTCGGGCGCCACCGCGGCGCGAAGAGCGTCCCAGTAGCCGTCCTCGTGCTCGGCCACTGAGCCGCCGGAGAGGAGCCGGCCGATCTCGCGGTCGCGCATCTCATCCATGGTCATCCCTCCCGCCCCAGCGCCGGCGCCATTTCCCGCCTCAGCTTCGCGCGGGCGGTCGCGAGCCGCGAGGCGACGGTGCCCGCGGGGACGCCGAGCAGCTCGGCCGTCGCCGCGTAGTCGAGGCCTTCCTGGTCGACCAGCACGACCGCCGCGCGCTGCTCCGGCGAGAGGGTCGCGAGGAGGCGCGCCACGAGGTCGCGGTCGGCGAGCTCGTCGGCCGGGTCGCCGGCTGCGGCGCGGCCCTCCGGCATGTCCTCCGGCGCGCGCACGTCCAGTCTCACCTCGCGGCGCAGCAGGTCGAGGCAGGTGCGATAGGTCGTGCGCCGCAGCCAGGCCGCCAGGGCCGCGTCGTCGCGCAGCTCGGGGAGCGCACGGGCGGTCTTGATCGCGACTTCCTGGAGGGCATCGTCCATGAGGCTGCGCTCACCGAGGAGGCGCCAGGCGATGGCGCGCAGCTGGCGGTCGTGACCCTTCAGGATGGCGACGAAGGCGTCGAGGTCGCCGCGGCGCGCGGCGGCCAGCTGCAGACTCGCCGTGACTCCCCCGCCTCGGTCGATCAAGTGCCCCCCAGTAGCTCGAGCGCCCACGCAGGCTCCTGAGCGACTCGCGAGGCTGCGCGCCAGATGCTACAGCCTCCGTGGGCGAGAACCGGGTCGAGAACACCGCATGCCCCCTTCGAATCGATCAGGTCATCTACAAGACGCAGGGAGAGCGGTGGTTTCTTCAGTGCAGGTGTGAATTCAGGTCAGTTGTGCACCGCCGGGGCCCGGTTGGGGGGGTCGAAGCGGAATACCGGCAGGCGCCCACCCCACCCGCCCCCGGGCGCGCGACATCCCGAAAATGGAGTCGCTGCCAGTCTCGTCCTGGTGTCACGATTCGGCGAGCCTGTGGTCACAGGACGAGTGCCGCTTGCTCCCGGGCAAGCCGCTCGGCCGACTGCCGTGGGATAGTATCTGCGGCGTCGTCACGGAGGCCGCAACGTGAGGAACATCATCGCCGTCGGCGCGCTCGTTCTCGCGGCAGCCGGTCTGCTCGCTGGCTGCGGGAACCCGGCGTCGACCCGAAGCGCGAGTGGAGGCGATGGGGTCCAGCAGCCGTCCGCGGCTCCGAGCGCCAAGTCACGCGACCTGCCCATTGCCGCAGCCACCATCTCAGACCGGGGTGGGCCTTCTTGGAACGGCCGACTGGGCGACACCGTCCAGGTCGACTGGTACGACCAAACAAGCGGCAAAACGCACAGCGAGCGGGTCGCGGTCCTCGCCGTCAAACGGCTTTCGAATCCGGAGGGCGACAACGCCCCCAACGAGTTCGGTGACTTCATCGGCCCCTACGAGTGGAAGTACGGCATCAAGGTGCGGCTGACGAGCCTCGACAAGACCACGGCACGCTCACCCATCGCCTGTCAGTTCCTCCAGTTGAGCGACGGCGTGTACACCAAGGACAGCCCGGCGGGCCTGGGGAAGGCCGGTGGGCCGGACCCCTCCCGCGTGGGCAAGAGTTCGGTCGGCTGGCTCTCCATGCTGGTCGAGAAAGGCTTCGAGCCGACCAAGGTGATCATGCCGATCAGCGCGTCGCACGCCACCTGGTCGCTGCACTGATGCTAGCCGGATTTCTACGAGGCGCCGGGTTGCCTCGCGTCACGAAACGGGTGAGTCGCGGCCGCCTGCGATGCTGCGCAAGCTCAGACAGGGGTGGGGGCGCGAAGCGACAATCGACGACGCGTCCACCCTGCCCGCCCCCGGGCGCGTGCAGGCCCGAAACTGGGGTGTTCGTTCGAGCCCAACTGCTGTAGCCGAACTCGACGTCCTCTGCGTTACGAAACGGGTGACGACGCCCTCCCTGGGAGCATGGAGAGCATCTGCCTCGAGTGCGGGTCACCCGTCCAACAGACAGCTGGAAGCCGGCCGCGCCTCTACTGCTCGAACGGCTGCCGGCAGGCCGCGCACCGTCGCAGGCACTCCGTCGACGACCTCATCCCCGCCGAACACCTTGAGACGATCGGCCACGAGCACGGCACCCTCCCCCCGCCGGCGTCGACGGAGGACCAGGTCGCGTGCGCGATCCTCGAGGCCCGCGCCATCGCCGGCGCCTTCCTGCGCCTCGGCCGCGAGGCCTGCCCCCAACCGCGCTGGAGCTGCGAAGGCGTCGGCAGGGCCCTGGCCGAGGCGCTCGCCCGCTATTTCCGCGAGCTCGAGGAATGAGCGTCGCCCATGGTGGTCGGCTGCGACGAGAGGCCGTGAGGGCGAAGGCCTGCGGAACGGGGCGCCGGTGGACTGTCGCCAAACGACCCCGAATCACCCTCAGAGTACCCCGATTGGCACCCCAGGCTGCGGATTCAGGAAGCCTGTGCTCCATCCACTAAGCTACGAGCGCATTGTGCCGATTTGCAGGTACTTTGTCCCGCAGCGTCCGGACAGGAATACCACGAGTTGCCAACAAGCTGCCAAATCTGCGGGAAACGCGCAGGAAGACGGCGAGAGAACGGCGGCGGGGTGGCCGAATCGACGCGAAGAGAAGGCCCGCGCCCAGATTCCTGGGGCGCGGGCCTTCGATCGACCGCTACTAGCGAGAGACAATCACGGGATGCTCGTGATCCCCTTCGCCTGGTCGATCAGCCTGAGAGCGTCCGACCTCAACAGGTAACGCTGCTTGACGAGCCGCATGGCCGACGCCTTGTACTTGGCGAGGTAGTCCGCCTTGGAGTTGTAGAGCTGGGCGAGGATGCTCGCCTCGAACGGCACGATCTCGCTGCCGTCGGGACCCGTGAGGTAGTACTGCCCCGCGCCGAAGCTGGCCACCGGCACTGCGACCATCGGCAGTCGCAGACCGCCCATGGCGTTGCCGAGGCCGTCGTAGATGGGCGCGTCTCTCAGGGCTCCGTACCCGATCGACGGGTCGTTCGGCTTGCTCAGGATGTGCTGCGGGATCGGCGGCGCGGCGCCGCCATTGACCCACCTGACGCAGCGCCTCAAAGCCAGCCTTCTCGGCCATGTAGAGCGGCACCTCGGGGTTGTTGGGCGTCGTGTGCCAAGCGTAGGACGCGGGGTCCCAGAAGCCCATCTTGATGAGATCGGCGGCACAGGCGTCGCCGTACAGGTACTGCCACTCCCAGCCGTGGTTGCAGCCGGCCAGGTCCCAGAACCGCGCCTTGTGCGTCTTGGTGTTGTAGTTCTTCGGCTGCGCGAAACCGCGGGCGGCCGCATAGTCCCACTGCGAGTTGATGCTGAGCCACGGGATCGGGCGCGCGGGGACCCAGCCCAGCTGCGGATCGTCAGCAGGCAACGGATTGGTGATCGGCGCCGTCTGGTTGATGGGCGTCGACAGCCGCGACGGGAACTGCGACTGGGGATCCGTGTTGACGAGGCACTCCGCCAGATAACCGTCGAAGATCGGCTTGCGGTTCTTCTGGTAGGCGGCCGGCGTGAACCACTTGTAGTAAGTGACGAGGACGTTGCCCTGCTGGGATTCGCCACTCAGGATGACGACCTTGGCCGGCCGACCCAACGGGTTCCTAGCGCTCCGGCTCTTCAGCAGACGCCCTGTCTGCGTAACGATGTCCCAGACGAGACCGTTCTCGTAGAGCCTCGAGTAGTCGGCGTTGTAGTCCGGATCACCGGGCACCGTTCCGCCCGCCTGTTCCTCAGGCGGCAGCGGGTTGTCCATGGCGAGGTCGGCGTAGCGCTCCGGGTCGAGCAGTTGCATGCCGGGGATCACAGCCGGCTTGGCGCTGACGCCGACATACACATCGTGCTTGCGCAGTGTCTGCTGCCAGAGCGCGGACCAGATCGCCGTCCAGTCGTAGCCAGCCGACGAGTTGATGAGCTCGATGACGACGCGGCCGCTCCAGGTCGACATGTGGGCGGGCCGGCGGACCATGATCCGCGTCGTGTACGGGCCCTCACGCAAGATGCGCGTGTGGTAGTTCGTGCCCGCCACCCAGTCGTAGACATTTGAGTTGCCGCTCACCAGGTACTCGCGCTCCACGTAGCCGTACCTGGCGAGCTTGATCGGCTTGTTCTGCCACAACGCGCCATTGAACGGATGAGACGTCGCTGTGACGGGTAGTCGCTCCAGCTTGGGAAGCGGCTGCGCGTTCAGTACCTTGCGCAGGGCCGCCGCGTCCATGACGACGCTACTCGTCTTTGCGGAAGCGGCGGGTGCAAAGGCGCCCACCACTATCACCGCAAGAATGGCGGCGCCGACGAAGGCAGAGAATCGAGCCCGGGCCCTTTGTTCCATGGAGTCCCCCTCCTCTGGAAGGCTGACGCGGCAGCCTGCGCGACCATTCAGCTACGACGAGACACACCGCGCATATCAGCTCAGACAAGAACACCTTCGTTCACTTTCTGTCAAGGAAGACCATCAAGACAGAACACTCGTTCAGGAGGCTGGCTTGACGCCGGGCGAGCCTCACAGGCGCGGCGCAGGACTACCGCCTGCGGCCAGCCAGCGACACCACGTTGTCTCGCACAGTCCGCGAGTCCTCGAGGAGCTTCTCCTCGGCCCTCTCGAGCGCCGCCCGCGTCACCTCGTCGAGCCCGGCGACCGCCTTCGCCCGCGCGCGGCCGTTGTGCGGCGCACGGGTCACATGATTCGAGGGATGCCCGCGGCTGCAGTCGCAGGCCCTTGGCGGCGAGACGCGGCCGGCCGCGAAGGGGCTTTCGACAAACGTGCGTGCGAAGGCCTCGTTCCCTTGGGTGTTTCGCGAATCGTCTCGCAGGCCGATCAGCAGCCATTTGCAGCCCAAGTCCGCCCAACTGACAGACCCGCGGCGGCGGGCCCGGGCAGAACTCTCGTCTCAGTTTGTGCCCGCCGCCGCAGACCCAGGCTGTCGACAGATCCCTGCATCGGGTCGGAGACGCCCATACCGCTCGGCCCGACGACCGTCGGCCGCCACCACGCGATGCTCAGACGGCCTACCGCCGAGCGCACGAGACGGCGCTGGTCGTCGCGATCAATCGATCGACGGCACGGGGGGCGGAGCGGCTCGCGTACAACGCCGCTCTCTGGTCTTCGTCACGCCGACCCGTCCCCTTCTCGCCAGCGAGTGCCGCGAGGTGGCGGCTCGATTCGCTCGAGTCGCTGCCAGCTGAGTCCCGACCGCGCGTCCACGGCGGTCGCCCCTGCCTATCGCGTGCGGCCTTGCCAGACCTGCGGGAATACTGGCGGTGCGTGAGGCCCTGGAAGTACAGAGAGGAGAGCGCGATGAGCACCGAACAGGCGGCACCTGAGTCGAAAGGTGTCACGGTGAAGTCGCTTGCAGCGGTTGACCTGGGCCCTGAGATCGAGGGCATGGCAGGGCGCCAACTTCGCATGCGTATGGTGACCTTCGAGCCTGGAGGCGTCTTCGGCCCGATTCACGACCACAAGGGCAGACCAGGCACCGTCTACATCCTGCAAGGAACGATCACCGACCATCGAAACGGAGTCGCTACGGACTATGGGCCGGGAGTGGGCTGGCCCGAGGACAGGAACACCACGCACTGGCTTGAGAACAGAGGAACGATTCCGGCGGTGGAGATCTCGGTCGACATAGTCGGGCAAGAGTAAGCTCAGGCCCGACATCCAACACGGTCGGGCCTCACACGCGGCTCAACCGGACACGCTTCAGTCGGCTTCGCCTCCTTTCGCGCGCCGGCTGGCCACAACGTTGGGTGGACGGGGTTTCGCGGTGTTCGGTGAGAATGACTGGAATTGGCCCGCCGGCCTGCTAGAGCCCTCCATCACAGCGACCGCATCCGCGCCTTCCTCATGGGGCGCTTCGCACAGAAGGGGAAGAAGAGGATGGCCCAGCCTCAAGGAATCTGGAGAAAGGCGTTGATACTGGCTATCGGGGGAGGACTGGGATTCTGGCTGGCCAACTTCGCAATCTCCCTGACTCCCATTGCGGCGGAGTACAGAGCTGCTCTCTCGATTTCCTACGTTCCAATGCTTCTTCAAGCTCTTCTTGGCGGCTTGATTCTCGGTTTCTGCGTCGGCTACTTCCTGCTGCGTTTCTTTGACAGGATCCCGGCGAAGAGTCCGATTCTGAAATCTGTCGTGCTGAGCTTCATCGCTCTGGTCATCGTCACGATGCCGATTGAAGTCCCCGCGAAATTCCTCACGACGACGAGCGATGCGTGGCGCTACTTCCTCATCGGCGCGGTGTTCAACGGCTGAGGATTCTCGCTCTGGAGTAGTCATTGGCGATCTGTACGGCAGGCTCGAATGGGCGTGTGACAGAGTGAGCGCGGTCGTATGACTGGAGGAGGGACCGGGATGTCTCGCAACCTCACGGATCACCTGGCGCCGGACAAGGTGGCCAGGATCGCGGGCGGCTTCTACCTCGCGTTCGTCCTGGCGTCCGTGCTTGCCGGCGTGCTTGGGCACATCGGGATGGGCGGAGTCGACCAGGTCTACGAGTCGATCGTCACGAATGCCTGGTCGTTCCGGCTCGCTCTTGTTGTCGCGTTGATATCGGCCTTCCTCTTCCTCATGGCTGCCTGGGGTCTCTACGTTCTTCTGCGACCGGTCAACCAGCACCTGGCGTTGCTCTTCCTACTGCTCAACGCGGTCGGCGTGGCCATACAGTGCGCAAGCATGTTCCCGCTCCTATCCGCGCTGTTGCAGGGAGATGCGGCCAACCACCTGCAGGCCTTCTCGGCGGCGCAGCTGGAGGGGCTGGCGTACTTGTCCATCGGCGTCTACAAGACGGGCTTCGTCACGGCGCAGCTGTTCTTCGGCACGTGGTTGTTCCCGCTCGGCTACCTGGTCTACAAGTCCGGATTCCTTCCCAGGTTCCTGGGCGTCCTTCTGATGCTCGACGGAATCGGTGTCCTGATCTGGTTCCTTCAGGCCCTGCTGCTGCCGGCCCACCCCGCGATCAGCTACCCAGCCTTCGTCCTGGGCTTCGTCGCGGAAGTCGGCCTGGGGCTCTGGCTCCTCGTCAAGGGCGTTGAGGTCGTCGACTCCGGAGCCAGCTTGCCGGCCTGATCCGAGACCGCCTCTCTAGCCGACTCCCTTGCAGCCGCACCCGCCCGCCACGCGCATCGGTGACCCTCGAGGGCCTACGCCTCCTCACACGCGCGAGAAGTCGCTCGCAAGGCTGGTGAGAGAACGGTCGCGACGCGAGGGGCGGTCCTCGACGATCGTCTCCTCGACACGCTCGACCGGCTCTCGTGGTCGGCCCCTTGGGTTCGACTTGCGACGCACCGGGAACACTCGGCCATCCCCGACCAAGTAGGGGTTTTCCTCCACTATGTATCCTAACAAAATAGCATTATAATAATCGCGAACGTCGGCTCTGCAAGGAGCCGACCCTGGGAGTCGATCAACATGACTTCGACTAGAAAGACAGCGCTGGTGGCAGGCGCGTTCTACCTGCTCACCTTCGTCTCGATCCCGACCCTGTTTCTCTACAATGCAGTGCGCGGAGCGAACTACGTCGTCGGCCCCGGGCCGGACACCAGTGTGTTCGTCGGCAGCGTCCTGGAGATCATCGTGGCCCTCGCCTGCATCGGCACCGCCGTCGCGCTCTACCCGGTGGTCAAGCGGCAGAACGAAGGGGTCGCGCTGGGCTTCGTCGCCGTCCGCACCCTGGAAGCCGGCGCCATCTTCGCCGGCGTCTTCACCCTCCTGGCAGTCGTGACCTTGCGACAGGCCGGAGCCGGCGCGGGTGCGCTCGCCACCGGCCAGACGCTGGTCGGCCTGCATGACTGGACCTTCACCCTCAGCCAAAGCCTCCTTCCGGCCGTAAACGCCCTGCTGCTGGGCTCACTTCTCTACCAGTCGCGCCTCGTGCCGCGGATCCTGCCCGTGATCGGATTCATCGGAGCGCCCCTGCTCATCGCCTCCACCATGGCCACGTTGTTCGGCGCCAACGAGTACGGCTCCGCGATGTCGGGGCTCCTGGCACTCCCGATCGCCCTGTGGGAGTTCTCGCTGGGCGTCTACCTCGTCGTCAGGGGGTTCAGGGCGGTCGGTCTGCAGCAGCTCGGCTTCGAGACCGACGAGTCCGTGGAGCCCGCGACCGCCGCGACCGCTCCCAAGAGCGAGCTGCGACCGGCGGCGTGACGAGCGTCGCGCCGCGGGCCACGCGGACGCGCGCTTCGTCCGCGGCCTGAGCGGCGCGAGCACCAAGAGCCGGCCGAGGCCGGGGGCGACTGGGTACCATCCAGCACCCCTGGCCTCGGCCGAAGGCAACCCTTGAGACGATCAGGAGGCGTACTCCATGCCTACCGTAGAACAGTCGATCGACGTGAACGTCGACGTCACCACTGCCTATGGCAGTGGACCCGGTTCGACAGCTTCCCCCAGTGGATGGAGGGCGTCGCGTCTGTCCGGCAGACCGGCGACGGCCGCCTGCACTGGGTCGCGAAGGTCAGAGACGAGTTCGCTACGGTCGAGGGCGAGACCCGCGAGTGGGACGCGCGGATCACCGAGCAGACCCGCGACAGCCGCGTCTCCTGGGAGACCCTCGGCGGGACGCCCGGTCAGAAGCCGGATTCGGGCTCCGCGTCGTTCGAGCCGCTCGGCGAGTCGTCGTGCCGCGTCACGTTCACGATGACCTGGGAGCCGGACGGGTGCTCGAGACGCCGAGCGAAGTGCTCTCTGCGGTGAACCAGGTGGTGGCGACCGACCTCGGGCGCTTCAAGGACCTCGTCGAGGCGCGTGCTCAAGCGCTCCTGGCGCGGCAAGCTCGCCGTTGTTGAGAAAGGTCGCGGCGATGATACGTGCCCGTGGCGTCGGCTGGAGAGCGCGACGACGTTGTCCTCAAGCGGCTGGGCGTCCTTCCAGGACCTTGTCTTCAGCGGCCCCGAGCGCCGCCGCGTGAGCCTGGTCGAGGCCGGCCACTGCCTTCGGCCGGCGCGGCGGTGGTCAGGCGCACGTCGTGGCGCAGCATGGTCGCCGGGTCGGATCGCCGGGCCACCTGCGCCTGTTGACCGTAGGCCTCGTAGACCAGATGCCGAAGATGGCTCAGGCCATGGATCGGCAGATCCAGGTCGAGTCTTCTGGCGCCGCCCGGTTGCCGCCACTGGCTCCTCAAGGTCGAGGGGCCCATATCAGTTGCAGATCCTTCTTCGGGACCAGCGCGGCCGGCCTCGTTCCCAGGCCGGGCCCTCCCTAGCCCAGGCGGATCTCCTTCTGCGCCGTGGCGGAACGCGCAGCTCGTCGCCAGCAGCAGCGGGCAAGGGCCAGGCGCGGGCCTTGCCGTTCTTTCAGCGGATCTCGGAGCGTGCCGTCCTCGTCCTCCTCGATCGTCCGCTGCACGTTGGAGATCCGCGCGTGAGGTCGAAGATCAACCAGCAGGCCCAGAACCTGCTACCCGCCAAGCCCGAGAAGCGGCTACGAAGTCCAGGTGGCGCAGCAGCAGAACTGCCAGCTCTGCCGCGTCGCTGGGCCAGGATCGACGCCCGCTTTCACCAGGGTCTCCTGCAGGGTCAACGACGGTCACGTCGAGTCGCGATATCGGGATGGTGTGATCAGAGATCGTGTCACCGCTTCAGTACGACCAGCTCGGGCGCCAGCGGCATGTAGCCGACGTCAGTGGCCTCAGTGCCCCATAGACACCAGGCTGCGGTACCAGGAGGCCTGCTCTATCCACTGAGCTACGAGGGCATTGTCCGCCTTGCAGTCTTTGTGTTCCTGGGCCCGGCAGAATGCCACGTTGCTAGTAGGTTGCTGAATCTGCGGGAGAGTACGGCGACCACACTCAGCACATTTCTACAGCAGGGCGCCGCCGGGTATGACGATCCGACGTTTCCGCGGTCTTGACGGCGCAATTGCGTGTCTCGCCGCACCAGGGCGCATATGTTTCGAGTCGAAAGGATCGACCCACATCGAAGTCCAGCGACCCGCCGTCGCCTGGGCCGTCGGCATCGGCTACGGCATCCTCTTCCTCGTTCTGAGCTGATCAATGGCATCGACTACCGACGCATCGACCACGACCGACACCATGGTCAAGGACATCATCGTCCCCGTCGCCGTCCTTCGGCTCGCTCGTCCTCATCGTCGTCACGACGCTGCTACGTCTGGTGGCGTCCCGACGCTGCACGTACCGAAGCCGCGCGCCCGCCCGCGCTGGCTCCTCGGCCGTGCCCATACATCATGTTCATCGCCACCCTGCTCGGCATCGACTACGGCAACCTCGGCGACATCGGCAGCGCGATGATGATCTGGCTGGCCCTCGGCACCAGCGGCATCAGCTCAGCGAGAATGACCTACCGCGGCCTCGCGCTCGTCGGCTCCACGGCTACGGCGAGGTCAAGGTCTGGCTCCTTCACCTCGCTCCTCTTCGGCCTCCTCCACGGCGTGAACCTCATCCTCGGTCAGGGTGCAGTGCCCACCATCCGCCAGTTCTTCTTCGCCTTCGTCCTCGGCGAGCATCTTCTACGCCATCCGGCGCATCACGGCACGATCGTCGTCGTCATGGTCCTGCACGCGCTCTGGGACTTCGGCTCGCTTCAGCCACGTGGCCGGCAAGGCCGGGGCCGTGGCGGCGCGCCAAGATGGACATCGCCACAGCCGGAGCCGGCCTTCTGCAGTCGCTGCTCGTGCTTGTCGCGGTCATCCTCGTGATCGTGGGGGCGAAGAAGATCCTCAAGCCGAAGGCGACCGCGCAGGCGGCCACCGTCGAGGCGTAGCGCACCCAGGGAGAAGGAGACCACCATGATCGTCACGACCACCTCCACCGTGGAGGGCCGGCCCATCGCCGAGTACAAGGGCATCGTCAGCGGTACGGCGATCCACGGCGTCCACGTGGGCAAGGATTTCAAGGCGCTCGGCCGCAACATCGTCGGCGGTCGCGCCGATGTCTACGAGGACGAGATCGGCAAGGCCCAGAACGAGGCGATGTCGGAGATGCAGAAGGCCGCCGAGGACCTCGGCGCCACAGCGATCGTCGGCGTCTCCCTGGACATCGAGGGCGTCGGCGCCAACGGGTCCATGCTGCTTGTCACCGTGTCGGGCACGGCCGTCGTCGTTCGTACCGACTGAATCGTCGGTCGCTACCGGGGCCGTCTGCGGCCTGCTCGTTGGAGCTCAAGGGCGCCCCGCGTGGGCTCGTCGACGACCAGTGCGCGATAGGCTGACGACCAACGCGCTCGACACCCCCCGGGAGGGGACTCGGAAGAATACCTCTTCAACCTGTTCGGCATCGCGGTGCTCGCCTTCGCCGTGCCGTTCGTGCTCGGCTTCTTCCCGCGGCTCCGCGTCCCGGCGATCGTGCTGGAGATCGTCGCCGGCATCCTCGTCGGGCCGCAGGTGCTGGACTGGCTGCGCGTCGACGACGTCGCGCGCTTCCTCGCCCTGCTCGGGGTCGCGTTCCTGCTGTTCCTGGCCGGTGTCGAACTCGATCTCGGCGCGCTGCGCGGCAGGCCGCTCCGGCTCGGCATGGTCGGCTTCGGCGTCTCCTTCGTCCTCGCCGTCGCCGGCGCGTTCGCCCTGCATGCCGCCGGCATCGAGTTCACCCCGCTGCTCGTCGCGGTCGCCCTCTGTTCGACGTCGGTGGGCATCGTCGTGCCGGTGCTTCGCGACACGCACAACCTGCACTCGGACGTGGGGACGCTGGTCGTCGCCGGCGGGGCCGTCGCCGAGTTCGCCAGCATCGCCCTGCTCGGCGTGCTGTTCGCCGTCCCGGCGGAGTCCGTGGTCCAGGAGTTGCTCTTCGTGGCGGTCGGCCTGCTCGTCCTCGTCGTGTTCGTGCTCGTCATCGTCGCCGTCGGCTGGGGCCTGCGCCGCGCCGCCGCGTGGACACCGGGGAGGCGCGTGGCCGCGCGTCTGGACCTGACGACATCGCAGATCACCACACGCTTCATCGTCGTGGTGGTCCTGGAAGCCGCCTCCATCGCCGCCATCTTCGGCTTCGAGGCGATCCTCGGCACGTTCATCGCTGGCATCCTCTTCGGGGCGCTGATGAGGGGGACCGAGCGGGAATCCCTGTTCGGGACCCGCCTCGACGCCATCGGCTTCGGCTTCTTCGTGCCGATCTTCTTCATCGTCAGCGGCATGCGCCTCGACATCCGGGCCGCACTGACGCCGTCCGGCCTGCTCGCGGCCCTCGGGTTCTTCGCGGTCCTGACCATCGCCCGGGCGGCGCCGGCGCTGCTCTATCGAGGCTCGATCAGGGCGCCGGGCATCGTCGGCGCAGCGGACTGATGCAGGCGACCAACGTGTCCTTCGTCGTGGTCGCGCCGAGCTCGGGTCGGGGCCGGGCTGGTGTCCTCGTCCGTCGCGTCGTCGATGGTCCTCGCCGGCCTGCTCTCTGGGGTGCTGTTCCCGGCGTTCGCGCAGTCGCTGCTCGGGCGCGCGAAGCCGGCGACCGAGACCGCCTCATAGGACCCTCCGCCAGTCCGCCCAGCGAGCTTCCCGAGGAGGCTTTCGGCCCAGATCGTTCGACTTCGTGCACGCGAGCCGCAAGGGCGCCGATCTGCGAGCGACCGGACCATGTCCCTCGGCGGGAAAGCGTACCTCGGCTCGAAGACTGCCATCGGCTCTTTGGCGGCGCACGGGACTTCGGGGCAAGTTGCCAGGAAGTTGCTGAATCTGCGGGAAACGTGCGGCGGGGCGGCCGGAAGCGACAGCCACAGCGGGTGATCGAGCGCCAGCGGGAGGGCTATCGGCGGTGGCTTGCGAGCGCCACCACGTTATCGGGGCGCGGCTTGGCATCTTCGAGGACCCTCTCCTCAGCCCGCTCGAGCGCGGCCCGCGTCAGCTCGTCGAGCCCGGCCACGGCCTTCGCCCGCGCAGCCGTGGTGAGGCGCACGTAGTGCCTGAGCGTGGTCGCCGGATCGGAGTGCCCGAGCCACTCCTGCGCCTGCTTCACCCCGTAGGTCTCGTAGACCCAGGTGCCGAACGAGTCGCGCAGGCCGTGGATCGGCAGTGCGGGTCGATCCTCTGCCTCGCCACCCAGTTCCACCACTGGCTCTTCAGGGTCGAGGGGGCCATCTGGGAGCCGTCCTTCCTGGGGACCACGCGGCCGGCCTCGTTCCAGGCCGGGCCCTGGGCCAGGCGGTACTCCTTCTGGGCTGAGAGCCAGACGCGGAGCTCGTCGCAGGCGGCGGCGGGCAGCGGCACGGTCCGCGCCCTGCCGTTCTTCGGCGGGTACTCGAGCAGGCGTGCCGTCCTCGTCTTCCTCGATCGTGCGGCAGACGGTGACGAAGCCGCGCTCGAGGTCGAGGTCGCTCCAGAGGAGTCCGGAGATCTCGCCGACCCTGAGGCCCGAGAAGCCGGCGAGCACGCCGGCGGCGTGGACCTGCAGATCCGCGGGCTTAGATGACCGCGCGCGCGATCTCCCCCATGCTCCACACCGGGCGCGTCTTCGGGTGCAGCGCCGGAGGGTTCCTGACGCGAAGCGCCGGGTTGACCAGCAGGAGCTCCTCCTCGAGCGCCCAGTTGTAGGCGGTCTTGAGCATCGCGTGGTGGTGGGCGACGGTGGTCTCGGCCAGCGGCCTCGCCTTCTTGCTCCCGCGCAGCTTCGCCGCGACCACCTCGGTGGTCTTCCGGGGCGCTGCTTCTGGCGGCCCTTCGAGTCCAGCACGGGCTGCCCGTCACTGTCGAACGCAGGCTCGGGCGGCAGGTTCACCCACCAGCTGCCAGCGTCCGCGCACGGGGAAGCCGTTCCTTCTTCACGGGGTGAGACGAAGCCGGTGAGGCGGTCGGGGTCCATGGCCCGACATTATCGCGCGGGGCGGGCGATCTGCTGCCAGCGTCAACCCAGCAAGGAGTGCACCACGGCGATCCCGTCGGCGCTGCGTCGGTGCACCAGCCGTCCGCGCCCGCTTGCTCCGCTGTGTGCTGGTCGATGGCCGTTCCACCGATCACCACCGGTAGGCGCTGCTCCCGGTCAGCGGTACGCTCGCGCACGAGTTCGATCGTCTCGCGCAAGATCCCAAATCCCGTCGTCAGGAGGCACGAGAGCCCGAGCACGTCAGGGCGCTCCGCCGCGACTGCGTCCGCGACCAGCTCGGGATCGACGTCGACGCCGAGGTCAACGACCGTGAAGCCTCGGGCCTCGAGCAGCGTCACCGCGATGTTCTTGCCGATGTCGTGGATATCGCCCCTGACCGTCGCGATGACGACCTTGCGCGAGTCCTGTGGCCACTCCGTGGCCGTCATCAGAGGAACCAGCATGTCCGCGGCTTGGCGGAAGATCTCCCCGGCCATGATGAGTGCGGAGACGAAGTACTCGCCACTCTCGTACATCCTGCCGACCTGTTCCATCCCCGCGCGGCACTCCTCCATCAGTCTGCGTGGGTCTTCGCCGGCGGCGAGCCGCTCGCGTATGGCGTTGAGGCTGCCTCGCTGGTCCATCCCCACGATCAGTCCTGCCAGGTCGTCCGCGGACGAGGAAGTCACTCGCTCACCCCCTTCCCGACGTCCGGTACGCCGACCGTCGTCGAGAAATCGAGGCGGTCAGACCTGCCGATGAACCGGCCCCAGCTCACCGGTCGGTTCTCGAAGTCGAAAAAGAGATGTTCGATCACCCACGCCGACATGCCCGGCTCTTCGCCGAGGTAGGAGGCCTCGGTGTCCGTGAGCGTGGAGGCATGCAGTTCGAGGCGGCCGTACTTGAAGCCCGACTTCCCGGCGTTCGCAAGGAGGTCGCGCAGCGCAGTCACGCCGTATTCGGCTTCGACAAGCGGGCGCCGCGGGTCAAAGACGAGATACTCACTGTGGTAGAAGACCGGTCTGCCGGCGCTGCTGAGGACGCGCTTGATGGCGACCACCGGAGACTCAGCGTCGACCGCGAGTTTGCGGCGCACCCGTGGGGAGGGCGGCACGATCCGTGCCTCGCTGATCTTCACTGTCGTGGCCGCGTCGTCAACGAGGCGCCGCAGGCTGCCGAGGTCGAACGTCGCGGCCCCAAGTTCCGGCGCCCTGACGAAGGTCCCGCGTCCGTTCTCCGTGAACACGACGCCGTCCTGCGCCAGGAGAGTCACCGCCCGGCGCACCGTCATGCGGCTGACGCCGTACAGCGCACAAAGCTCCGCCTCGGACGGGAGGCGGTCGCCGGCTCGATACTCCCCGTTCATGATGCGCTCGCGCATGCCACGCGCCACTTGTGAATAGGGGGCCTCGAGCGATGAACGATCGATGGGCCTGAGCTTGCTCACACGCTCTCCAGCTGGGGGCTCGACGTCGACGTGTCGAGGCTGGATTGTAGCACGATTTCAGACCTGTCTAGACAGGTCTGATGCTTGTCTGCTAGAGTCCATCCTCACCACCGGCGAATCGAGGGGGACGCATGCCTCAAGGGTTGACGGACGCGATCGTGAGCTTGCGCATGGACGAGGCTGTGACGCTCGCCAAGCGCATGTTGGCCGACGGAACGGACCCGCTGACCATCATCGCGGAGGGCAGCGCGGCGATGCAGGTGATCGGCCGCCGCTTCGCCGAAGGTGAGGCGTTCATCCCCGAGCTCATCATGGGCGGCGAGATCATGAGGAGTATCTCGCAAGAAGTGATGCCGGAGGGAGGCGGGCCCGACACGGAGAGCTCAAAGGGCACGGTCGTCATCGGCACGGTCCACGGCGACATCCACGACATCGGAAAAGACATCGTGGCGCTCATGCTGGGCATGGAAGGCTACTCCGTGCACGATCTGGGCATCGATGTGCCGGTCGAGGACTTCGTGGCCGCCATCGAGGAGCACGACGCCGACATCGTGGGGCTGAGCGGGCTGCTCACCTTGGCCTTCGACGCCATGAAGAGTACCGTCGACGGCATCGCGGCCGCCGGTCTCCGCGACAAGGTCAAGATCATGATCGGCGGCGCTCCGGTCGACGAGAACGTGCGCGCGTACACGGGCGCCGATGGCTGGGGCTCAGACGTGGGTCACGCGATGAAGCTCGCCGCCGAGTGGACCGACGGAGGCGCCTGATGCAGCACGAAGCAGAGGAAAAACTCGGAGATCGCCTCATCGCCCGCTGGGTGAGCGGCGCGCACCTGCACTTCGCGAACGAAGAGGCCAGGAAGACATACCAGGCCAGAGCCCAGCTCATCATCGACACCATCCGGCTCAAGGACACCGGCAAGATCCCGGTCGTTCCCGCTGCCACCCAGAAGTTCGCCCTCGACTACGGCCCGGTGACGTTCAGGGAGGCGATGACCGAGTTCGACAAGGCGTTCGATGCCTACGTGCGTCAGTACGAAGACACGGACTTCGATGCCTACGTCGGTCCCGAGTTCATCTTTCCGGCGGGCATGTTCGAGGCACTGGACTGGAACCGCGTACGCCTGCCCGGCGTCCACCTGCCCGACGACAAGTCGTTCCAGTTCGTGGAAGCCGAGTACATGAAAGCCGAGGAGTACGACGAGTACCTGGACGACCCGTCCGACTGGATACTGCGTAAATACCTGCCCCGACTCTCTCCGAGGCTCGAGCCGCTGGCGCAGCTGCCGCCGCTCCGCAACATGGTCGTGTTCCACCAAGGCCTGTCCGACCTGGTCCTGGCCGCAGCCGAGAACCCCGGCGTGGTGGACGCCATGAGGGCGCTTCAGGCGTCCGGAGAGGCCGTGCAGGAGTGGTCCGAGTACCTGGGGCGCATCGACCAGGAGCTGGGCGGCCGGCTGGCCCTCCCGCACCTCCTGGGTGCCATGGCCCACGCGCCGTTCGACATCATCAGCAACTACTACCGCGGCTGGCGCGGCTCGATCGTCGACATGTATAGCAGGCCGGAGAAGATGACCGCTCTCATGGAGCGCCTGCTTCCCTGGCAACTGCAGTACGGCATCGACGGAGCCAAGGCCCTTGGACACCCGATCGTCACCGTCTACCTCTACAAGGGCGCCGACGGCCTCATGTCCGAGGCGCAGTACGAGGAGTTCTACTGGCCGACTCTGAAGAAACTCATCCTCGGCCTGGTGGAAGAGGGTCTGCTCGTGTGGGTCTTCACGCAGGGCAAGTACGACTCGCGCCTCCACCACTTCAAAGAGATCCCTGCGGGGACTTGCCTGGTCCACCTCGAGAGCGGCACCGACGCCTTCCTTGCGAAAGAAGTGTTGGCGGGTTCGCAGTGCATCGAGGGCAATGTGTCCAGCGCGCTGCTGGCCACGGCGTCCGTCGACGAAGTCGAAGCCTACTGCCTGAGACTCGCCGAGGTCTGCGGCAAGGGCGGCGGCTTCATGATGGACTTCTCGGCCTTCCTGGACGAGGCCAAGCGAGAGAACGTCAAGAAGATGATCGAGGTCGCGAAGCGCTCTGGGAGATCACCGTCATGATCAAGGGCATCCTCTTCGACAAGGACGGGACGCTGCTCGAGTTCCACTCGACACAGCACTCCATCTACGGCACTCTTCTTGCCTGTCTGAAGGACGACTACCAGGTCCCTGACCCGCTGCTGGAGCAGCTGAGCGACGCCTTGGGACATCTCCCCGATCGACTCACACCTGACAGCCTGATTCAGTTCTCGACCAACCAGCAGATAGCGCAGGCTCTGTTCGACACCTGCCGGAGCTACGCTGAAGAACGTGGGTGGCAGCAGCCCTTCGACGCGAACGACCTGCTGGAGCTGATCGAGCGGCTCTCTCTCGGCGATGACGTTCCGTATGTTGCTCTGCCGAACGTGCTGGAGACACTCAGGTATCTGAGGAAGAAGGACTACAGACTGGGCGTCGCCACCGTAGATACGCTCACTGCAACTGTCGCAGGACTGAAGAAGACGGGGATCCTGGAGTACTTCGACTACCTCGGTACGGGTGAAGACTCGAGGCCGAAGCCGGACACGTCTCTGGCGGACAGATTCTGCAGTCAGTGCGGCATTCTGCCGAACGAGCTGCTCATCGTCGGAGATGGCAAGAACGACATGCTGTTCGCCCAGAACGTTGGTGCGCACTTCGTAGGCATCGACACAGCCGGTGAGGGCGCTTCATCGGTCTTTCGGGAAGTCGGTCAGAGATCGGTAGCCGATATCCGAGAGATCATTGACGTACTCGACCTCTAGTCAGGAGGCGGGCTGATTGCAGGTCGACGTCAAGGCCGGTGATGCGGACCGGGTCGCTCGGCCTCTGATCCCAAGGCAGGACTGACCGGCATGGAATGGAGGCGTTACCCTGTGCCGTTGTCTTGCCTGTGAGAGGAGCGAACATGAGCACGCCGTCCCCGTCGGCGCTGACGGACAGGATTGTTGAGAAGGCCAAGGCGCTCGGCGCCTCCGTCGCCGGGGTCGCCGCCGTCGAGCCCCTGAAGGAGTCGCCTTCACATCGCATCTATCCCAAAATCGGCATGGACCCCAAAGTGCGCTGGCAGGATGCGCCCGAAGCGGCACTGCAGCACGAGGTCGAGTGGCCTGCCGACGCGGTCTCCGCCGTGGTGATCGGCGTCGAGCACCCTGTCGACCGGCCGGAGCTCGACTGGTACGACGGCAAGGGTACGCCCGGCAACCGCATCCTCATTCGCATCACCGCGGAGCTCTCGGCATGGCTCGAGGAGACGTTCTCGGTCAAGAGCTACCGGCCGCCCTACTTCATCGAGAGCACCGGGATCTTCTTGAAGGACTCCGCCGTCATGGCCGGCCTCGGATGCATCGGCAAGAACAACATGGTGATCACGCCGGAGTACGGCCCCCGCATCCGTTGGCGGGCGCTGCTCATGGACCGCACCGCGAAAGCCACCGGCCCAGTCGACTATGACCCCTGCGACGGCTGCCCCCAGCCTTGCCGCAAGGCCTGCCCCGTGAAGGCTTTCGACCACGGCGCCTACTCATCTTCTGAGCTGGGACAGTCGATTCTGCCGGGCATCAACGGGACCTATGACCGCGTGACCTGCAACACCAAGATGTCGCGGGACGTAGAGGAGGCCGCCAAGGCGATTGCTGCGAGCGAAGAAGAGGGCGAGGCGCTGGCTTCGACGATGAACGCCTTCGAAGAGGTCATCATGGCAATGCCGAAGGGAGAGGGAGAACCTCACTATGGCGTCAAGTACTGCAGGATGTGCGAGCTGAGCTGCCCGGTGGGCAGGCGATCTCACGAGTAGGACGCGCTCCATCAGCCGGGCTCGTAGCCGGCCGATCTTGGCCTCGTGCCGAGGCCGTCTGAGTTCGAGTCTGTGGTGCAACAGCTGCCGCCGACACCTCGGCCGATGAGTACCAACTGACGTTCGCCCGGTAGGGGGCCCGAAGCGACCGTCCGGCGAGCGCCGACCCCGCCCGCCCCCGGGCTGACTGCGCAGGACCTACACCACAGTACGGGACTCGACTCTCTGAGTCTTGCTCATCCTCTACCGCCATGTGCTCGGGCGCGAGGCGGTGACGCGATCGCGGCCACCCTTGCCATTGCGCACCAGCAACTCGCCGCGTCCCGGCTCGAGGCGGAGCCTGAATCGAGGCGCCCTCTCCCTCCGGCGCCGGCGGCGTCCCCCCGCAGGGGCAGGCCGCCGGCGTCGAGGTTCCTCCCATAGTTGACCCAGGTTCAGCCCGCCGGGTGACGACCGGCGGCCGGCGCGGCCGTAGGCTCTCCTCAGGCAACGCAACAAGGGGAAAGGAACCCATCATGACCGTGTCCGCCACCACACCCGCATTCGCAAGACCCCGTCTCGACGTCGGGCTCACCTTCAAGGGCGCCTGGAACGCCTTCACCGCCGACATCGTCGCGCTCGTCGTCGGCGCACTCATCGCCTGCATCCTCTCCGTCGTCACGATCGGCATCCTGGCCGGTCCGCTCGCCGCGGGGCTCTACAGCATGGTGGTCGGCCGCATCCGCGACGGGCGCCCGGCCCGGATCGGCGACGTGTTCTCCTGCATGGACCGCTTCTGGGGCTTCCTCTGGGCGGCGATCGTGCTGGTCGTCCTGATCGGGCTCGCCTCCCTGACCATCGTCGGCGGCCTGCTGCTCGCGACCGTCTGGCTGTACGTGTTCCCGTTCATGGTCGACCGCAGGATGGGCCTGACCGACGCGATGTCCGCCAGCTACCACCAGGTCGTCGACAACGGCTTCTGGGAGCACCTGGTGCTGATCGTGATCGTCTTCGCCGTCGGCGCCGTCGGCAACGGCTGGATCGGGATCATCACGACGCCCTTCACCATCGCCCTGATCGCCGCCGCCTACTTCGTCTCCGGCGGGCGCGGGGACCTGATCGAGCACCCGCCGGCGCCGACCGCGCCGACCGCGCCGCAGGCGCTCCCTGCGCCGGACGCGCAGGCCGAACTGGCCGCTCCGGCCGCCAGCGAGCCGGACGCGCAGGTCTGACCGGTCGCACGAAAAGGACGGGCCCGGCGGAGGCGCATGCGCCTCCGCCGGGCCCGTCCTTGTGCGCTCTACTTCGCCGGCGCGTGCGTCCAGCCGTTGTCCTTGAACAAGGTCCAGACGGCCATCGCGTGCCCGTGTCCCAGCCCGGACTCCGCCTTGAGCCAGTCGCCCGTGCTCGACGCCCAGCGCAGGCAGAGGGTCCGCTTCCCGGAGTGAGGCGGTCGGGGTCCATGGCCCGACACTACCGTGCCGGTCGGCGTGGATCTGCGGCCCCAGACGCAGAGCCCAGCCGCAACGTCACCCGGGAGTCTCCGCGCTGTCGACGTCTTGTGTCCGCGCTGTCCTATCCTCCAAGACAATCCTGGAGCCGGACGGACTCGGCGGATCCCAAATGCCGAGTTCGAGCGTCTTCCACTCGTCGGCGTTCTCGATGGTCCACGTTCCCGTCAGCCCCACTCCGGGTCGGCCATCCTTCACCGGCGCCGCCGTGACCTTCCAGCCACCGTTCCAGTGGGGATACCTGCACTCCGTCATCGAGAGCGAGATGTCCGACTGCACGAGTCTTGAGCGCGCCACGATGACCGGAGCCCATTCGTCGGTCCACTTCCCATGCTCGTGCCAGAGGGACGATCCCGATGTCATCGCGCAAGGTCCCCGGCGCGCGCAAGCCCAAACTGGAGTGTCGGTACGAGGCCAACTGCTGCAACGAAACGCGGCGACCTCTGCGCAACGTAACAGGTGACGGGGTCGCTCCCCTTGTGGCATGGAGACCATCTGCCTCGAGTGCGGGTCACCCCTCCAACAGATAGCAGGGGCCGGCCACGCCTCTGCTGCTCGAGCGGCTGCCGGCAGGCCGCCCACCCCGCAGGCACGCCGCCTGCGGTCTCTTCCCCGCCGGCAGCCTCGAGGCGGTCGGCCAGGAGCACGGCATGCTGTCCCCGCCGACGCCGACGGAGGATCAGGTCGCGCGCGCGATCCTCGAGGCCCGCGCCATCTGGGTGGCATCCCTCTTCGGCACCAGGCGCCGACCGAACGCTAGGAGCTCCGTGATCATCAGCCAGCCCAAGCCTGCGCCTTTGCGGCGCTGCTGTCGTGCGCGAGGCGGGCCGCCGCGTGGCGGCCCGCCTCGCGATCGTGCACATGCTGTCTTGAATGCCTCCGACTAGTTGGTCTGCACCACGCCGCAGCCGTTGCCGCCCATGCCGCCGCCGTAGCCGCCGCCGTAGCCGCCGCCCATCATGCCGCCGCCCTGTCCGCGCATCATGCCGCCGCCCGTACACAGGCTGGCGTCGATGCCGTACTTGGTCAGCAAAGCCTGCATGTCGTTCTGGTGCTCCGTGCGCAGCTCCGTCAGAGCGTCCTGAGCCTCGGACGTGCTCCTATCGGCGCCGTACTTGTCGAACCAGGCCTGCATGTCCGCCCGATGCTCGGTGCGCAGCGCCTGCAGCTCAGCCGCCGCGGCCGGATCGTCCAGCAGGGCGCCGCACGCGGCGCCGCGCGCCTGCGGCGCCGGCGCGGTCGTCGAGCCGTTCTGCGTCGCCCCGAAGGCGACGGACGCCACGCTGAGCACGAGGACGATGGCCGCCCCGGTGATCCAAAGGACTTTGCCTCTCATCACGTTCCTCTCGTCGATCTTGTCTCGGCCGCCCACTCACTCGGCGACCACCTGGATTCAAGCGTACCCGAGGACTCTGAAGGACTTGTGAATCGGTTGTGCTGGACTTGTGAAGGCCGGCCGAGGAGCCACTGATGGCTCGCCCCCAGAAGGTCGTGGGCTCCCGTCTCCCGCAAGTTGCCGACCAGTTGGAGGAGCTGCTGGAAGCGTGAGAGATGGTCTTCCGCCTCCTTCTCGAGCGAGAGGTCGCCTGCGACGTCCGGAAGGATCGCCAGGCTCGGTGGGTCAGCGTCGAGGTGGCTAGCCGCGGAGGGTCGACGCAGGCCAGGCGGCGGGCGGGGAGCAGGCGGCGTCCGCCCGCCCGCCCGCTCTACAGCAAGCGAAAGGGGCGAGCGCTGCGTGAGCGCCCGCCCCTGAAGGCTGCTTGCGTGAGCTCGAAGAGAGCGCCGCGCTACGGAGTGACGACCGGGGCCGGCAGCTTCTGCAGGATGAGCTTGGTCGCGGTGAACACGGGGTTGTCCTTATCGGTGCGGTCGATGGTGCCGCCGACATGCACCTTCGCGCCGGCAATAAACATGTCGAGCGTGGCCGGAGCGTGCGGATCGACGGTGGCATCGATCATCTTGGCTCCCGGCGAGACAACCAGGGTCAGTGCTTCGCCGCGGAACCTCTTCACCGTCCTGGTGCCGGACTTCACCTTGACGACCATGCTTCCCGGGGTGTCGGCGCTCACGACGACGCCATTGAGCTGGAACTTGTTCTTGCCCTTCGCATGCCCCCTGCTGATGGCAACGGGCACGATCACCAACGCAGCCAGCACTGCAACGAGACACAGCGCAGCGATTCTCTTCCTCATGGGCAGACCTCCTCTTGACGCGGACGACATTCATCACCATGACCCACAGGGGTGACGTCGGCACTTCGTGCGGGCGTCACGAGGGACAATCCGTATCCTCGTCGGACAGCAGTTCCGCCACGGGAGTCTGGATGCGGTGAGTCACCGGACTCCTCGGCGCGCTCCAGAGCGGTCCGCCGCCGAAGAGGCGAAGATCACCACGCTCGTGAGGCAAGCGGTCAGCTGAATACGCGCGACCGACGGATCTAGCTCGTGGCTCGATCCAGAAGCCTCTGGAGTCCATCAAGGATGAGGTCGAGCCCGAACTCGAAATCAGCGCCTTCATCGTAGCCGGAGGTCATCGCATGGTCGACGACCATCTCCCTGAGGTAGGGGTACTCGTCGGCGGGAATCGCGCGAAGGAAGGCCTCCGTCGTCTGCTCAGGTGTGACGTCGCCGCCGGCCGACATGTTGAGCTGCTGTCGACCGAAGCCGTAGATGTAGCTGTCGAGCAACCGAGAACGCGCGAACGGTCATCTCGAGCGTGAACCCGGCTCGCCGGAGCGTCCCCAACACCCAGTCGAAGTAGCGCAGCCGCGCAGGTCCGCTGCTCTCGCGTGAATCGATCAGACTGCTCGCCCACGGGTGACGAGAGAAGACCGACTGGGCCGAGATCGCCCTCCGGCGCATAGCCTCCTTCCAGTCGACCGTGTCCGAAGGAAGGTCGATCTCGCTCACGACGAGATCGACCATGCCGTCGAGGATGTCGTCCTTGTTGGCCACGTGGTTGTAGAGCGACATCGCTTCGACGCCGAGCCTCAGTCCGAGCTCGCGCATCGTGAGTGACTCGAGGCCGTCCGCGTCGGCAAGCAGGACGGCCGCACCCAGCACCCGCTCCCTGCTGAGCGGTACTCGGGACTCGGGACTCGGCGTGGCTCGTGTCGGCACAGGCATCCTCCACATCGACTTGACAGACTTACGACGTAAGTATCATACTTACACGGTAAGTCTACAGCATACGTGTCTGGGCGAGAAGCGCGACATGCCTTGACGAGAGAGGAGACTCGAATGAATTCGTCCGTCGGTGGAACTGTGCGGCAGCACAAGATCGCGGGCCTCGCGGCACTCTACCTGGCTGCAGCCTACGTGGTGGCGATGCCCTACTTCCTCGTGTTCGTGAAGTACCCGAGTGTCGTCGACCCCGTCGAGAAGGTGGCCCTGCTGGTGCGCAACCACGACAGCATGCGGGTCATGTATCTGATCACCTACGTCATCTTCGGCATCGTCCTGGCCGTGCTGGCGCTGGCGCTCTACGCGCGCCTGAGGGACAAGGCCCCGATCTTGGCTCAGGCGGCGACCGTCGTCGGACTCATCTGGGCCGTCGTGCTCGTCGCCAGCGGGATGATCTTCAACGCCGGCGTCGCGGCGGTCGTCGGACTCCATGGCGCAAGCCCGGTTCAGGCCGTTGCGGCCTGGCAGGCGATCGAGCCGGTGGCCCAAGGCCTCGGGGGATCCGGCGGTGAGCTTCTCGGCGGTCTGTGGGTCCTGCTGGTGAGCGTGGCTGCACTGCGCACCAGGGGGCTGCCCAAGACCCTGAACTGGCTCGGAGTGGCGATCGGCGTTGCGGGTGTCCTCTCAGTCGTGCCGGCACTCAACGACCTGGCGTACGGATTTGGGTTGCTGCAGATCGTGTGGTTCGCGTGGCTGGGCATCGTCATGCTGCGCGCACCTTCACGAGCGGCTGACGCGGCCAGCATCAGCGAGACCACCTCGGCTGCTGTTGCCGCGAACTCGACCCCGCTCAGCTCGACGAAGACACCCGTGCCGCAGAACGGGTGACCGACCTTCTACGCTCGCCCTCTCCCTCCGGCGCCGGCGTTGGCCGAAGGGTCTTCGAGCGTCGGCGCGCACGCTACCGTCCACTTCAGGGGTAGGCCGCCACGCCCCTTGCGGTGTGCGACGGCCGCGAAAGATGCCCCCGCCGCACCGCCTGATTGACCCCGCGAGGGCGACGCCCGCGGCGGCGCAGCCACATAGCCTTCTCCCATGACGACGACCATGCCTGACGAGCGCCCGGGGGCGCCCTGCGGGCCAACACGTGGGAGGGGACCATGGGACCAGTCAACACCGGAGAGGAGCCTCGCCGGCTGAGGAGGACGTCGGGCGAACACGCGCCGGCAGCCGGCGCCGACCTGCGGCACAGGAAGACCGCGATCCTCGTGGGTGTGCTGTTCATCATCGGAGACATCGCAGGCGTGCTGAGCCTTGTCGTGACGCGAGGTCTCCTGGAAGGTCCGGACGCCCTCGCCCAGATCGCCGCAAGCCAGAACCAGCTCGTCCTGGGAGCGCTCCTCGTGCTGGTCATGGGCCTCGCGCTGGCGATGGTCCCGGTCGTGATGTTCCCGGTCTTCAAGAAGTACAACGAAGTCCTGGCACTTGGATCCGTCGTCTTCAGGGGCGCGCTCGAGACGGTCGGCTACATGGCGACCGCGGGCACGTGGCTGCTGCTCCTCGAGCTCAGCCGGGAGCATGCGGAGGCGGCGTCTCCAGGCGCCCCGCACTTCCAGACCCTCAGTGCGCTGCTCCTGACGACACAGAGCTCGATCACCGCGCACTTCACCTCCATCGTCTTCAGCCTCGGCGCCCTGATGTTCTACTACCTCTTCTACCAGTCGAGACTCATCCCGCGATGGCTGTCGATCTGGGGTCTTGCCGGAGCGGTCTGCTATCTGGCTGCACCGCTGCTGGACATGTTCGGCCACGGCTTCGGCGTCTTGATGGCCCCCCTGGCGGCGGCGGAGATCGTCCTGGCGGTATGGCTCATCGCCAAGGGGCTGAGCTCGCCGGCGCCGAAGGAGCCGGCTATCTGAGTGAGACCCACGACGCATCGGCCTCGACGTCGGCGCAGCGCGTCTCTATTCCAGCAAGCGCTGAAGCGCATCGAGAATCAGATCGAGTCCGAAATCGAAGGCTGCGCCGTCATCATAGGGATTCGCAGCGTAGTCCAGCGCAACGCAGGCGAGGGAAGGATACGCGCCCTGCGGGATCGCAGCGAGGACCTCTTGAGCCGCCTCGGTGGTGTCCACATCATCGCCCGACGAGAGACTGGACCGCTGTCGCTCGAAGCCGTAGATGTAGCTGTCGAGGGCGAGAAAGGCGTTCGCGGCGATTCGTGGAGAGAACCCGGCTTGAAGCAGGGCGCCCAGGACTCGATCCACATAGGACAGTCCACCGGGCCCGCTCTGTCCACGTGAGTCGATGAGGCCGGCGGCCCATCGATGACGCGAGAAGACTTCCCTCGCGGAGACTGCCCGGCGCCGCATCGACTCCTTCCAGTCAACCCCATGGGACGGGAGGTCGATCTCGGCCACGACGAGGTCCGCCATGCCGTCGAGGAGGTCTTCCTTTCCGGCGACATGGTTGTAGAGGGACGCGGCCTCGACGCCGAGCCTTCGGCCCAGTTCACGCATGGTGACCGACTCGATCCCGCTCTCGTCCGCGAGATCGACCGCCGCGCGCACTACGCGTTCCCGGTTGAGCGTGTCTCGCGCTTCGTTTCTGCCTGTTGCGTGAGCGACCATGGCTCCTGCTTCGACTGTCCGCGCCGCGCGCCCGGACTCTCGCGTTCCTTGACATACTAACACCGTTAGTGCAGACTGGGAACAGCGGAGACTAACAGCGTTAGTAGTGAGAACCCCGTGCTCAATGGCGCGGGTGAATCGCGCGATCAGGAGGATGATGTGATGAACGACATTGGGACGAGACTCTCGACGCTCTGGGTCGTGGTCATGTTCAACATGGTCTTCGCGGACATCCTGACGTTCATCAAGCCTGGAGCGCTGCAGGACGTGTGGTCCGGGCAAACGGGCGTACACATCACTCCGGGGCTTCTGCTGGTGTTCGCGATACTCATAGAGATCCCGATCGCGATGATCTTCGCGTCTCGCATCCTGAAGCCCAAGGCAAATCTATGGGCGAACACCGTGGCAGCGGTGATCACCACCGCGTGGGTGGTAGGCGGCGGGTCGCTGACTCTTCACTACGTGTTCTTCGCGGCCGTGGAGATCGCATGCATGGCACTGATCGTCTGGTCCGTCTGGACGCAGCGCATCTCAGAGACCGCAGCGCCACGACCGGCGGGAGGGACGCCTTGAAGGCGGCGGTGCAGAACACGTACGGCTCACCGGAGGTCCTGGAGCTCAAGGACATCGACAAGCCGGTCGTCAAGGACGACGAGGTGCTCGTGCGCGTCCACGCTGCCGCGGTGAACCCCCCCGACTGGGCCGGCGTTCACGGCGTGCCCTACATCGTCCGGCTGGCCTTCGGGCTGCGCCGACCGAAGCTGGGTGTTCGCGGCACGGACATGGCCGGGATCGTTGATGCCGTCGGCAAGAACGTGACCCGGCTCCGGGTGGGAGATGAGGTCTTCGGCCGAGGCGCCGGCACGTTCGCCGAGTACGCGGTCGCTCCTGAGAAGCATCTCGTCGCCAAGCCGGCCGACATGACGTTCGAGCAGGCGGCAGGCGTTCCGATGTCCGGCCTCACCGCCCTCCACGCGCTGCGCGACGCGGGCGGCATCCTGCCGGGGCAGAAGGTCCTGATCGTCGGCGCAGGAGGAGGGGTCGGCACGTTCGCGGTGCAGATCGCCAAGTCGTTCGGCGCCGAGGTGACCGGCGTGTGCAGCTCGTCGAAGCAGGACCTGGTCCGGTCGATCGGCGCCGACCACGTCATCGACTACGCGCTGGAGGACTTCATCGAAGGCGAGAAGCGGTACGACCTCGTGCTCGACAACGTCTTGCGTCACTCATTGTCCGAGCTCCTGCGAGCGGTGAGCCGCAGCGGAACGCTCGTGCCCAACGGCGGCCAGTTCTACAAGCGCTGGTTCGCCAGCACGGGGGTCCTCCTCATCAAGGCGCCTCTGCTGTCGTTGTTCGTGCCGCAGCGGATCCGCGTGTGTCATGAGCACCCGGGGCAGAGCGACCTGCTGGTCCTGAAGGAGCTCATGGAATCCGGGACGCTGACGCCGGTCGTCGGCAGGACGTACCCTCTGAGCCGGGTTCGCGAGGCCATCTCCTACTTCGGGGAGGGGCACGCTGAAGGCAAGGTCGTCATCACCATATGAGACGGGCTGAGCGATGGTCTCCGGCCGCCGTCTGCGAGGACGGCGGCCGGAGACGGGCAGCAGCGATGCCTGAGGCGGCGCATCGGTCGGGTGGTTGACGCACCCGCGGCCCTCGTCCGCCTCGCGTGCTCCTGTTCACCCCACGCGCGACGGGGTGTCGGCAGCGAGGCGGTCAGCGGCGGAGGCCGGCGAGGTGGCCGCGCCTGGCGGCTGAGCCAGCCCGAGCTGGAAGAGCGCACCGAGTCGATCAGGGACACCCCAGTGCTCGGCCAGGAGTCCGTCCTCGATGCGAACGACGTCGATGACATCGATACGGATCCGGCGACCGGTCGGCGCATGGCCCATGAAGCGACCGTCGTTCGTCCCGGTGCCGGTCATGCGCAGCCAGACCGTGTCGCCGCTGACGGCGAGGTCGTCGATGGTGAGATGGAAGTCGGAGAACGCGCCCCGCAGTGAGCGGATCACCGCTTTGACGCCCTCGGCCCCGGGAGCGTGGTCGGGTCCGAAGTTCTGATGCTCGACCATGCTGGGGGAGGTGAGTTCGTCGGCGACGCTGAGGTCGCCCCGGTTGAAGCCTTCCTCGATGAGGCGGCGGGCGATTGTCTCTGGACTGGACGGCATGGTGTCCTCCATTTCAATACAGTTTTACTGTAGTTGATACTGTGTTACTATGCCCCTTGTGTCGGGAAACGAACATCGGCCTCGCGCCTATCGTTCCGAGCTCCGCCGCGCTCAGGCGGAGCAGACCCGTGCCCTCGTGCTCGATGCCGCCGCCAGCCTGTTCGAGGAGCGCGGGTACGAAGGCACGAGCATCGCGGCGATCGCCGAGACGGCCCACGTGTCGCCCGAGACCGTCTACGCACGGTTCGGGACCAAGCGCGCCGTGCTCGGCGAGCTCGTCCGCGGCGCGGTCCGCGGCGACGACCAGGCACCCGTGCCCGAGCAGGCGGGTCCGCGAGCGATCGCCGCCGCCACCGACCAGCACGAGCAGCTGCGGCTGTTCGCCGCCGACATCTCGCTCCGCCTCGAACGCGCGGCGCCGCTCGTCACGATCGTCGCGGGCGTCGCGCGATCCGACCCCGAGCTGGCGGACCTCCTCGCCACGCTGCACGCCGACCGGCTGAAGAACCTCCGCATGCTCGTCGAGGCCCTTGCTCTCAACGGGCCGCTCCGGCTCGAGAAGGACGAAGCCGTCGACACGGTCTGGGCGCTGACGAGTCCCGAGCTGCACCAGCTCCTCGTCCGCGTTCGGGGCTGGACAAGGCAGCGCCACCGCGACTGGCTCGCGACGAGCCTTGCCGAGCTTCTCCTGCCGGAGGGCGGTTCGGGCGCGGCCTGACGACTGCCGATGCCCACAGGTAGCAGCAGCGACGGTGGCCTGGTGAGTGAGACGACGTTGCCAAGCACCGGCCGAGTGTCCTCGAGGACCGTCTCCTCGGCGCGCTCGAGCGCGGCCCGCGTGACCTCGTCGAGCCCGGCCACAGCCGTCATCCGAACGGTGGTGGTGAGCGCACGCAGGACTGCAGCGTCTCGGCTCGGACGGGCGTATCACCGGAGCCCGGAGCATCTGCATGGCGAGTCGCCGGCAGTTCGCACTGAACTCCTCCGGATGCGCCCGGCCGGCCTCGACAGGACTCGCGTGGGAGAGAGGCGCGTCCTCGGGTATGCTCTCTACCGTGGACGACGACCCCGGATCCGGCAAACGCGGCGGTCCGGCGCGAGATGCTTGCTGCAGGCGCGCCGGGCCGGAACACTCCTGCCGTGGGCGTGCGCCCAGTGAGCTCGCGTGAGTGAGGCGCTCCGCATCGTCGGCGCACTGATCCTCGTGGGCCTCAACGGCTTCTTCGTCGCGACCGAGTTCGCGATCGCGCGCGTGCGCCACAGCCAGGTGATCGAGCTCGAGAAGCAGGGCAAGCCGGGCGCCAAGGCTGCGCGCCACGCCGTGGAGCACATCGACGCCTACCTCGCCGCCTGCCAGCTCGGCATCACCATCGCGAGCATCGGCCTCGGCGCGCTGGCGGAGCCGGCCTTCGAGCACCTGCTGGAGCCGGTCCTGGGCGCCCTCGCCCCGAACGTGGCCGCCGGCATCAGCTTCATCTTCGCGTTCGGCCTCGTGACCCTGCTGCACGTGGTCCTCGGGGAACTCGCGCCCAAGTCACTGGCCATCGCTCGCACGACCCCGACCATCCTGTTCGTCGCGCCTCCGATGCGAGCCTTCTACCTCGTCACCAAACCACTGGTCGACGCCTTCAACTACCTCGGCAACCTGGTGCTGAGGCCGTTCGGCATCCCGCCCGCTCGAGAGGTAGGCCACGCGCCTCACACCGAGGACGAGTTGCGGATGCTCCTCGCGCAGAGCGTGCGCGAGGGGCTTATCGAGAGCTACGAGCGCGAGTTCGCCGAGAACGTGCTCGTGTTCGGCGACCTGCGCGCCCGCCAGGTCATGGTGCCGCGCGGCGAGATCGACTATCTCATCGTCGGCGAGACCATCAGCGAAGCGGTGCAGCGCGCGAGCGGCAGCCTGCACACAAGGCTCCCGCTGTGCAAGGCGGAGGAAGGACTCGACGACCCGGTCGGCGTCATCAACTTCAAGGAGCTGCTGCGCCTCGCTCTCGGGGGCGTCGAGACCGACCTCAGGGAGCTCTCGCGGCCACTTGCGAGGGTCTCCGAATCGACCCTCGTCGATCAGGTGCTCCGTGAGCTCCGACAGAAGCGCCAGCACCTCGCGCTGGTCGTCGACGAGTTCGGCACGACCGTCGGCCTCATCACCCTCGAAGACATCCTTGAGGAGATCGTCGGCGAGTTCGAGGAGGAGGAAGACGGCGAGCACGACATCGAGATCCGCCGCGACGGCGACGCGCTCGTGGTCGCCGGAACAGCGCCCCTGGGTGACGTAGAGGACGAGCTCGGCATCGAACTCGAGAACACCGGTGAGGCCACCATCGGCGGACACGTGGTCGAGCTGCTCGGGCGCGTGCCCGAAGCCGGAGCGATCGTCACCATCGAGGGCCGCGCGGTCACCGTCACGGCCGTCGATGAGGCGCGCATCGTCGAGCTGCGGTTCCCGCGGAGACGCCCTCCTCCACCGAGGACTGACTTCCCGACTGCGCCGACGCCGAGGTGGCGACGGCCACGGAAGCGATGATAGATGGCGCGGCCGCCGCCCCCGCGGGCGTCAGCGGATCTCCATGAACCCCGCCGCCTCACAGGCTTCCAGCATCCTGCGGATGTCGTCGTAGGAGGAGGGGCCTGCCGGCACGAAGCGCTCGACCAGACCGAGGGCCAGGCGCTCACGGACGCCCGGGTCCTCGTGCAGCGTCGTCAGGACGTGCTCGATCTCGTGGCGCAGCTCGAGCGGGACCCGCTTCGACGCGGCCACCGGCTGGATCGTCGATGGGCCGAGGGCGGCGATGATGCGCAGTGACCGCGCCAGTGGCGGATCGTCGCGCATCATCACGGCCAGCACCTGAGAATCGATGGCCGATGCGTCGACCTCGCGCGCCGCGACCATGCGGACCGACTCCTCGTGAAAGCCGGCCTCGATGACCTCGCTGAAGAAGCCGCGCGTCTCACCGATCTCCACCAGGTGGTAGCGCGTGATCCCGTACCCCGAGTGCGAGAGTGGCTCGTTGTAGGCCCAGGAGTGGCCGCGCAGGTCGAGGAACGACTGAAAGGGGCTGTCCCGGTGGACGATGACGTCGGAGAAGTAGATGGGCCTGCCGGCGTAGCGGTCGCCCGTGAGGACCGGTGCGGCGATCGGGACCGCCGGTGCGGTGCCCCGGCGCTCGAAGTCCACGTAGGGGAGGCTGCACACGAAGCAGACCTCGTTGTTGTCCTCGGCGCAGGCCGCGTAGTCGGTCTCGATGACCAGTTCGGTCTCGATCCCGAGGCGGCGCCCGACTTCCTCGGTGACGACTTGATAGACCGGCATGATGTTCGGAGCGAGGAAGGTGCCAAAGCGGAGACGGTTCACGATCCTCTTTCTGCGTCGCCTGCGTTCGTGAACACCAGGCCGTAGTGCCACGGCGGAAGGTCGCGCGTCTCATTGCGCGCGCAGATGAAGCCTGCCTGATCAGCCCAGGCCATGACCTGTTCGGGCCGCGGTCTGATGCTCAGGTCGGGGCCCCGCGGCGTCCTCGGATCATGCCGCCAGTGGATGACGAACAACCGACCGCCCGGCCGCAGGATCTTGCCCGCTGCGGTCAGGATAGCCACGGGGTCGTCGTGATGGAGGATGTTGAAGAGCAGGCAGCCGTCCTGCGATGCCGGCGTCAGACCGAAGCCCTGCGCCAGGACGTCACGGCGCTCGACCACGACGTTCGCCAGACCGGCATCAGCCGCGCGCTCCCGGGTCCGCGCCACCATCGTCTCGTCCATGTCATAGGTGTGCAGTGTTCCTGTGATCCGTCGGGCGACCGGGACGGTGAACGTACCGTAGCCGCAGCCCAGCTCGGTCAGGTCGGTGAGCCCGCCGACGCCGAGGCGGTCGAGGATGAGCTCGACCTCGAACAGCTGCTCCCAGAGGCCCTCGTCGGGCATGCCGCTGTCGCGCACCTTCACAGAGCGCCCTCCTCTGCGGAATCGGTCAAGGCTCGATCGCCCTTCTGCCCCACGCCTCCAAGAAGACGAGCTCCTTGCGCTTCGTCGTCTCGCCGATGAGCCGGGCCCACGGCAGCTGGGACAACGAGAAGTCGGAATCATCGCAGAATAGGGAGGCGAGGCACCATGGGCAACCAGCGGTCGGACGCCACGGCCCGTCACCAGATGACAGCGCCGGTGTAAGAAACGCCGCTCTCCCGTGTTCCAACAGGTGAGAGGACACACCAACGACGCGGGAGAGACCATGAAGGCACTCAAGACCATCGTCGCCACGGCGGCGATCGTGTTCGCCATGACGACCGTCGCCATGGCGGGCGTGCAGCACCTGACGAAGGAGAACGGCCAGGCGGCCGGCAGTCAGGCGCAGACGGCGCAGCCCACCTACACGGTGACGTTCACGGCCGAGCAGCTGGCGCACCTGATCGACGACCAGTCGGGCAGCCACGCCCGCGAGGCGCAGCGCACGGAGAACCACGAGCGCCGCGTCCATCGCAAGGACGCCGAGGCGCAGCACAGGTCTCAGCAGCGCACGCATGAGGCGAAGACGCAGCACAAGTCTGAGCAGCGCACGCATACTGCGAAGACGCTGCACGTCGACCGTGTGCAGAACAGCGGTCAGAGCACCTCCGGCGGCCAGTCGGGTTCGCACCACTCCGAGCCCAGCAACCAGACGCACGCCTCCGGCAGCGGTCACGACGGCGGGCACGGCGGGGGCCACGGCGGTGACTGAGCAGGCACCCTGGAAGTCGCGAGGGTCGGCCGTCCGCGGCCGATCCTCGCGCCGTGGGGATCGGTTGAACCCCGGCTGTATGAGAGTACCGTTAGGCTCGGAGCTTCCGACCTGATGTCCTCACCTCCCGCCACAGCCCCCGATCTCGTGCGCGGCCTCCGGGCCGGGCGCCGCGACGCGTTCGAGCGCCTCTACGGCGAGTACCACGCACCCATCTACAACCTCTGCGCGCGGGTCCTCGGCGACCGCGAGGAGGCCAAGGACGTGACCCAGGAAGTGTTCATCAAGGCGTTCGACCAGCTGCCTGAGGCGGACGAGGAGTCGTTCGGGCTGCGCGCCTGGCTCTACCGCGTGGCCACGAACGCCTGCTTCAACCAGCTGCGCTCGCGGCGCAAGCTCGACGGCGGCGGCGACGCCGGCCTCGAGCAGGCCACCTCAGGGGTCGACGAGTTCGAGCGCGCGCAGACCGTGGCGCTCGTCGAGCAGTCGCTCGGCGAGATGAACGAGCGCTACCGCACCGCCCTCGTGCTCAAAGACCTCCAGGGCCTGCCGCCCGAGGAGATCGCCGAGGTCATGGAGGTCTCGAGGCCGACGGCAGACGTGCTGGTGCACCGGGCGCGGGCCTCGTTCAAGACCGTCTTCGCCAAGCTCGCCGGCGCCGATGCGACCGCGCCCGCCGCGCTCGGCCTCGTGCTCGTTCCCCTCAGCGTGCCGGCGACGCTGCAGGCGATGCCGCCGCTTCCGCCCACCTCTCGCCCGTGCACGCGCTGCCCCAGCCCGACATCTCCGCGGCCGTTGGCCCCGCCGGCGCCGGGCTGCTGGCCAAGATCGGCGCCGCCGTCACGACCAAGGCGGCGATCACGGCCGCCGCCGCGACCGTCGTCATCGGTGGCGGCGTGGTCGCGGTCAATGAGTCGCAGCATGGAGGCCCTGGGCCCGCGGCGGCCGCGATCTCAGCGGCTCCGGCAGAAGCCGGGCACCGGTCGTCGCCGGCGACCGGCAGCGGTCATGGTGGTCACCGCGCCGGCCATGGAGAGCCGCCGGGCGAGCACGCGCGCAAGGCCGCCCACCACGCTGCGTCGTCGCAGAAGCACGCCGGCGATCACTCCGGCGGCGGGAGTCATCAAGCCGCGACGCACGATGCCGGCGACGGCTCCACCACGACGACGCACGACGGCGCCACCAGCACCAGCCCCACCACCGATCATTCGACCAGCACGACGACGACCCACGACGGTGGCGGCACGTCCGTCAGCCACGATGGCGGCGGCGACTGACGACGCATCTTGCGGCGCGACTGTAAGAAACGCCGCACTCAGGTGTCTCTAGCAGTGGAAGCACCGAGCGACTGCGAAGGAGGCCCGTGGGACATCGCTTCACAAGTCCTTCACCATTGGGGAGTAAAATGGTCCGGAACCCTGAGGACCACGCACCTCTCGCAACCGAGACAAGGGATGGTCAGCGCATGACAGGCAAGTTCAAGGCAATGCTCACGGCCCTCGCGGTCGTCGTGCTCGGCGCCGCTCTCCTGGTGCCGATCGCCGGCGCCAGCGGCTCCAGCACCTCGACATCTCCGGGCGGCATGATGGGTGACGGCACGACCGGCGACACCACCGGGCACGACTGCTGGTGCGGCGGCGGCATGTGGGATGGTACGGGTCACTGGGGCGGCACCGGCATGTGGGGCACCGGCTCCGGCGCCGGCTGGCTCGCCGACAACCCGGCGGCCCGTGAAGCCTGGCTGCAGCTCAAGGCCGATCACCTGGCCGCCATGCAGACCTGGCGCGACACCTACAAGGCCGACCTGAGGAGCCCGGAGGCCCAGCAGGCGCTGCACGACCTCTGGACCGCGTCCTGGAACGACATGAAGGCCTTCTACGAGCAGTACGGGAACGGCGCCACCTGGACCTGCCCCTCCGACGGCATGTGGGGCGGCTGGGACGACGGCGCCATGACGGGCCACCACGACTGGGACGCGCGTCACATGTGGGGCACCGGCCACGGCGCCTCCTGGATGGCGAACCATCCCGGCGCCCTGAGCCAGTGGCTCACGATGCGGGCCAAGCAGATCGCCAAGGCGACCGCCTGGCAGCACCGCTACGGCGACCACCCGAAGAGCGCGGCGGCGCGAACCGCCCTCAAGACCCTGCGCGCCCATCAGCGCACGCAGGTGAGGTCCTTCTACCGGCATCACCACCTGAAGGTGACCAGCAGCCGCATGCGCGACGGCGCCGGCGGCTGGATGGGCCTCGGCGGCATGTGGGGCGGCTTCGGCTGGTAAGTCCTCCGCTCCCCGTTCGCTCACCACGTCGTCCCCGGCCGGAGCGCCTGCCGCTCCGGCCGGGGACTTCCGATTCGCTGAGGGAGCGCGTCGAATCGACCACCCGGCAACCAACGACGCGAGGTGACAAGTAGCGATGATGTGGAACGACAACGGAAACTGGGGCCACGGCGCCGGCTGGGAAGGCTGGCTGATGCTCCTGTTCATGATCGTCTTCGTGGCCGCCATCGTCATAGCGATCGTGTTTCTCGTCAGGTACCTCGGCCAGCAGTCGGGCGGCGCAAGTGCGGCGGCGGCTGCTCCTCCCGCCACGATGAGCTCACCTGAGTCACCCCAGGAGATCCTCAAGCGGCGCTACGCCGCCGGCGAGATCGAGCGCGACGAGTACCTGCAGAAGCTCAGCGACCTCTAGCCTGGTGGCCGGCTCTCCGCAGCGCAGCCTCTGGATCGCGGGCGCCGCGCTCGTCGTCGCCCTGTTCGCGGTCGCCGCAGTGCTCGTCATCGGCGCGCGCATGCGCGGCGCCGGCCCGGCGGCCGGCACCTCCGAGCTCTCGGTCGGCGAGGTCATCTTCCGGACGGGCCGCGACGCGAGCGGCGCGGTCATTCCGCGCAGCGGCAACGCGAACGGCGGCGGCATGATGGGCGGCGGCTTGATGGGCGGCGGCTGCGCCAGATGCCACGGCAGCGACGGCCGGGGCCGCTCGACGATGATGTTCACCGCGCCGAACATCACCTACGGCAACCTGACGGACCCACAGGGCATGTTGGAGCCGGACGGCGGCCGGGGACCCACGTTCACGGACGCCGCCCTGCGCACCGCCGTCGTCCAGGGCCTCGACCCCGAGGGCAGCCGGCTCGAGTGGCCGATGCCGCGGTGGCAGCTCACGGACCAGGACTGGAGCGACCTGCTCGCCTATCTGAAGACGCTGCGATAGATCGCCGGCGGCGTCCTCATCGCCGTGGGCTGGCCACACATCGAGCCGATCCTCGGCACAGGCATCCGACGGCTCAGCCCGACACGAGTTGGTGGCGCTTCCCAGCGTCGAGGACGTCCACGACCTCCACATACGGACGCTGCCCGCGGGGATGAACACGGCCAGTGGCCGCGAGACCGTCGCCCCGCCAGCGCATGCCGGATCGGCGGTGCGTCAGACGCTTCTGGGGTGTAGCGACCTCACGCGCAGATCCAGCGTTGCACCCGGGACGAACAGGAGTATTATGAGCATATGCCTGTAACTGGCGTGTGACGGACGCTGCCGCACCGTTCATGGAGGGTGACCCCGTGAGATCCCGGTCGCGGAAGGTGTCGCGCCGGCCCGCGGCCGGCCAAGGAGAGAACGGCCTCGCCGACCCTGTCCGGCCGCGGTCTCCGCTGCAGCCGTCCACGGACGATCAGCTCACAGCACCTCGTAGAAACGGATGCAGACTCGGTCCGGCTCGTCTCGGGCGAGACCGACGAACACGGTCTCGGCGAGCCACCTGTGCGCGGCGGCGTCGGTCCGGAAGACAGGTGACGTGCGGAAGTAGACCAGCGACGGGTCGACGTCCTCCCCGGCGTCGATCCGCGCGAGGACCTCCGGCGCGCCGCGGTAGAAGCCCCGGTTGACGACATCGATGAGGGCTCCGTCCTCGGCGCGGATCAGGTAGCGGGCGTCGAGTGCACAGGTCGTGCCTCGCTGAATGGACCAGTCGCCGCCTCCCGGGACGACCGTGCCGCGCAGACGTGGGCCGTCCACCGCGCCCCCCATGATCGGCGTGAACTCCAGGACGTCCCCGCTGCCGTGGCCGACGCGTTCAGTCGGCCCGACGTCGACCCGAGCCTCGAACGCGAAGCGCAGCGCCGGGGCGGTCTCGTCGTCGCTCACTCCCATGATCGCCTCATCTCAGATCAGTCTGTTCGAATGATGGGGCATGTGTACCCGCCGCCGCGAAGAACGAGGCACGCCATCGCCGGTGGACAGCCCCTCTTCGCTGGCGCTGGGCGCCAGCCGGTTGGGGACCTCGAGCGACCCAGCTGCCAAGGGATCTTGGGCAAGCGCACGCGAGATGGCTGGGCTCTCTCCAGACTCAACTACATCCGTGACGACCAGGGGGCCCAAGCGCCCGGGCGGTCCTTGACCGCCGAGATAGCATGGTGGCTCTCTCGGCATCCGTGGACTGGATCGAGCCACGTGAGCGACACGCTGCAAGCCCTTGTCTTCGATGTGGATGGCACCTTGGCCGACACCGAGCGTGATGGCCATCGCGTCGCCTTCAACAGGGCCTTCGCCGCCGCCGGACTGGGCTGGGACTGGTCGGTGGACGTGTACGGGGAACTGCTCAAGGTCTCCGGCGGCAAGGAACGCATCCGCGGGTATCTCCTTGATCACCGGCCGGATGTCGAGGTGGGCGGCGACACCGACGCGTACGTCGCCGGTCTGCATCAGGCCAAGAACCGGTTCTACGGGGAACTGGTGGCGGCCGGCGATGTGCCGCTGCGGCCAGGCGTCAAACGCCTGCTGCTCGAGGCGCGTGCAGCGGGTCTGCGACTCGCCATCGCGACGACCACCTCGATGGAGAACGTCACCACCTTGTTGGAGCACTGCATCAGCCCTGGGGCGCCGCGCTGGTTTGAGGTGATCGGCGCCGGCGACATCGTGCCTGCGAAGAAGCCGGCGCCAGACATCTATCATTTCGTCCTGGAGGCCCTGCGCCTGAGCCCCGAGCAGTGCCTGGCGCTGGAGGATTCGGGCAACGGGCTGCGCGCGGCGCGGACCGCGGGGCTGCCGACGTTGGTGACCGTCAGCGACTACACCAGGCACGACGACTTCGACGGCGCCGCGGTAGTCCTGGATCACCTGGGCGAACCCGAGCTGCCGGTGCGCGTGCTGGCCGGCGATCTGGGCGGCGCGCCCTACGTGGACGTGGCCGCGCTGCGCGCCCTGCACGCCGGCCAGGGTCAGGCGTGAGACCCCGAGCGGGGTATTCATCCTGGAGGGCCCTCCGCTTGACACGCTCGCGCGCGGCCCAGGCGCCCGGATCGCCATGGCCGAGCAACGTGGATGGGCGGGTGCGAGTCGATCTTGTGTCTGAGGGCTTGTCCCGAACCGCGCATGCCCCACGGTGACGCTTGACGCCGCCTCCCCACCGCCCATGTCCGGTTGGACGCCCGGCTCGTCCCCTCTATCATAGGAAGCGTCGAGAGAACCTATCGAGTATGTCTACTCGGGTAGCGCCGCGTGAGCCGAGCGACGCGCTGCCGATGACCTCAATCCACCCAAGGAGACCGTCCGCCGATGTACTGTCCTGAATGCGGCCACGACGCCGCGGAAGCGAAGTTCTGTTCCGAGTGCGGGACCGACCTGACCACGGCCCGCCAGGCGGTTCGCCGGCCCGCGAAGAAGCCTGCGGGAGGCTCTCCGGCAAAGTCGCAGCGGCCCCGCACCGCGAGACGGGCTGCGGAGCGCCGCGGTGAGCCGGCGCCGGGAACGGCGGCCGGGTCGCACTCGGCCCGCTGGATCTGGCTCGGCTTCGCCGCCGTCGCGGTCGTCGCGGTAGCCCTGGTCGTGGCCCTCGACAGCGGGTCGGGAGAAGACGCCCCGGCGACGGCGACGGCGACGGCGCCGATCGCCGCCGACACGTCCGGCAGCTACTCGGAGCTGGTCGAGAGGGGCAACGGCCTCTACGATCAAGGCATTGCCGCGTTCAACAAGGATGACTCCGCCGGCGGAGTGGCGGCCTTCGAAGCCGCGGCCGAGGTGTACCGCGCGGCGTGGAAGCAGCAGCCCGGCGACCCCAACGTGGGCACCGACTTCGCGGTCGCCCTCTTCTACTCCCAGCACCACGACGAGGCCCTGCAGCAGATCGACGTCGTGCTCAAGGCGAACCCCGACTTCCAGGCCGCCCATCTCAACAAGGGCATCTTCCTGCAGACGGAGGCCCGAGAGGCGGAGGACAAGGCCAAGGCGGCCGAGTTCCTGGCCCAGGCGAGGATCGCGCTTGAAGAGGCAGCGAGCATCGACCCCGCTTCTAGCGCGGGCAAGAATGCCTCCGAGTTGCTGCAGAACCTGTAGAGCCGCTCCTTCGACGACGTCGCGACGCGCCGCGAGAGACGAGAGAGCCTGCGCGCGCGAGCGGCGTCGGAAACGGCCGGGGCCGGGGCGCACCACGCCCCGGCCCCGGCCGGAAACCTCATGTGACGGCCCGCAGTCGCGGGCCGGATGCCTCTTACTTGCTCTTGCCGATCTTGAACATCTTGGTGCCGCACTCCGGGCAGATGCCCTGCGTCGCCGGCTTGCCGTTCTTCATGGTAACGGCCTTCTCGTCCTTCATCGTGCGCTTGGTACGACACTTCACGCAATACGCCTCAGTCGCCATGCGGTCTCCTTTCGGAACACGTCGCGGGCCCCACGCCCGCCCCCTGATTTAGCGCGCAGCATACTCTCTCGCCCGTGGGTATGCAATGAGACCGCGTTGAGCCTGCGTTACGCTCGCGCCACACCTGAGGGGTCAGAGGGAGCAGCCGATGCCGTCGAGAGGGCCGCCACGGTGGCCGGCTGGACTCGCAAGAAGCGGCCGGCGAGGTCGTCGGGCTTGGCCAGGAGCTGCCGTGCCGTGGCGCTGCCGGTGCGGTCGGCGTGGTCTCGGAGAAGCGCGGCGAGCTCGGCGACCGCAGCGCCGTCCATCCCGGCGTCCCCCACCGTCTCGTGTCCGTCCAGCCAGGCGGGAGGCGCGTCCACGAGGAAGTAGGCCGTTCCGCCCGTCATGCCCGCGCAGGCGTTGCGGCCGACGGGGCCGAGGACGGCGACGACTCCGCCGGTCATGTACTCGCAGCAGTGGTCGCCGGCGCCCTCGACGACGGCGCACGCAGCGGAGTTGCGCACGGCGAAGCGCTCGCCGGCGCGACCGGCGGCGAACAGGTGGCCGCCGGTCGCGCCGTAGAGACAGGTGTTGCCGGCGATGACGTTGTCCGGGCCGCCGAGACGAGGCTCCGGCGGGCGCAGGACGATCTCGCCGCCGGCCATGCCCTTGCCGACGTAGTCGTTGGACTCGCCGGTGAGATCGATGACGAGGCCATCCGTGAGGAAGGCGCCGAGGCTCTGGCCGGCGGAGCCGGCCAGCTCGAGGCGCAGCTCGCCGCGGAAACCGTCGCCCCCGTGCGCCGCCGCGACGGCGCCGGCGAGACGCGCGCCCACGGCGCGGTCCCGCGTGACGACAGACGCGCGTCGCGTCACGCGGCCGTGCCCGGCGATCGCGGCCGCGACCTCGGGGTCGCCGAGGAGCCGGTCGTCGAGCGTGTCGCAGGGACGGCCGGGTGACACCGGCGGTGCGCAACCACGCACGCCGTCGACGGCCGGGCGAGGCGCGGCCGGCTGTGGCCGCCGCTGCGCGGCGGCCCGGCCCGGCCCATCGGCACCGGCCGACCCCTCGAACCAGTGCCTGTCGAGCCCGTCGGTCTTGAGCGCCGCCGCATCGGCCAGCTCGAGGAGATCGGCGCGGCCGACGAGCTCGTCCAGTGAGCGCAGGCCGAGGTCCGCGAGCAGCCCGCGGACCTCCTCGGCGACGAAGGTGAAGTAGTTGACGATGTGCTCGGGACGCCCGGCGAAGCGCTTGCGCCGCTCCGGGTCCTGCGTCGCGACGCCGACGGGGCACTTGTTCTGATGGCAGACCCTCGCCATGACGCAGCCCTCGGCGAGCAACACCGCAGTGCCGAAGGCGAACTCGTCCGCGCCGAGGGCGGCCGCCACGACGACGTCGTGACCCGTGCGCAGGTCGCCGTCCACGCGCAAGCGGACGAACTCGCGAAAGCCGGCCGCGTCCAGGGCCTGATGGACCTCGGCCAAACCGAGCTCCCACGGCATGCCGGCGTGCTTGATCGAGTTGAGCGAGGCTGCGGCAGTGCCGCCTGCGGCGCCGGAGATGTGGATCACGTCGGCGCCCGCCTTGGCGACGCCGGCCGCGATGGTGCCGATCCCGGTGCCGGCGACCAGCTTCACGGAGATCCCGGCCCGCGGGTTCACCATGCGCAGGTCATAGATCAACTCCGCCAGATCCTCGATCGAGTAGATGTCGTGGTGCGGCGGCGGCGAGATGAGCATCACACCGGGGGCGGCCCGGCGCAGCCCGGCGATGTACGCGGTGACCTTGTCGCCGGGCAGTTCACCGCCCTCACCCGGCTTGGCCCCCTGGGCCACCTTGATCTCGAGCTGCTCGGCGCCGACGAGATACTCCGTGGTCACACCGAAGCGCCCGGATGCGACCTGGCGGATCTGCGAGGCGGCCCGGTCGCCGTTCTCCAGACCCCGCAGGTGCGGGAACCGCGCCGAGAGACCCGCTCCGTCGACGTCGTCGATCGGGGCGTCCCGCTCGGCGTCCTCCCCACCTTCACCAGAGTTGGCGCGGCCGTGGATGCGCGCCATCGCGATGGCGATGGTCTCGTGCGCCTCGCGAGAGAGCGCGCCCAGCGACATGCCGCCGGTGCAGAAGCGCGGCAGGATCGCGGAGGCCGGCTCGACGTCGTCCGCCGGACCCGCGCCGGCCGGTCCTGCACCCGCCGGCGCCACCGCGCCGGCCGGCCCCACGCGGGCCGGTCCTGCTGTGCCGGCCGACTCCCAGCCCTCACAGCACAACCGCAGCAGATCGCGCAGTACCGTGGGCGGCCGCTGTGCGAGCTGCTCGCTGTAGCTGCGGTACAGGTCGGGTAGCCCCTCGACGCAGGCACGGCGCAGCGTCTTGGCGGCCTCGGGGTTGTTCAGGTGATACTCACCCCGTCGCCGGTACCGCACGAAGCCGTAGTCCTGCAGCTTCTCGGGAGTGAGCTCCGGGAACGCCTGCTGGTGGATCCAGACGGTCTCCTGGGCGAGCTCCTCGACGCTGAGGCCGCCGATGCGCGACGGCGTGCCGGCGAAGCCGAGCTCGATCAGGTCCGGGCCGAGTCCGATCGCCTCGAACAGCTGCGCGCCGTGGTAGCTCGCGAGCAACGAGATGCCCATCTTGGAGAGGATCTTGAGCAGCCCCTGCTCCGCGGAGACGCGGTAGTGACGGAGCGCCTCCTCGAGATCGCGCGGGCCGGCCGGCACTGGACTGCCGGCCCCGGAAGAACCGGACGGCGGCCCATCGGTGAGCCGGCCGCGATCCCAGAGGTCGCAGACCGTCTCGAAGGCGAGATAGGGGTGGACTGCCGAGGCACCGTAGCCGATGAGGCAGGCGAAGTGGTGGACACTCCAGCACTGCGCGGTCTCGGCGACGAGCGAAGCGCGACTGCGCAAGCCTCGCCGGATCAGATCGTGGTGGACCGCGCCGACGGCGAGGAGCGGCGGAACATGGCCGGCGCCGGCGCCCACCGGCGCGAGGCGGTCGCTGAGGACGACGACCTCCACACCCTCCCGGACCGCGGCGGCGGCCTCGCGGCACACGCGCTCGACGGCCTCGCGGAGCCCCCACGGACCGCTGGCGACCTCGTAGGAAGTCGAGATCCGGGCGGTGCGCAGCCCCAGCTCCGGCAGCGCCGCCATCTCCGCATCGTTGATGATCGGCGACGGCAGCTCGACCTGACGCGCGTGCCCGGGCTCCGCAGTCAAGAGATCGCCGCGCGCGCCCAGCTTGACCGCGAGCGACATGACCAGCCGCTCGCGCAGCGGGTCGATAGCGGGGTTCGTCACCTGGGCGAAGCGCTCCGTGAAGTAGTCATACAGCACGTGCGGCTTGCCGGAGAGGATCGGCAGCGGCGCGTCGTTGCCCATCGAGAAGCGAGGTTCCTTGGCCTGGCGAGCCATCGGCCGCACGATGAGCTCGACGTCCTCGGCGGTGAAGCCGGCCGCCGCCTGGCGGAGCAGAAGGCCGCCGGGCGCACACGGACCCGCGGCCGGCTCAGCTACCCCGCCGGGCGTCCCGTCCACGCCCGGCGCCTCGACCAGCCGGCGTCCCGACCTCAGCCGGCGTCCCGACCCCGCCCGACTCAGCCACCTCGGCGGATGCGGTGTCGAACGGCTGCGGCGCCAGGCTCTTGCGCTCGGCCAGCAGCCAGGCGCCGTACGGACGACGGGAGGCGACGGAGGTCTTGACGACGTCGTCGCGCAGCAGCCGCCCGTTGTCGAGATCGACGGCGATCATCTGGCCGGGGCCGAGCCGGCCCTTCTCCACGATCTCCTCGTCCGGAAGGGCGACGGCGCCGGCCTCCGAGGCCAGCGCGAACAGGCCGGAGCGGGTACGCGCGTAGCGCGCCGGGCGCAGGCCATTGCGGTCGACGCAGGCGCCGGCGTGACGGCCGTCGGCGAAGGCGACCAGAGCCGGACCGTCCCACGCCTCCTGCACACCGGCGTAGTAGTCGTAGAAGTCGTGGACGCGCGGGTCGCCTGCGACGTCCGCGACGCTCGCGGCCTCTCCGGACGCGCCGCCCCGGCCGCCCGCGCCACCCGCGCCGGCCGCCGCGTCGTGCTCGTAGGCGGCCGGCATCGTCATCATCAGCGCTTCGAGCGGGCTGCGGCCGCTGCGCACGAGCAGCTCGACGAGCTTGTCGAGCGCCCCCGAATCGCTGCTGTCGGCGTGCACCGGCGGCAGCAGGTCGGCGATGCGCGCGCCCCAGACCGGAGCGGCCAGCTCGGGCTCGCGGGCGCGCATCCAGGCGAGGTTGCCGAGCAGCGTGTTGATCTCGCCATTGTGGGCGAGCAGCCGCATCGGCTGCGCCAGGCTCCACTTGGGCGCCGTGTTGGTGCTGAACCGGCGGTGCAGCACCGCGAAGGGACTGACGAAGCCGGGGTCCTGAAGATCGGGGTAGAACTCGGGAAGCACGGCGGACGTGACCATCCCCTTGTAGACGATCGTCCGCGAGGAGAGCGAGCAGAGATAGAGATCCTCGAGGCGGCGGATGATCCGCTGCCGCAGGAGCGCCCTGCCGACGGCCCTGCGCGCCAGGAGCAGCGCGCGCTCCAGTTCGTCACCGGCAAGCATCGGAGAGGTAGCCACGATCTGCTCCACCCGCGGGTGGCGCTCGCGAACGCTCGGGGGCAACGCCTCGGGCCGCAGCGGCACCGGACGCCAGCCAACGACGACGAGGCCCTCATCGCGGAGCGCTTTGGCGACCAGCTCGCGGGCGAGGTGCTGCTTGCCCTGCTCCCGCGGCAGAAAGACCATGCCGACCGCAGTCGAGAACGGCCGTGGCTCGGCGACCCGTTGCTCGGCGAGCCACGGCTCGAGTACGCGCCAGGGGATCGAGGTGAGGACGCCGGCGCCGTCAGAAGCTTCGCCGTCGGCGCCGACGCCGCCGCGATGCTCCATCGCGGCGAGGGCGCCGAGGGCGAGCTCGACGACCCGGCGAGACGGCTCGCCCGCTATCGACGCGACCAGCCCGACGCCGCAGGCGGCGTGTTCGCGCCGCTCCAAGAGTGCCTCTGCCGCGAAGGCTATCGATTCGGAGTTGTACACGACTGTCCTAACGCCGTCACGCTCTTAGGACATCATAGCCCAAGGGTACCGGCGCGGCTACTGGCGGCGGGACCACTGCCGGAGGCGCCGCCGGCGGCGGCGCCTCCGCCCGCCCTGCCGTCGCGGACGCCGCGGGCCGAGGTCGCCGACAGAGGCTGCCGATCGAGGCTACAGGTCGCAGCCACAGATCGCGGTCGAAGGTCGCGATGGGGGGGTCCGCGGGTCGCGGTCGAGGGTCGGCGCTTCATACAGGACTACCTGTCGGCCTCGGTTCCGCTGCTGGTACCGCGGGTGATGCCGGGTGGCTCCGTTCGAGGTACCGCATGCGACCCCACAGCGAGTGCCTGGCGGTGCCGGCTACGGTGCCGGCGACGGTGTCGGCGGAATGCGAGTACATGTCAGTCCGCGCCGGCGCACTCACGAGGGCGGCGAAGGCGCACTCACCATGGCGGCGAAGGCGCACTCACCAGGGCGGCGAAGGCGCAGGCGCTGCTGGGCGGGCGATGAGACAGTGCGCGCGGCCGGGCAGGTGACCGGGGCGTGCCCGCCGCCGCACGGTCGGCGCGGCAGCAAGCACGGCTTGCCTCCCGGCCGCCGGCTTGGCACAATCTACGGCGTCCATACGGCGCGCCGCGCCGCCATACCGATAGGCCTGAAAGGATGACTATGATGAATCAGCGCCAGGCCACGATCGAGAAGCTCGTCAAAGACGAGAATGTGAAGCACATTCAGTTGTGGTTCACGGACATTCTCGGGAACCTCAAGATGGTCGAGGTCCCCGACCGGCAGCTCCCGAGCGTCATCGAGAGCGGTGCTGCCTTCGACGGCTCTTCCATCAGCGGCTACGCCGAGATCGAGGAGAGCGACATCGTCGCGAGACCCGACTGGGACACCTTCACGGTGCTGCCCTGGGCCTCAGGCAGCGAGCGCACCGCGTTCGTCTTCTGCGACGTGGTCGACCGCAACTACGAGCCCTTCGAGGGAGATCCGCGCTGGGTGCTCCGCCGCCAGCTGGAGCGCGCCAAGGACATGGGCCTCGAGTTCTACGTGGGGCCCGAGCTCGAGTACTTCTACTTCAAGGACTCGGTGACTCCCGAACTCACCGACGACGGCGGCTACTTCGACGTACTGCCCGCCGACCTCGGCAACGACCTCCGCAAGCAGACCATGCGCACGCTCGACAAGCTCGGCATCCCGATGGAGGCGAGCCACCACGAGGTCGCCCCGTCACAGCACGAGATCGATCCGCAGTACGACAAAGCCCTGGCGATGGCCGACCGGGTCATGATCATCCGGCTCATCGTCAAGGAGGTCGCGGCCCACAACGGCGTGCACGCGACCTTCATGCCCAAGCCCATGCACGCGCAGAACGGCAGCGGGATGCACGTCCATCAGAGCCTGTTCCGCGAGAAGACGAACGCCTTCTTCAGCGAGACCGACCCCGACCACCTCAGTGACATCGCCAAGGGCTTCATCGCCGGTCAACTCCGCCACATGCGTGAGTTCACGTCGGTGCTCAACCAGTACGTGAACAGCTACAAGCGCCTGGTTCCCGGCTACGAGGCTCCCGTCTACATCAGCTGGGCGCACCGCAACCGCACCGCCCTGATCCGCGTGCCGCTCTACGTCCAGGGCAAGGAGAGCACCGTGCGCGCTGAGCTCCGCAACCCTGACCCGGCGGCCAACCCGTATCTCGCCTTCGCGGTGATGCTCGCCGCCGGTCTCGAGGGCATCGAGAAGGGCTACGATCTGCCCGTCGGGCGTCGAGCCGAACATCTACAAGATGACCGCCGACGAGCGCGAGACGCACGGCCTCGGCGCGTTGCCGAACAACCTCTACGAGGCGATCGGCGAGACGCAGAAAAGCGAGCTCGTGCGCCGCACGCTCGGCGACCACGTCTTCGAGCGCTTCGTGACCAACAAGCTCAACGAGTGGTACGAGTACCGCGAGCAGGTCACCGACTGGGAAGTGCGCAAGTACTTCTCCAAGCTCTGATCGGCCGCACGGCGGTCTGACGACCGGAAGACCCCGGAGGGGGCGGGCGCCTGACGGCGCCCGCCCCCTCCGCCTTTCGGGCCCAAGGCGGGCCGGCCGGCAGGCACGAGCTCCCTGCCGGCCCGTATCGCGTACGGTACACTTGCCCTTCCGGAAAGGACCCATGGACCGACTCGCCGCACATCTCACCGACTGGATCGCCGCCGAGGTGGCGCAGGCCGGCGGCGCGGGCGTCGTCTACGGCCTCTCCGGCGGTATCGACTCCGCCGTCGTGGCCGCGCTCGCCAAGCGAGCCTTTCCGCATCACACACTGGGTGTCATCATGCCCTGCCACAGCGACCCCCGTGACGCCGAGGACGCGGCTGTGGTCGCTCATCACTTCGACGTGCCGTCGACCACGGTCGACCTGGCGCCGGTCTACGACCTGCTCCTCGAGACGCTCAGCGCGAGCAGCACCGACATCCCCGAGAGCCGGCTGGCCTGCGCCAACCTCAAGCCGCGGCTGCGCATGACGACGCTCTATGCGTTCGCCAATCAGCTCGACTATCGCGTGCTCGGCACCGGCAACCGCAGCGAGCTCGCGGTCGGCTACTTCACCAAGTACGGCGACGGCGGCGTGGACCTGCTGCCGCTCGGCGGCCTCGTCAAGAGCGAGGTCCGCGACCTCGCCCGCCACCTCGGCGTGCCCGAGCGCGTGATCGACAAGCCGCCCTCGGCGGGCCTCTGGGCCGACCAGACCGACGAGGCCGAGATGGGCCTCACCTACGAGGAGCTCGATGCCTACTTGCTCACGCGCGAGGCGTCGCCGGCCGTCAAGGCCAAGGTCGACGCCATGAACGCCGCCAGCGAGCACAAGCGCGCGCTCCCCCGTATCGCCCCCAAGCCCGGCGCCTGAGGCGCCCGTCCGTCGTTTCCCGGAGGTTCACCTTGTCTGTCGTCGTCCAGAAGTACGGTGGCACGTCGGTCGCCGACGCCGCCCGCATCGGCAACGTGGCGCGACGCATCGTCGCCACGTTCGAGCAGGGCAACAGCGTCTGCGCCGTCGTCAGCGCCCGTGGCGACACCACCGACGAGCTCCTCGAGCTCGCCCGCGAGATCACACCCGAGCCGCCGGAGCGCGAGATGGACATGCTGCTCTCTGCCGGCGAGCGCATCAGCTGCGCACTCCTGGCGATGGCCATCCACCGCCTCGGCTACGACGCCGTCAGCCTCACCGGCTCGCAGGCCGGCATCGTCACCGACACCGTCCACATGAAGGCGCGCATCCTCGACATCCACCCTGCGCGCGTCAAGGACGCCATGGACGACGCCAAGATCGTCCTCGTCGCCGGATTCCAGGGCGTGTCCACGGAGAAGAACGTGACCACGCTCGGCCGAGGCGGCTCGGACACGACCGCGGTGGCGCTCGCGCACGCGCTCGACGCCGCGGTCTGTGAGATCTACACCGACGTCGACGGCGTCTACACCGCCAACCCGAGCCTGATCGCCAAGGCGCGCAAGATCGACGCCATCTCCTACGACGAGATGCTCGAGATGGCGGCCAGCGGCTCGCAGGTGCTCGCCCTTCGCTCGGTCGAGTACGCGCGCAAGTACGACATCCCCATCCACGTCCGCTCCAGCTTCACGGAGGCCGAGGGCACGTGGGTCACCGACGGAGGCCACCACATGGACATCGAGCAGCAGCTGGAACAGCCGATCATCCGGGCCGTCAGCTACACGACCGACGAGGCCAAGGTCACGCTCCGCGGCGTCCCCGACCGCCCCGGCGTGGCGGCGCGCGTGTTCACCGCGCTGGCCGAGGCGCACGTCAACGTCGACACCATCATCCAGAACACCAGCGAGAGCGGCCACAGCGACATCTCGTGCACGATCCCGGCCGAGGACATCCCCGCCGCCGACAAGGCGCTCAAGGAGATCACGAAGGAGCTTGGCGCGCGTGAGTACGACACCGACGCGGACATCGCCAAGATAAGCCTCATCGGCGCCGGCATGCGCAGCCACCCCGGCGTCGCCGCGAAGATGTTCCAGACGCTGGCCGATCTCGGCATCAACCTGGACATGATCGGCACCTCCCCCATCAAGATCTCGTGCGTCATCGAGAAGAAGCACGTGGATCAGGCGGTGCGTGCGCTGCACACGATCTTCGAGCTGGACGAGGAGTCGGTCGCGCACGAGCCCACCGACCGGGGGAGTTGCTGATGGCCGCCGGCGCGTACACCGTCGCCATCGCCGGTGCGACCGGCGTCGTCGGCGGCACCGTGCGCGCGATCCTCGAAGAGCGTGCGTTCCCCGTCGGGGAGCTCCGCCTCCTCGCCAGCGCCCGCTCGGCCGGCCGCACCCTGCCCTGGGGCGGCGCGGAGATAGAGGTGCAGGAACTCGGAGCCGGAGCGTTCGACGGCGTCGACCTGGTCTTCTTCGCCGCGGGCGGCTCCGTGAGCAAGGAGTACGCGCCGCAGGCGGTCGCCGCAGGCGCCACCGTCATCGACAAGTCGAGCATGTTCCGCCAGGACCCCGGCGTCCCGCTCGTCGTGCCCGAGGTCAACGCCGAGCACCTGGCGGCGCACACCGGCATCATCGCGACGCCCAACTGTTCCACCATCCAGATGGTCGTCGCGCTGAAGCCCATCTACGACGCCGCCGGCATCGAGCGCGTCGTCGTGAGCACCTACCAGGCCGTCTCCGGTAGCGGGCAGGGCGGCATCGCCGCGCTCGACGCGCAGGCACGGCAGTGGGCGGCCGACGAGCCGGTCGAGCAGCAGTTCTACCCCCACCAGATCGCCTTCAACGTGCTGCCGCACATCGACAGCTTCCTGCCCACGGGCAGCACCAAGGAAGAGCAGAAGATGGTCGACGAGACGGTCAAGATCTTCGCCGACCCGGAGCTCAAGGTCACGGCGACGTGCGTGCGAGTACCCGTGTTCGGCGCGCACAGCGAGGCCGTGAACGTCCAGACGAAGCGCAAGCTGAGCGCCTCGGAGGCGCGTAGACTGCTGGCCGCCGCGCCGGGCGTCGAAGTCATCGACGATCCGGCGGAGCTGCGGTACCCCACGCCGCTGTCGGCCGAAGGCGAGGACCCGGTCTACGTGGGCCGCATCCGCGAGGACGCGACACTGGCCAACGGGCTCGACCTGTGGGTGGTCTCGGACAACCTGCGCAAGGGAGCGGCTCTCAACGCCGTGCAGATCGCCGAAGAGCTCGTGACCCGAGGTCTGCTCTAGGCCGCGCCGGGTATACTCCCGCTGATCCCGATCCCTGACGAGGAACGATCCATGCCAGAACCCAGCAATGAGAGCGGCGCCGACGTGCTCGATATCGTCATCGTCGGCGCCGGCCCCGCGGGGCTGACGGCCGGCATCTACTGCAGTCGCGGCCGCCTCAAGACGGCCATCCTCGAGCGCAACATGGCCGGCGGCCAGATCGCGCTCACCGACCTCGTCGAGAACTACCCGGGCTTCCCCGAGGGCATCTCGGGCTTCGACCTGGCGACGAAGATGAAGGACCAGGCGGTCAAGTTCGGCGCCGAGATGCGCGAGATCGAGGCGGTGAGCGAGCTGCGCAAGGACGCCGACGGCTGCTACGTCGTCGTGACCGACCGTGAAGAGATCCGGGCGCGCGCCGTGATCCTCGCGCCGGGCGTCGAGCCGCGGCGCTCCGGCATCCCGGGCGAGGCCGAGTTCATCGGCCGCGGCGTCAGTTGGTGCGCCACGTGCGACGGCGCCCTGTACCGTGGCCGCACGGTCGCCGTCATCGGCGGCGGCGACTCCGCCGTCGAGGAGGGCCTCTTCCTCACCAAGTTCGCCGACAAGGTGTATCTCGTGCATCGCCGCGACGAGCTCCGCGCCGCTCCGATCGCGCAGGAGCGCGCGTTCGCCAACTCCAAGTTCGAGTTCGTCTGGGACTCGGTGCCCAAGAGGATCGACGGGGACGACCTCGTCGAAGCGCTCGAGGTCGAGAACGTCAAGACCGGCGAGGAGCGCAGGCTGCCGGTCAACGGCGTCTTCATGTACATCGGCCAGATCCCCAACACGGCGTGGCTCAAGGACACCGTCGAGCTGGACGAGTACGGCTACATCATCACGGACGAGCTGCTGCGCACCGAACTGCCGGGCGTGTTCGCCTGCGGCGACGCCCGCGCCAACCCCCTCAAACAGATCGCCATGGCGATCGGCGAAGGCGCGCTGGCGGCAGTGCAGGCCGAGCGATACCTCGACGACCTCGAGGCCCCGCCGCCGGGAGCGACCGACGGGGCCGGCGACAGCGCCGCCACGGCTGGGACGCAACGTTGACGCACCAACGCTGGCTCAACGCCGCCGGATCACCGGCGCTGACCGACCAACGCTGACAGGAGGATGTACGTGGACGCTGTCTCGCAGGACAACTTTGAAGCCGAGGTCATCAAGGCGCCGGGCAAGGTGCTGGTCGACTTCTGGGCCGAGTGGTGCGGCCCCTGCCGCATGATCGGCCCGGTCCTCGAGGAGATGGCGGGCGACTACCCTGACGTGAAGTTCGTGAAGCTCAACGTGGATGAGGCGCCCGCAGTGGCACAGCAGTTCAGCGTCATGAACATCCCCACGATCCTCGCGTTCGAGGCCGGAGAGGCCAAGCACCGCATCGTCGGCGCCATGCCCAAGGCCAAGCTCGTCGAAGAGCTCGGGACGTTTCTGGGCTGACCACGCACGGACGCGGATCGCGCGCGGCGGGCAGCCCGCGCCGTCGCCCCATCCGCGCCCATATCCGCGACCGCCGTCAGGCGCCCCCGCGCCCGGCGCGTCCGGCGTCCACAGGCCGGCGTGCGGGGCCGTCCGGCGCCCAGGGCCCAGCGTCCGGCGCCCGGCCCAGGCGCCCAGCGTCCGGCCCAGCGTCCGGCGCCCAGGTCCCAGCGTCCGGCGCGGGGCGCGGAGTCATGTGCATGCCGCCGGCACCACGGGGAGTGCCGCTTCCGGTGCCGGGAAGAGCCGCCAGCAGTGACGCGAACGGTGCTGCCACCGGTGCCGAGCGGTGCCACCAGCGACATCGTTCGTGGCGCCACGGCAAACAGCAACATGCTGCCTCGGCCGCTCCTGGGCGGTCAGCGATCGGCGAGCTCGGCATCACCCGCGGGCGCGACATCACCTGTGGGCGTGGCAGCGCGGACTGTCCCAACGTCACCCTCGCGTCGCGATCGCGAACCTTCCCACAGCCGCGACGACCGCTACCATCTTGCCCATGGATACGTCGCCCGATGTGTTCCCCATCACCGCCTTCCGGCGAGACGCCGCGCGCATCATCGGCGGGCCTGTCGCCTCCGGCACGCCCGCCTACATCACCCAGTGTGGATACGTGACCGCCGTCGTTCTATCGCGTGAACGATATCGGGAGCTGCTTCACCGGTCCGACCTTCTGGCGGCTGCGACCGCCCGCGTCGTCGAGTCGACCCAGCAGCTCGCGGGATCGGTGGAGGAGGCCGCGAGCGCCCTCGACCACGCCGCGGTCGAGCGCGCTCGAGAGGATCTGGCCGCGGCCGCACGCAGGCGACGGGAGGGACTCGTCGACACGCGGTACGGGGTCATCGACGCGGAGACCGCGGACTTCCTCGAGGCTGAGGGTTTCGCCGTGGAGTAGGAGGGCTGCCGCGATCCGTCGCGGCGGCCCGCTTACGCCCGCTCGAGCCGCAGCCCGGCGATGTCGTAGCTCAAGCTGATGGCTTTGTCGGAGAAGGCCACGTCCATGCTCGCCAGCACGTTCACCGGCAATGACTTGAAACGGTCGCGGATGAGATTCGCCTTTGGCGGCGGCACCGCCGCCGCCTGCAGCCAGTAGTCGAGGTCGATGGTGCGCCGCACGCCGCCGCGGTCCTTCACGACGAAGCCGGCGCGCTCGACGATCGCGTCGAGCTCGTCGACGCGATAGTGGCGCCGGTGCGCCGGCTCGCGCAAGCGAGCGATCTCGTTGAAGGCCTTGTCCGTCGTCTCGTCCACCACGGCGTCGAGAAGGACGATTCGCCCGCCGGAGGACAGCACGCGCTGCATCTCGGCAAGCGCCGTCGCCGGCTCGGGCAGCAGGTGCAGGGCGTTCCAACAGACGATCAGGCTGAAGGCGCGATCGGCGTAGGGCAGCGCGTACAGGTCGACGAGCGTGAAGGCGACGTTGATGAGGCCTAGCTCGGCGGCGAGGCGCTGGCCTTCTTCGAGCAGGTCGGGCAGCTCGTCGACTGCCTCGACGGCCGCCACGTCAGGGGCCACGGCGAACCCCCCCATGCCGGCGCCGGTGGCGTAGTCAAGCACGGTGTCGTGGGACGTGGGCCGGGCGAGGTCCACGAGCAGTTCGACTGACGCTTCTCGCATCTGTTCCACGGCTTCTCCCTTCGTCGCGGGCGGGCCGGGCGGACTGTCCGCCAAGCCGGACCGGGCGGGCCGTCAGGCCGACGCGGTCGGGGTCGGCGGTCAGCCGTACGTGACGGTGAAGATGGTACCCGTCACCGTGAGGCCGATACCGACCTCGTGACCGTCGACCCTGGCCGTCTCGCGATGATCGCCGGACGCGTCGCCGAGGGCCAGCTCGCTCGCCAGCGTCTCGGCCATGATCGCGGCACGGTGGCGTTCGGCCGGCGGGCGCAGCTCCTCCGGCACGTCCAGCGTCAGGCTGATGGTGTCTTCAATACGAAGGTCGGCAGCTTTGCGCGCGAGCTGAACCGCGTGGATGAGCTCGCGCGCAAGGCCCTCCTCCCGAAGCGCTTCGTCGACCTCCGTCTTGAGGGCGACGACGCGGCCGGCATCGCTCTCCACCTGATAGCCCTCGGGCGAGCCGGTCTCGATGAGGAGTTCCTCCTCCGCGAGACGGAGCTCGCCGTCCGGCAACTCGATGACGACGGCTCCGTCGGCACGCACGGCGGCGACGAGCGCGGCGGCGTCGGCCGTCTTGAGAAACGCCTGCAGCGGGCCGATGCGCTTGCCGAGCTTGGGGCCAAGCACCTTGAGGTTGGGCTTGACCACGTAGGCGACGAGCTCGTCCTCCCCGCCCGCGAGGCGCAGATCCTTGACGTTGAGCTCGTCGAGCACGACGTCGCGCAGTCGCCCCACCGCCCGCGCCTCGGCGTCCGGCAGCGCGACCACGACCTCCGCCAGCGGCTGACGCGTCTTGACGGCCACGGCGTTGCGAGCGGCGCGGCCCATCTCGACGACACGTCGCGCCGCCGCCATGTCGAACGAGACGCCGGCGTCGATGACCTGCTCGTCGACGACCGGCCAGGCGCAGAGGTGCACGCTCTCCGGCGCCGCGGCGTCGACCGAGCGGACGAGGTTCTGGTAGAGCTCCTCGGCGACGAACGGCGTGAACGGCGCGAGCAGCTTGGTCACCGTCACAAGCGCCTCGTACAGCGTGTGGTAGGCGGCCAGCTTGTCCGCGTCGCTCTCACTCTTCCAGAAGCGACGCCGGCTGCGCCGCACGTACCAGTTGCTCAGGTCGTCGACGAACTGCTGGATGGCGCGGCAGGTGCCGGTGGCGTCGTAGGCCTCGAGGCCGGCGGTGACGTCCTGCACCAGAGTGTTCAGCTCGCCGGCCAGCCAGCGGTCGAGAAGTGGCCGCTCCTCTACGGGCAGGTCCTGCGCCGTCGGGTCGAACCGGTCGATGTTCGCGTACACGGTGAAGAAGCTGTAGGTGTTCCACAGGGTGAGCAGGAACTTGCGCACGACCTCGTCGACCATCTCGGGACCGAAGCGCCGCGGGCTCCACGGCTGCTGGCTCGCGAACATGAACCAGCGGAGGGCGTCCGCGCCCTGGTGGTCGAGGATGTCGTCCGGCTCCACGACGTTGCCCTTGCTCTTGCTCATCTTCTGGCCGTCGGCGTCGAGGATGTGCCCGAGGCAGAGCACGCGCTTGTACGAGCTGCGGCCTTCGATGAGGGTGGCCACGGCGATGAGGCTGTAGAACCAGCCGCGCGTCTGGTCGATGGCCTCGCAGATGTAGTCGGCGGGGAAGCGCTCGTCGAAGGTGTCGACGTTCTCGAACGGGTAGTGCCACTGCCCGAACGGCATCGAGCCCGAGTCGAACCACGCGTCGATGACCTCTGGGACGCGGCGCATGTCGCCGGCGCAATCCGGGCACGTGAGGACGACGTCGTCGACGTAGGGCCGGTGGAGTTCCAGATCCTCTGGAACGGGACCGGCCGCCAGCTCGCGCAGCTCCGCGACCGACCCGACGCAGTGGACGTGCCCCTGCTCGCAGTGCCAGATGGGCAGGGGTGTGCCCCAGTAGCGGTCGCGGCTCAGGGCCCAGTCGACGTTGCCGGCGAGCCACTCGCCGAAGCGCCCGGTCTTGATGTGCTCCGGATGCCAGACGACGTCCTCATTCGCCGCGATGAGCTCATCCTTGACCGCCGTCGTGCGCACGTACCAGGTGGCCTTGGCGTAGTAGAGCAGCGCCGTGTCGCAGCGCCAGCAGAAGGGATAGCTGTGCTCGTATGGCTCGACGCCGAGCAGCAGGCCGCGCTCCTTGAGGTCGGCGATGATGGCCGGGTCTGCGTCCTTGACGTAGACGCCGGCCCACGGCGTCACCTCGGCGATGAACTTGCCCTCGGTGTCGACGGCGTTGACGACCGGCAGGTCGTTCTCCATGCCGACGCGCATGTCGTCCTCGCCGAAGGCCGGGCGCGATGTGGACGATGCCGGTGCCGTCGGTGGTGGTGACGTAGTCGCCGCCGATGACGAAGTGCGCCCGCGTGTCCGGCGTCATGAAGCCGAAGGGCGCCTCGTAGTCGAGCCCGAGCAGCTCGGCGCCGGCGAGTTCGCGTTCGACGACGGCCTTCTTGCCGAGGACCTTCTCGACGAGGTCTCGGGCGAGCACGAAGCGCTCGCCGCGGCTCTCGACCAGAGCGTAGGTGACGTCGGGATGGACGGCCGCGGCGACGTTGCTGATCAGCGTCCACGGCGTGGTGGTCCAGACGGCGAGCGAGACGCTCTTGCCGGGCTCGCCCGTCAACCGCGCCGCGGCGGCGTCCGTCAGCGGGAAGCGGACGTAGATCGAGTCCTCGGTGACGTCCTTGTAGCCCTGCGCCACCTCGTGGCTGCTGATCGCGGTGCCGCAGCGCGGGCAGTAGGGCACGACCTTGTGTCCCTGGTACAGCAGCCCGCGGTCCCAGATCTTGCGGAGGATCCACCACACCGACTCGATGTAGTCGTTCGTGAAGGTGTAGTAGGCATCATCGAGGTCGATCCAGAACCCGATGCGCTCGGTGAAGCGCACCCATTCCTCGAGATACGCGGTGACGCTCTCCCGGCAGAGCTTGTTGAACTCGGCGACGCCGTAGGCCTCGATCTGCCCCTTGCCGTCGATGCCCAGACGGCGCTCGACCTCGAGCTCCACCGGCAACCCGTGCGTGTCCCAGCCGGCCTTGCGCGGGACGCGGTAGCCGCGCATCGTCTTGTAGCGCGGAAAGAGGTCCTTGAAGATGCGCGAGATGACGTGATGCGCGCCGGGGCGGCCGTTGGCCGTCGGCGGTCCTTCGTAGAACACGTAGAGGGGCGCGTCGTCGCGGCCCTCGAGGCTCTTCTCGAAGATGCTGTGCTCTTTCCAGAACGCCAGAATGCGCGCGTCGAGCGCCGGGAAGTCGACGCGCGCCGAGACGTCCTGGAACCGAGGCTGACTGTCGCTCACGTGACTCGCTTTCTGCTGCTGCGGACCGGGCTGCCGATTCTACCAGACGCGGCCGGTCCGCTTCGTCGCGGCCGTGCGGCGCGGGCGGCGGGCACGGCTGCGCACGTGTACACTTTCGCCATGATCAGCGGACCCGCGCAAGAGAACGGAGCCACGCCCACGATGAGCGGCGGCCGGCGCCTCCTCGCGCTTCTCGACTACGACGGCACGATGACGACACGCGAGTGCAACGAGATCGCGCTGCAGCCGTTCGTCGGCGACGAGTGGTGGCGCGCTCGAGGAGGAGGTCGTACGCACGACCGCATGAGCCACGCGGAGGTCTTCGACCGCCAGGTCGGGCTGATCGGGGCGCCGCGAGCGGAGCTCATCCGGCGCCTTCTCGAGGTCGCGGAACCGATGCCCGGCCTCCGCGACTTCTTCACCGAGCTGCAGGCGCGCGACGGCCACTCGGCGATCGTCAGCGCCGGCCTTCGCGAGGCCATCGAGGCGTTCTGGCGGCGCGAGGAGCTGCCGCCGATGCGCCTCTTCGCCAGCGAGCTCGTCGGTGAGGGACCGGACGACGGTCCGCCCTTCCACCTCGAGTTCAGCAGCGCGCTCGGCGACTGCCCACGCTGCGGGCTCGCCGGCTGCAAGGCGGCGATCCTGCGCGCCCTGCGCCGCCCGGACGACGTCGTCGTGGTCTTCGGCGACGGCCCGAGCGACCTCTGCCCGGCGCGAGAAGCCGACATCACCTTCGCCCGTGGGCACCTCGCCGAGCGCTGCGAGGAGGAGGGGCTCGAGTGGAGGCCGCTCACCGACTTCGGCACGGTGATCGGCGAGGTCGACGCGTGGCTGGCGTCACAGTGACGGAGCCGCGCGTGACGGCGCCGGCCGGCGCAGCGGCGCCGGCGCTCCTCGATCCCGCCCCCCGCCCCGGCGGCGAGACGGCGCTCATCGTCGTCGCCGCCGTCGCCTTCCAAGCCGTCGCCTGGGCGATCCTCATCGCGCTGCTGCGCGACGGACGCATCTGGTACGGCTTCTTCGACGTCTCCGACATCGTGGTCTACCTCGACTACGCGCAGAAGGTCGCGTCCGGACAGGCCGTCTACCGGGACTTCTCGTTCGAGTACCCGCCGCTGGCGCTGCCGCTGTTCACTCTGCCGCCTCACGGCGACCCCGCGGCCTACCCGAACTGGTTCGCCGCCGAGATGATCCTGCTCTGCTCGGCGGCCGCCGCCCTCACCGGCGCCACGGCGGCCGCGCTCTGGCGGGGGCTCGCGCGGCCGCTCGCGGCCGCCGGCGCCTACGCGGCCGCGGTCCTCGCGGCCGGGGCGATCACCGCCAACCGCTACGACGTGGCGGTGGCGCTCACGATCGCCGCCTGCCTCTTCTTCCTCGCCCGGCGCCACACCACCGCCGCAGGCGCCGCGCTCGGCGTCGGCGTGGCGCTCAAGCTCACGCCGGGCATGCTCCTCCCGCTGGTGCTGATCGTGGCGGAGACCCGCCGGCGCGCGCTCTTCGCCCTCGCCGGCTTCCTCGTCTTCGCCGCGGCGCCGTTCCTGCCGTTCCTCGGGCGCTTCGACGGACTCACCAACATCATCACCTACCACGCCCAGCGGCCGCTGCAGATCGAGAGCGTGCCCGGCACGCCCTACCTGATCGCCGGATCGATGGGCGCCTGGGGCATCGGCACCGGCAACTCCTTCGGCTCGCAGTCGCTCGCCGGCCCCGGCAGCGAGCTCGTCGCCCGCCTCTCGGTGTGGGTCGGGCTGCTCCTCGTCGCCGGCGTCTACGTGCTTGTCTGGCGCCGCCGCGCGCTTCTCCGGGCGGCGCCCCAGTACATCGCGGTGGCCGCGCTCGCGTGCGTGCTCGCGTTCACCGTCTGCAACAAGGTGCTCTCGCCGCAGTTCCTCGTGTGGACGCTCCCGCTGGTCGCGCTCGTCGTCGTCGGCGAAGGCCGCTGGCAGCGGATCACCGGCGTGCTCACGCTGCTGGCCGTCGCGCTCACGCAGGTCGAGTTCCCCGACCTCTACTGGCGCATGGTGGACCTCGAGCCCGGGCCCGTGTACGTCGTCGTCGCCCGCAACGTCGTGCTCGTCGCCGCGGCCGTCTGTCGCGGCGCTGGCGATGTGGAAGCTGCCGGCGTCGGCCGCGGCGGCCGCTACGCGCCCGCCGGGTCCGGCCGTACCCCTGCCAAAGCCGCTGCCCCCACGACCTGACCGGCACCGGCACCGGCACCCCGGGCGGCTTCGCCAGTCGAGGGGATAGTCTCCGCATCTGTCTCGGTACCACGAACGGTACCGCCGACGGCACCGCCAAGCACCGGAATCGGCACCATGCGCGGTACCGTTGGCGACCCTTCCCGGTACCGGACCCGGTACCATTCGCGGTACCGACGCCATGGACGTGATCATGTGCAGCTCTGTGACGCTCGTCCTCGACGCGCGAGGGCCGGCGCGGCGGGCGTGCGCCGCCGGGAGGGCCGGGCGCGGGGGCCGGCGCGTGGGGCGGGCGCGTGGGGCGGGCGCGTCGGCCGGGGCCGCATTCGGACGCGGCGGTGGCGGGCAGGAACTGGGGCACACGCGCTACCGTGCTGCGGAGCGCACCTCTTCCTTGATCCGCTGCACGTGCCCGCGGCCGAGCCCCTTGACCTCGCAGCCGAGCTCGAAGTACCGCCTGATCGCGGCGTCGCTCAGGATGCCGAAGCAGTCGACCACGGCGATCGGACCACCCGCCCACGCGACGACGTCATCCGGTGAGAGCGCGAGGTACGGCGCGTGTGGCACCGCCAGGATCAGCGCCTCGGCGCCCCGCAGAGCCGCGACCAGGTCCTTCTGCACGCGCAGGCCGGCGAGCTGCTCCTGGTTGCGGAAGAACCGCGACAGGGAGTGTCCCGGAGCGGGGTACGTGTCCTGCTTCTCGAACTCGTGCCAGTGCTCCACGTAGGGGTCATGGACGCGCATCTCGGCGCCCATCTCCGTGAGCTTGCGGACGATGGTCTCGGACCCGCTGTAGCGCGTGTCTCCGACGTCCTGGCGGTAGCTCGCGCCGCAGATCAGCACCTCGGCGCCGGCGACTGAGCGGCCCATGTTGCGCAGCGCATCTCGCGTCAGCGTCGCCACATGCAGGGCGCGGGTGTCGTTGATGTCGATCGCCGCGGTGCTCATCCGGAACACCTCGTCGCCGTCGTCGAAGCCCAGGATGTGCTTGTAGGCCCAGTAGCCCAGCCCTCCGTCCTTGGGCAGGCAGTACCCGCCGATGCCGGGCCCGGGGAAGATCATGTTGTCGTGTGTCGGGCGCTTCTTGATGGCGTCGACGACCTTGAGCAGGTCGACGCCGTTCCGCTCCGCGAAGATGCTCCACTCGTTGAGGAACGCGAGGATCGTCGCGCGATAGGAGTTCTCGACGATCTTCGCGGTCTCGGACTCGATCGGCCGATCCATGACGGTGAGCTCGTACTCCTCGGTGTTCAGCACGTCCCGCAGGAAGCGCTCGACGCGCGCGCGGGCCTCCTCGGTGCAGCCGCTGCACACGCGCCAGAAGTCGCGGATGCTGGCGACGTACTCGCGGCCCGGCATCACGCGTTCGTAACTGTGGGCGAGCAGGGGCGTGCCCTGCAGGCCGCGGGCGGCGAAGGCCTTCTTGAGGATCGGCCAGGCGACGAACTCGGTCGTCCCGGGGGCGACCGTCGTCTCGATCAGCACCAGGCAGCGCTCGGGGATCCTCTCGCCGATCGTCCTCAGCGTCGCCTCCAGGGCGGCCATGTCGGTCTGGCCGCTGCGCATGTTGCCGAGCTCCTGCTTCACGTAGTCGCACTGGACGTCCACGACCACGCAGTCGGCGAGCTTGAGGCAGTCGCTGTTGAACGTCGCGGTGAGCGTCTGCTTCTCGAGCACGCAGCGGGCGATGATGGCATCGACCTCGGGGTCCTCCGCCTTGATCGGGGAGATGCCTCGGTTGAGAAGCCCGATCTTCCAGTAGCTGCGGACGCTGGGGCGCTGGCAACCGATCACGAACTTCGTCGGCTTGCCGTCCGCGTCGGTCGAGTCCGCGACGATGGCGGCCATCACCGCGCCGACGAAGCCCAGCCCCATGACGACGACCACCTCCATGCCGTCTGTGCGCGCCTGAGCAGCCAGGCGCTCGAGGCGCTGGTACTCGGTCGCGTAGTCTTCCTCCGCGGGGAGCGGAACCTTCTCGCCACTGGGGCTCACTGAGTACTCGGTCATGAAGTGATCCCTTCCTGCAGAGGGGCCTTTGATCGTGCGTCGCGCCATTATCGGACAGGAAGGGCGTTCACGCGAGGCCCCGCCGGTTTCCGCGCGCTCCGGGCATCGCGTATCATGGCGGCGGTCCTGAGGCCGCGCGGCCGGCGCTGCGGCGCCGCGCGGCCGTCCTCCCCACAGCACCAGGGTGAACCTTGGACGCACGCCTTCACAAGAGTGGCAAGCAGTTCGTCAAGTTCGCCGTCGTGGGCACGGTGGGCACCGTCGTCAACCTCGTGGTGCTCAAGACGACCCTGTTCCTCTGGGGTCGCCTCATCGGCGATCCGACCTTTGGCGTCGAGGTCTTCGCCAGCGGCCTGGCGTTCGCCGTCGCGGTCGTCAACAACTACCTGCTCAACCGCTGGTGGACGTTTCGCTCCACAGGCACGATGGGCGGCGAGTTCGCGAAGTTCCTCACCGTGAGCCTCGCCGGCCTCGGTCTGAACGAGCTCGCCTTCTGGGTCTTCCGCGGCGAGCTCGGCATCGACGTCCTTCTCAGCCAGCTGATGGCGATCGCCTGCGTGCTCCCGTTCAACTTCATCGTCAACAAGCTGTGGAGCTTCCGGGGCTCGTGAGCGAGCCAGTACAGATGCAGACGCCGCATGCGCCCAACAAGCTCCTCGCGATGGTCACCGCCGGCTTTCTCACCCTGCTCGTGATGGGCGTGCTCTTCCCCAACCTCTGGTACGGGATGCGCGACATCACCGACCTGCCCGTGTACTACGGCTACGCCGAGCGCATAGCCTCCGGCGAGGCTCCGTTCACGTCCTCCTTCGAGGTCGAGTACCCGCCGCTGGCCGTCGCCCTCTTCCGCCTGCCCGGGCACACGGGCAGCGAGAGCGCCTACGGCATCTGGTTCAACGTCCTGATGGGGGCGATCGCCATCGCGACCGCGGCGGTCACGGCCTACGTCGCCTGCCGGCTCTGGCCGCGCGGCGGACGGGCCTACGTGGCCGCCGTCCTCTTTCCCGTCGGCGTGGCGCTGATCGGCACGATCGTGATCAACCGCTACGACGTCGCGGTCGCGCTGCTCATCGCGATCTTCCTGCTGTGCCTCGCCGCCGGCTGGTACACGGCGGCCGGCTTCGTCATCGGCATGGGCTTCGCGCTCAAGCTCACGCCGCTGGCGCTGCTGCCGCTGGTGCTGCTGCTGGCCGGGCCGCCGCGACGCTGGGCGTGGCCGCTGGTCGCCTTCGGCGCCGCGGCCGTCGCGCCCTTCCTGCCCTACGTGCTCAAGTCGTGGTCCGGGGTGTGGCACGTGTTCCAGTACCACCTGGAGCGGCCGCTGCAGATCGAGAGCGTCCTCGGGACGCCGCAGTTGTTCGGCCAGCTGGTCGGCGCCGACTGGGCGACGTGGGCCTGGAGCCACGGCTCGCACTCCCTCGTGGCCCCCGGCGTCGGCTTCGCCGCCAACATGTCCGGCGGCCTGACGTTGGTGGCCGTGGCCGCCGTCTATCTCTTTGCGTGGCAACGGCGGCGGCGCCTGCGATCAGTCCCGGCGGACCAAGCCCTCGTGGTGCTGGCCGTCGTGCTCGCGATCGTGACCTTCGGCAAGGTCCTCTCGCCGCAGTTCTTCATCTGGATCCTGCCGGCGTGGGCCCTCGTGGCCGCGCGCGACCGCTGGATCGCCGTGCTGGGCGGCCTCACGCTCGCCCTGACGCAGGCCGAGTTCCCCTCGCTCTACTGGAATCTGCTCGACATGCAGCCGGCGGCGCTGGCCATCGTCGTCGCGCGCAACACGCTGCTGCTGGTGACGTTCGCGGTCACGCTGTGGCGGGTGTACCGGCTCCCGGCGTCGGGGAATCGCGAGGAAGCGGAGGGAACGGGGCTCGTGGAGCCGGACCGGACCCGCGGGCCGGCCGCCTCCCGCCAGGACGGCCGGCGCCGTTCGGGCGCGGTTAGCGGTTGGAGTAGTTCGAGTAGTGCGAGTCCTCGATCTTCTCGCCCGTGACCACGAGGCCGACCTTGCGACACGGCAGCGACTCAAGGACCTCGTGCCCTTCCTCGAGCACAGGGCGACGCGCCTTCTTAAGGTTCACCACCATGATGAGGCCGTCGACGCTCGGCGCCAGCGCTCCCGCGTCTCCGAACCCGAGCAGCGGGGGTACGTCAATGAGGATGTAGTCCGCCTCGAGCCCGGCGATCGCCTCGATGACGGCGTGGACGCGCCGGGAGGCCACGACCTCGCCGGGGTTGGGCGGCAACGGGCCCGACGTGAGGATGCGGAGCGACCCCTCCCACCGGGCGAGACCGTCCGGGAGAGCCTGATGCTTTGCCGCCGTGCGCACGCGGACCTCGCCAGGCTCGTCGAATCGCCGCAGCGCAGTGTCCAGCTTCGCGGTCCCCAGCGCCACGGATGACAGCCCGACCAGGTTCGTCATGTTGAACACGTGGTGGACGCGGGGGCTGCGCAGGTCCGCGTCGACAAGGATCACGCTCCTGCCGGCGCGGGCCAGGGTGATGGCGAGATTGCACAGGGCCAGCGTCTTGCCCTCGCCCTTGAGGCAGCTGGAGACGAGCAGCATTCGCAGCTGCCCGTCGATGTTGCTCCAGTCCAGGTTCGTGCGCATGACGCGCATCGCCTCGCTGAAGGTCCCCCCGGGGTCCGAGAGCGCCGCCAGCTCGTCGTCGTGCGAGCCGGTGCGTGGCAGCCTGGGGATCCTGCCGAGGATGTTGAGGTCGAGCACGCCGGCGACCTCGCGGTACGTCCTCAGCCGCAAGTCGAACTGGGCCATCACGAAGGCGGCGACGATGCCGAAGAACAGGCCGACACAGAACCCCAGCACGACCATCTTGACCAGTTTGGGAGAGACGGGAGCAGAGGGCGTCGTGGCTGGCGAGGACACTACGAAGTCGCCGTTGACGGTCGCCTCCGCGAGCTGCAGGTTGCGCAGCTGGAGCGACAGCGAGGCGTAGTCCGGGCTGAGCTTGGACTCGGCCGACTGGAAAACGTCGAGCTGCTTCTGGAGGACGGCCTGCCCGGCCTGCAGGCTCGCCTGCTGGTCCACCTTGCGCACCTCGATGACCGCGTGCGCGTACGCGTTGGCCACGTCGGCGGCGAGCTCGGCGGAGCCGGCCTGCGCCGTGACGCCCACGCTGTCGGCGATCGCGCTGCTGCTAGTGCCGGCGGAGATGACAACCGTCGCCGTCACAGAGTAGGAGGCGCTGTCCCCGGCCTTGCCGAGCTCCTCCTCGGCCTTGTCACGCACTCGCGAACTGTTGATTGTGTTGCCGACGCTCTGCAGCTGGATGGTGAGCGTGTTGATGTCCACAGAGCTGGCGCTTCCCGGGTTGTCGACGTTGGTCGGCGGCGAGTACATCATCCGTGCGCTGGCCTCGTAGACCTTGGGGCGGGTGATCGAGTAGGCGCCTGCGGCGAGGACGAAGAAGGCGACGAAGGCGAGCACAAGCCACTTGCGCAGCCAGATGACACGCACGTAGTCGCGCAGTGTCGCGCTGCGCTCTTGGTTCAAGTCCGCCACCGGATCGCCCTCCGCGTCCCATTCACTACGGGTTCTATGGTATCAGTCGCCTGGTTCGTGCACGCGTACCGGAGAAGGGAGCATGTGGCCACGGAACGGCCTGGACGATCCGCCGACCTTCATGCACACCTCCTGCTCCGTACCCATTGGCCCGCGAAGTAGATGACAAAGCGTGTGTTGTGCCTCAGATAGCGACCGCACAGCCGGCGAGGCTCCTGCGACAGCCTGAAGAGCCACTCGAGGCTCCAGCGCTGCATCCATCGCGGCGCGGGCCGGTGTCGTCCTGCGACCATGTCGAACGCCGCGCCGACGCCAACCGCCGTACACGGGAGCAGGCTACGATGCCCGGACATCCAGCGCTCCTGTTTGGGACATCCGAGCGCCACGAACAGCACCTGGACCCCCGCGGCTCGGATTGCCTGGACGTAGGCCGCGTCCTCCTCCGGCGTGTGCGCACGGAATGGCGGAGAAGCGACGTAGACGACGCGCAGGCCGGGGTGCTGCCGGCGCAAGCGGTCGCTGACCTCGTCCACGGTCTGCGGGAGCCCTCCGTAGAGGCCGACGGCGAGGCCTTCGCGCGCCGCCTCCGCGCACACGGCCATCATCAAGTCGTACCCGCGCACGTGCGCGGCTCTTGCGTGGCCAAGCAGGCGCAGAGCCGCCGCGACGGGGCGGCCGTCGGCGACGGCGAGGTCGGCGCCGTTCACGACGGATGCGAGCGCGGGGTCGTCCCACGCCTCCATGACCATGTGGACGTTGGTGGCGCAGACCATCCGCCCACGCCCCTCGCGCGCCCAGTCGCAGACCAGACGAGCGGCCTCCGCCGCGTCGACCAGGTCGACGCGCGTCCTGAGCACGTAGGCACAGGGTGGTCCGGGATGCGTCACCGGACCACGCTCCTCATGATCTCGAGGTATCTTGGCACGACCACCTCCGGGGCGAACTCAAGCACCTTCTGGGCGTTCCGTCGTCCCATATCGGCGGCGAGCGCAGGATCGTTGAGCACCTTCATCAGCGCACGAGCCAGCTCGTCAGGACGGCGCGGCGGCACGAACAGCACGTTCTCGCCTTCCGCAAGCAAGTCCGCCGCGCCCCGCACCGGGGTGGTTACGATAGGCAAGCCGCAGCTCATGGCCTCCGTGATCACGGTCGGAAAGCCCTCGCCGAAGTACGTGGGCAGGACGAAGACCGACGACGAGGCGTACAGCACCATGAGGTCGTCACCCCCCACATACCCGACGAGAACCACACAGTCCTGTAGTCCCAGCTCGGCGACGCGGCGCCGCACGGCCTCCTCGGCGGGCCCTTTTCCGGCGATGCGCAACGTGCAGGGCACCTGCGCGCGCACGGCTCGCAGCGCCTCGAGCAGGTCGAACACCCCTTTCTCCGGGATGAGCTTGCCGACGAACACCATGGCCGGCGGCTCGTCCGCCGTGCGCACCGCCTCCGGACCGGCGGCGGCAAGAAGGGGTTGACCACGACCTCGAAGCGGGTCTGCGAGCTGAAGGCGTGCCACTCGCGCCGCTCTTCCTCCGAGAGCACGAGAACGGCATCGCACTGGCGCACCAGCCACCGGGAGCACAGCTTCATGAGACCGTAGCCGGGGCGGGTGAGCCTGTCCACCATGCTGCCGTGCAGCTGCAGGATGCGGGCGGCGCAGAGACCGCGCGTGAGCGCGAGCAGCGGCATGTCCCGGAGGAGCGCCGACCAGTCGTGCGTGGTCGTCACCAATAGCACGTCGAACTCTTCGCTCTTCAGGTGACGGCGCACGCGCATGAGGTCCTGGGTGCGCCCAAGGACCTTCTGGACGAACCCCTCGTGCTCTTCCCGGTGGCTCCACGGGTCGGCGCTCACGAGACAGCCGAGTCGACGCAGTTCGCCGATCACGAGTGGTGCGACTTGGGGAGAGGGCCGGCGATGCCGGGATGGGCGACCAGGAAGAGGACGTGGAGTCCCGTGCCGCCCTGCTGATCGCTGTTCAAGGCCGGCTCATGGGCGTCGACGTCCGCTCGCGGAAGGGCCGGGCAGACGTGGGCCGAGCGCCGTTCGTCCATCACCGACCGTGACTCCGGAGCGGTTCAGCGTGTGTACGCCGAGGAGGTCGGGCGCCCAGTCGGGCGTCAGGTGGGCAACGCGGCGCTCCGCGACGAATCAGGACCGCAGCGACTGGACCGTTGACCACGATGCCCCACCCGTACCTGTACGTGCCGTCCTGAGCCAGGCGGTGCAGGCGCCCCTCGAACACGAAGGGCGCCCGGCCGGGCGGCGTTCGTCACGTCCGCGAGGATCGGGCTCATGGCGTGCTTGCACCAGGCGCCGTGCACCGGGTCCTCGCTGAAGCAGAGCACCAGGAGATCGGCCGACCTCGGCCGTGCCGGCTGGCGCAGGCTCGCGAAGAACGACCAGAGGCCGTCCCAGTCGACGATGCTGGCGTCGAGCACGTCCGTCCTCGATGACCGGCGGCGCCACTCCCAGCGAGTCGGCAACGAAACGCTCTCGTAGAGGTCGAGACGGGCGCGGTCGGCATCTCGGGCAGCATGTAGTACTTGCCGTCGTGCGCGAACATGCACGGGTATCGACAGGTGGGACTCCAGTTCGAGCGCGACTCCCGGCGGTCCCGGCCGCGGCCTCGCGAGAGTCACGGCGGCGATGCGTCCCCTCTTCTGCTCGAACAGGTACTCCTCGAACAGCACATGCACGCGTCCCTGGTGCTCCACCACGAACGGTCGGCCCAGTATCTGTCCGGTGCAGGCTCGATCCTGCACAGTCGGGCCGGATCGGGGAGCACTTCGCCGAGCTCGAGCTCCCCGATCAGGATGCGTCCCACTGCTCACGATGACATCACCTTGCGGACCTGTCTCTCGGCCAGCTCGGCCAGGCGGGCGAACGCGATGGTCCCACCGCCACTGCTCGTCGCGGGCGCGGCACGCCCATCGATCTTCGTCTCACCGCTCGAGTCGCTCGACGGGACAAGGGGTGGAGAGCGGTGTGCGTCCCTCGTCGCACCCGCGCCGACGCTCGCGGCGCTCGCGTTGGCGAGCTTCTCCCCAGAACGATGCCCCACGGAGGACGCGAGGCTCGCGGCCGTCATCGACGGAGAGCTGGGGTGCGTCGGGCAGACGACGGTCTGAAGAACGACCCCTTCGTGACCCGGCCGACGGCCGTGGACGGTGAATCGATCACCGGCGCACCGCTGATGATCGACGAACCAACGGGCAGCCGGTGAACGCCGCGCCGGTCCTGACCGGCACCCCCTCCAGCCACCAGGTGGCCGTCCGGGATCCTGCGGACGGGGCGCCGCCACCCGCTCCTCCCGTGAGGTCGAGGACGAGGTCTGCCGGCACAGCGGGAGCGTCGCCGGCCTCCCGCTGCGTCAGGGCGTTCCCACGGTCGTCGTAGATGGGCACTCCCATCACGGCGCCCCAGGCAGTCACGGATGCGGGCGCAAGGAGGTCGAGACGCCGCTGGAACACCGCTTCGTCAAGGCTCCTCCAGACACGGAGGTCGCGACGCAGCGGCTGGGCGACTCGGCCGTCCGGCGCGGCAAGACGCAGCCACGACAGGTGCGTCCCGCCGCGGGCGAGCAGGTCGTCGAGAAGCAGAGTGATCCATGCCGGGACCACCGATGCCGCGACCACCACGCCCACCGAAAGGTGGTAGCCCTGAGCCAGCTGATGGATCACGACTTCCACCTTGGGATGGACCAGGGGCGCGCGACGGCCTCTTCGTAGACTCTGGTCATGTTGCGGACCATGGCCTCCACGGAGTACTCGCGTTCGACCCGCGCCCGCCCGGCCCGACCCATCGACAGGCGGTCCGGGCCGTGCGAGCGCACATGCGCCAGCATGCCGCACAGCGCGTCGGCATCGCCCGGCGGGACCACGAGGCCCGTCACACCGTCGACCACGGCCTCGCGATTGCCGCCGGCGTCCGAGCAGACGACCGGGAGCCCGAGCGCCATGTACTCGAGGATGGAGTTCGAGAGGCCCTCCTGCCCGTGGGAAACGTCGGTCAGGAGCACGCCCACGTCGGCGCCCGCGACGACGTCGAGGATCTCCATGCCCGGCTCAGGGAACTCCACGACGCCGGTCGCGACCAGGTCGGCCGCTACAGTCATCAGGCGCGGCCGCTCCGGCCCGTCGCCGACGAGGACAAAGCGCCACCCAGCGTCACCATGGCTGAGGCGGCGCGCCACGTCGA
>CAVOGK010000030.1:0-18304 GCA_963695395.1 uncultured Thermoleophilia bacterium | reverse complement strand
GCGCCCTCTCACGGCGGTAACACGGGTTCGAATCCCGTATGCGCTACCAGCTCATTTGCAGCGAAATCCGCCTCCCCCTGTCCTCGGACCCGCCATTCGCACCCATTCTGTAACCCGGTGCCACCCACGCCGGTCCCTCCTCCCTCACGCGCTCTACGTGTCCCCCTCGTGGGCCGCTGGCTCAGTTGGGAGAGCGCCACCTTTGCACGGCGGAGGATGTCGGGCAGGGTGCTATCGTCAGATACGGAAGCGGGTAGCTGCGTCGGTGAGGATGCGCAGACTACATGCTGCTTGTCGGGCCGACGCTCCGAACGTCCGTGCGACCGGCAGCCGAGCCGTCCGTCAGCGATCTGGCAGGAGGGACATATGGAACATCTTGCGCCGGATGAGATGAGCATTCCCCGACATGAGATCGACAGGCGTATCGCCAGTGTCAGACGGAGAATGGCCGGCAGGGGGCTGGAGGCGCTGATCGTCTTCTCTTCGCCCGGCAGCTTGCGGTTCGGACAGCGCGGGCACGTGCTCTACCTGTCCGGATACGAGCCGTACTTCGGCGACTGCATGATGATCCTGCCTCTCGATGACACGATCGATGCGGTCCTTGTGAAGGATGCGGCCGACCACTTCCCGCAGACGTGCACCTGGATCGCGGATGTCAGGGGGGCAGGCGATCGCGTGAAAGTGGTCGGTGAGTTTCTCTCCGACAACGGACTCGAACGGTCCTCCGTCGGCGTGGCAGGTGAGTACTCCGTCAGCCCCGCTCTGTACCAGCGGCTGCTCGAGGAGGTGGGACCTGCGAGGCTCGAGACTGCCTCGGACATCTTGGAGAACGAGCGGTCGGTGAAATCGGAGTTCGAACTTGAGTGCCTGAAGACGGCGGCCGCCATCGCGGGCAAAGGCCTCGAGGCTGCGGCGCGCTTCATGCGGCCCGGCGTCACCGAATCGGACGTCAAGGGAGAGATGGAGCGAGTCTGCAGGGCGCACGGCTCGCAGGCCTTCCCGCACTACACCATGGTGGTGTCCGGAAGAGACGAGGCGCACGCGAGCGGCTGGTGGCACTGCGAACGTCGGACGCTCGAGTCGGGAGACCCGGTCTCCATCGACTTCGGCACCATGTATCAGGGGTATTGCAGTGATCTGTCGCGGCCCTTCGTCCTCGGCAGGGCATCCGAACGACAGAGGGATGTGCTGAAGGTCCTGCTGGAGGCGCATCATGCCGCGGCCGCGGCCGCAAGACCGGGTGCCCACGTATCTACCGTCGAGGCAGCAGCCAACAAGATCCTGACGGCCGCATGGGGGGATCGGGACTGGTGGGGCATCGGGCACGGCGTGGGTCTGGAAGTGCACGAATGGCCCTTCATCGGCTACGACCGGATCGTGGACGACGGCGCCTATGAAGATCGTGTCCTCGAAGAGCACACGGTGATCTCGCTGGAACCGACGATGGCTCTTCCGGACACGGGCGATCTCCAGATCGAGGACCAGTTCGTGGTGACGGGAAACGGTGCCGTCCGGTTGAACGGCATCCCACATGAGATCACCGAGGTCTGAGCCGACGCAGGCCCGTCACAGAAGGGAAAGGTCGCCATGGAGTCCAACATGCCACCTACGGCAACCGAACCACGCGTGCTGACGATCAAGGACTTCAAGTTCAACGGTGTCGACAGATACGTGCCTGGATGCCGGTACACGGAGATCGTGGATGCGGAGGGCTTCGGAGGATTCGGCCTCTACTTCATGCCGCCCGGCGCCCAGACGACAGTCTTCTCTCTCGAAAGTGAGGACGACGGCACCGCGGATGAGTACTACGGGCCCTGCTTTGAGTTCTACTACCTGCTTTCCGGAGAGATCACGATGTACTGGGGGAAGGACGCCGAGAGTCTGAGAAGGGGTGAGGGAGAACACCTGCTGCTCGGGGCAGGCGACTTCGGTTGCTGGGAGAAGGAGTGGAAGTTCTCCGCCAGGAACACCGGAGATGTTCCGGCCATGTTCTTCTGGGGGCTGGCCCAAGCGCCGCCTGACGTCAGGGAACGGCTGCCGGTCCTGCAGGCGCGATAGAGAGCCGCCAACGCCGGACCGGCGGGAGGCAGACCCGAGCCCATGCGCCTCTGCGCCGTCGCCTCGGTGCGACCGAGGCAATGCAACTGTCGGAATCGACGGTTCGCGCTCCTCGCTGCGAAGTGCCATGTGCGCAGCCTGCGCGTACTAGCCGGCATCGAAGCACGTGGGGGCGACCTCGGCCACGGCAGCGGGGGTGTCAGCCCGCCAGCGCTGCCCGCAACCCCGCGTCGATGTTCGCCGCGGCCTCCTCCTGATGCCCCGCTGGAGACCCCCGCTGCAATCATTCTGCAACCCAAATGCTCAGCCCGCGATGGCCTTCGTTGGGATGCGCTGGGAAACCGCTCTCCTGGTTTCGCTGCACATGGTCATATTTCCGGTGACTACCTGTGCCCAGACGCACCTCTCTGGTCCCTCTCGGGCATACCTCCGGGGCGCCCTCTCACGGCGGTAGCACGGGTTCGAATCCCGTATGCGCTACCACCCCTCTTCAGGGAACTCGCGTCTGCAGATCTCGACCTTCCCGCGCACCGAGTCGCCGGCCGAGCCGCCTGCGGCGCTCGGCTTCCCCTCCGTCTCAGGCGCCGGCCCGCGAAGGCCGGCTCCCCGCATCGCTCCGTCATTTAGTAAAAAATAGTTGACACCATGTCTGCTTGCCTTTACAGTACAAGATGTCAAACATTTCTGACATCTCGTCAGTCGCAGCAAGGAGGCAGCCGTGCCGTACGAAGAGAAAGTGACCTGGGTCAGCCTGGTGGTCACAGTGATCGTCCCCGTGGCGTACTTCGCCATCATGCTGGGCCGGCTCGGTGACGTGTCCGCGGCCGACATCTCGTACCAGCGGCCGCTCCTCATCGCCATCGGCGCGTCGGTCGTCCTGACCATCGTCGGCACGATCGTGATGTCCATCGGCACCGGCATCTCGGCCGAGCTGCGCGGCAGATCCGCCGCCGACGAGATCGACCGCAAGGACGAGCGGGACGTCCGCATCTCCCGGCACGGCGACCTGATCGGCTTCTACGTCTCCGCCGTCGGCATGGTCGGCGTTCTCGCGCTCACGATGCTGGAGTACGAGTACTTCTGGATCGCCAGCGCACTCTACCTCTCGTTCGTCGTCGGGACGCTCGTCGCGGCGGCGGTCAAGATCGCCTCCTATCACAGGGGCTTCTAGCGATGGGCAAGCCGACCAGGGTGACCAACCGCATCCGCGCGCTCCGGTTCGCCGCCGGCGAGATGACGCAAGCGGACCTGGCGGATCGCGTCGGCGTGACCCGCCAGACCATCATCGCCATCGAACAGGGCCGGTACTCACCGTCCCTCGAGATGGCGTTCCAGATCGCACGCGTCTTCGGAGTCCCGCTCGACGACGTGTTCCAGTACCCGGACAGTGAAGGAACGACGCCATGAAGGCGATCATCCAAGGAGACGAAGCCATGCCTGCACAGCAGACCGTTCTTCTCGTCGGCGGCACGGGTCGCACCGGACGGCGCGTCCTTGAGCAGCTTCTGGGCCGCGGCATCGACGTCCGCGCCATCGTGCGATCCGCCGAGAAGCTCCGCGCGGGCGTCGCCGAGCGACCGGGCCTGAGCGTGGTCGAGGCCGATCTGCTGGCCCTCAGCGATGAGGAGCTCCTGCGCCACGTTCGCGGCTGCGACGCCGTCGTCTCGTGCCTCGGTCACACCATCAGCTTGCGGGGCGTCCTCGGCCCGCCGCGCGACCTCGTCACGCAGGCCACGGCCAGGCTGTGCCGAGCCATCCAGGCGTCACGGCCCGCGCAGCCCGTGAAGTTCATCCTCATGAGCACCGTCTCGGTCAACCGCCCCGGAAGCCAGGACACGCGTCGCGGGCGCTTCGAGAGGGCGGTCCTTTGGACGCTGCGCGGCCTCGTCCCTCCGGCGAGGGACAACCAACGCGCCGCGGACTTCCTCCACGACGTCATCGAGGCCTCCGATCCGTACGTGCAGTGGGTGGCCGTCCGCCCCGACACGCTGCAGGAGGGCGACGTCACGGAGTACGCGCTGCACCAAGGACTGGTGGACAGCCTGTTCCGCCCCGGCGAGACCAACATGGCCAACGTCGCGCACTTCATGTGCGAGCTGGCGACGGACCCTGAGGCGTGGGCGGCGTGGCGAGGCAGGCTGCCGGTGATCGTGAACGTATCGCCTGCGTGACCGCGAGCACGCGGCGGCGTCGCGGCGCGGTCGTTACCTCGACATCGGACAGCATCGCTGGAACCGACCGACCGCCGCTCGTGGACTTCACGGTCGTCGGAGCCGTTGCCGGACTTCGACGAGCGCAGCACCACGATGGCCGGGCGGACGCCCCGCACCACCCGGTTCGGGTGAGGAAGCCCTTGCTCTTCCCGGCTACTCTGGGAGACACTTCTGGGCACTCACCGATGGGGGGTGGGCTCCGATCAGCGACGGGGGAGGCCCGATGAAGAGCGGAAGCCACGGGGATCCGAGCGAACAGGGGTCGCCCGACGCTCCGGGCAAGGAGTCTCTCGGCGCTCGCCCCGGCGGGCAGTCTCCCGCTGGCGCCGCCCCGCCGCTGGCGGATGCGAGCGGCCTCACCGCCGGCGCCCGCCTGGCGCTGACCGCGGCCTGCGCCGTCGTCGTCATCATCGGCATGCGCATCACCGCCGAGGTCATCGCCCCCGTCATCCTCGCGTTCGTGGTCACCGTCGCCATCGCACCGGTCGTCGGCTGGTTCATGCGCCGCGGGCTCTCGCGCATGACCGCCTACGCCGTCACCCTCACGGTCACGCTGCTCGCGGCGGTGTTCATCATCGTCCTGCTGGGCGCCTCGCTGGCCAGCTTCGCCCTGGGTCTGCCCGACTACGCCGACCAGATCCAGCCCTACTGGGACTGGGCGGTGCGCTTCTTCGACAGGCTGGGCGTCGACCTCAACAGCCTGTTCTCGCTCAAGGACCTCGACCCCAAGTCGCTGGTCGATGCCGGCGTCGCCCTCGTCGGCAGCCTCACCAACCTGCTCTCGGTGCTGGCCCTCATGGGCTTCGTCTTCGCCTTCATGCTGCTCGACGCGACCACCATCCACCGCAAGCTCGAGACGGGGATGCTGGGCCGCGCCAGCGACGCCGCCGTGCGCCTCACGAGCGAGCTGCGCGCCTTCGTCAAGGTGACCGCCTACCTGGGCGCCGCGGTCGCCATCCTCGAGACCATCCTGCTGCTCGTGCTCGGCGTCCCCAACGCCCTGCTCTGGGGCCTGCTCTCGTTCTTCCTCAGCTTCATCCCCTACGTCGGCTTCATCGTCGCCCTGATCCCGCCGGCCCTGCTGGCCCTGATCACCGGCGGCTGGGTCGCGGCGCTGGTCGTCGTCGGCGGCTACGTCGGCATCAACACCGTCTCGGACAACATGATCAAGCCGCACGTGATGGGCACCGAGACCAACCTCTCGCCGCTCACCGTGTTCGTCTCCCTGGTGCTGTGGGGCTGGGTCCTGGGGCCGCTCGGCGGGCTGCTCGCGGTGCCGATGACGCTGATCGCCAAGGACCTGCTCTTCGAGGTCTACCCCGAGTGGCGCGGGCTGGCCATGCTGCTCGGCAACCCCCCGGAGGAGGCGGCGGCGCCCGGGGGCGAGGGGAAGCCGGGTCCGGCGGCGGGCGCGGCCGGCTCCGGAGCCGCGCCGGCCGCCGCCGCGAACAGCATGCGACCTGAGGCGGGCCCATGAGTGGCACAGAGCTGGCGCTCCTGTCCCTGGCGACGCCGCTCGCCGTCGAGGCGAGCACTGTGGCGTACTGGATCGTCTACGGCCTTCTTGCTCTGGCGCTCGCAGGCGTCGTCATCGCGCCGATCGCCGACGATCGCGATCCCAGCAAGGTGCTCGCCTGGCTGTTCGTCCTCATGGTCTTCCCGGTGGTCGGCCTCGTCGGCCGGTCGTTGGCCCCGGTGAGGACGGCCAACTCAGCCTTCACCGAAGCGGCGGAGCGCCGCGTCCTCGAACTCCTCCCGACTGAGCTGACCGTGAACGAGATCGCCTCGCGCCTCTGGGTCTCGCGAGAGACGGTACCCACGCACGTCAAGGACATCTGGCGGAAGCTCGAGGCGCACTCGCGCAGCGAGGCGGTCACGCGGACGTTTGACCTTGGCCTGCTGTCTGCGGCCCAGGAGTTGCCGCGCACCGGTAGCTGGATTCCCGGCCGCTTCGCGGCAGCCCGGCGTCACCTCCCTGACCTCGAGAGATCAGCTCACCGGTGCGCCGGCGTCGCACGAATCACCCGACTTGGGTGAGGCGCGGAACGCCTCCAGCGGCCTATGTTGACCACGTGAGATTGGTCGGAGTGAAGGGGGAATCATGGTCACCGGGGTCGATGGGGGCGCTGTCTGCGCGGAGTGCCAGCATGCTGAGTTGTTCGCCGTGCAGCCGCGCGCCCGCTGCCTGAATGCGGAAAGCACATTCGGGGGAAGGACGCTCTTCGCCGGTCAACCGGCCTGCGCCGCGATGACGCCGTGCGAGGACGACCTCACGCTCGCCCGGAGCGGCATCGTCCGGGCGCTCAAGCGCAGGCCCAACGTGCCCACCGCGTCCGCCGTGTAGCGCAGCGGCCACGTCGGGCTCATGCACCCATGCCTGCCCAGAAGCACGAGCATGGCGCACGTTGCCCAAGCCGGCTGCGACACGATCGCCGCACAGCTGAGTACGGCGGCGCCTCGGACACAAGAAGCCGGGGCCGTGAGGACGGTCGTCAGGGCGGGGGAGAAGATGGCTGGCGAGGAAGGACTCGAACCTTCAATCCCCTGATCCAGAGTCAGGTGCCTTGCCAATTAGGCCACTCGCCAGCGATGCCCGAGGGGCAGCACCAAAGTGTACCGCGCGGCGGCACCCTCCTCAACCATCGCACGGCAGTCAGGCCTTGTTCTGCCGTCCCTGCGCCTGCAGTCTCGCCCAGGTGTCCCTGAGGGTGAGCGCCCGGTTGAACACGAGCGCATCGGGCGCCGAGTCGGGATCGGGGCAGAAGTAGCCGAGCCGCTCGAACTGCACGGTCTCGCCGGCCGGCACGTCGGCGAGCGACGGCTCCACCAGACAGGCCCGGAGCACGGTCTCGGAGTCCGGGTTCAGATCCTCGAACAGGTCGCGGCCGTCGGCTGCGGGGTACGGGCTCGTGAAGAGGTAGTCGTAGAGTCGGACCTCCGCGGGCACGGCATGAGCGGCCGACACCCAGTGGAGCGTCGCCTTCGGGCGGCGGCCGTCGGGAGCGGCGCCGCCGCGCGTCTCCGGGTCGTACGTGCAACGCAGCTCCACGACCCGGCCGTCGGCATCCTTGACGACGTCGCGACAGGTGACGAAGTACGCGGACCGCAGCCGCACCTCGCGGCCGGGGGCCAGGCGGAAGAACTTGCGCACGGGCTCCTCCATGAAGTCGTCGCGCTCGATCCAGAGCTCCCGCGTGAAGGCCACGCGGCGGCTCCCGGCCGCCGGGTCCTCCGGGTTGTTGGGGACCTCCATCTCCTCGGCCTGCCCCTCGGGGTAGTTCTCGACGACGACCTTGAGGGGGTCCAACACGGCGAAGCGCCGGGGCGCCGTCCGGTTGAGGACGTTTCGCACCGCATGCTCCAGCATGCCCACCTCGACGACGCTGTCGGTCTTGGCCATCCCGACCATCGCCACGAAGTCGCGGATACCCTCGGCGGGGAACCCCCGCCGTCGAAGGCCGGACATGGTGGGCATGCGGGGGTCGTCCCAGCCGTGCACGTGACCCTCGTTGACGAGCCGCAGGAGGACGCGCTTCGAGAGGACGGTGTGGGTGAGGTTGAGCCGGGCGAACTCGATCTGGCGCGGACGCGAGGGTACCGGCAGGTTGTCGATGAGCCAGTCGTAGAGCGGCCTGTGACCCTCGAACTCGAGGGTGCAGAGGGAGTGCGTGATGCCCTCGATCGCGTCGGATTGCCCGTGCGCGAAGTCGTAGGTCGGGTAGACGCACCAGGCGTCGCCCGTGCGCGGATGTTCCGCGCGGAGGATCCGGTACAGCACCGGGTCGCGCAGGTTGATGTTCGGGGCGGCCATGTCGATCTTCGCGCGCAGCACCCGTGCCCCATCGGGGAACTCCCCAGCGCGCATGCGCGCGAACAGGTCGAGGCTCTCCTCCGCCGGCCGGTCCCGCCACGGGCTGTCGCGGCCGGGCTCGGTGAACGTACCGCGGTGCTCGCGGATCTCGTCGGCGGTCAGGTCGTCCACGTAGGCCTTGCCGGCCTTGATGAGATCGACGGCCCACTCGTAGAGTCTCTCGAAGTAGTCCGAAGCGAAGTAGAGGTGCTCGCCCCAGTCGAACCCCAGCCAGCGGACGTCGGCCTCGATGGAATCGATGTACTCCTGCTCTTCTTTCATGGGATTGGTGTCGTCGAAGCGCAGGTGGCACTGGCCGTCGAACTCACGAGCGACGCCGAAGTTGAGGCAGATCGACTTGGCGTGGCCGATGTGGAGGTAGCCGTTGGGCTCCGGGGGGAAGCGGGTGACGACGGTCTGATGCCGCCCCTCGCGCACGTCGGCGGCGACGATCTCACGGATGAAGTCGCCGCGCTCCGGCGAGGCTTGTGTCTCGGTGCTCACGGCGCCGAGGATAGCACAGGGCGTCGGCTGGACCCGGGTACACTCTGGGAGAGACGTCATCCAACAGACGGGAGTCCCTCGTGACCTCCAGACTGATGATCGGACGCCGCGGGGCCGCCTTGGCACTCGTGGCCGTCATCGCGCTCGTGACCTTCGCCGTGCCGGCGTGGTGCGTCGCCTCCGGCACGTGGGGCTGGTGACCGGCGCCGTCTACTCCGTTCCGGCGCCCGAGTCTCCTGAGCCCCAGCGCGCGAGCCACCACGCCACCGACCGGTTCATCTCGGCGGCGTAGCCCGCCGTGAACTTGCGCACGTAGACGTCCTGCACGCAGCCGGCGATGCCCGGCCGCGACCCGTGGGTGCCGTGGAGCTCATCGAGCTCGCGTGAGACCTCGTGCAGCTCGGACGCCGCGAGGCGCCGGTAGACGTTCTTGTGCACGACGTGTCGTTCGTACCGCTCGATCCGGCGCGGGCGGACCTTCGGGCGGCCGAGGCAGAGCAGCGCCGCGGGGAACGTGTAGCGCGGCAGGTCGAGGAGCTCGGCGTGCGTCTCGCCGAGTTCCATGATGTCGCCGATGTAGCACGAGCCGATGCCGAGCGACTCGGCCGCGACGACCGCGTTTTGCGCCGCGATGAGCGCGTCGTTGCAGGCCATCATCAGGTCGCCGGGGCCCGGCGTGACGCCATGTGGAACGCCGGGCAACTCGTCGCAGCCGCAGGCATCGAACAGGTCCATCCACTTCTGGAAGTCGGCGACGAACAACAGCACCCACGGCGCCCGAGCGATGAACGGCTGGTCGTCGCAGGTCACCGCCAGCCGGTCCTTGAGCGCCTGATCCTCGATCTCGATGATCGAGTACAGCATCAGGTTGCCGGCGGTCGGCGCGCGCATGGCCGCGTGCAGCACCGCGCGCTTCTCCTCATCGGTCGGCGGAGTCGGGTCGTAGGCGCGGGTCGAACAGCGTGCGTCGAGCAACCGCATGATCTCGTTCACTGCATCTCCTCCGGACGGGGCGACAACCGTACCACCGGACGACCTCGCGCAGTCGGGCGGGTGGTTGCGGCCGCCCGTCCCCGGGCCTGGGGCGCCCGACGTCACGGAGTCGCCGCAGTCAGAGGTTCTCGCGCAGCCAGGCGCGGTGCGCCTCAAGCGCAGCCCCCTCGGGCATCGCCCACAGGTCCCCGTGGCCGCCGGGGAACCAGTCGAGGCGCATGCGCCCCGGCGCCGCGTTCGCGTACCGGGTGACGCTCGCGCGCGTGAACAGCGGGTCGTCCACGCCGCCCACGAACAGGTACGCGCCGCCGCGGCCGGCGGCGACTGCCGCGGCGGGATCGACGAAGTCCGCGACCTGGGTCGGGTCGGTCCCGACCCAGTCGGCGCCGGCGTAGGTCAGCACGAAGCTCTTCACCGGCGTCCGCAGACCGGCCAGATAGCCGCCCACGAACCCGCCCCAGCTGTACCCGACGTAGCCGATGCGGTCCGGGTCGATCTGCGGGAGTGACTCCAGGACGTCGACCCCCCGGCGCAGATCGGTCACGTACCGCACGTGCGCCGCGACCACGACCTTCGGTTCGAGAGAGATCGGCTCCACATACGGTTCGCGGCCGTCCGGCGGGTCGATGACCAGAGCCGCCAGACCGTCGCGCTGCAGCGCCGCCACATCGTCCGCGAACATCTCGGCTCTGCAGGTGACGCCCGGCGCGTAGAGCACCGCCGGGAACGGCCCCTCGCCCGCCGGCACCGACAGCACCCCCGTGACGACGGCTCCGTCGCTGCGGTACGTCACATGGCGGACCGGCGCCCCGTCCCAACGTCCGGTCCTCGTGACCCTGAGATCCAGGGGTCCGGTAGCGGCCGGGAACACCCGGGAGAGCGACGCCGTGGTCACAGCCGCCGCCGGGACTGCGGGCGCCGCCGACGATGAGCTGACGACCGACGGGGCGGACGCGACGGCGGACGCCGTCGCCGCCGGAGAGCCACCGTCGGCCTGGCCGCCGCAGGCCGTCACGAGAAGTGCGAGCAGGATCGCCGCCGCTGCGCCGCCCTGCGGCCACCGCCATACGGCGCCTCGCGACCGGGCAAGCCTGGTGAATCGCATCATGTCGCCTTCCTTCCCGCAGGCGTCGGTGCCCACGCCAGAGGTCTCGACGTCGCCGAACACCACGGGTTCCCGACCGACGGCGAAGGGAACAAGAGAGACCAGCGGCCGGCGGCGCGGCAGTCGCCGCGGGACCGGCCGATCCGAAGACGGGAGCAGACATGACACCGACACCGGTACGAGGGACAGGGACCAGTGAGGATCCGTGGGTCCTCACCACCCCACCCGGCAAGTCCGAGTACACCGCCTATCGCGACGAAGTGGCCGAACCACCGGCGCTCGTCGTGGTCGTGGGCAAGACCGAGGTGCGCTATCAGCTGCGCTGCATCGACGACCTCCGCGCCATGCTGGAGGCGGCGGGTGACTGGGTACCGCTGGGCAGCGCCGACGAGCAGAAGCCTGCGGCCGAAGGCACCGTCGAGGCGTGGGGCCGGTCTCCGGACAATCCCGTCGGCGGGTGGTACGGGCTCAAGAAGGGCCTACGCGGGCGCTTCGCCAACTACGTTCCGCCGGTGCTCGAAGCCCTGGGCCTGGCCGAGGTCGAGCACGAGGCGCGCAACAACCGCATGCGGGCCGCCTGACCCGGCCGCGCGAGGCGGGCCGACCGCTGCTATGCTCTCGCACATGGACGAGCGAGCAGGAGTCGATTCCGGGCGCGTAGCGGAACTGTGGGAGCGCGAGAGCGCGCGCTTCACGCGCGACCATCCTCGCTGCCTCGAGCTTCGCGAGCGCGCCCGGAGGCACATGCCGCACGGCGTGCCGATGAGCTGGATGACCAGCTACTTCGCGCATCCCCCGGTCTGGGTGGACGAGGGCCACGGCGCCCATTTCACCTGCGCCGACGGGCGCCGCTTCCTCGACACCAACGTCGGCGACAAGAGCACCTTCTGCGGCATCGATCCGGCGCCGGTCGTGCGCGCCGTGCAGCGGCGCATCGCCGCCGGCGCCCAGTTCATGCTGCCGACCGAGGACGCGATCGTCGTCGCCGACGAGTTGGCACGACGCTGGAGCCTCCCGTCATGGCAGTTCACCCTGTCCGCCTCGCAGGCCAACACTGAAGTCCTGCGCCTCGCGCGTCACGCCACCGGCCGGCGCAGGGTGCTCAGCTTCACCGGCAACTACGGCGGGCACGGTGATGAGCTGCTCGCCGCGTACGCCGGCGAGGACCGGCTGTCCTATCTCGGCCTCGCGCCCGGCTCAGACAGCGCTGTGGACGTCATCCAGTTCAACGACGCCGGCGCCTTGGCGCGCACGCTCGCCCGCGAGGACTACGCCTGCGTGTTCACGGAGCCGGCGCTCACGAACGAGGGCGTCGTGCTGCCCGAGCCCGGATTCCACGACGAGCTGCGCCGGCTGACGCGCGAGTCCGGTACGCTGCTCGTCCTCGACGAGACGCACACGCTCATCTGCGCGCCCGGCGGACTCACCGAGAAGTGGCGCCTCAAGCCCGACGTCGTCGCGGTCGGCAAGGCGATCGGCGGCGGCCTGGCGCTCGGCGCGTACGGCATGAGCGCCGAGCTCTCCTCCGCGTTCGAGCGCGGCCAGAGCCTCGCCGGTGATCCAGGGGAGCTGGCGACCGGAGGGACCCTCTTCGCCAACGCGTTGACCATGGCGGCGGCGAGAGCGGCACTGACAGAGGTGCTCACGCCGGAGGCCTACGATCACGCCGCGACGCTTGGCGGCGCCCTTGCGGACGGCCTCGAGGCGGCGGTGGGCGAGGCCGGCCTCCCCTGGAAGGTCCAGCGCCTCTACCCGCGCTCGGGCATCAGCTTCAGCGGGCGACTCGCCCGCGACGCGGGCGAGGCCGACGCCGACGAACAGCCGGAGCTCAATGCCGTGCTGCGACTGCACCTCGCCAACCGCGGCGTGTGGGAGGCCATCAGCACCGCCGGCCCGGCGATGTCGGTGGCCGCGACCCGCGACGACGTCGCGGCCTACCTCACCGCCTTCAGGGAGTTCGTCGCGGACGTGACCGCGCCGTCCTGAACGCCTGTGCGCCAGGCCCGCGGCGCCCAAGGCCACAGACCGCACGCCCTCCGGCCGCTAGGGCGTCTCGACCCCCACTGGCTCAACGCCCACCGCTCTGGGCGTGAACTCGAGCACGATGGACGTGCGCCCGGGGCGCGTGGCGAGCAGGACGCGCTCGCAGCTCTGCAGCATGATAGTGAATCCCATGCCGAGGCTGGACGCGGTCGAGAAACCGCGGACGAGCGTCGCCCTCGGCAGAGTGCGGAAATCGATGCCCGGGCCGTCGTCACGGATGAGGACCTGCAGCAGGTCGTCGCGGGAGAAGAGCTGGTACGTGCCGCCTCCGGCGTGGTTGAGCGCGTTGACGAGAGCCTCGCAGACCGGGGTGCGGATGTCCGTCCTCGGGGCCCAGTCCGGGAACGCCGTTGCGGCGACCTCCGCGAGGGCGCTCCGCGCCCCGGACAGGTCGCGAGGCGCGGAGACCTGTGTGGCTTCGCCGAGCGGTCCGCCCAGCTGCCGGGCGAGCTCTTCGTCGGTCAGGAGGATGAGCTTGCCGCCGGTCACCGCGTCGAGCACGTCCACGTAGGCCCTGCGGATGTCGTCCTCCTGCCGCCGGAGCGCACGCTCCGCGCGGCGCACGTCGGTGACGTCCTCGGCCGCGAGCGCCCAGCGGTCGCGGCCGATGGGGTACGACTCCAGGAGTTCGTAGGCGTCCTCGCTCTCGATGTGGAGCTCCGAGCGGGCCGGCGTGCCGGAGCCGGCGGCGCTGGCCGCGATCTCGAGGTACGAGCGGGTCCGCTCGTCGAGGCCGTCGGGCCTGCTCAGCCGCTTGCCGACGGCGTCTTCCATGCGCATCCCCGTACGTGCCAGCTGCGTCGGGTTCATGTCCGCCAGCTCGAGGTCTGTGAGCTCCCCGTCCCGGTCGCGGATGGCCCTGAAGACGGTGATTCCCTCGACTGCGTTCTCGAACAGGCGCGTGTAGCGCTCCTGCGACGCCTCCAGACTGCGGAAGTAGCGCAGCGCCAGCATCATCAGGAGTGACGCCGTGACGAGGACGAAGAGGAACCCCTTGACCGAGGAGAGGGCCAGCTCGACGTCGTCCGGCAGACCCAGCCAGGCGAGCGCCCGGTCTGAGAGGACGATCCACGTGGTGGCGACCACGGCGTAGATGAGGGCGAGGCGAAGCGCCAGCCGGCGCGCCGCGCGCCGCCGCCGTTTGCGGGCCTCGGCCCGGTCTGTCACCACTGATGCTGCCATCGGATCGGTCTGCAACTCGGGATTCCGCGGGGACTGCCAAGTCCCTCTAGTACGCTACCCCCAGCGACGCCCCGGGGGAAGCGACCCCAATACCGTTTGCCTGCTAATCGTTTGCGTGCTAACCTTTCGCCGTCATCCCACGACGCAGGAGTGCCGTGACCGACCACCACGAGCCCGCGCTCCCCGGATCGCTCGACGGCGTCGACGAGCTCTCGTCGGACGTCTTCCGTGCGTTCATCGGGACGCTACGCCTGCACCGCCGCCTCATGATGCAGGCCTTGGCCGCTCGCGGCATCCATCCGGGTCAAGCCATGTGCCTGCGCCTGCTCATCGCCAACGACGGTATCACCCAGCGCGATCTGGCCAAGGCGATGTACGTCGCGCCGCCGACGCTGACCAAGATGCTGCATTCCATGGAGAAGGCCGGGCTGGTGCGGCGGCGTCCCGACGCCGACGACGCCCGGCTCACCAGGGTCGAGCTGACGGGCGCCGGCCGGGCGGAGGAAAAGGAGATGCACGCCGCCGCCGCCGAGTACGTCAACGCGACGATCGGCACGCTGCCGGAGGAGGACCGCCGAGACCTGGCGCGGCTGCTTGACGCGCTCGCAGCCACGATCGAGCGTGCATCGGCGGCCCGCGAGGGCGGCGCACCCGCCGATCCCGCCGGGGCACCCCGTTCCGGGGACGCCCCGTGATCCGCCTCCTGCGCACCGGCCTGCGCCCCTACTCGCGGCAGATCGTCCTCATCGTCTTCCTGCTCCTGGTGCAGGCGCTCGCCAATCTCTACCTGCCCACCCTCAACGCCGACATCATCAACAACGGCGTGGTGACCGGCGACACGGCCTACATCCTCGAGGTGGGCGGCCTCATGCTCGCCGTCACGCTGGTCTTCGTCATCGCCGCCATCGTGGCGGTGTACTGGGGCTCCAAGGTCTCCATGGGCTTCGGCCGCGATGTGCGCGGATCCCTCTTCCGCCGTGTCGAGAGCTTCTCGCAGGCCGAGGTGAACCACTTCGGCACGCCGTCGCTGATCACGCGCACCACCAACGACGTCCAGCAGGTGCAGATGGTGGTGCTCATGATGCTGAACGTCGTGATCTCGGCACCGATCATGGCCATCGGCGGCATGATCATGGCGCTGCGGCTGAACGTGCCGCTCAGCGCCGTGATCCTGGTGGCCATCCCCGTGATGGCCGTCTTCATCGGCCTGGTGCTGCGCTCGGCGCTCCCGCTCTTCATGTCCATGCAGAAGAAGATCGACCGCATCAACCAGGTCACGCGCGAGATGCTGAGCGGGGTGCGCGTGATCCGCGCCTTCGACCGCACGCGCTACGAAGAGCAGCGCTTCGACGCCGCCAACGACGACCTCACCGTGACCACGCTCAAGGTCAACCGCCTCTTCGCGTTGATGATCCCGACGCTGACCGCCATCCTCAACCTCTCGACCGTGGCGATCATGTGGTTCGGCAGCATCCAGGTCGCCGACCATGGCATGCCCATCGGCGACCTCACCGCCTTCCTCACGTACATCGTGCAGATCCTCATGGCCGTGCTGATGGCGACGATCATGTTCGTCATGGTGCCGCGCGCCGCGGCCTCGGCGGCACGCATCCAGGAGGTGCTCGCGGCCGAGCCGACGGTGGTCGATCCGGACCAGCCCGCCGCTCCCGCGCCGGTCCGCGGCCTCGTCGAGTTCCAGGACGTCGAGTTCCGCTACCCGGGGGCCGAGGACCCGGTGCTGAGCGGCATCAGCTTCACAGCAGGTCCGGGCGAGGTGACCGCCATCGTGGGGAGCACCGGCAGCGGGAAGACCACGCTCATCAGTCTGATCCCGCGGTTCTACGACGTCACCGGCGGCCGCGTGCTCGTCGACGGTGTGGACGTGCGCGAGATGGCGCAGCAGGACCTGTGGAGCCGCATCGGCCTCGTGCCGCAGAAGGCCTTTCTGTTCAGCGGCACAGTCGCGAGCAACCTGCGTCACGGCGACGACCAGGCCGCCGACGAGGAGCTCTGGCGCTATCTCGAGATCGCCCAGGGGCGCGAGTTCGTGGCCGAGATGCCCGAGGAACTGGAGGCGCCGGTCTCACAGGGCGGCGCCAACGTCTCCGGCGGGCAGCGCCAGCGTCTTGCCGTCGCCCGGGCGCTCGCCAAGAAGGCGAAGATCCAGATCTACGACGACAGCTTCTCGGCGCTCGACCTCGCCACCGACGCGCGCCTGCGCGCCGCGCTCAAGCGCGAGACCGACGACGCGACGGTGATCATCGTCGCGCAGCGGGTGGGCACGATCATGCGCGCCGACCGCATCATCGTGCTCGAGAACGGCGCCATCGCCGGCATCGGTACCCACGACGAGCTCTTGACGACCAGCGAGACGTACCGCGAGATCGTGGCCTCCCAGCTCGGCGAGGAGGGCGCGGCGTGAGCGCGCAGAAGTCCGCGACGCCGCCCGGCGGCCCCGGCCGAGGGCCGGGCGGCCCCGGTCCTGGCGGCCCCGGCGGCCACGCCCTGGTGATGCCGACGGCGAAGCCGAAGGACTTCAAGGGCGCCCTTCTGCGCCTCGGCGGCCTGCTCCGCACCGAGCGCCTCCGCATCGCCGTCGTCCTCGTACTGGCCGTGATCAGCGTCACCTTCATGATCGTCGGCCCCAAGATCCTCGGCAACGCCACCGACATCCTGTTCGACGGCGTGGTCAGCAAGCAGCTCCCCGCCGGCAGTACCCAGGCTCAGGCTGTCGCCGCCCTCAGGGCCAAGGGCCAGGACACGCAGGCCGACATGCTCTCGAGCATGACGATCCACCCCGGCCAGGGCGTGGACTTCGCGGCGCTCGGACGCACCCTGCTGCTCCTGGTCGCCGTGTACCTGCTGAGCGCCGCATTCGCCTGGCTGCAGCAGTACATCATGGCCGGAGTGGCACAGCGCACCGTGTACCGGCTGCGGCGGCAGGCGGACGAGAAGCTCGCCCGCCTGCCGCTCCGCTACTTCGACGACCACCCGCGCGGCGACGTGCTGAGCCGCGTCACCAACGACATCGACAACATCTCGCAGTCGTTGCAGCAGAGCCTCACCCAGCTCATCACGGCGCTGCTCACGATCGTCGGGGTGCTCATCATGATGCTGTCGATCAGCTGGATCCTGGCGCTGATCTCACTGTTGGCCGTGCCGCTCTCGGTGCTGCTCACGGTGATCATCGCCAAGCGCTCGCAGAAGCAGTTCGCGGCGCAGTGGGAGCGCACCGGCGAGCTCAACGGGCACGTGGAGGAGATGTTCACCGGCCACAATGTGGTCAAGGTCTTCGGCCGGCAGAAGCAGGCGATCGCCACCTTCGACGAGCAGAACGAGCTGCTCTACGAGGCCAGCTTCAAGGCCCAGTTCATCTCGGGGATGATCATGCCGGTCATGACCTTCGTGACCAACCTCAGCTACGTCGCCATCGCCGTGGTCGGCGGGCTCCTGGTGGCCAACGGCCGCATCTCGCTCGGCGATGTGCAGGCCTTCATCCAGTACTCCCGGATGTTCACCATGCCGATCACGCAGACGGCCAGCATCATGAACGTCCTGCAGAGCACGGCGGCGTCGGCCGAGCGGGTCTTCGAGCTTCTCGACGAGGCCGAGGAAGAGCCCGACACCGCGACGCCGGTCGCGCTCGAGCACACGCGCGGCCACATCGCCTTCGAGGACGTGTCCTTCCGCTACCTCCCGGACACGCCGCTGATCAAGGACCTCGACCTGGACGTGCGGCCCGGCGAGACCGTCGCCATCGTCGGCCCCACCGGCGCCGGCAAGACGACGCTGGTCAACCTGCTGCTGCGCTTCTACGAGATCGACCACGGGCGCATCCTCGTCGACGGCGTGGATGCGCGGCAGATGACGCGCAGCGACCTGCGTCGGCTCTTCGGCATGGTCCTGCAGGACGCCTGGCTCTTCAGCGGCAGCATCCGCGACAACATCGCCTACGGACGCGAGGGCGCGACCGAGGAAGACGTCCGCGCCGCCGCCAAGGCGGCGCGCGTCGACCACTTCGTGCGCGCCCTGCCCGAAGGCTACGACACCGTGCTCGACGACGACGCGACCAACGTCTCGGCGGGCGAGAAGCAGCTGCTCACCATCGCCCGCGCCTTCCTCGCCGACCCGGACATCCTCATCCTCGACGAGGCCACCAGCTCGGTGGACACGCGCACTGAGGTACTCATCCAGGAGGCGATGGCGCTGCTGATGAAGGACCGCACCAGCTTCGTGATCGCCCACCGGCTCTCTACCATCCGCGGTGCCGACATCATCCTCGTGATGGACAAGGGCGCCATCATCGAACAGGGCAGCCACGAGGAGCTCATGGCGTCCCGCGGCTTCTACTACGAC
>CAVOGK010000029.1:0-73280 GCA_963695395.1 uncultured Thermoleophilia bacterium | reverse complement strand
GCGCCAACGTCTCCGGCGGGCAGCGCCAGCGTCTTGCCGTCGCCCGGGCGCTCGCCAAGAAGGCAAAGATCCAGATCTACGACGACAGCTTCTCGGCGCTCGACCTCGCCACCGACGCGCGTCTGCGCGCCGCGCTCAAGCGCGAGACCGACGACGCGACGGTGATCATCGTCGCGCAGCGGGTGGGCACGATCATGCGCGCCGACCGCATCATCGTGCTCGAGAACGGCGCCATCGCCGGCATCGGTACCCACGACGAGCTCTTGACGACCAGCGAGACGTACCGCGAGATCGTGGCCTCCCAGCTCGGCGAGGAGGGCGCGGCGTGAGCGCGCAGAAGTCCGCGACGCCGCCCGGCGGCCCCGGCCGAGGGCCGGGCGGCCCCGGTCCTGGCGGCCCCGGCAGCCACGCCCTGGTGATGCCGACGGCGAAGCCGAAGGACTTCAAGGGCGCCCTTCTGCGCCTCGGCGGCCTGCTCCGCACCGAGCGCCTCCGCATCGCCGTCGTCCTCGTACTGGCCGTGATCAGCGTCACCTTCATGATCGTCGGCCCCAAGATCCTCGGCAACGCCACCGACATCCTGTTCGACGGCGTGGTCAGCAAGCAGCTCCCCGCCGGCAGTACCCAGGCTCAGGCTGTCGCCGCCCTCCGGGCCAAGGGCCAGGACACGCAGGCCGACATGCTCTCGAGCATGACGATCGACCCCGGCCAGGGCGTGGACTTCGCGGCGCTCGGACGCACCCTGCTGCTCCTGGTCGCCGTGTACCTGCTGAGCGCCGCATTCGCCTGGCTGCAGCAGTACATCATGGCCGGAGTGGCACAGCGCACCGTGTACCGGCTGCGGCGGCAGGCGGACGAGAAGCTCGCCCGCCTGCCGCTCCGCTACTTCGACGACCACCCGCGCGGCGACGTGCTGAGCCGCGTCACCAACGACATCGACAACATCTCGCAGTCGTTGCAGCAGAGCCTCACCCAGCTCATCACGGCGCTGCTCACGATCGTCGGGGTGCTCATCATGATGCTGTCGATCAGCTGGATCCTGGCGCTGATCTCACTGTTGGCCGTGCCGCTCTCGGTGCTGCTCACGGTGATCATCGCCAAGCGCTCGCAGAAGCAGTTCGCGGCGCAGTGGGAGCGCACCGGCGAGCTCAACGGGCACGTGGAGGAGATGTTCACCGGCCACAATGTGGTCAAGGTCTTCGGCCGGCAGAAGCAGGCGATCGCCACCTTCGACGAGCAGAACGAGCTGCTCTACGAGGCCAGCTTCAAGGCCCAGTTCATCTCGGGGATGATCATGCCGGTCATGACCTTCGTGACCAACCTCAGCTACGTCGGCATCGCCGTGGTCGGCGGGCTCCTGGTGGCCAACGGCCGTATCTCGCTCGGCGATGTGCAGGCCTTCATCCAGTACTCCCGGATGTTCACCATGCCGATCACGCAGACGGCCAGCATCATGAACGTCCTGCAGAGCACGGCGGCGTCGGCCGAGCGGGTCTTCGAGCTTCTCGACGAGGCCGAGGAAGAGCCCGACACCGCGACGCCGGTCGCGCTCGAGCAAACGCGCGGCCACATCGCCTTCGAGGACGTGTCCTTCCGCTACCTCCCGGACACGCCGCTGATCAAGGACCTCGACCTGGAGGTGCGGCCCGGCGAGACCGTCGCCATCGTCGGCCCCACCGGCGCCGGCAAGACGACGCTGGTCAACCTGCTGCTGCGCTTCTACGAGATCGACCACGGGCGCATCCTCGTCGACGGCGTGGATGCGCGGCAGATGACGCGCAGCGACCTGCGTCGGCTCTTCGGCATGGTCCTGCAGGACGCCTGGCTCTTCAGCGGCAGCATCCGCGACAACATCGCCTACGGACGCGAGGGCGCGACCGAGGAAGACGCCCGCGCCGCCGCCAAGGCGGCGCGCGTCGACCACTTCGTGCGCGCCCTGCCCGAAGGCTACGACACCGTGCTCGATGACGACGCGACCAACGTCTCGGCGGGCGAGAAGCAGCTGCTCACCATCGCCCGCGCCTTCCTCGCCGACCCGGACATCCTCATCCTCGACGAGGCCACCAGCTCGGTGGACACGCGAACTGAAGTACTCATCCAGGAGGCGATGGCGCTGCTGATGAAGGACCGCACCAGCTTCGTGATCGCCCACCGGCTCTCTACCATCCGCGGTGCCGACATCATCCTCGTGATGGACAAGGGCGCCATCATCGAACAGGGCAGCCACGAGGAGCTCATGGCGTCCCGTGGCTTCTACTACGACCTGTACGCGAGCCAGTTCGAGGAGGCGCTCGACGAGGCGTCCTGAGTGGCGGCGCGGGATCAGCGGCCGCCCCAGTCCTTCCTGATCGCCTTCCAGACGGCCTCGGCGATCACCGCGGCGCCCTCACTGGTGTAGTGGATGCCGTCCCCGCTGCGCAGGGACGCCTTGAGGTCGCCGGACCTGGTGGAGAGGAGAGCGTAGGTGTCCACGTAGACGACGTCTGGACTGCTCGCGGCGACACCGTTGAAGACCTCGTTGAGATCGCGCATCTTCCTGGATTCGCTCGCAGTCGGCATGATCGGCATGCCCACCCAGTACATGCGCTTCACGCCGCCACGGAGCATGATCGTGGCGATCTTCTTCGCCCGGCGTTGGTATTCCTCAAGCCACTTCCTGGTGGGGTACATCACTGACTCCCCCCCGGCGATCATCGGCATGCCGCTATCGTTCGCACCGATCATGAAGACGCCCACGTCGGGATGGACGGCGCTCATCTGACCGCGAAGGCGCGCCGGCCAGTCCACGGGGTCGCCGTAGGTCAGCCGCGAACTCTCCACGTAGTCGACGTGCAGCTTGGCGAGCCGGTTCTTCGAGGTGAGCTGCTGGAGCATGACCGCGGGCATGCCGGCGAGCGAGTCGCCGCCGAAGTAGATGCGCAGCGGGTGCTTCTTCGTCGGCCTGTCGAGCGGCGGATCGGACGACTCGACCGGCGCCGGCGCGGTCGATGGGCTCGCCGGCAGCGCGGCGGCGGTCGCGGCCGGCGACTCTGCGGCGACCTGCGAGCCGGTCGCGCCGCAGCCGGCCGGCACGGCCGGGCCGGCGACGGCGAACAGGGCGGCGAGCACGATCATCGTCGCCCGCCACCTCGCCGTCTGCCCTCGTTCATCGGCCATGGGTCGATCATTCCTCGAACAGGGCGCGCGCGCCCGAGGGCCGGCGCCCCGTCGAGCTCGATCGCCTACGGGCGCCCGAGCAGCGTCCGGTCGAAGAAGCCGATGACTCGCCTCTCGTACTCCTCCGGCTGGGCCTCGAGGCCGCCGGTGTGGCCGGCGCCCGGTACCTCCCAGATGGCCTTGGGCGGACGCGCGGCGTCGTAGTACACGGGGTTCACGGCCCTCTCGACCTCCTGGCCGTTCTCACCGTAGATGAAGAAGACGGCTCGCGGCGAGATGCGCGCCGCCGCCTGCGGGAGTGGCGGCGGCAGCTTCGCGTCGTCGAGCAGCCAGACCGAGACGGTCTGCGCGAGATCCTGCGGGTATTGCAGCGCGAGCTCCAGGGCACTGGTCCCGCGGCGCCAGAACGCCTCGTGCACGGAGCGGATGCCGGCTCCCTCGCTGACGATGGCTTTGAGGCCAAAGCTGTCGGCGGCGGCCTCGATCATCTGCTCGCCGCCCACCGAGAGACCGAGACCGCCGACGCGCCGCCGCCCCACCTCGTCCCGGCGGCGCAGCCACGCCACGGCGGCGTCGATGTCCGCCACCGATCCCCAGCCGTACGCGTTGGGGTCGCCCTCGCTCGCGCCGTAGCCCCGCGGATCCACCATCAGCACGCCGTAGTCGTTCTTCACCAGCATGCGCGCCTGCTCCACGGTCCAGGCGCGCGGGAACGTGACGATCGCGGCTCCGTTGAGCGGCGGCACGTACCATGCGCTCAGCCGCACCCCGTCCCGCGTGACCAGCGTCACGTCCTCGTGGGCGCGGCCGAGGTCGACCTGCTCGACCGCGTCACGCGGCCGCTCCGTGGCGAAGATGGCCATGCTGACCGGCAGAACGACCCAGTAGGCGACGAGCAGGGCCCCCAGCACGAGAAGAGCGCGGCGCACCACCATCCACCAGCGCGCACCGCCACGCTTGCGCGACGTCCACAGCAGCCACACCCCGAGCCCGAGGAGCACCGCACCGGCGGCGAGGGGCAGGACGCCGGCGACCCCAGCCGCGGCATAACCCTCGGCGCGGACGCGAGCCGCGGCGACAAGGCCCGTCACCAAGGCGAGCGCGCCGAACACAAGCGCGAGGGATGCGCGCAAGCCCGCCGGCATGTTGTGCCACAGCTCCGCGCACAGGGCCAAGATGGCTGCAGGCACGACCACGGCGAGCACGTGGTCCACCCAGGAGACGCCCGGTCGGAGGAACACGAAGTAGTTGAGGACCAGGTACGCGATGATCGCGATGATGCAGGCATGCAGCACGAGCAGCTCGCGCGGTCCGGGCCTGCGGGCGGGCGCCGGAGGGGCGCCGGCGACGCCGGTCCCGGCAGCTCCGCTGCCGCCGCCGGCGCTTCCGCCGTTCGAGGGGGCCTCGGCGAGCGTCCTGGTCGGGTTGGATATATTCACACCGACCCTCCCAGGCCGCTCGCCGGTCATCTCACGCTAGCCTACCGAGCCGGCGCGCGCGGCGCATCCGGCGCCGTAGCGGCCGCGAAGGCCGCGTCCGGCAGCGGCGCCTCTACCGTCCCGTCGAAGACCGCAGTCGAAGCGGGATCAGCCAGTCGCTCGCAGCCGTCCGGTGCCGCGTCGTGCAGACGCGAGACGGCCTCACGCCCAGCGCGTGTTTGAGGCCGTCGACCATGAGAGCGCGCCCGTCGTGGCCGGCGGGCGGGGCGGGGTCGCCGGGCGCTCGTCCCTCGGCCACTTCCGCACGCTTCCGATGGCCGATCTCAAGATCGATCGCACGTTGGTGCGTGCACTGGCGCAGGCGCGGCGAAGGCAGTCGCGGCGGGTCTAAGGGGGCCCGCGGCGAGACGTTGCCCTCTCTAGCCCTGTGAGATAGCCATCCTCGAGCAGCGTCCGGCAGACGGCCACAACGAGCTCCCGCGAGGGGCCGTGGTGGCTCGCGGCGTCACACCCCCGCCAAGACGAGGATGACGGTCGCGACCGCGAGGACGACGCTGATCGCGGTGAGCGCCCAAACGGACCAGAAGTCGGTGGGCATCGGGCGTCCGTCGGCCAGGGCAGAGCGAGTGCGCTGGGCGCGGTACGCTCCGAGGACGAGCGTGAAGATCCCCAGCAGACCGAAGCCGACGCCGAGCACCGCGAACGTCACGTGTGAGGCGTCGATGAGCGCCGGCAGCAGCCGGCCGACGGCGAGCGACATGCCGAGGGCGCCGAGGCCGGTACGCAGCCAGGCGAGGTAGGTCCGCTCGGCTGCCAGCCAGGTGCGCCGTGGCGCCGAGTCGGCCAGAGCGCCCGTGTTCTCGCCGCCGGGCATGCGGGCCGGCATGTCGGCATCGACGCGAGCGTCACGTTCCGGTGATCTGTGTGGGGAGTCCATGTCAAACGCATTGTAGTCCACGTGCGACGGAAGGCCGACGCCACGACCAACGCCGTGGGGACGCTCAGCGCATCGCGTCGCGCACCGCGGCCGAGAAGACGCCGAGGCCGGCCTTCTCGCGCTCGTGCCAGCCGACGGTCTGCCAGGGATCCCAGGAGTAACCGGAGGAGTCGGCGAGTTCGCGACCGACCGCCACCCGCAGCCCCACCCGGTCGACCGGCGAGGTCGTCAGGGTGCCGTCGCGGCGCACGACGAGCGCCCTTCGCGATGAAGGATCGGCGAAGCCGATGAGAGCATACGGCAAGCGGACCTCTACGCAGTCGCCGGCCGCCCAGGTGACCCGGCAGTCGAACCGCGGGTCGGCCGGGTCTGCCGTCCCGAAGCGGAGCTTGCCGGCGTCGAACCACTCGACCGGCAGACGCCGGCCCGTGCTGGGCACTGTCAACGGGCGATTGGTGATCTGTCGCTGGAGATGCCACGCGCCCGCGCCCTGTCCGGGCGGGTACGCCGGCTCCACGTGCTCCATGTAGTTGTGGGAGATGCCATACGTCACCCAGTAGGGGTCGTCGCTGGACGACACGAGCGACGACCCTCGACGCCCCGGGCCGAGCACGATGGCGTAGTCGGCCCCAGGGTCCGCATGCGGCAACCCGGGGAGCCCACCGTTGCCCCCGGGCAGCACGTCGATGCCGAGGGTGATGGCCTCGCGCTGCCACGCGGACGGGTCGTCGAGCTGGAGGCGGAGATAGAGGTAGCCCTCGTCTTTGACGGCCCGCACCTCTCGCAGCGCGCCGCGACCCTCCTGGATCACCTGCGCACCGTTGGAGAGCCATTCGCCCCCGTCTCCGTCCACGATCGTGACCGGTCGGGTACCGGGGTCGGTGGCCACCAGGCCGAAGTGCTCCTCGTTGGTCAGGGGATTCGTCCACAACTGGCGTCGCTCGCCGGGAAGTTCGTAGTCGATGGTGTTCCAGGTGAACTTGAACCACTCGTCGGCCCACTCGAAGACGAAGCCACCGGCGCAGCCCTGCGCCTTGATGATCTTGAGCAGCCGGGCGTCGATGGCCATGGCCTCCTGCTCGGAATGATCACCCTGCGAACGACCGAGCGGACCCATGTGCGCCGTGCCGATGGACGACGGCACCCCGAATTCGGTGATCATCACCGGAGTGCCCGCGTGGTGAGCGCGCAGCGCCGCGATATAGCCCGCGTACGGGTCGAAGCGGCCCTGGAATCGGTACTTCCGCAGAGCCGGCTCGTGTCTCTGGAAGTCCGGGTAGTACGGATAGGCGTGATAGCTGGCGAAGAAGCCGGCCGGCCATCGATCGGTGGCCCGAATGTGCGCCGCGTCGACGCCCACGAGGTCTTCTCGAGCGAGCGGTTCGTCTGGATGCGTGAGCGGGTCCGTAGTCGGCCAGTTGGTGAAGGTCAGCGGCACGGTGACTCCGCGCCGGGCCTCGTCCGAGGCGCAGCGGTCGAGCGCCTGGGCCAGCCAGCTCTCGGTAGGCGTTGCCTGCGCCGTCGCCGAGAAGTAGGTGCCGTGGAAGGGCACTGTGCCCGCGTTCTTCTCGTCGGACGCCTGCGTGGTGATGGGATCCCACTCGACGCCGAGAGAATAGGCGAGCAGCCACGGGCTGACGTCGGCGCTCCACATCCCGGAGGCGACACCTCGGCGCGGCGACCTGCGCAGCTCACCGTGGATCGCCTTGACGGCGTCGTCGATCTCACGCAAGAACCCGAGGCGTACCGCCGGCGCGTAGAGATCGCGCCCGGCGAGAAACTGTTCCTCCGGGATCCATACGCCCTGCATCAGATACAGCGGCGCGTCCGCGTGCGCCGCGTTGTAGGCGGCCAGTTCCACGTAGAAACAGGGCCGCAGGATCGTATACACGCGGATGGCGCGCAGTCCGAGCGCCGCCATCTGAGGGAACCAGCGGCGATAGTCAGAGGCCTTCGCGGCCAGCTCGCCGGGAAGCGTGCCAGGGATCGTCGAGCCGAGATTGACGCCGGCGATGAACGAGTGCCTCCCTGACTCCGTCTGGAGGTAGAACCTGTCACCGCCGACGTAGGCGAGCCGCTCGAGGCCCGCACGCCTGTCGGGGCGTGGCGCCCACGAGGTCGATTCACCCGAGCCCGGCGACGAAAGGTGGCCGCACCCCGCCGCGAAGACGAAGGCAAGAAGGACAAGCGCCCCGAGCAGCGGCGGCACCAGCGCTCGAGCGTCGGCCTGGGTGCCGCGCGATCTGTGCCGAGACCCTCTCATCGGGGTGTCTGTCGGCAACGGCGCGCTCATGCCTGAACGATTGCTTGGGAATCGCATGCCGATGCCGATACGTGGATTGCGGGATGCCCGGCCGGATCCCGAGGCTTGGGAGAGGACTACATGAAGTTCGACACGCTCGCGATCGCCGTCGCGGCACTCTACATGACGAGCGTCCTGCTTGTCGTCGCCATGGTGGTCCACGGCCACCTGCAGGTGAGACGCAGGCGCGAGCGCAAGCGTGTCATCGCGCGGCTTCGCGGCCCTGTAGAGGCGTGCCTCCTGAGCGGATGCCCCTTGCCGCAGGTCACTCCGCGCGAGCGCGACGCCCTGCTCGACCTCGTACTTCGCTACGCGGATGTGGTCCGCGGCCGCGACGCCGACCGGCTGACCGAGGACCTCTCACGGCAGGGTGTCATCGACGACCTGCTGCTCCGCCTTCAAGGGCACGCGGCCTGGCGCCGGGCGGAGGCCGCGGCCGTCCTGGGCCGTCTGCGCGTGCGCGTCGCCGTACCCGCTCTCGTGGCCGCGCTCGAGGACTCGAGTGAAGACGTACGCACCGTGGCCGCGCGCAGCCTCGCCGCGGTCCGCGACCCCGCGGCGGTGACGGCGCTTGCCCGCGCCCTCGGCGACCCATCGCGGTGGACGCTGTCTCTCGTCGCCGAGAATCTTATGGCGATGGGCGCCGCCGCAGTCCCGCCGCTGCTCTACCTGGTGCGGAGCGACGAACACAACGTGCGTGTCGCCGCGGTCCAGATACTCGGCGAGATCCGTGACCCGAGCGCGACGCCGGCGCTGATCGACGTGCTCCACGAGGACGACGTGAATCTGCGCGCCCAAGCCGCCTCGGCATTGGGCAAGCTCGGTGGCCCGGAGGCCGAACGCGCGCTGCTGGACTCGCTGGGGGACACGGAGTGGCAGGTGCGCGCCCAGGCCGCAAAGGCCCTCGGGCGCGTCGGTCACCCCGACGTCGCCCCCAGGCTCGCGCGCGCGATGCCTGACGACAACTGGTGGGTGCGCGTCAACTGCGCCGAGGCGCTCGCGCGGCTCGGCGCCGCCGGACGTCGCCAGCTCGACCTTCTGACTCGTCACGATGATCGCTTCGTGCGCGACCAGGCGTGCGCCGTGCTGAAGGTCTACGGGATCAGACAGGCCGGCTGATGGACGCCGTGATGCGAGGTGTCAGCGAGATGGTCCTGGCGTACTTCTTCGCGATCAATCTCGTCTACACCGTCCTCCTCGTCATCTCAGTACAGGAGTCCCGGCAACACGGGCGACGCCTGGGTTTCGCCGGCTTCGACGTCATCCTGCGCTCGCCGCTGACGTTGCCGGTCTCCGTGCTGATGCCCGCGTACAACGAGGAACGCACCATCGTGCAGGCCGTCCGAGCCCTCCTCCAGCAGGAGTACGGCGAGTTCGAGATCGTGGTGATCGACGACGGCTCGACGGACGACACTCTCGCCCGGCTCGTCGACGCCTTCGACCTGGAGATGGTGGACCGCCCCCTGAGGCTCAGCCTTCCCTGCCGCAGCCTGCAGGCCGTATACATCTCCGGGAGGATCGCGAACCTCACGGTCCTCGCCAAGGAGAACGGCGGCAAGGCCGACGCGCTGAACGCTGGCGTCAACGCCGCACGCTTCCCGCTCTTCTGCGCCATCGATGCCGATGCCATCTTGGAGCCCGACGCGCTCCTCCACGTGGTCAAGCCCTTCATGGATCGGCCGCGAGAGACGGTCGCATCGAGTGGCATCGTGCGCGTCGTCAACGGCTGTACGGTGCGGGACGGTGCAGTCGACGCGGTGCGCGCGCCACGCAACCATCTCGCAGCTATACAGGGGGTCGAGTACGCGCGCGCCTTCCTCGCCAGTCGCGTCGGCTGGAGCCGCGTCCGCTCCCTGTTCGTGATCTCCGGCGCGTTCGGCGTCTTCAAGAAAGCGTCGGTCCTCGACGTGGGCGGCTATCGCACGGACACGGTCGGCGAGGACATGGACCTGGTGCTTCGCCTACATGCGCTGTACCGGGAGCGGGGCGAGCGCTACCGGATCGTCTTCATCTCCGACCCAGTGGTCTGGACGGAAACGCCCGAGAACCTGGCCACCCTGCGCAGGCAGCGAAATCGCTGGCACCGCGGTCTACTCGAATGCCTGTGGAACTCCCGGCGGATGATGTTCAGGCCGAAGTACGGTCCTGTCGGCCTGCTGGGGCTCCCGTACAATCTCGTATTCGAGGCGATCGGCCCGTTGATCGAAGTCTGCGGCTACGCGATGCTCGTACTCCCGATTGCTCTCGGGGTGGTCAACCTGCAGTTCATGATCCTCTTCTTCCTGCTGGCGGTCGGCTACGGGGTGTTCCTCTCGGTAGCCGCAGTGTTGCTGGACCAGACGAGGTCGAGCCGGGCCTTCCCGCGACGGGATCTCCCCAGACTGCTGCTTCTCGCGGTGATCGAGAACTTCGGCTACCGTCAGCTGCAGGCCATCTGGCGGGCTCAGGCCACGGTGGACTTTCTGCGCAAGAAGCAGGGTTGGGGGGAGATGCGCCGCATCGGGTTCGAGCGCGGGGGCCAGCCTCGCGACTCCGCGCGGACGCAGTCGACAGCCTAGGCCAGGCCTGAACACGCAGGCTCACAGGTCAAGCTGGACGGCACGTACGCGAGGGCGGGGCATCGGCGCCAGCGCTACAAGTGCTCGCCGCGCAAGGGCGGCGGGCCGCACGTGTTCACCGAGTTCCTGCCTCGCGAGGAGTCTCGAGCTGTTCGCACCGATCATCGCGGCGCTCCACCCACGCCGCTACGCGCTGAAGAACCGCGAACGGCTCAACCGCCTCCTGATGCCGCTGCAGCTGAACGTCAACGGAGACGACGACGTTCGCAGCTACGCCCGGACGATCCGTACGTGCCTCGAGGCAAACGGTGGTCGCCCCGCTGATCGACGCCGTGCGGTCGCCGATCCGGCGGCCGCGCCCTCCCCGCGCTGAGCTTGGCCCAGCGAGGCGCGGGCGTGGGCCGGGCTAGGGGCGGCGGGCGAGCAGGGCGCGTACGCGAGCCCGCAGCTCACCGATCACGAACGGCTTGGTCAGATAGTCGTTCACTCCCAGCTCGAAGCCCGCCAGAACGTCGTCCTCTCCGGTGCGGGCGGTGAGCACCAGGACGGGGATATCCTGCCGGTAGGCGTCATCGCCCCTCACTTCGCGCAGCACTTCGAAGCCGCTCAGCTTCGGCATCATGATGTCCAGCACGAGCAGATCCGGCGCGATCGCGTCGTACAGCTCGAGAGCCTCCAGCCCGTCGCCGGCGACGCGGACCTCGTAGCCGTCACTCTCCAACACGTGTCGCAGCAGGCTCTGCAGGTCCGGGTTGTCTTCGGCGACGAGGATGATTGGCTTCATCAGGATCGGATCCGTCCGTCGGTGGCACGGGCACGAACTCAGGCGCGACCGACGCCCGCTCGTGGGGCCTCACGCTCGACTATTCGCGACCAGGCGGGCAAAGCCTACCCGCCGGCGCGTGAGCTCTCCAGTGTCGCAAGATACGCCGATACGGCGTCGAGCCCGCCCTCGAGCACGTCGCGGGCGCATGCGTACCCCAGGCGGAACGTACTGCTCCTCGCCGAAGGCGATGCCCGGCATGACGAAGGCACCGTTGTAGTCGAACATGCCCTGGCAGAAATCGGCAGAGAGCACGTCGTAGTCGTAGTGCACGAGCGCTGTGGTGCCGGCCCGCGGCCGCACGTAGCGCAGCCGCGGTTCTCGCGCGATCCACGCGTCGACGATCGCCAGGTTGCCACGCACGATCTCGAGACTGCGCTCGAGCACCGCGTCGACATGCTCGAGCGCCACGGCTGCGAGCGCGTCATCGAGCACGCCTCCGCTGATCGTCGTGTAGTCGCGCACGTCGAGGCAGCGCGTGATGACCTCGGGAGGCCCGGCGACCCAGCCCGTACGCAGCCCGGCCAGCGAGTAGCTCTTGCTCATGCTGCCGCTGCTCACGCCCTTCTCGTAGAGGTCGGCGACCGACGGCGCCGTGGTACCCGGTTCGTGCTCCAGCCTGCGATACACCTCGTCACAGACGAGCCAGGCGTCACGCTTGCGGGCGACCTCGACGATCTCGCGGAGCAGCGGCTCGTCGATGAGCGCGCCGGTCGGGTTGTTCGGGTTGTTGAGGACGATGAGCCGGGTGCGCTCGTCGGTGAGCGCGCGGAGTGCGTCGACATCCGGCAGATAGCCATCCTCCTCGCGCAGTCGCAGCTCCCGGACCTCGGCGCCGAGCGACTCGGGCACCGAGAACAGCTGCTGGTACGTGGGCTGGACGCTGACGACCGTCGTGCCCGGCTCGACCAGCGCGTACAGGGCGAGAAAGTTGGCGCCTATCGCGCCGTTGGCGGTGAGCACGTGGTCGGCGGTGATGCGCTCGCCGTACAGCGCCGCGATCGCGGCGCGCAGGCGCGGCGAGCCGGTGATGTCGCCGTAGCCGAGCCAGGTGTCGCGAAGGCGACGCAGTACGCCGTCGGCGTCGCCGCTGATCTGCAGCAGCTCGTCCAGTGTCAGCGAGTGTACGCAGGTCTCGGCGATGTTCCAGGTGGCCGTCGTCTCGTGAGCGTTCATCCACTGCTCGACCAAGAACGGTTCGATGCGCAAGCTGGCCTCCGGGACCTCGGGTGCGGGCGGCAGACGCCGCCAGCTGCTGTGAAGGCATCCTCCCCCGGCAGGCGCCAGGCGGCAACCGCGGCGCAGCACCGCGAAGGCGAGACGCTGCGGAGTAGCGAGTAGGATGACCTCGGAATGACGCAGCGGTTCATCACTCACCAGCAGGCGCGACGGTTCTACGATCTCATCGGCCGCGGCCAGGACGCGCGACCCCTCAGCGAGCGCCGCGCCCTCGACGCCCTTGCGACCCACGGCGCCTTCGCGGAAGCCGCGATGGTGCTGGAGTTCGGCTGCGGCACGGGCCGCTTCGCCGCCCGGTTGTTGCGTGACGAGCTGCCCGCGGATGCCACGTACCTTGGTCTGGATGTGAGCCCGCACATGGTCGAACTCGCGCACGCGGCCGTGGCGCAGTGGACCGGCCGCGCCCGCATCGAGCTGACGGACGGCGCGATCCACCTTCCCGTCGCGGACGGCTCCTGCGACCGCGTCGTGAGCACCTATGTGCTCGATCTGCTCAGCCCCGCCGACGCGGCGGCGTTCGCGCGGGAGGCGCGCCGCGTGCTGCGGCCCGGGGGGCTGCTCACCGTGGCGAGCCTCGCCCCGGGCCGCACGGCGCCGGCGCGCCTGGTCACCGCCCTCTGGCAGACGATCTGGCGCCTGAACCCCGCACTCCTGGGTGGCTGCCGCCCCCTGACACTCCGCGGCCTGCTGGATCCGGAGGAGTGGAGCCTCCACGCCGGCTTCACCGTCACCGACTGGTTCTTGAGCTCCGAGGTCCTGGTCGCACGGCGCCGCTGACCGCGTGTAGGCTTGCCCCGGCTGACGAGGGAGCGATGCCATGGACACCAACGAGTTCCGCAAGCTCGGCCACGAGCTGATCGACTGGGTCGCCGACTACCGCGAGCAGATCGGCGACTACCCCGTGATGAGCCGGACGCAGCCCGGCGAGGTGGCGGCGCAACTGCCCGCCGAGCCGCCGACGCACGGACAAGGGCTCGCCGGCATCGCCGCCGACCTGGACCGCGTCGTCGTGCCGGGCATCACACACTGGAACCATCCCGGGTTCTTCGCCTACTTCCCCAGCAACTCCGACCTGGCATCCGTCCTCGCCGACCTCGTGTCGTCGGGCCTCGGCCCGCAGGGCATGAGCTGGCAGACCAGCCCGGCCTGCACCGAGGTCGAGGACGTCGTCATGGACTGGCTGCGCCAGATGGTCGGCCTGCCCGAATCGTTCACCGGCGTGATCGACGACTCGGCCAGCACGGCGACCTTCTGCGCGCTCCTTTGCGCCCGGGAGCGCACGTCGGACTTCAGCCAGAACCGCGGCGGCCTGCAGGCCGAAGACGCGCCGCTCGTCGTCTACGCGAGCGACCAGGCGCACAGCTCGGTGCCCAAGGGCGCGCTCCTCGCCGGGTTCGGCGCCGAGCACCTGCGCCTCATCGGGACCGACGACGAGCACGCGCTCCGGCTCGACCTGCTCGAGCGCGCGCTCGAGGACGACCTCGCCGCCGGCCGCCGGCCCTGCGCCGTGGTCGCGGCGGTCGGCACGACCGCCACCACGGCGCTCGACCCGGTGGCCGGCATCGCCGGCCTCTGCGAACGATACGACCTGTGGCTGCACGTCGACGCGGCGCTCGCCGGCGCGGCGATGATCTGCCCGGAGCACCGCTGGATGTGGGACGGCGTGGAGCGCGCCGATTCGCTCGTCTTCAACCCGCACAAGTGGCTGGGCACGGGCTTCGATCTCTCCGCCTACTACGTGCGCGACCCCGAGCACCTCGTACGCGTGATGAGCACCGATCCGAGCTACCTGCGCACGGCCCAGGACGGCCGCGTGCGCAATCTGCGCGACTGGGGTATCCCGCTGGGCCGCCGCTTCCGCGCGCTCAAGTTGTGGTTTCTGTTGCGCGACTGCGGTGTCGAGCGTCTCCAGGAGCGCCTGCGCCGGGACATCGCCAACGCGAGCTGGCTGGCCGCGGAAGTGGAGGCCACGCCGGAGTGGGAGCTCCTTGCGCCGGCGCCGCTCCAGACCGTCTGCCTGCGACACGTGCCGGCGGCGCTCGCCGGGGACGAGGCGGCCCTCGCCGTCCACAATCTCGCCATCGCCGGCGCCGTCAACGACGCCGGCCGCTTCTACCTGACGCCGTCGGTGGTCAAGGGCATCCAGCTCCTGCGCGTCTCGGTCGGCGCGCAATCTACCGAGCGCGAGCATGTCGAAGGCGTCTGGGCGGCGCTTCGTGAGGCGGCCGGCGCCGTCTGAAGCACGAGCGCCGACTCGACTCAGCCGCTGCAACCACCTCGCTGCGTGCGACGGCCGGGGCGGGCGCTGCTTGCGAGCTCCCGCCCCGGCCGCTGCGCCGGGCCGCCGGTCGGCCGACCGCGTCGGCCGAACGATCAGCCGGCGGTCTTCACTGCGGCTGCGTCGTTATCGGACTCCCCGAGGGCGCCGGGCCCACGCGGTACGGCCGCATCATCTCGTTGTCTTCGTGCTCGAGGATGTGGCAGTGCCACACGAACAGACCCGCGGTGTCGAACCTCGCCTTGACCCGAGTCAGCTCGCCGGGGTAGACGATGACCGTGTCCTTGTAGCCGGTCTCCCATCTCTCGGGCTTGAGGACGGCGCCCTGCCCGAGGTCCCCGTGAGGGGACATCTCCGCATCCGTCACCACACGCTTGATCACCCGGAACTGGACGAGGTGGATGTGGATCGGGTGGGCGTCCATGGTGAAGTTGCGGAGGTTCCAGCTCTCGACCGCTCCCACCGCGGGGTTCTCCGTCACGTCGTCTATCCACAGCTTGGGCTCAGGACCGCCAGCGCTGGTCCAGGTGCCGAGCGCCGCCTCGCGAGGTGCGAACGGCTCGCCGTTCGGGTCCAACAGCACGTTGCCGTCCTCGTCCTCGTCCTCCTTCACGGTCGACGACGCCAGCTCGTTGAGACTCACGTTGCGGACCACATCAGCCGACGGGAGCGCCTTGATCGCCCGCAGGCCGAGCCTTGACGGCCGGACGCTCCGTTCCCGGGACGTCCTGGCACGCACGCGGAACTGCATGACCTGGCCGGTGGTGCCGGGATCGGCGATCTCGTAGTCCTCGCCGGCCTCGCCCCCGCCGAACGGCTCGTCCGGCGCGAAGTTGCGCAGAACGACGCGCTTGCCCCGCCTCACCTTGCTGAAATCGATGATCACATCGGCGCGCTCGGCCGGCGCGATGAGCAGTTTCTTCAGACGCACGGGCTTGGGCAGGTAGCCGCCGTCGCTGCCGATCTGGGTGAACGCCATGCCGTTGCTCATCCTGAGGATGAGGAACCGCGAGTCGGTGCCGTTGAGGAACCGGAAGCGATAGCGGCGCTGCTCCACGTTCAGGTACGGCCAGGTCTTGCCGTTCACGACCATCGTGTTGCCGAAGAACTCAGGGTTCCACTGCGGTGAGATGTCGCTCATCTGGCCGTCCAGAGCCTCATCCGGCGTGAACGGGATGCGGAGCTCCGGTGCGCCGGGGAACTGCTGCGGCTGCCCCGGCACGTTCAGGCCCTCGAAGAAGGCACGGTTGTCGGGGTAGTACAGGGAGCCGTCGGCGTTGAACGACCGGTCCTGGATGACGATCGGGATCTCCCGGTACTTGGTGCCGGGCTTGTCGCCGCGCCTCGGAGCCGGCCGCGGCAGCCTCTTGGCGACCGGGTCACGGTCGCTGCGCACGAGGTAGAAACCCGCCGGCCCGGCGTAGACGTTGAGTCGCGTCATGCCGAGGCTGTGATCGTGGTACCAGAGCGTCGTCGGCCGCTGGTCGTTGGCGTACTGGAAGACCGAGGTGCCCGGCTCCCAGATCTGGCCCCAGCGGGCCTCGAACTCCTGCTTGAACTGCTGGTAGAAGGTGCCCTCGGTCGCGTAGTCGGCCGGGATGTCGTTCGCCGCCGGCAGATACCAGGCCTCCGGGTAACCGTCGCTGTCTTCGGTGGTGTGTGCGCCGTGCACGTGGGTCACCATCGGCACGGGACCGGTGTACGGCATCGCGTCCATCCCGTGCGTGTCGGTGCCGCCCGGTCCGCCGGACGGATTGGCCCAGTGCAGCGTCTGGTCGACGGCGAAGAGGTGCGGCAGGTAGTTCCCGCTCTCGTCCACGAGCCCGTTGATCCACTTGACGCGCACGGGCCGGTTCTTTCTGGCCTCGATGGTCAGCGCCGGGTAGTTGAGCGTGCCGCCCTCGGCCACCGGCCTTGGGATCGCGCATCGATCCGTAGCTCCACACGGTGCTCGGCCCGACGGCGTTCGCCTTGGACCACGCCTGCGGCAGGATGAACTGCTGGAACTGCTTGACGGCGATCTCGTAGTAGTCGATCTGCCTTCCCCTGCTGGTGATCACCCGCGTCCGCGGCATGGCCGGCGGTATCACGAGGGGCTCCCGGTATTTCGGGATGGTGGTCGGGTCGAGCGAACCCCCGGGCAGCGGCGCGGCGCCGGCCGGGGCGGCGGTGAGCGCGAGGAAGAGGGCGAGGACAGGCAGTAGAAGCGCTGCCACGAGCCCACCTGTCAGGGTCGAGCGATGGCCGATCGCGGTCTTCATGGTCGATCCTCCTGTGTCGTGTCCGGCGGCCCCGCACGGACACATGCTGCAGGACGCGAGAGTCGCGCCCACAGACGAGCTATAGCGGAGCGTGCGTACCCCCTTTGCACGAACTGAACACCACTTCATTGACCTTAATAGTCAAGAATCTGCCGGAAGACTGGCGCGGCGCATGTCACGCCGCTACGCTCGTGAGAGGGATTCGCGCTCACGGCACGAACGACCGAGCTGCAGACCGGCGCGGAGCTGGGCCTGTCCGGCGGTCAAGAAGCGCCCGATCGAGCCGATACCCCGAAGCAGAGAACATCCGAGCAGCGACATGACCGGAGACAGGTCCATCCTCCCCACGAGCCACCGGAAGACGAAGCCGCACCGTGCCCTCGCGGCGGGCGCGACGCTCCTCGCCGTGCTCGTTTCGGCGCTCGCTGTCGCGGCCGCCGTTGCCGCCGCGCCGGCGGCGGCCGCGCCGTCGCTCTTCGACCTGCAGAAAGAGGCTAAGCGGACGCGCGCCGACATGGAGAGCATCCAGGCCGAGCTGCAGACCGTGGGCCAGCGCCTCGTCGAGGCGCAGGGAAGGCTCGACGAGATCAATCAGCGGTTGCAGCTATCGCGCCGCGAGCTGGCCCGCGCCGAGGATGCCCTGGACCTGCAGCGCGAGATCCTCGCGAAGCGGGCGTCGACCATCTACAAGACGGGCGAGCTCAGCTGGCTGGACATCCTGGCCACGATCGAGAGTCTCGCCGACGTCGAGACCCTCCGGTCGCTCCTGCACGACATCGCCGACGAGGACCGGCGCGCCGAGAACGACGCCCAGCGCCTCACCCGGGAGGCGCGCCGCCTCGAGCGCCGCGTCGGGGACGAGCACGAGGAGGCGTTGCTCGCCGAGCGCGAGGTCCAGGACCAGAAGATCGAGCTGGACCAGAGTCTGGCCCAACGCGCCGCGATCCTGCAGGGCGTCACCAAGCGCATCAAGAAGATCCTCGCCAGTGGTGGCCTCGGCGCGGCGCTGGCGATGGCCAGCAACGGGCAGTTCAACCAGCTCACCTGGGCCAGGGCGCTGCTCGTCGCCATGCGCTTCCCGGTGACCGCCGACAACGTCGCCGCCGTCACGGCCTGGGAGATGGCCGAGGGCGGTCACTGGTACAACACCGCCTACTTCAACCCGCTCAACACGACGCAGGGCATGCCGGGCGCCATCGTGTTCAACTCGGTCGGTGTCAAGGCCTACACGAGTTGGAGACAAGGTCTCCAAGCGACGATGATCACGCTCAAGAACGGCTACTACGGCGGCATCCTCGACGCGCTGCGCCGCGGCAACGACGCCTCGGCCGTCGCCGCGGCCGTCGGCGCCTCGCCCTGGGGAACCGGCAACTTCAGCCGTCTGCTGTGAGTGCCGCGGCGCTCGTGGTGACCCGATCACGAGCGCCGGGTATCACTAGAGAGATGTTCCGGCGACACACACCTCGTCCTCCAGAACACGACCCGCTCGTGATCGACCGTCACGGCCGCGTCGTCGGCGTGCGCACACCGCCGCCCAGGCAGCCCGAGGAAAGCGCGACCAGCCGTCGCTGGCTGCGCCGCCGTAATCTCGCCGTCACCGCGATTGCGCGCGCAGGCAGAGATCCGCAATCAGGTCGCCTCGTTCCACGTCGACCCCGGTCCGCACTGAGAGGCTGAGGGGGCATGGGCTCCTGGATCCTCCTCGCGATCGTCATCGCCCTGGCCCTGCTGTGGGGGACTGCCGAGACTCTTCCGCCTGCGGCGTGACCGTCGCCGGCACGACCTCATCCGCAGACTCGAACAGCAGCGCGACTCACGCGTGATCACGCTGATCCACCGGCAGGAGACGGTGAGTCTCCTCGGCCTGCCCTTCGGTCGCTACATCGACATCGACGACTCCGAGCAGCTGCTCCGCGCCATCCGCATGACCCCTCCTGAGATGCCGATCGACCTGCTCCTGCACACGCCGGGCGGACTGGTCCTGGCCAGCGACCAGATCGCGCACGCACTCAAGCGGCACGGCGGCAAGGTGACCGTGATCGTGCCGCACTACGCCATGTCCGGGGGCACGCTCGTGGCGCTGGCGGCGGACGAGATCCTGATGGATCCCGACGCGGTGCTCGGCCCCGTCGACCCGCAGCTCGGCAGCCTGCCGCGTGGGTCATGGCCGGCGGCGTCGATCCTCAAGGCGCTCGAGCAGGACAACCCCAACCGCGACGACGAGACGCTGATCCTCGGCGACGTCGCGCGCAAAGCCATCGCCCAGGTGGGCGACACGGTGCGGGAGCTGCTCTCCGGGCGTTTCGATGATCCTGAGGCGGAGCGGCTGGCCGTCCTGCTGAGCGAAGGGCGCTGGACGCACGACTACCCGATCCGGCTGGAGGAGGCGAAGGAGCTCGGGCTGCCCGTCTCCGACGACGTGCCCGAGCTCGTCTACGAACTGATGACGCTCTATCCACGGCGCAGCCAGCGGCGGCCCTCGGTGGAGTTCATCCCGACGCCGTATCGCGCCCGCGATCACGAGCGAGACGACGCGTGAGGCCGCCGCAAGCCAAGACCCGGCGGGCCGGCCGGTGAACGACGACGCAGGACAGCGCTACCTGCGGGAGACACGGCACCGCCGGGACCACCTCGTGGGCGGGCGCATGGACTGGGCCCACCAGCCCGACTGGTTCAAGACGTACCCGGATGCGCCGCGCGTCCCGCTGCCGGATCCCGCGCTCGACGACGGCGGGCTCTTCGACGCGCTCGCCCGCCGGCGGAGCCTGCGCGCCTACGCGCCGCCGCCGCTCGCGCTGGGCGAGCTCGCGGCGCTGCTCTGGGCGGCCGCCGGGGTCACGGCGCGGCAAGACGGCTTCGCCTTCCGTACCGCGCCGTCGGCCGGCGGCCTCTACCCCATCGAGCACTATGTCGTCGCCAACGACGTCGAAGGGCTCGAGCCCGGCCTCTACCACTACGACGTGCTCGGCCGTGCGCTCGAGCGACTCGTCGCCGACGACCTGCGGCTCCCGATCGCGCAGGCCGCGCTCGACCAACGCATCGCCGCCACCGCCCAGGCGGTCTTCGTCTGGACGGCGGTGCTGGAGCGCTCGCGCTGGAAGTACGGCGAGCGCTTCGTCCGCTACGTGCTGCTCGACGCCGGCCACATCGCCGGGAACGTCGCTCTCGCGGCGACCGCCCTCGGCCTGGGCAGCTGCCAGATCGCCGCCTTCTTCGACGACGAGGCGGCCGCCCTGCTCGGCGTCGACCCCGACCTCGAGCCGGTCGTCTACATGAGCACCGTGGGGCGGCCGCCCGGCGCGTGAGGCGGCGGGCAGGAACCGGCGCCACGGCCGACCCTCGCCTCCGGGACAGACGAACCCGCGCCCCCGCTCAGCCGGCGGCCGCCGCCGGCAGGCGCTCGGCGAGCCAGGCCGCCACGTCGACGAAGACCCGCTCGCGCTCGGTCTCGTTGAAGAGCTCGTGATAGAGGTCCTCGTAGTGGAGACGCGTCTTGTCGGCCGCCCCGGCGGTGGCGAAGAAGGCCTCGGAGAACGCGGGATCGGCGACGGCGTCCTCGTCGCCGTACAGCAGGAGCAGCGGCAACGTGACGCGCGGGGCGCCGGCGAGGGCGGCGTCCTGGGCCTTCGTCATCTCCGCGGCCCAGCGTGCCGTGGCCACATGATGCACGAGCGGGTCGGTGACGTAGGCCTCCACGACCGCCTCGTCGTGCGAGAGGTCGGCGGCGAGCAGCGTGTTACCGATGTCGCGGTCGGGCCAGAGGACGGAGAGGACACGTGCCCCCAGGAGCTTCGCCGGCGGCACTTCGGCGGCGAGCCCGAAGAACGGCGACGAGAGGATGAGCCCGAGGAGACCTTCGGACTTCTCCTCCACGAACCGGGTGCAGATCAGCCCGCCGAGACTGTGCCCCAGCAGCAGAACCGGTCTGCCGGGCTGGCGACGGCGCACCTCGTCGAGAAAGACGGCGGTGTCGGCCAAGTAGTCGTCGAACCGATCGACCTGCCCCCGCACGCCGGATGACAGGCCGTGCCCGCGCAGGTCGTACGAGTACACCGCGTAGCCATGCCCGATCATCGCCTCGGCGAACCAGGTGTGACGGCCGCCGTGCTCGCCGTAGCCGTGCACGACGGCGATGCTCGCGACCGGCTCGGGAGCAGGCTCGGTGAGCGCCGCGGCCGCCGGCAGCCACGCGTGCAGGTGCAGGCGCACCCCGGCTGCTCCCATGAACTGCGCCGACGTGTGGCGACAGGCCGGCGCCTCGGCCGAAGCCCTGGCCGGCGGGGACCCATCCGATCCTGGTGTCATCTCGTCCTCTCCCATCGCGTCAGATGGTGAGCGCGGCCCGGATCGACCCGGAGATGGCCGCCAGACCGCCCTCCAGTTCGTCCGGCAGCGGCCACGCGTAGCCGATGCGCATGTGGCGTCTGTCCTGCTCGAACCAGTGCCCGGGGCCTACATAGGTGCCGTGCACCTCGCCGAGCACGCGGTAGAACTCGTCCACGTCCACGGGCACCTCCGGCCTGATCCGCGGGAAGCAGACCACGCCTCCGGAGGGCTCGACCCACTCCATCATCTCCTCGCCGTCCATCCACTCCCTGACGACGCCGAGCTGCCGGGCGATGAACGCGTGCAGCTCGGGAAGCCACGTGCCGCGCTGCGCGAAAGCGCGCGCGGCGATCTCCTCGTCGACGACGCTGCCGCAGATGCCGATCTGCTCCTTGGCGGCGAGGAAGGTCCTCATCAGCTCGCCGTCGCGGCACACCAGCCAGCCTGTGCGCACGCCGGGGATGCCGTACGTCTTGGACAGCGAGCTCACGCTGATCGCCCGCTCGCTGAGCGTGGCGACGGCAGGCAGTGGCGTCCCGAAGGTCATCTCCCGGTAGGTCTCGTCGACGAGCAGGCGGCAGCCGGCGCTCTCCACCTGAGCGACCAGGCTCCTCAGGTCGGCGTCGCTCATCATCACCCCGGTCGGGTTGTGCGGCAGGGTGACGCTCACATACCTGGTGCGCGGCGTCACCAACGCCATCAGCCTCTCCGGGTCGATGCGATAGCCGTCCTCGAAGGCGAGGTCGAGATAGGTGACGTCCGCCTCGATCGCCCGGGGGGTCTCGATGTTGGTCGCGTAGTTGGGACGGATGACGACGACGTGGTCGCCTTTGTCGAGCAGCGACGTGGCGATGATGAAGAGCGCCTGGGCGGCGCCCGCGGTGACGAGCACGTCGGAACGACTCACGCCTCCCGCCTCACCGCCGCTCTGCCTCGCCACGAGATCGCGCAAGGTCTCGTTGCCCGCGTGGTCGCCGTAGAAGAGGATCATGTCGCCCAGGTCTATCCCGAGGTCGGCCAGCGAGCGGTCGCGCACCGAGCTCTCGGTGAGGTTGTAGCGGATACGGTCATAGCCGAACTGTTCGGGGGACTCCTCCTCGATCGGCATACGGCGGTACTTCAAGGCAGCGACCTCCTGGCGGCTCCGCGGGACTGCCCGGCAACCCTACATCCGCCGGGCCGGGCGCGCCTAGCAGCCGCCGGACCGGGTGCTCCGGACGGTGTCGGAGGCGAGTGATAGGGGGCGCCGTGTGCGTCTTCCGTGCTACAGTCGAAGTCCACGTTCAGGAGGGTCCATGGTCGCCAGCCACCGTCGTATCGCCACCCGCAGCGAGCAGCCCAGCGCTCACTCTTGTGGGCGCATACGGCCAAGCACGCTCGCGATGCTCCTCGTCGCCCTCGTGCTCGTCGCCGCGTTGACGGCGGCCTGCTCGGAGCAGGCCACAGCAGGCGCATCGGGCTCCGTCGCCCCCAGCTCAAGGCCCGTCGCCGTCGAGAGCGCCCCCGGCGCCTTCTCCGGCGATTTCGGCGCCAGGGCGACGTCCGGCGCCGACTCGGCGCACGCGCTCCAGGTGATCGCCAACCTGAGGGCAGACCCGCCGGCACAGCCGGTCGTCGTCCTGCTCGGCGGATCGGCCGCCCGTGAGTCCACGATCAGCGACGGCAGCTGGCGTGCGCAGATCGAGGCCAAGGGCGGCCCGGCGGCCGCGGCCTACAACCTCGGCTCCCGCAACCGCACGCTCGCCCAGAACGTCGCCCTCGTGCAGGCCCTTCCCGAGGTGCCGACCATCGTCTTCATCGGCGTCAACCTCGGCTCCTTCACTTCGGCGCAGAAGACCGCGAGGATCTCGCTCCCCAAACCGGTCGCGACGCTTCCGCCGTACAAGCAGCATGCCTACAGCCGCAGCCGCATCCTGACGAAGGCGAACAAGAGGATGCTGGTGTCTGCCTGGCTCGCCGACCGCTACCCCGTCTTCAAGCGCAACTTCGCGACCAGCTCCGCCGTGCTCGACAAGCTCATCAGGGTGTGCCGGACGCGGGGCATGAAGCCTGTGCTCTTCGAGTTGCCGCGCAACACATCCATCATCGGCAGCAAGCTGAACACGCCGACGACGAAGTACCGCGCCAGGTGCAGGGCGCTGGCAAGGAAGTACGGCGTGCCCTACGTGAGCTTCGTAGCCGCGGCCAAGCTGCCCAACTCGAGCTTCTACGACCTCTGGCACCTCGTGGAGCCGGGCCGCAAGGTGTGGCAGAACCTTCTGAGCGCCAAGACGGCCGCCCTGCTCAAGCAGTACGGCTACGATGGCGGCGGCTCGTAAGGCGCTGCGCCGAAGTGGCCACGTCGTGGACGCCTGCGATCTCGGCTCCAAACACCGCACGCCCGTCACCCTCGACCTCGCCCTCGGCGTCCGCGTCGGCGGCGCCGTCACCCTGACCGCAGGCGCTCGTGTCGACGCTCACGCTCATCGGCATCGCGATCGGACTCGCCATGGACGCCTTCGCCGTGGCCATCGGCGCCGGGCTCCAGCTGTGCCAGGTCACCAAGCGGCAGACCTTTCGTCTGGCTTGGCACTTCGGCCTCTTCCAGGCGTTCATGCCCATCCTCGGGTGGCTGGCCGGCCTCACGCTGGTCGACTACATCGCACCGGTCGACCATTGGATCGCGTTCGGCCTGCTCGGCTTCATCGGCGGCAAGATGATCTACGAGGCCTTGAAGGAGGAGGAACAGCCCGACCGGTGTGACCCGACGAAGGGCTGGACGCTCGTCATGCTCTCCATCGCCACGAGCATCGACGCGCTGGCCGTCGGCCTCTCACTGGCGCTCCTCGGCGTCGACATCTGGTACCCGGCGCTGGTGATCGGCATCGTCGCCGGCGCCTTCACGATCGTGGGCCTGGAGCTCGGGACACGGTTCGGCGCTCTTCTCGGTCGTCGCATGGAGATCGTCGGTGGTGTCATCCTCATCGGGATCGGCCTCAAGATCCTCATCGAGCACCTCACCGCCTGATCGCGCATCGTTGTCTCTTCCCACCCTCGAGTCGTACCGTGTCGACAGCCGGCTCGGCTCGAAGCTGCGCCTCGTCACGCTGCTGGCCGTGACGGCGGTCGCCTTCGTGCACGCCTACAACATGAACGAGCCGATTCGGATTGGGTGAGAACGCGGCGACGACTCAGCGGCGACTCCAGGAGCCGTCGGCTTCATCGAGTACCTGATCTCGCAGGCGCTGGCGAGGTGGCCGGCGGCCATGCTCTTCGCCATCTCCGGCTTCCTCTTCTTGCACAACCTGCAGCCGCGGCGTGACGGCCCTCCGGCGCCATGCCCCGCCCCTACGCCTGGCTGACGGGCGGGCGCTAGGACTCCGCGCGGAAGCCGCGCGGCGGCGCCCCGAAGCAGGCGGGCCCCGCCAGGACGTCCGATCAGACGTGGCAGCTGAAGCCGGCGTGCTTCTGGAAGTACTTCTGATGGTACTCCTCGGCGCGCCACCACTCGGGAGCGGCCGCGATCTGCGTGACGATCGGCCGCTTGAAGACGGCGCTCTCCGTGAGCTGCTCGACCGAGCCCGGGCCGCCGTCTCCTGTTCTGGCGTGTGGAAGAAGACGGCGGATCGATACTGATCGCCGACGTCCGGCCCCTGTCGGTTGAGCTGCGTGGGGTCGTGCATGCCGAAGAAGGCCGCCAGGAGCTCTTCATAGCTGATCCGCTCCGGGTCGTACTCGAGGCGCACGGCCTCGGCGTGGCCGGTGGTGTGCGAGCAGACCTGCTCGTACGTGGGGTGCGACGTGGTGCCGCCGGTGTAGCCGACCTCGGTGCTGGTGACGCCCGGCAGCCCGGCGAAGCGCTGCTCGACGCCCCAGAAGCAGCCGGCGGCGAAGGTGGCGGTGGCCATGGGTCCGTCCTGTCGTCTCGGGTGACGCGCGCCGCTTCGGCGGCGCGCCGTGCAAGACGACTGTTCCCCGGTTGCGCCGAGGGCACGCCCGGCGCCGGCGCTACGTCAGCGGCGCCTTCTCGGCGACGCCGACGCGCGTCGGCGGCGCGTGCTTCGGCGGCGGCGCGTGCTTCGGCGTCGGCGGCCGCTTCAACGTCGGCGGCCGCTTCGGCGTCGGCGGCTGCGTGCGGCTCAGCTCGCGGAGCCGCCTCCGCTGCGCGCGGTTCTTCGCATGAGTCCACCACGTGCGCGAGTAGTACCAGAGCCAGCCGTACTCGAGCATCCTGTCCCAGCTGTACTGATCGCGGTGCCAGAACCAGTGGTTGAACTTCAGCACCGGGCGCCACGTAGCGTAGAACTTCTTGTTGGCGCGGATCGTCTGCTGCAGCAGGTGCAGCGGCGTCATCAGGCGCGGGCGGAAGACGACGTGCTGGGCGTCGTAGAACGACCAGTCGCGCTCGATGATGCGGCCTTCGGCTTCCAGCTCGTTGAACTGCTGCGTGCCGGGCAGGGGCGTGAGGATGTTGAGCATCACCGTGTCGATCTTGTTCTTCAGCGCGAAGCGCAGGGTGTCGCGGACCGACTTGTCGGTGTCGTGGTCGGCGCCGAGCACGAACATGCCGTGGCTGCGGATGCCGTAGTCGTGAAGGATCTTGATGGCTTCCTCGATGTCGCCGACGGTCTGCGACTTCTCGAAGCTGTCCAGCGTGTCCTGATTGACGGATTCGAGGCCGAGGGCGACGAAGTCGGCTCCCGAGGCCCGCATGAGCTCGAGCAGCTCCGGGTCGCGCACGACGTCGGTGCGCACCTGCGCGCCCCAAGGAACCGTGATGCCCTCGTCGATCATCAGCTGCAGGAGCAGCTTGAGGCGCTTCCTGTTGGCGGCGAAGTTGTCGTCGTAGAAGAAGATCCTCTCAGGCTGCTTCTCCTTGATCTCGGCGACGACGCTCTCGGCGCTGCGGAAGCGGTACTTCTTGCCGAACATGGCGGTCACCGAGCAGAAGGTGCAGTCGAAGGGGCAGCCCCAGCTGGTCATGATCGGCGTGTTGCTGATGCGCTCGTGACCGTCGATGAGCGTGATGTCGGGGAAGGGGAGCAGGTCGAGATCGGTGCAGGCCTCGCGCGGCGGGGCGTCCACCCTCGTGCCGTCCTCGCCGATGTAGGAGATGCCGTCGATCGAGCCGATCTCGCGGTCACCGGCCAGCGCCTCCGCAAGCTCGACCATGACGACCTCGCCGCCCTCGCCGCGGGCGACATAGTCCGTGTGCTGGAGCGCCTCGTCGACCATGAAGGTCACGTGCGACCCGCCGATGATGACCGGGATGCCTCGCCGGCGCAGCTCGTCGGCGATGCGGTACGACTCGGGGATGGTCGAGGTGGTGCTCGAGATGCCGACGAGGTCGGAGCTGAACACGTCGGCCCAGTCGACCGGCGCGAGCTGCGGGTTGAAGATGCGCACGTCGTGGCCGGCCTTGACGAGCGCCGCGCCGATCATGGGCAGCCCCAGGCGGACGAAGTACGACATCGACCAGAGGTGGCGGCTCGGTGAGATGGGCTCTATCAGGCGGATCTTCATAGTGGGGCGTCCTCGTGCGGGGTGGGTCCGTCAGGGTACTGGTGAGTCTTCGACCTTTTCGGGATGAGTGCAACCTTTGCAGGATACAGGACTAAAACAGCCCTGTCTCCCGCGCGGGCGCGATCCACATTCCTTCGGCGCTCCGCACGGTCATCCGCGCGGCGTGCCCGGGCGCCCTTCTGCTAGCCTGTGCGCGTGGACTTCGACTTCGACGCCCCCATCGAGCGACGGGGCACCGCCAGCTTCAAGTGGGACCTCTACCCCGGCGACCCGCTGCCGCTGTGGGTCGCGGACATGGACTTCGCCTCGCCGCCGCAGGTGGTCGAGGCGCTCACCGCCCGCGCCGGTCACGGCGTCTACGGCTACTCTCTGGTGCCCGACTCGCTGGTCGAGGCGATCGTCACTCACCTCGAGCGCCGCTACGGCTGGCGCATCGACGGCGACTGGATCGTGTGGCTGCCGAGCGTCGTGCCGGGACTGAACCTCGCCTGCGACGCGTTCGCGGCGCCCAGCGAGGCCGTTCTCACCGTCACGCCCGTCTACCCGCCGTTCCTCGAGGCGCCCGACGGGCGCGGCCGGCGGCTGGTCACCGTGCCGGCCGAGCTCAGGCAGGGACGCTGGGAGCTGCCGCTCGAGGGCCTGGAGGCGGCAGCGACGCGCGACGCCGGCGTGCTCCTCTTCTGCCACCCGCACAACCCGCTCGGCCGCGTCTGGCGCCGCGACGAGGTCGAGCGAGTCGTCGACTTCTGCCGCCGGCATGACCTCGTGCTCGTGAGCGACGAGATCCACTGCGACCTGATCCTCGACGATCTGGAGCACGTGCCGGCCGCGCTCGCCTGCCCCGGGGACGCCGACCGCATCGTCACGCTCATGTCGCCGAGCAAGACCTTCAACCTGCCGGGTCTCAACTTCGCCTTCGCGATCGTCGAGGACGCGGAGCTGCGGCGGCGGTTCCAGGCCCCCGGCGAAGGGCTCCTGCCCTTCCCCGGCTGCTTCGCGGTCACCGCCGCGGAGGCGGCGTACCGCGAGGGCGGCGCCTGGCACGGCGGCCTGCTGGACTACCTGCGCGGCAACCGCGACGCGCTCGAAGCGTTCGTCGCGGCGGAGTTTCCGCGCGCGCGCATGACGCACGTCGAGGCCACGTACCTCGCCTGGCTCGACGTGCGCGACCTTGGGCTCGACGACCCGGCGACGGCGTGCCGGGCCGCCGGGGTGGCCCTCTCGGCCGGGGCCGCCTTCGGCGACCCGGCCTACCTCCGCCTCAACTTCGGCTGTCGCCGCGAGACGCTCGACGAGGCGCTCGACCGTCTCCGCGGCGTCTGCGGCTGACGCCGGACGAGCCTCGCGGCCCGGCGGCCGGGAGTCCCCCGCCGGTCCGTTTGCTACACTCGAGCACCGTGAGCAGCCCCCGTGACAGGTCCCGTCCACCCCAGCGCCGGCGCGTCCGTCGTGCGTCCAAGTCGCGCGTGCATCGGCGCCGGCGCCTCCTCGCTCTGATCGCCCTGGTCGCGATCGTCGCCGTTCTCAGCGGCATGGTCTGGGCGGCCCTCAGCGGGAGTGGCTCAGGCGGCGGCGCTGCGGACTCTGCCGGCAGCGGCGACAAGGACACCACCGAGGTCAAGCTCACGCCGTCGCCGGACCCGACCGCCTGGACGGGCCCGCCGTCCTCCTCACTCAAGCTCAAGCTCCGCAAGACCATCGTCAGCTCGGACATCGCGCCCAAGTCGGTGGTGAGCACCGGCACCGGCTACGTGTTCGCCCAGAACATGATGTACAAGCACTCGATGACGGTGTACGACGCCAGGACGCTCAAGCTGGTCGAGACCATCCCGGACGAGATCGACGCCGGCAAGTTCCGCATCAAGGGGCACGGCGAGACGGTCCAGGGGTCGCCCGTCGAGGCCGCCGCCATGCCCGACGGGCGCTTCATGTACGTCTCTCAGTACTCGATGTTCGGAGACGGCTACGCGGAGGGACAGGACGTCTGCGCGCCCGGCGACGGCACCGACAAGAGCTACGTCTACCGCGTCCCGCTGGACTCGCTCGAGGTGGACAAGGTCATCCCCGTCGGGGCCGTCCCCAAGTACCTTGCCGTCACCCCCGACCAGAAGTACCTGCTGGTGAGCAACTGGTGCTCGTACAGCCTGAGCATCGTCGACATCCACACGAGCAAACAGGTCAAGAGCGTGTCCCTGGGCCCCTACCCCCGCGGCATCGCCGTCTCGCCGGACTCGAAGACGGCGTACGTGGCCGTGATGGGCAGCTCCGACATCGCCGAAGTGGACCTCGAGGACTTCTCGGTGTCGTGGATCCGCGGCGTAGGCAGCGGTCCACGGCACCTGTGCATGGCCCCCAATGGCAAGTACCTGTACGCGACGCTGAACAACGAGGGCACGGTCGCGAAGATCGACCCGAAGACCCGCAAGGTCGTCGACAAGGTCGCCACCGGGGCGCAGCCGCGCAGCATGGCCATCGCCCCGGACGGCAAGTCGCTGTTCGTCGTCAACTACGACTCAAGCACGATGAGCATGGTCCGCACGAGCGACATGAAGGTGATCGACACGGTGAACACCAACGCCCTGCCGATCGGCATCACGTATGACGCGCCCACCAAGAGCGTGTGGCTGTGCTGCTACACTGGGAGCATCATGGTCTTCAAGCAGGTATGATGCGCCTCCATCGGACGATCCTGGCCTTGCTCGCGATCCTCCTCGCGACAGCGGCGTTGGGCATGGTCACCGCTTTCCCGAGCCCGGGCGCGTCGGGCGATGCGCACGCCGCGGCTCAGACGCGCGGCGTGTATCACCTCGACTTCATCCGCGTGCTCCAGAGGATCGCCGATCTGCGCGCCGACCCGCCCGACGAACCGCTCGTCTGCCTCCTGGGTGGCTCGTCGGCGCGCGAGTGCACCGTGAGCAACGCCTCCTGGTCAGACACCGTGTCCACGCTACGAGGCTATCCGATCATGGCCGTCAACCTCGGCTCCAAGCACAGGAAGTTCGCGGAGGACCGCCGTCTCGTGAACTTCCTGCCGGACGGCGCGTCGATCGTCTTGGTCGGCGTCAACATGGGACGGTTCTGCAACGGCAGGGGCGATCCACCCATCGTCCTGCCCGAGCCGTCGGGCACCGCGCGCAGCAGTTCCTCCGCGACGCGCGGCTCCACCCGCATCATGCCGAATTGGCGCAAACGGCAGATCGCGAACGAGTGGATGGTCAAGCGGTGGCCGTACTTCCGTGACCGCTTTCGCTTCAACCTCCGCCTCCTGGAGCGCGTCTGCACCCGCAGTCTCGCGAGAGGCCAATATCCGGTGATCGTCGACCTGCCCCGCAACATGGATATCATCGGCCACCGTCTCGACCGGCCGCTCAACATGTACCACCGCGAATGCCGCGCGCTGGCCAAGCGACTGGGAATCCCCTACCTCCAGTTCCAGGGGAGGACTGGTCTTAGGAATCGGGACTTCTCGGACCTCTGGCACACCATCCGGTCCGGCCAGGTCAAGTGGGAGCGCGAGCTGGCCGCCACGACGGCGCGACTGCTCAAGAAGTACGACCTCGGACCTGCTCCCTCGCCGTCGCCCTCGCCGTCGACCAGCCCCGAGCCGTCCGACAACCCGTCGGACGAGCCGTCACCGTCCGGTCTGCCGTCGGCCGCGACGCCGCAGTAGGCGGCGCGCGCGGCGCCTCAGAAGAGGCGGAGCCCCTTGCGGAGCTTGAGCCAGAAGCCGTCCAGCTCCCCGCCCCCACTCACCCGCACGCGGTCGACGCCATTGATGACGGCCCGGCGCGCGACCGTGAGCCTCAGGCCCGCACCGGCCTTGACGCGCACGCGCTCCGCAACGTTCGACCGTTCGTCGAACTTGAGCGCCGCACACGAGACGCCGGCGGCGAGGGCGAGGGTGCGAGCCGGGTTGTACGTGCGCGCCGCAGCGGTTCCTTTCAGGTAGACCTTGCCGGAGCGCTCCGGCAGCCACCAGCCCGCTGCGATCCCGGACCCCGCGCGCAGATAGATCGGCGACCGGCGGTACAACCGCCTGCGCAACGTCGTCCTCCAGGACGCGACGCCGCGAACTCGTACGGTGCGGCGGGCAACAACGCGGCCGACCGAGTCGACCTTCACGGCGTTGTAGATGCCGGGCTCGACGCGAAGGGTGCCGCGGACGTCGGGTTTCGGATAGTCGTTGCTGAAGGCGTCGGCCGCCCTCGCGAACACGAGGGCGCCCGTCATCCTGTACAGCCCGAGCAGCTGACCCACGTGCATATTGTGGTACGTGGCGTTGGCGCCACGATGCGCCAGGCAGTAGCAGCTGATCCACCCGTCACGGCGGAACTTGGGCAGATAGTGCCTCACCGTCGTGACGGCGCCGCGGAACAGCTGCCGGGCGCGGTCGTCCCTGGTCAGCGTGTAGTACTCGAAGAGCCCGAACAGGGATGAGATGTGTCCGTTCAGCGTGCAGTCGGGCACCAGGTTGGGCCAGGGCCACTCCTGGAGCCAGTAGTAGCCGTTCCGATCGATGTTCAGGATGAAGGGGCCGCTGCGCGGGCCCGGACGGAGGAAGGCGGCGAACGTGCGATCCGCGGCCTCCCGCCACTTGTCCAGGCCGGTCATCTCAGCGAGCCGCGAGAAGAACAGGAGGATGCGCCCTTGGGGAAGGGCCGAGTAGTACGGCGCCATGATCGGCTCGCCAGCCTGGCCGTGGCGGTACCGCGACGGGTAGTTTGGGTAGTACCAGGCGCCACCGGCCTCGTCTCTGTAGGACAGGAGGCGGTTGGCCTGCGCCAACGCGCGGTCCAGGTAGAAGGTGTCGTTGGTCAGCCTGTACGCGTGAAGGTTGTTCAGACCGTAGCTCGCTTGGCCGCGGGGAAAGTCGTACATCTTCCCGCGCGAGATGCGCATGCGTACGCCTTGCGCATCGTGGATCCCCCGATCCTCGCGCCGGCAGATCGCGCCGCCGGAGAAGGGGCGCTCGGTGAGGGAGAGGTCCCGGAGCTCGAAGGGGTATGCCTGGAAGCGGAAGGGGATGCTGCCGGCGCTCGTCTCCGCAGAGGCGGCGGGGGACGGAGAGGCGACCGCCGTGGGGGAAGGCTCTCCCGCCGGTGGCGAAGAGGCCAGCGTGGGTGCGGCCACGCACAAGACGGCGCCCAAAGCCGCGACGAGAAGCGTGGTGGCCACCCCAAGACCTGGTACCGAACGCAACCTGCCCCCGATGCTCCATGCCCTCCCGGGCAACCTCTCACACTGGGAAGGTATCACACCGAGGCTCGACACGCGCTCCCCCGCCGAGGACCGCCGGCGGACAGTGAGCCTGCCCATGGCGGATGCCCGCCGGAGGTGGCGGAGTCGTCGCCCCCGCCCCGCCCGCCCTGGGTCGGGTGGCCGCACATGGTGCTCATCTCCAGAGAAGCCAGCGTCATGAGCGACGCCCTGGGAGCGCCGCACTGATACGGCCCCGCACGCAGATCTGCCAATGCAGCCGCGGGCGCCGCGACGACGGAGCATCCCTGCGCCGTCATCTGCAGCAGGACGATGGTGAAGAGGAACTGCGCCATGGTCACGACGCTGTTGGCCAGCGCGGTCGTCCCCTCAGCGGTATGGGCATGACGACGATGAGGACGCCGGGCCGGGCCGACTGCAGCGCGGCCTTCGTCATCTCCGGGTCGTGCTCGAGCGGAGCCACCGTGAAGTCGATCACCGAGAGGAGGGGCGGTCGTGCGGGCTCCCTCACGCGACCGCCCGGAGGATGTCGAGGAGGGGCGCCACGATCTCCGGCCAGCCCGCGGCCTCAAGATGCCTGCCGCACTCCGCCGTGGAGTCGCGCGCGAACAAGGACGGCCAGACGCAGTCGCACAGGGCGCAGGGCTTCGAGCACGCACATGACCGTCCGTAGTCTGGCGGCCGCACCGGGCAACCGCCCGCCGGTCGCGTCATCGACCAGACACGTCGCGGTACCGCTGCCACACACGCAGATACTGCTGTCCCCGAGCACCACGTCGCGACGATGGTCGCGCGCGGCGAGCAGCAGCTGCGTGCCGCGGTCTTGAGCGCATCGCTCGATAGGCGACCAGGGGGATCCGTACCGAGAGGTCGCCCGGTTCACGATGGCGCCGGCCTCCGCGAGAAGCTCCACCGCCTCGGGAAGACGGAACGTCACCCCGACGGTCTCGAGCACCTCGACGGTCCTCTCGCGGAGCCGTTGTCGAGCCGCCCAGGTCAGGTACTGCAGCCGTGCCTGAACCATGGCTCCTGTTCCCTGTGAGCTTCCCCACCAATCGTCAAGCCCCGAAGGGACGCCTTCAGTGACGCAACCGCACCGAGCCAGACCGGATGACGTCGGGCAAGTCGCCCGTTCTCGGTCACGCCCGCGACAAGATGCGGACGCCCTCGCCGGTGCCGGCGATGACGACATCGGCCGGCCGACGCGCGAAGATCCCGCACTCCACGACGCCTGGGATGGCGTCGAGCTCGACCTCGACGCGCTCGGGGTCGCTCAGGTCGAGGCCAGTCACGTCGAGGAGCACGCCGCCGTCGTCGGTGGAGTAGTCGCGGCGAGCGACGGTGCTACCGCCGAGGTCGCGCACGCGCCTGGTGACCAGCGTCACGGCCATAGGCAACACAGCGAGGGGCACCGGGGAACCTTCAGCCGACGAGCTGGTGCCCGCGGCCCGTCCGCCGCCAGACTGGCCTGACGTGCCGCTCGAGGACGAGCCTCGCGGAGGGCCGCCCAGGCGCTCCACCAACTTGGTCTCGTCGACGATGCAGACGAAGAGGGCTGCCGCGCTCGCCACCACCTTCTCGCGGGCGAGCGCCCCCCCGGCGCCCTTGATCAGCCGTAGCTGCGGATCGACCACGTCGGCGCCGTCGACGTAGAGCGGCAGCGACGGGGCCTCGTCCAATCCGACGACGGGGATGCCGGCCGCGTGCAGCGCGGTCGCCGAAGCCTCCGAGCTCGCCACGGCGGCGGCGACCAGGCCAGGCCGAGCCGCCAGCGCAGCGATGAAGAAGCTGGCCGTGCTGCCGGTGCCGACGCCGATGATCGTGTCCGGCCTGACGTACTTCAGGGCCGCCTCGGCGGCGGCGCGCTTCTGCTCGTCGCGGGTCATAGACTAGAGATGCCCGCGGACGCCCCGGCCATCACCCGGCCGGGGCCTGCGCCGCGGGACGAGGGTCGCTGTACCAGCCTCGAGGAGGATCGATGGAACGCGTCAACCTGTATTCCGTTCAGACCGTGGCGGACCCGGACGATCCCCCGGGCTACATGGCTCCGCGCGCCAAGCTCGGGCCCATGGTCGGCGCCGCCATGATCGGTGGCAGCCTGTACCTCCTCGAGCCGGGCGAGAGCGTCTGCCCGTATCACTGCGAGTACGGCAACGAGGAATGGCTGTTGGTCGTCGAGGGACGGCCGACGCTGCGCCGGGCCGCCGGCGACAAAGAATGTGAGGAGCTCCTCGACCCGGGCGATGTGGTGTGCTTCCCGCCCGGGCCCGCCGGAGCCCACAAGGTGAGCAACGCCGGCCCGGAGCCAGCGCGGGTCCTGCTGCTGTCGACGATGCTCGACCCGGACGTCAGCTACTACCCCGACAGCGACAAGTACGGCGTGTGGCCCGGACGGGGCGAGGACGGCTTCCTCGTACGGCGCGAGAGCGCCGTGGACTACTTCGACGGCGAGTCGTGACGACCAGGGGCCGTTCATGAGGATGCACGCACCCACCCCCGAAGACGCGGCCGCCGCGCAAGAGACGCTGGAGTGGGCGATGGCGCGGCTCACCGACCGGCGTTCGGTGCTGCCGCCGGCCATGCAGGGCGAGCCGCTGCCCGCTCTGACGCCCGACGGCATCGGGACGGGGGCCGCCCTACGCGAGCTGCGTGAGGCAGTGTTCCCGACGGCGATCCCGCCGGACCACCCCCGCTACTTCGCCTTCGTGCCGGGTACGTCCACGGTGGCCGCCGCGATCGCCGATATGGCGCTCCCTGCGGCCATGGTCTTCGGCGGCAGCCGCCTCGAGGCAGGCGCCGCGGCGGAGGCGGAAGACACCGTCGTGCGCTGGCTCGCCGACCTGGCCGGCTTTCCGCCATCGGCCGGCGGCACCTTCGTCAGCGGCGGCTCCATCGCCAACCTCAGCGCACTCGTGGCGGCGCGCGGCGAGCGCTTCGCCGCGCCGCGCCGCCAGGTCATCGTCGCCGGCGCCTCGGCGCACGCGTCGATGACGGCGGCGGCACGCATCATGGGCTGCGACCTCCTCACGGCGCCCGCCGCCGACGAGCACGGGCGCCTCACCGGCAGCGTCCTCGAGGCGGCGCTCTCCGGCCACGACCCGGACGACGTCGTCGCGGTCGTGGCCACCGCTGGGGCGACGAACACCGGCGCCATCGACGACCTCCCCGGCGTGGCCGACGTCTGCGCCGCGCATGGGCTCTGGCTCCACGTCGACGGCGCCTACGGCGGCGCGGCCCTCCTCTCCCCGCGGACGCGGCCGCTGCTCGACGGGATCGAGTGCGCCGACTCGTTCATCGTCAATCCACACAAGATGCTGTTTGCGCCCTTCGACTGCGCCGCGGTCCTCTACCGCGACGCCGCGCGGGCGCGGCGGGCCCTCACCCAGGAGGCGGACTACCTCGACCCGATCAGCGATGGCGGCAACCCGTCCGACCTGGCCATCCACCTGACGCGGCGGGCCCGCGGTCTGCCGCTCTGGACATCCGTCCTGGCCTACGGAACCGACGCCTACGCCGCGGCCGTCGACCACTGCGTGGAGATGGCCGGATACGCCGCGGAACGGATCGTGGCGGCGACCGGACTCGAGCTCGTGATCGAGCCGGCGTTCACCGTGCTGCTGGTTCGCCGTCCCGGCTGGTCGGACGGGGACTACGCCGCGTGGTGCGCCGACGCGCTCGATCGCGGCGTCGCCATGCTCATGCCGACCAGGCACCACGGGGAGACGGTGCTGCGTTTCTGTTTCGTCAACCCGCTGACGACGCGCGAGGACGTCGACCTGGTGCTCGCGGATCTCGCCTGAGTCCGTCTCGGCAGATCCTGCGCCGCCCCGGCCCGTCGAGGGTCAGCGGCGCAGCCGCTCGCCGTACCCCATGATGGCCTTGACCTCGAGGAAGTCCTCGACGCCGAACCTGCCCCACTCGCGGCCGTTACCCGACTTCTTGTAGCCGCCGAAGGGCGCGCGCCCGTCCGTCGGCGCGCCGTTCAGGTGCACCATGCCGGTGCGCAGCCGGCCGGCCACTCGCCGCGCCCGTTCCACGTCGGCCGACTGAACGTAGCCGGAGAGGCCGAACTCCGTGGCGTTGGCCAACTCGACGGCGTGTTCCTCGTCCCGGAACGGGAGCATGCACAGCACCGGGCCGAAGATCTCCTCGCGGAAGATCCGCATGTCCGGCGTCACGTCGGCGAAGACCGTCGGCTGCACGAAGAAGCCTCGCTCGAGTCCGGCGGGGCGGTCCAGACCCCCGGCGACCAGCCGGGCGCCCTCCGCCAGCCCGGCCTCGATGTAGCTCCGCACCGTGTCGTATCGCTTGCGGCCGGCCACCGGGCCCATGAACGTGGCAGGGTCGCGCGGGTCCCCGACGGCGACACCGGCGACGGCGCGGGCGGCGACGGCCACAGCCCGCTCATAGACGGATTCTGCGACGAGCATCCGCGTGGGCGCGTTGCAGCTCTGCCCGGAGTTGTGCATGCATCCCAGGACACCCTGCACGACCACCCTGTCCACGTCGACGTCTTCGAAGACGATGTTGGCCGACTTGCCGCCAAGCTCCTGGGACACTCGCTTGATCGAGGGCGCGGCCGCCCCGGCCACGTAGCCGCCCACGTGCGTCGAGCCCGTGATGGACACCATGTCGACGAGTGGGTGACTCGCCAACGCGTCGCCGAGCGAAGCGCCGGCGCCGTTGATCATGTTGAAGACGCCGGCGGGCACGCCCGCCTCATCCACGGCCTCGGCGAACAGGAGCGCCGAGAGCGGGGTGAGCTGGCTCGGCTTGAGGACCATGGTGCAGCCGGCGGCGAGCGCCGGAGCGACCTTTGCCGTCACCTGGTTCATGGGCCAGTTCCACGGCGCCAGCAGCGCGCAGACGCCGACGGGCTCGCGGACGATCCTCGTCGAGCCCCAGTCCTCTTCGAGCGGGTAATCGGTGAGCACTTCGATGGCCCTCTGCAGGTGCCCCGCTCCCGCCATCACCTGGCCCCCCTCGGCGAGACCGCGCGGGATGCCGACTTCGGTCGTCATCGCGGCCGCGATCTCCGGCATACGGCGGCGATACGCATCCAGCACGCGCGCCAGGAGCTCAAGACGCTCCTCACGGCTCGTCCGCCCGTAGCTCTCGAAGGCGTGATGGGCCGCTGCCACCGCCGACTCGACGTCCGCGGCAGTGGCGGCCGCCACCCTCGCGACCTCCGTCTCGGTGGCGGGGTCGACGACGGCGATGGTCTCACCCGGCTCCACCGGGTCGACCCAGCGTCCGTCGATGTAGAACTGCGCCTGCCTCTCCACGTGAACTCCTCTCATCTCCCGATGCCGAACGCCTGCGAGCATGCACACGCGACGGCCGTCGATGTCCTGAATGTCCGGGAATCAGCTACTCGCGCTCCTCCGGATCCTGGAGTCCCGAGTCGCTTCTGGCCTGCGGGGGACGCGGAACGCGTAGGGGCCGTCAGGCCTCCGCGGCTCCGCGCTTCTCGAACTTCTTGCGCTGCTCCGTGCTGAGGATGTGCTTGCGCACGCGCACCGTCCTGGGCGTCACCTCGACGAGCTCGTCGTCGGCGATCCACTCGAGCGCGCTCTCCAGCGTGACCGGGCGAGGCACCTTGAGGCCGGCGTCGATCTCTTTGGTCGACGACCGGTAGTTGCCGAGCTGCTTGCGCTTGGTGGGATTGCAGAGCATGTCGTCGCTGCGCGAGTTCTCGCCGACGATCATGCCCTCGTAGACCGGAGTCATGTTGCCGACGAACAACGTCGCGCGCTGCTGCAGGTTCTCGAGCGAGTAGCCGGCGGCCTCGCCCGCGGTCTGGCTGACCAGCGAGCCGCGCTCACGCCCGGGGAGCTCGCCCCTCCACGGGCCGTAGCCCGTGAAGCGCGAGCTCATGACGCCCAAGCCGCGGGTCTCGGTGAGAAAGTCGTTGCGGTAGCCGATGAGCCCCCGAGTCGAGATCGTGAACTCGAGGCGTACGAGTCCGGTCCCGGTCGACTCCACGCCGATCAGCTCGCCCCTACGCAGGCTGAGCTCCTGGATGATCGCGCCCTGGTACTCCTCGGGCACGTCGATGATCAGCTGCTCCATGGGTTCGAGGAGCTTGCCCTTCGAGTCGCGATGCGTGATGACCTCGGGCCGGGAGACGCAGAGCTCGAGGCCCTCACGGCGCATCTCCTCGATGAGGATGGCGAGGTGCAGCTCGCCGCGACCGGACACCTTGACGCCGTCCGGCCGCCCGAGGTCCTCGACGCGGAGCGCGACGTTGACGCGCAGCTCGCGCTCCAGCCGGTCCTTTATCTGGCGCAGGGTGGCGGCACGCCCGTCCTGGCCGGCGAACGGGCCGTTGTTGACGAGGAAGAACATGCTGACCGTCGGCTCCTCGATCTCGAGCGGCGGCAGGGCTGCGCCGGCCGCCTCGAGCTCGGGCGACGCGAGGGTGTCGCCGAGCGTGATGTCGGCGGGGCCCGCGAGCCAGACGATATCGCCCGCCGAGGCCTCTTCGACCTCGCGGTTCTCGAGGCCGCGCGTGACCCAGAGGTGCGTCACGCGCGCGGCCTCCGTCCCTACCAGCTCCCAGCCGGCGTCCGGGTCGCCGATCTCGAGGTGCCGCGTGTTGATGCGCTGCAGCTCGTCGCCGACCTTGAGGCCGCCGGCGAGAACACGGCCGCAGCCGATGCGGCCGATGTAGTCGCTCCAGGCCAGCGTGCTGACCTGCATGCGGAAGGGCGCGTCCTGGTCGACCTGCGGCGCCGGCACCTCGGCGATGATGGTCTCGAAGAGGTCGTTCATACCGGCGTCGGCGAGCTCCCTGAGGAGCGCGGGAGAGAGCCCGCCGCCGTCCGCGAGGTGCTCCTCGCGCTCATGCTCCTCCTTCTTGTACTCCTCGATGTCATTGACGATCCAGCCCTCGAGACCGGATCCGTACAGCACCGGGAAGTCGAGCTGCTCGTTGCTCGCCCCGAGCTCGACGAAGAGGTCGAAGGTCTTGTCGAGGGCGCCCGAGGGGTCGGCGTTGGGCCGGTCGGCCTTGTTGACGATGACGATCGGCCGCAGCCCGAACCCGAGCGCCCGCATGAGCACGTACCGCGTCTGCGGCATCGGGCCCTCGTTGGCGTCCACCAGGAGCAGCACCGAATCGACCATGCTGAGCACCCGCTCGACCTCGCCACTGAAGTCGGCGTGGCCGGGGGTGTCGATGATGTTGATCAGGTAGTCCTTCCACTCCACCGTGCAGTGCTTGGAGCGGATGGTGATGCCGCGCTCGCGCTCGAGGTCGTTGCTGTCCATCACGCGTTCGTCGACGTGCGCGTTCTCACGGAAGACGTGAGCGGCGCGGAAGATGCTGTCGATCAGGGTCGTCTTGCCGTGATCGATGTGAGCGATGATGGCGAGGTTGCGGATCGCGGAGGCGGCGTGCACGGTGGGTTCTCTCTGTCGGGGGTGATCGGTGACGGACAGCGGCGGCCCGGTGACCGTCGACCTACGTCCGAACGCCCGGCAGGACTGCGCCGGCCGGGCGGACCTCCCTAGTGTACACGCGCGGGGCCACTTCGTCGCCCGCGCCCCTCATCAGACTCCCCGGCGGACCGCCGCCCGTGAGCGCTAGAGGTAGAAGATGATCGCGCCGGCCGTCGCCACGGCCGGGGGCACGGCGGTCCACAGGAACGAGAAGCCCGTCGCGAGATCCTCCGCCCGTGCCTCAGCGTCGATCTCGGGGTCGGGATGGAGCGCGTGCTCCTGCGCCGCCAGCGTGTCCGGATCCATCGGCCCCGCCCACCGCGCGGCGGAGACGCGCGCCGGTCCGGGCGGCCGTCGCTCGTCCTCGCCGCTCACGGAGCCCCTGAAGAGCGCGAGCAGCAGTACGGTGAGCGCCCCGTTGGCGACCGCGAACCACGTCCAGTCCCAGCCCACAAGGAGCAGGACGACCGTGACGATGACGACGAGGCCGCCGCCGATCGCCAGCGGCACCAGCGCTCTCCTCACGGTCTCCTCCCTCGTGGGCGTGCCGACGGAGCCTGTCGCGGATCCGTGTGCGCGACCGTGATCATACTGCGTGCGCGCAGCGCGGTGAACACCGCGTAGCCGAGCAGCACCCCGGCGAAGTTGAGCAGCACGTCGTCCAGTTCCGTGACCCGGTACGAGTAGCCCAGCACGAGCGAGATGGAGAGCTGGCTCAGCTCGATCGCCAGCGGGAAGAGGACCGCCGCGGAGGCCATGCGGCGCCAGGTCGCGAGGCCGGGCGCCGCGAACGGCAGCAGAAAGCCGAACGGAGCCAGCGTCAGAACGTTGCCGCCGATGATCCACAACTGCGCGAAGCGCGAGCCGTCCCGCACGACCTCGCGGATCGAAGCCAGCGGCACCAGTCCCCAGCTCACGCCGCGTCCGTCGGCTTCGAGACGAACGACGACCGCGTTGACCGGCAGAGGGAACAGCGTCGCCCCGACGACCCACCCGAGGTAGAGCACGAAGAGGACCCTCATGGCCACGACGAAGCCGGGGAGATCGCGGCGTGCGTCCCGAACACCGACGATGGTCGCCACGAAGAGGGCGAACGGGTAGACGAGCCAGCCTTCGAGCATGGGCCTCCGGGTCCAGGAGCAAGGGGCCCAGCCTACCGCGCCGAAGCCGCCGAAAACGGCAAGAACACGGTTCCAGCGACCTTACGACCGTACGGGCGGGAGCGCCCGGCATCACCCGTACGCAGTGAGGGCCGGCGCCTCGGCGCCGGCCCTCACGTGAGTCCATTCTGGTCTTCAGATCCCGGGGGCGCCCCTGTCTGGTGATCGTCCTCCCGACTCTGTGCAGGAGTTGTTCCCGACCATCGGGAGAGCTACACCTCCGCGGCGGCGCAGACTCTCCACCTCGATGAAGATGCGGCTCACCTCGGGATACGAGCCGGTGATGCGTTCCTCGATGCGGTGGACGGCGGTGTGGATGTCCTCCGCCGGCAGCCCGGGCGTGAACTGGACCTCGATGTTGAGGAGCACGTCGTCCGGGCCGAGGTGCATGGTGAGCACCACGCCGAGCCCCGTCACCGCGGGGTCGGCCAGGGCGATCTCTCGGATGGCGGCGACCATCTCCGGGTCCGCCGCCTCGCCCACGAGGAGGCTCCGGCTCTCGTAGGCGAGCCAGAGCGCCGCGACCACGAGGATGCAGCCGATGGCGATCGACGCAGCGCCGTCGAGCACCGGCGCGTTCAACTGGTGGCTGAGGAACACGCCGAAGAACGCGACGACGAGGCCCAGCAAGGCGGCGGTGTCCTCGAAGAGCACCGTGAAGAGGCTTGGATCCTTGCCGTGGTGGATCGCCGCCAGCGTACGCCGCGATCCGCGCGACTTGCGAAAGACGCGCCAGGCGACGCTGAAGGAGAGGCTCTCGAAGACCATCGCCACCGCCAGGACGATGTAGTTGATGGTCGGGTCCTCCAGCTCCACCGGGCGCTGGATGTGGGTGATGCCCTCGTAGATCGACATGCCGCCGCCGATCCCGAAGATGCTCACGGCGACGATGAGGCTCCAGAAGTAGACCTCCATGCCGTGGCCGAAGGGGTGATGCTCGTCGGCGGGTCTGGCGCCCCGATTGAGGCCGTAGTAGAGGAGCCCGCCGTTGCCCGTGTCCACGACCGAGTGGATGCCCTCGCTGATCATCGCCGAACTGCCGGTCATCGCCCCGGCGATGAACTTGATGACCGCGATCGCCAGGTTGCCGATGATCGCGGCCACGACGGCTTTCTTGGATTCGGCGGCCATGCGCCAAGTCTACTTCACCTACTCGTGCCTATCGGGTCTTCACCCGAATGACGAAAAGCCGGAAACGGGTAAGACTCCTGGTGTGGTGACTTGAAGGGAGTGCCCACGATGACTACCCGAAGCGAGTACGAGTGCAGTGAGTGCCGTCACCGTTTCCGCGGACCAGACGACGCGCCGCACGACACGCGGTCTCTCATGTGCCCTGCGTGTGGAAGCATCGACCTGAACCGCATGGACGTCGTGCGACCGCGGCCAGTCGTGCTGCGCGCCCCCGCGGGCGCGCCTGCCGGCGACTGGCGATCGCCACACGAGACCAGCCTCTCGTAGCGACGCTCACGAGCTTGGCCCCCGCCTGACGCGGCGGGGCGATGAAGGCCGCATGCGGTCTGGTACGCTAGACCCATGCTGAGGGCCGTCACCTTCGACTTCTGGAACACCCTCTTCGTTGACGCCCACGGGCGCGAACGGGAGAAGCTGCGCGCCGACATCCTCGCGGATGCCCTGCGCGCCGCCGGCCTCGAGACCACCGATCACCTGCTCGGCGAGTCGCTGCGCGCCAGCTGGGACCACTTCGAGACGGTTTGGCTGCACGAGCAGCGCACGCCCCCGTGCGCGGAGCTCGTCGAGGCGATTCTGGCCTCGCTCTCGGCGCAGCTCCCGCAGCCGGTCTTCGACGAGCTCGTCGGCCGCTTCGAGCGCCTCGTCCTCGAGCTGCCGCCGGAGCCCATGCCGGGCGCCGTCTACACCATGCCGCAGCTGGCCGAGCGCTACCGGCTCGCGATCATCTGCGACACCGGCTACTCACCGGGAGCCGTGCTCAGGGAACTCCTCGAGAACCACGGCTTGCTCGCGTACTTCGAGTACGCGTACTTCTCCAACGAGCACGGCATGTGCAAGCCGGACACACGCGTCTTCGTGCACACTCTCGAGGAGCTCGGGGCGCGGCCGACCGAGGCGGCCCACGTCGGCGACATCCAGCGCACCGACGTCGCCGGAGCGCAGTCGGCCGGCATGGCGGCCGTGCACTTCGTCGGCGCCAACAACGCCGACGCCGGCCGCTCGTCCGGAGACGTCATGGTCCGTCACTTCGACGACTTGCCGCGGGCGCTCGGCAGCCTCAGCTGTGCCGGCTGCTGACGAGACAACCGCTCGCAGCCGCCAGCGCCGGCTGTTCCTGATCGCGGCGGTCGCCGCCGCGCTCGTCTTCGTCGTGGTCGCGGCGCTCGTGCGCGGCGGCGATGGAAGCCTCGACGAGAGGGTGATCGTCTGGATCGCGGACCACCGCCGGCAGCCGTTCACCGCCATCGCCGTGGCCATCAGCTGGCTGGGCACCTGGTGGGTCTTCGGCATCGCCATAGTGGTCCTCGTCGTTCTCTTCTGGCGGACGGGGCGGATGGTCCAGGCCGTCTACCTGGCCGCCACCGTCGGCGTGGCGATCGTCCTGAACCCGCTCCTCAAGCTCGTGTTCGAGCGGGATCGGCCGGATGTCGATCCTGTCGTCGAGATATCGCACTACGCCTTCCCCAGCGGACACACGACGACGGCGACCGCGATCGCCACCGCCCTCGCCATCATCGCCTGGCCGACACGCTGGCGCTGGCCGGTCATCGCGGCCGCCGCCCTGTTCTCGCTGACCATGGCCTGGTCCCGGGTCTACCTCGGGGTGCACTGGCCCTCGGACGTCGTCGCCGGACTCGCCCTCGGGCTGTCCATCGCCCTCTTCGTGCGCCTGCTCGTGCCCTGGCCCTCCCCGGAGGAGGCCGCTGCAGCGCAGGAGGACGCGCAGATGGCCGCGCCGGCCGCTGGCGGGCGCCGCGCTGGAGCCCCAGTCCCGGACCCCACCGGTCAGGCGATCGACGTGGTCTTCCTCGACTGGGGCAACACGCTGATGGTCGACAGCGGCATGCGCGAGGGACCCATGAAGGACTGGGAGGAGGTCGAGGTGGAACCAGGCGCGCACGAGGCGCTCACCCGCCTGCGCGCTCGCTACCGCCTCGTCGTCGCGACCAACGCCGATGACTCCCCGTGGACCGACGTGCGCCTGGCGCTGGCCCGCGTCGGCCTCGACGAGCTGGTCGACGACGTCGTCTCGTCGGCGGACGTAGGCGACCACAAGCCCAACTACGCGTTCTTCCGCGCGGCCCTGCTCCGCGAAGGCGGCGCCGGCGTGCCACTCGACCCGCGCCGCGCGATCATGGTAGGGGACGGGACCGCCAACGACATCGCCGGGGCGCAGCGCGCCGGGATGCGCACCGTCTGGTACAACCCCACCAAGCGCCGATTCCCCGATCAAGCTCAGCCGCCGGACGCGGTGATCCGCAAGCTCACCGAGCTTCCGGCCGCCGTCGACCGCCTCGCCGGCGTGACGCCGGAGAAGCGCTCGCGCAAGCAGCGCAAGGCCGACGCGCAGGTGGCCGCCGTCGTCGCCGCCGATGCGGCGGCGGCAGCGGCGTCGCTACGAGCCGCGACGACCGCTGAGGATGCCGCCGCCTCCGCCGCAGCGGCCATCCCCAGCGGGCCTTCAGTCTCGCCGGGGCCGGCGCCGGCAGAAGCGGCGCCCGCCGAGCCGGCGGTCCGCGAACCGGCGGGCGATGCCACGCCCTCGCCGCCGAGGGCCGATGCCCCATCTGACCCGTCTGTCCTGTCTGACTCGCCGGCGCCCGACGTCGCGCCCGACCCGCCCGCCTGACCCGCCACCGGGAGGTAGCCATGGAGCTCGCACGCCCTGACCAGTGGAGCCGACGCGCCGTCCAACTCGGCGCCGACGCGGCCACCGTGGTCGAGACGGACCGCGTCGTCGCGGCGGAGTGGGTCCGGATGAAGTGCCTCTTCGGCTGCGACGAGCCGGGCGTGCACAAGACGTGCCCGCCCAACCTGCAGCCGGTCGCCGTCACGCAACGGCTGCTCACTGAGTACCGGCTCGCGATCCTCCTGGAGGTGGGCCCTATCGTCGGCACGGAAGCCAGCGACCCGGAATCGCGCCGCCTCAACGATGCCGCTCTGGCCCTCGAACGCGACCTCTTCCTCGCCGGCCACCACAAGGCGTGGATGATGGGCGCCGGTCCGTGCGACATCTGCGACGCCTGCGGCAAGGGCAAGGAGTGCCCCACGCCCGAGAGGGCCAGGCCGTCGATGGAGGGCTGCGGCATCGACGTCTTCGCGACCGTTCGCAACGCGGGGCGCACCATCGACGTCGTGCGAGACGAGGGCGACGAGTACCGCTACTTCGCCCTCGTCCTCGTCGACTGAACGCCCGGACGGCGCGCCTTGACCAAGGGGCGACCGGGGGGCGGCGGCGCGCCGGCGCAGCTCCAGCCCACAGGCGAACACCGTGACGACGCCACGCTCTCAGCACGATCGTTCATTGCTCAGCCCCGAGACGGCACAGGAGGCCACCATGAAGCAGGAGTGGGAACGTTCGACGCGAGTCTGTCCGTCGATCGACCTGCAGACCGATCTTCTGGCAGCTCTTCGCGAACTCATCGAGGCCCGGGAGCTCGGACCCGTGGAGGCGCAGGCGCTCGTCTGCTTCGAGACGGCCTCGCGACGCACGAGGAGAGCCGGTCTCTTGATGCGCATGGCAGGCGCCGGCAACAAGACCATGACGGTGGCCGTCATCGTCACCCCGACGCGACTCGTCTGGGCGCAGCGCGCCGACGACGGCGCCCCGAGCGCCCACTCGCAGTTGCTGTCGCGACTCGACTTGACCGACTACGAGAAGGCGCCTGAGGCTCAAATGATGCCGGACCACGGCCTCCGGGTCCACGGCATCGAGGCCATGGGTGGCACCGTCGGTACGCTTTTCTTCGGTCTGGGTGAAGGACCCGATGCGGACCACGCCCGGCACGTGTTCAAGGAAGCCGTGCGCGCGTCGCACGGTGAGGGACCAGCTCCGGGTGCGGACGCGCCGGCCGCCGGCTAGAGAAGCGCGGCGGCCTGGTCGAGCCGCGCGACGACGTTGTCCCGGCCGAGCGCCCAGAGGCTCTCGAAGAGGCCGGGAGTGACGCTCTGGCCGCTCATGCCGAGGCGGAGAGCGGCGAACACGGCTTTGGGTTTGAGCTCGAGCGCCGCCGGCAGCTCGCGCACCAGCGTCTCGATGGCCGGCACGTCCCACTGCTCGAGAGCGCGCAGGCCGGCGGCGGCGGCGGCGAGGGTCTCCGCCGCGCCCACCGCGCCCTGGAGCCGCTCGAGCGCCTCCGGCGAGAACGCGAGCGGCCGGAAGAACCAGCCGGCCATGGGGATGAAGTCGGCGAGCACCTCGATCTTCTCGTGCACGAGCGGCGCCACCTCGCGGGTGAGCGCCTCCTGCTCCTCGTCGGGGACGACGGGCGGGACGTGCTCGGCCTCGACGCCCTCGAGGACGGCGGCGAGCGCCTGCGGACCCTTTGCCGCCAGCTCGCCGACGCCGTCCGGATCGCCGTAGAACCCCACGCGAGTCAGATACTCGACGAGGCGGCCGCCCAGCCACTCGTCGGTCATGGCGCGCACGTAGCGGCCGTTCATCCAGCGAAGCTTCTCGGGGTCGAAGATGCTCGGGCTCGTGCCCAGCTTGGTGACGTCGAAGTTCGCCACCAGGTCGTCCAACGACCAGGTGATCATGGTCTCGTCGAACTCGGCGCTGAGGAAGCACAGGTAGTTGCGCACCACCTCCACGAGGTAGCCCTCGGCGGTGAGCTGCTCCAGCTTGGTGGCGCCGTGGCGCTTGCTCAGCTTCTTCTTGTCGGTGCCGAACAGCAGCGGCATGTGCAGGAACTCGGGCGCCGGCACGCCCAACGCCTCGTAGATCACGACCTGCTTGGGGGTGTTGCTGATGTGGTCGTCGCCGCGGATCACGTGGGTGATCTCCATCGTCACGTCGTCGACGACGACGGCGAGGTTGTAGGTCGCGGTGCCGTCCGAGCGCTGCACGATGAAATCGCCGATGGTGTCGTTCTCGAAGCCGACGTCGCCACGCAACAGATCGTGGAAGACGGTGCGGCCGGCGGGCACGACGACACGCAGCGTGTACGGTTCTCCGGCCGCTTGACGACGCTCGACCTCCTCCGCATCCAGGCCCCGGCACTTGCCCGAGTACACCCAGCCGCGTCCTTCCTGCTGCGCTGCGGTGCGCTCGGTCTCGAGCTCCCCGGGCGTGCAGAAGCACGGGTACAGGTGGCCGGTCCCGAGCAGCCGCTCGACGTACTCGTGGTAGATCGCGCCGCGCTCGGTCTGCCGGTATGGCCCGTGGGGGCCCGGCACGCCGGGGCCCTCGTCCCAATGCAGGCCCATCTCCTTCATCGAGTCGATGATCTGCAGGATCGCCTCGTCGGTGCTCCGGCTGACGTCCGTATCCTCGATCCGAAGGATGAACGTCCCCTCGTGTTGACGAGCGAAGATGTAGTTGTAGAGCCCGGTGCGCGCGCTGCCCAGATGCAGATAGCCGGTGGGCGAGGGTGCGAAGCGGACGCGAGGATGCGCGGTCTCGGTCATAGGTCGCTCATGATAGCGCATGGCGGTGTGGCATATCGGCACGACTGGACTACACTCGCAGGATGACCGCACTCTCCGACAAGGTACGCGTCACCGCCTCACGACCGGCCGATCACGTCGTGACCATCCATATCCGCCCCGGCGACGTGGTCGGGGTCGGGCACCGCAACCAGCAGTACCCGGAGTTCCTCTGGTGCGCCTCCGGAGACGGCCACCAGGGATGGGTCGCGGAGTCCTACCTGCGGATAACCGGCGAGAAGGAGGCCGTCGCGCAGCGCGAGTACGACGCGGCGCAGCTGACGGTCATCCGGGGCGAGCTGCTCGATGTGCTCGAGCAGCAGGGCTCCTGGCTCCTCTGCCGCAACGCCCGCGGCGTCCAGGGCTGGGTGCCCTCGAGCATCCTCGAAGACGCGGGCGTCCCCGGATCGTGACGATCGGAGACCGCATGACTCCACCCAGCCGACACGTCCGCGTCGTCACCTCGTGCGCTCGCGAACACATCCAGGACATCCGCATGCGAGAGGGCGACAGCCTGTCCGTGGGGCATCGCAACCAGCAGCACCCCGCCTTCGTGTGGTGCGCCTCCGAGGACGGGCGCCACGGCTGGGTGCCGGAGGAGTACATCGAGGTCGGCGCAGGGCGCAATGCCGTGGCCAGACGCGCCTACGATTCTGCGCACCTCACCGTCACCGCCGGCGAGGCCCTGGAAGTGCTGGAACAGGCAGGAGACTACCTGCTCTGCCGCAACGCCCACGGAGTCGAGGGCTGGGTGCAGGAGTCGTGCATCGAAGATGAAGCGGAGGAGCGATGAGCGACGTGCCCGAGCGCGTGCGCGTGACCGAACCGTACGTGACGAGCGATCCCAACCCCGTGCGCTTCCGCGCCGGCGATACGATCGGCGTCGGGCATCACGACCAGGTGTGGACGGCCTACGTGTGGGCAACGGACCAAGCCGGGCGCTCCGGCTGGGTGCCGGACGAGTACCTCGAGATGACCGGCGCCAACCAGGCAGTGGCCCTGCGCGACTACGACGCCACTGAGCTCTCGGTGGGTCGCAAGGAGATCCTCGACGTGCTCGACGAGGTCGGGGGCTGGTATCTCTGCCGCACGCAGTCAGGCATCTCCGGCTGGGTGCCGAGCAGCTCCGTCGAACCTCTCTGAGCATCACTCCGTCGCGCACGACGTGCGTGCGCGGGCAAAGGGCATCTGGTAGCCTTCTGAGTTCGTGAACCAGCTTCTCCACACTCCCAATCCCCCTACTCTGGACACCTGACATGCCCCAGCTGCGCATCGTCGTCCTCGTCAAGCAGGTCCCGGACACGGCCAACGTGACCGGCGAAGCCATGAAGGAGGACGGCACCATCAACCGGGCGGCGCTGCCGGCCGTGTACAACCCGGAAGACCTCAACGCTCTTGAGGAGGCGCTCAAGCTCAAGGACCGTCACGGTGCGCGCATCACCGTCGTGACCATGGGCCCGCCGGCGGCCGTGCAGGTGCTGCGCGAGTCGCTGTACCGGGGCGCCGACGAGGTCATCCTGCTGACCGACAAGGCATTCGCAGGCGCCGACACGCTCGCGACCAGCTACGCTCTCGCGCTCGCCGTGCAGAAGCTCGGCGGCGCCGATATCGTCCTCTGCGGCCGCCAGGCGATCGACGGCGACACCGCCCAGGTGGGACCGCAGACGGCCGAGAAGCTCGGCTACCCCCAGATCACCTGCGTGAGCCGCATCGACGAACTGGTGGCTCCGGAGACCGGCGCGGCCGGCGCCATCACCGCGACGCGCAGCATCGAGGGTGGGTTCGAGACGTTGAGCAGCCCGCTCCCTTGCCTGCTCACGGTCACCGGCGAGGCCAACGACCCTCGCCCGGCGAGCGTCAAGCTGGTCATGACCTACAAGGGCATCGCTGCAGAGGCGCTGCCGGAGTACGACGACAGCTATCTCGACCCGGAGAGCGACGAAGCCGAGGTCTGCATGCTGGGGCGCGACGGCAAGCCCGTCTGTCGCGCCAAGGTCATACAGTGGGACCACGAGGCGCTCGCCGCCGACCGCGAGGCGCTTGGCCTTCGTGGCTCGCCGACGCGCGTCAAGGAGATCGAGAGCGTCGTGCTCGCCCAGAGCGAGGCGCGCATGGTCGCTCCAGACGAAGCCGGCATCGGCGAGCTCGTGCACGAGCTGATCGAGGAGCACATCCTTGGCTAGTCAACGCAACGACGTCTGGGTCGTCGTCGAGCAGCACGACGGCGTGGCGTCCGAGGTCAGCCTGGAGCTGCTCGGGCGCGCCCGTGAGCTGGCCGACCGGCTCGGGGTGCAGGTCGGCGCGGTGCTCATCGGCGCGGGCGCGGCGCTCAAGGACATCGCGACCGCACTGGTCGCCCACGGGTCCGACACCGTCTACTTCGTCGCCCACAGCGACCTCGCGGACTACCTGGCGCAGCCGTACACCGCCGTCGTCAGCAGCCTGATCCGCGAGCACGAGCCCCAAATCGTGCTGTACGGCGCCACCACGACCGGGCGCGACCTCGCGCCGCGCGTGGCCAGCGCCCTGCGCACGGGTCTCACCGCCGACTGCACGGACCTGCGCATCGGCGACCATTCGCTGAAGGGCGAGGAGTACAAGGATCTGCTCTACCAGATCCGTCCGGCCTTCGGCGGCAACATCATCGCCACCATCATCAGCCCGCTGCACCGGCCGCAGATGGCCACCGTACGCGAGGGCGTCATGATCATGCCCGCATCGGACCTGCGGCGCGACGGCAGGATCATCGCGGTGCCCGTCACGCGGACGCCCGAGCCGATCGAGGTGCGCCAGGGCGTGGCGCTCTCCGACGCGGACTTCCGCGTCAAACTGGTGAACCGCGTGCAGGAGGAGAAGCGCGTGGACCTCAAGGGCGCGCGCATCGTCGTCTCGGGCGGCGTCGGCGTCGGCTCTCGCGAGGGTTTCGCCCTCGTCGAAGAGCTGGCGCGCACGGTCGGCGGCGTCGTCGGCGCCAGCCGCGCCGCCGTGGATGCGGGCTGGGTCGCCCACGATCACCAGGTCGGCCAGACGGGCACCACCGTTCGCCCCAAGCTCTACATCGCCTGCGGCATCAGCGGCTCCGTACAGCACCGTGCCGGCATGGACCAGAGCGCCCGCATCCTGGCCATCAACGAGGACCCGCTGGCGCCCATCTTCAGCGTGGCCCACTACGGCATCGTCGGGGACCTGCACAAGGTCATCCCGCTGCTGATCCAGGCCTACAAGACGAAGGGCGCGGGCGGCGACTTCGCCCCCGCGACCCCGGATGGAGGTGCGTCGTGAGCAACTTCTTCAGCGACAACGCCGACCTCCAGCAGACGCTGGCCAGCCTCGACCTCGCGCGCGTCGTGCGCCTGCGGGAGGAGGGCTACGCGCAGGCACGCGACTTCGCCTACGCGCCCAGGGACTTCGAAGACGCGGTCGACTCGTACGAGCGCACGCTGCGGATCGCCGGCGACCTCGCCGGCGAGTACATCGAGCCGCGCGCTGAGGCGGTCGACCGCGCCGGCAGCGAGCTCGTGCAGGGCGAGGTGTGCTACGCACCGGGCATCGCGCAAGGTCTCGAGCGGCTCAGGCAGGCTGACCTCCTGGGCATCACGCTGCCGCGTGCGTACGGCGGCCTCAACTTCCCCGTCTCGGTCAGCGTGATGATCGTCGAGATGGTGAGCCGCGCCGACCCGGCGCTCATGAACATCTTCGGCCTTCAGGACATCAGCGAGACCGTGAACAAGTTCGCCGACGACGCGATGAAGGCAGCCTACCTGCCGCGCTTCGCCAGCGGCGAGGTCACCGGCAGCATGGCGCTCACCGAGCCCGAGGCCGGGAGCGACCTGCAGAACGTCCAGCTCAAGGCGACCGAGCAGCCGGACGGCACCTGGCGGCTGAACGGTGTCAAGCGCTTCATCACCAACGGCTGCGGCCAGATCAGCCTGGTGCTCGCCCGCTCCGAAGAGGGCACGACCGACGCGCGCGGGCTCAGCATGTTCCTGTACGAGCGCGACGAGCACATGCGGATCCGCCGCCTCGAGGACAAGCTCGGCATCCATGGCTCCCCCACCTGCGAGCTGCAGTTCGACGACGCGCCGGCGCTGCTCGTCGGCGAGCGCCGGCGTGGCCTCACGACCTACGTCATGAGCCTCATGAACGGCGCCCGCCTCGCCATCGCGGCGCAAGCGCAGGGCATCGCCGAGGCGGCCTTCAGGGCAGCGGCCAAGTACGCCTCCGAGCGCATCCAGTTCGGAGCGCCGATCGGCGAACTGACCGCCGTCAAGGGTCTGCTCGCCGACATGAAGGTGAGCGTCGAGGCAGCGCGCGCGCTGCTCTACGACACGGCGCTCATCGTCGACACCAAGGAAGTGCTGGAGCACCGCATCTCGCAGCTGCAGGCGGCGGCCAAGGCCGGCGAGGCTTCGCCGGCCGGCCCCGACACCGATCTCAAGGAGCTGCGCGCCGAGCTCAAGCACTTCACGAGGCTCGCCGCGCTCTACACGCCGCTCGCCAAGGCCTGCTGCACGGAGATGGCCAACCAGGTCGCCTACGTCTCGCTGCAGGTGCACGGCGGCTCCGGCTACATGCGCGACTTCGCCGTGGAGCGGTACGCCCGCGACGCGCGCATCACCAACATCTACGAGGGCACCACGCAGCTGCAGGTCGTGGCGGCCATCGGCGGCATCCTCGGCGGCACGCTCGCCGGTCGTCTGGACGAGTACGACGCCGGGGACTTCGCGGCGACGCCGGAGCTGCTGGCACGGGTACGAGCCGCTCGCGCTCGTCTCGCGGAAGCGATCGCCCGCGTACGCGAGCTCGACGACGTGCGCTTCCGCGACTTCCACGCCCGTCGTCTCACCGATATGGCCATCGATGTGAGCTGCGCCTACCTGCTGATGCGGATGGCGCAGGACGACGCTCGCCGGCTGCTGGCGGCGGAGTACTTCATCGCCGCCATGGCGGCGCGGGTCGAGGGCGCCGCCGCCCAGGTCCTTGGCAGCGACCCGGCCATGCTCGACGCACTCACGACGCTGGCCGCCGGCTGACGCACCATCGATCGGCGACGAGCCGGGCCTCTCGGTCCGGCTCGTCGCATCCACTGACCGGCACAGGCGCGCCCCTCGGCGGCGGACGTCAGGCCGGCTCGTCCTCCGGCACGTCCGCAGCCTCCCCGTCCTCTCCTTCTTCCGGCTCGGGCAGCGGAGGCTCGATCCGGTCGCCCCCCTCGGCGCGCGCCTTCGCGAGCATCGCCTCCGCGGCCGTCACAAGCTCGTCGGCGTCGTCGGCGTCGTCCGGGAAGCCCGCGACGGCGAGACTCATGGTGAACCGTCCCAGCGGGCCCAGCTCGTCGTCGACCTGTCGCGTCTCCGCGACCGTGCTGCGCACCCGCTCTGCCACGAGGCCGGCGGCTGCAGGTCCTGGGGGCGTGTTGGGGAGGAGCAGGGCGAAGCGACCGGCGCCGAGACGGCAGGCGACATCGACCTTCTCTCGGAGGCTGGTCTCGAGGAGCCGGGCCATGGCCACGAGCACGGCGTCCCGGAACGCCGGGCCGCGCGACTGGGCGAGGTCCTCTTCGCCGTCGAGCTCCGCGACCACAAGCGTCACGGGCTGACGATAGCGACGGGCGCGCGCCACCTCGGCGTAGAGTCGCTCGTAGAAGTACCAGCGGCTGTACAGACCGGTCACGGTGTCGGTGGCCGAGCGGCCCTCAAGCGCACGAAAGGCTCGGGCGTGATCGATGGACGATGCGGTCTGACCGGCGAGAAGCATCGCGAGTTCGACCTCCGGCTCGCGGAACCGCCGCTGCAGGGCTGCCGTGAGCTCGAGGTAGCCGAGCGAGCGGCCGGCGGCGACCAGCGGCAGGATCAGGCGCGAGCGACCGTCCGCCGTGCGCGCCTGCTCGGGACGGCGTAGTTCGGCCGCCTGGCGCGCAATGGCGTCGGCGCGCCACGGCCCGGCGTCCGCCTCGGAGGTCGCGGGCTCGACCCGCGCGTAGGTCCCGTCGTCCTGGCGCAGCGCCACCTCGGCCGAGCACACCACGCCCGAGAGCATCCGGGCGGCTTCGTCGCGCGCGGTCGCGACGGTCGCCTGCACTCCAAGCCCCGCGGTCATCCCCCGGCCGGCGTCCAGAAGAGCCGTCAACTGGCCGGCGCGCTCGCGCTCGTCCTCGTACAACTCCGTGAGACGCAGCACGACCGCGACGAGGCGGCTGAACGCTCCCAGGCGCTCGCGCTCCTCCGCCGAGAGCCTGCGTACGACCCGGGTCTCCGCGAGGCTGAGGACGCCGAGCACCTCCGCGCCGGCCAGGAGCGGCACGTCGATCCGTGTCGTGTAGCCGCGCTGAGTCAGCGCCGCCGCGTCGGCGGGAGAGAGCGCGTCGTCGACGTGCCGCTCCACGGACTCGGCGGCAAGGACCAAACGGCGCAGGTCGTGGCTCTGGTCCAGCCCAACCACTGCGCCGACACAGTCGTCGGTCTCCGCCGCGGCCGCGTCACGACACCAGAAGGCTCGGCAGGCGAGCGTGTCGGCGTCGCCGCTGAAGGTCCACACGTCGACCGACCAGAAGTCGAGCGTCTCGCCCACCTCGGCGGCGACGGTGCGCAACAGCTCGGTCGCATCGCGGACGGGCACTGCGCCCAGCCTGACCTCGGCGCGGCCCGCCGCAGCCCGCGCTTCGGCATCCTCGCCGCGCATCATGCCCCTCTCATCCGATCGTCCCGGCCACGCCATGGTGGCTCTCGCACTCGGCCACCGGCCTCACGCCTGTGCCCGCGGCGCGGCCGGACGCGGTCGCAGGGGTCGATAGCGGTCGCGCGTCGCCACCAGCCCGCAGAGCAGCGCCGCGACCTGGCACTGGACGAGCGCGCGAATGGGGGGCGCCTCGATGCCTCCGGCGCTCGCGAGACGCTCCGCGCGCGCACGCACCTCGGCGACGGCCTCCGCGTGCAGAGCGCGCAGCACGTCGTCCTGCTGCGTCTCGGCCGCGAGCATGGCGGCGAACTGACCGATGCGCCCGAGCATGTCCAGCTCCCTGAGGTAGACCGAGTCGAACAGCTGGGCGACGGTGGCCTCCTCGCCGAACGCCGGCTCGGTCTCGGCCTGGACGCGCTCCGCGCGCAGATCGTCCTCGACCTCATCGAGGTGCGCGCGCACCGCGCGTTGCCAAGGGGTCTCCGCCGTGAGGTGGGAGCCCGCGCGGTCGTAGCGCTCGCGCAGCCAGCCGGCCAGCTGCTGCCGAACCTCGAGTCCGCGGAGCTTGGCCTCGCGCCGCGTCGTGCCGGCGGGACTCGTGTCGGCGATCCTCGGGCTGGTGAAGTACGGGACTTCGGCGACAAGGGTGAAGCAGTCCCAGACCGACTCGGCGTAGGCGTCGCTGGACGTCCCGCTCGTGAGGACCCCGGTCGGATCGGCGCCGTACGCCTCGTAGAACTCGTAGTCGTCGGCGAGCGCGAAGGCGCGGAAGATGCCCGGCGCCAGGGTCCGCAGATACGGCACTTCAGGCTCGCCGCAGTGAGGCGGCAGTCCGGCCGCCGTCATGACGGCGGCGAGCTGCCGCTGGAGCTCCACGTCCTCCGCGGAGAGGTAGAAGTACGCGCCGCTGAAGTTGCTGTTGTGCAGCGGCATGTAGAAGTCGAGCGGACGGCGGCCGATCACTTCCATCACGGCCGCAGCCTCCGGCAACGGTCGCGTGAACGCGTAGCGCTTGTAGCTCACCGGGAAGGTCCACTCGAACTGGTCGTACAGCGGCGGCCGGTACACGCGAAGAAGGAACCCGGCCAGGTCGTACGGCTCGTCGAACCACGCTTCGTTGATCAGCGTCGCGTCTGGGTCGCCGGCCTTGACCACGGAGAAGTTGAAGCCCAGCTCCGCGGCCAGTCCGTCGGCGAGCAGCGGCAGAAGGTACTCCAGGGCGAGCGTACCCACCGGCTCCTCTGGATGCGGCAGCCCGACGAGCAGCGCCTGCGACGGGCCGCCCGGGATCTCGAGGCATCGGATCGGTCGCCCGGCACGCGACGCGCCAGGCGACCACACCTCGATCTCGGGATGGGCGGCGGCGAGCCGATCGGTGGACGCTTCGAGCTGGGACAGCCGCAGGTAGCCGTCGTGCTCGGGCACGCCGGCGACGATGTCATCGAGGTACGGGAACACGCCGACCTCCCAATCGTTGCTGAACCACCTCGGCGTAGCCTACCAGACGGGTCCCCAGGCAGGACGGCCGGCGCTCAAGCTTCCGGCGCAGGTGCCGATACTCTTGACTGGTACCCCCTTCAGAGGGCCGGACCGGCGCCAGGCGCCGCTCCGGCCCTCGTTTCTTGCCCTCGACGTCCGCCCCTCATCCGCCGGCTCCGCCGACCCGGACGGCACATCCGTGGACAGTGGTTCGGACGAGGGGCATGTGCTACCGTTGCCGCGAGCAACGGGGAGACTGCGGTGATCTATTGCGTCGTACCTCCGGAGCTCGGGGAGGACGCCTTCCGGCGCCTCGTCGAGCACTACCGGGACAATCCGAACGTCAAGGTCATCATGGACCGCCGCCAAGGCGAGCGCCGCACGGACCGCTCGGGCGGCGGCGCGCGCCAGGACCGCGACCGGCGGCGGCGGCGCGCCCCCGGCAGCTACGACATCTGAGCCTCTCACGCACCGGGTGAACCCCATGAACGAACCCCTGCCGCGCGGCAGCGAGACCAGTCTCGTCCTCACCCATCAGATGCAGCCGGTCGACGCCAACTTCATGGGCAACATCCACGGCGGCGTGATACTCAAGCTCATCGACGAGGCCGCCGGCGCCTGCGCTTTTCGCTTCTGCCGCACCCGCGTGGTCACCGCCGCCATCGATCGCATCGACTTCCATCACCCGGTCCAGATCGGCAACCTCGTGCGCTTCATGGCCAACGTCAACTTCTCTGGGTCCAGTTCGATCGAGGTGGGCGTCCGTGTCGAGGCGGAGGACCTCACCACGGGGATGACGACGCACACCAACTCCGCGTACCTGGTGTTCGTAGCGCTCAGCGACAGCGGCAAGCCGATCCCGGTGCCCTGCTTGACGCCGGAGACGCATCAGCAGAAGGAGTGGTACGCGGAGGCAGAGGGGCGGCGGCGCAAACGACTCGCGGAGCGTTCGCGCACCAGCTGACGGGCCTCGCGAAGCGCGCGAGGATCTCCGGCGCGCTCGCTCAGGCCGATGATCCGAGGGCCAGAAGCTCAGGCGGCGGGCGTCTCGCCCTCAAGCCTCATAAGCTCACGCAGCGCCATATCGGCCACATCCAGCTGCTCCTCGCTGGGCTCGCTGGTCGTGAACAGGCGCTGCATCTCGATTCCCGGCCTGCTCAGCGTCCGCGCCAGCGGGTGGTCCTGGTGGCGTGACATCCAGGCGAAGACCTCCATCGCCGTGCCGATGCTGACAAGCCCGGCCACGAACGTCGCCACCGGCTGCCGCTCCCTCCCCGCTGCACGCAGCAGCAGGTTGGTGGCCAGGCCGGTGACGACCATCGGTGCGATGAGGTTGGAGCCGCAACGCGCATGCTCCTTCTCCGCCGCGGCAGAATCGCCGCCGGTCTCGTAGGCGGCGACGCTCTTGTGCTCGGCGCCGTGGTACCGGGAGAGGCGGGAGTCGCGCAGCGCAAAGAGCGCTGGGGCGAGACTGACACCAGCCACGGCGACCTCGCGGAGTACGGGCGAGCCCCGCCCGACAGCGCGCAGCGCCATCGTTGCGGCTGCGCTTGCCGCCGTCGCCGCCAGAAGCCGCGGGTCCTCGTGCGGCAACACCGGCGTCCCGGTGGCCCGACGGACCGCCGGCAGCACGGCGAGCGCTTCGCCCAGCCGCAGGAGGCCGCGGACGACCGGCAGGCGCCCAAGCGCCTCGCGCGCCGGCATGTGGACCTTGGGGCCGGAGACGACCTTGACGCCGCCGTTCGCCTGACGCACCGCGGCGACCCAGTAGTGGTCGCTCTGCAGGAGCACTCCGTCCCTGAGGGCCATACCGCCGAGCTGCATCGTCATCGTCTCCTCGCCGAGTGTGTCACGGAGCGCAAGCGGAGCATCGCGCCACCACGAGTGCTCCCCAAGAGTGGCGCAACGGGTCGCGGTTCTCAAGCCGGGCCGGCCGCGACCACGCTGCCGATACCGCGGACCGCCTGGCGGATGCGCTCCTCGTTCTCGACCAGGGCGAAGCGCACGTGGCCGTCGCCCGAGAGTCCGAAGCCGATCCCCGGACTGACGGCGACTTTGGCCTCGCTCAGGAGAACCTTGCTGAACTCAAGCGAGCCGAGTTCCCGGAAGTGCTCGGGTACCGGCGCCCAGACGAACATCGTGCCGCGTGGTCGGTGCACCGGCCAGCCGATGCGATCGAGTCCGTCGCACAGCGTGTCGCGACGTCGCTGGTACACCGACGCGAAGCGCGCGGGTACGTCGGCGCACTCGTTGAGTGCCGTGATGGCGGCGATCTGGATCGGCTGGAAGACGCCGTAGTCGAGGTAGCTCTTCAGGCGCTGCAGGCCGGCCACCATCTGCGGGTTGCCGACGCAGAACCCGAGGCGCCAACCCGACATGCCGTGACTCTTGCTGAGCGAGACGAACTCGACGGCGACGTCCTTGGCGCCCGGAACCTCGAAGATACTGGGCGCCTTGTAGCCGTCGAAGACGATCTCCGCGTAGGCGAAGTCGTGGACCACGGCGACCTCGTTCGTCTTGGCAAAATGCACCAGCCGTTCGAAGAAGTCGAGATCGATGCAGTGGCCCGTCGGATTGTGGGGGAAGCTGACCAGCACCACGCGCGGTCGCGGCCAGGTGCGCTGGTAGGCCAGCGTCAGATCGGAGAAGAAATCGGCCGTGTCGTGCGTCAAGGGGACGCTGTTCACCTCGGCGCCGGCGAAGATGCAGCCGAACTGGTGGATGGGGTACGAGGGCTCGGGCACGAGGGCGGTGTCGCCGGAGCGCAGAAGGATCCACATGAGATGCGCCAGACCCTCCTTCGCCCCGATCGAGACGAGGGCCTCACTCTCGGGGTCGATGGAGATCCCGAAGCGACGCTCATACCAGTCCGCAGCCGCCATACGCAGCTTGGTGATGCCACGAGAGGCCGAGTAGCGGTGGTTGCGCGCATTTGCAGCGGCCTCGGTCAGCTTGTCGACGATCGGCTGAGGCGTCGGCAAATCGGGGTTGCCCATCCCCAGGTCGACGATGTCCTCGCCCGCGCGCCGCGCCTCCATCTTCATGTCGTTGACGATGCTGAACACGTAGGGTGGCAGACGATCTATGCGGCGGAGTTCCATCAGTGCCGACTCCCTCGGTGAGCGATCCTCGCGCACGGCGACCAGAAGAAGTGCATCAGTATGCCCGAGGCCGGAGGCGAACGAAAGCCGAGGACGCCGTTGGGCCGGCACAGCCCTCGGCGATCCTCCCTGCCGCATTTCCCCGCACCGCGATCAGTCCACGTGATCGCCGTGTCGGTGGTCTTGCTCGCCGTGCCGCTCGTCCCGCGGAGACGGCAGTCCGGCGATTGGCGGGCCTGGGTCTGGACGCGAGCACGCTCAGGCGACAGACTGTGGATCGTAGATTCAGACCACGACGTCCGCGCCCTCGCCGGCACGGGCCAGGAGGCGAGGATGGGGTTCTTCGACACGGTCAGAGACAAGGCCGGCGCCCTCGTCGCCGATGCCGGACGCGCCGGCAAGGTGACCGCAACGCAGACCCGCTTGGCCGTCCTCCAGAGCGACCTCCGCAGAGCCGAGCGGGAGCTCGGACAGGAGACCTTCGCGCTCGTCGAGCGCGGAGCGCTGGACCACCCTGAGTTGGCCGCCGCGATCGCTCAGTTGCGATTGACGACGGCCGAGGTGGCCGCCAGGGAGTCCGAGATAGCCGCGCTGCGCGGTGTGGGAGAGGAGTCACCCGACTCGGCGGGTCCAGGGACGAGAGAGGCCGCAGCATCGCCTGCCGCATCCTCCGCGACGGAGCCGGAGCCTGCGGCGAACGCGCCATCGGCGGCCGTCGTCGCGCAGCAGCCGGGCTCGGCGTCGGCCGAGCCGGTCGAGCCAGAGGCGACCGCGGCAGAGCCGGCGCCCGACGAGCCCGTTCCGGCACCCGCCGCGAAGAAGACGCCGGCGCGCAGGCCGCCGGCCAAGAAGGCGGTCGCGCCGAAGAACGCCGCCAAGAAGCCCCCCGCGAAGAAGCCGACCGCCAAGAAGAAGCCGACCGGCCGCTGATCCGGAGCGCCGTCGCGGGTGACCCCGGCCGCTCGACTCGGCGTGCCGGCCCTGCCGCCGTGCCCGCGCTGTGGACCGCGCCGTCGTCATCCGGCGTCCGGCGTCCGGCGTCCGGCGTCCGGGCAGTCTGGTACCCTTGCCCGGACCAAGGAGAATCACATGACCGATCAAGCCAGCTTCCCGGGCGCTGCGAGCGCTCGTGTTCCCATCGGCGAACTCAAGAGCGGGCAGACCGTGGACGGCGTCTACGCCTGCTCCGAGAAGACGGCCGCCACCGATCGCAACGGTAAGGCCTACCTGCGCCTCAAGCTGCGCGACGCCAGCGGCGAGGTAGCCGCCATCCACTTCGACCCCTCGGACGAAGCCCTCGGCGCGAGCGCCGGCGACGTCGTCGTCGTCGGCGGCACCTACAGCGTGCACCCGCAGTACGGAGCGCAGATCCAGGTCCGCCGACTTCGTCTCGCCGAGGCGGAGGAGTACGACGCCGGCGACCTCGTGCCGGTGTCGCCCGTCGGTACGGCCGAGCTGGCGGAGCGCCTCCACGCGCTCATCGACTCCGTCGAGGAGCCGCGCGTGCGGGCGCTGCTCGAGCGGGCGTTCGACGGCTCTCGCGACCCCGGCGCAACCTTCTCGGTGGCCCCCGCGGCGGTGCGCAACCACCACGCCTACCGGCACGGACTGCTGGAGCACTCGCTGATCGTCGCCGAGGCGGCCGGCGACGTAGCGTCGCGGCTCGACTCCGTGGACCGCGACCTTGTCGTCGCAGGCGGCCTGCTCCACGACATCGGCAAGACTCTGGCATACACGAGCGGCGGTCTCACCCCACAGATGACCGACGCCGGGCGCCTGCACGGTGAGATCGTCATGGGCCACGACATGGTGCGTGACCTCCTCGACGAAGACCCCGAGTTCCCGCCGGAGCTCGCACTTCGGCTCCGGCATATCATCGTGTCCCACCACGGCATGCGCGAGAAGGGCAGCCCGGTGGTACCGCAGACGCGCGAGGCCGTCATCGTTCACTACTGCGACGACATGACCGCACGCATCGCCGCCATCGACGACGCCGAGGCGGCGACCCCCGCCGGCGAGCACTGGTCCAGCCGCATCTTCATGATCGACGCGCCAGCCTACCTCGGTCCGCGCGGCGAGACGCAAGACGAGTAGTCGGCACGCACCGACCGCCGGCACGCGCACAAGCATGCCGGCGTTCCCAATCGGCAGCCGCTCCGTCGCTCGAACGGCCTCCTAGCCCCAGAGCTCCCTGCAGTCGTCGAGCACCTGTGCGGCGTGTCCCTTGGCCGTCACCTTCGGGTAGATCCTGCGCAGCGTGCCGTCGGGGTCGATGAGCCACGTGGTGCGCTTGGCGACCCCGACCATCGGTCGCGCGACGCCAAACGCCGACGCGACCGTGTGGTCGCCGTGGTCGCTGATCAGCGGCATCTGGAGGTCGTACTTCCGGGCCCAGCGCTCGTTGGCGGAGGGTTTGTCGACGCTCGCACCGACCACCTGCACGTCGAGGGCGGCGAACTCGTCCAGCAGGCCGTTGAACTCAACGGCTTCGGTGGTTCAGCCGCCGGTGTTGGCCTTCGGATAGAAGAAGAGGACGGTGCGCCGTCCGGGTGCGCCGAGGTCGAAGCTGGCTCCTTCGTAGGAGACACCGGTGACGGCTGGCGACTTGTCGCCTTCTTTGAGCATGGACCCCTCCCGTCCGGTCGTGGAGCTTGGCGCCCGAGCCGGCGCCGCGAATCCCTCCGCCATCGTGCTTGCCCCACAGGCTGGGCCGCGAAACGGCCGGCCCGACCCGAAGCGGCCGCGGGCCGGCCGGAGATGCACGCTCGGCGCCATGCAACGCGAGCTGCGCGTGAGCATCGACTTCGCTCGCTGCACCGGGGTGGGCGCCCGTGAGCAGGTCTGCCCCGAGGTCTTCTTGATGAACGACGAAGGGCTCACCGAGGTGCTCGAACCGGAGCCGCATGAGACGTTGTGTGCGGCCGTGACGCGCGCCGAGGACGCCCGCCCGGAGGAGGCCGTGGTCCTCGCATGGGTGGAGGAGTGAGCCCTGCGCCGGCGTGATCTCGCTGGCGCGCAGGTGGCCCGCGCCGAGCGCCCCGTTCACGCTCGCTCGAGCGGGAGGATGGTCACGGGGATGCGGCAGCGGTCGCGGAACCGCTCGGCATCGCGGACGTCCCCGACGACCTCACCGTAGTGCATGGGCACGGCGACAGCCGCGTCGATCAGCTCACACGCCCCGGCCGCCTCTTCCGCCGTCATCGTGAACGTGCCACCGACCGGCAACAGCGCGATCTCACAGTGGACGTCGGCCATCTCGGGCACGGCATCGGTGTCGCCGGCGTGGTAGTAGCGCACGCCGTCCAGCGTGACGACGAAGCCGACCCCTCCCGCCTCGCGGGGGTGATACGGCTCGCCGGGCGCCCGAAACTTGTCCACGTTGTACGCGGGGACCGCCGTGACCTGCACCCCGCCGATAGCCGCGCTCTCGCCCGGCGCCAACGTGATCGTCGCGACATCGCCGACCTGCGCGGTCGCGCACGCAGGGCCGACCAGCACCGCGTCCGGCCCGGAGATCATCTCGATATCCGGCAGACTGAGATGATCGAAGTGATCGTGCGTGACGAGGATGACGCCGGCCGCCGGCTGGCCCGCCGGCAGCTTCCAGGGGTCGATGTACACAGTCACGCTGCCGTCGAGCCGAAACGAATCGTGACCGAGCCAGTGGATGTTCTCGAGCATCGCTGCCTCCCGTGAAGGTCGTCCGTCCCACACCGTACCCGCCGGGCGAAGAACACCACGGGCCGGCCGCCGGATCCAGATGCATCGTCCGGCGGCCGGCCCGTCAAGAGCTCAGATCCTGCTCAGGCCTCTTCGTCGACCTCGGTGATGACCTCGGTGATGACCTCGTCAGTGGTCACCTCGACCGCGTCGACCAACGTGACGTCGCCGTCCTCGTCCTCGACCGCGACGACGACCTCGTCGGTGGTCACGACGACCTCGTCGTCGATCTCCACGACGTCGCCCGCCTCGTCCTCGAAGGTCTCGACGGTCTCGGTGGCCTCGACGGTCTCAGTGGCCTCGACGACCTCGGCCACCGGCGCCGCAGCGGCGCTCGAGGGCTTCACGTTGGTCGCCTGCGGACCCTTGCGGCCCTGCTCGACCTCGTACTCAACGAGCATGTCCTTGTCGATCGCGGTCACGCCGTCGGCCAAGCCGGTGACGTGCACGAAGATGTCATTGTCGTTGTCCTGCTCGATGAAGCCGAACGCCTTCTCCGTCGAGAACCACTTGACTTTACCCTGAGGCACTTTCTTTCTCCTTTGATCTTGAAGCGCGTCGCCGCCGATGCTCGGTGAGGACCTGATGCGCTCCTTGTGCCGCTCGCGCCGGTCTCTGAGACGCAGAACGTACCGGTAGTGTACCCGCGAACGGTTGGACTCGAAAACCGGACGCCGTAGAGCTGCGGAGCAGCCGGAGGAGATACAGCGAGCGGGGCATCCCGGACGCACCGCTCCCTAGCAGCGCGTGACCGCGAAGATGGCGACCCGCGCCAGCAGGTTCGGGCCCACCGCGCGCTCCGGCGCCGGCTTCTCCACCGAGCGCAGGTACAGCTCGTTCTCGATGTGCAGGCCCTCCGCGCGGCAGAGGGCGCGAAAGTCCCGGATGGTGCAGAGGTGGATGTTGGGCGTGTCCCACCACTGGTACGGAAGGTCTCGGGAGACGGGCATGCGCCCGCGGAGCAGGAGCTGCGTGCGCGGGACCCAGTGGGCGAAGTTGGGGAAGCTGACGATGGCGAGCCGGCCGACCCGGACCATCTCGCGGATGATCATCCGTGGTCGCCGCAGCTGCTGGAGACTCATGCTGAGGATCACCACGTCGTGCGACTGGTCGGAGAAGTCGGCGAGGCCGGCGTCGAGGTCGCCGTGGAACACGGAGAGGCCGCGGCCGATGCACTTCTCAACGGCGGTCTGGTCGATCTCGACCCCGCTGCCGCGGACATGCTTCTCGGCAATGAGCTCACCGAGGAGCTCGCCGTCGCCGCAGGCGAGGTCGAGGACGGTGGAGCCGTCGGGCACCAGGTCCTCGATGAGCTTGTAGTCGATGCGCCGCACGATGCCTATCCTACCGTCGACCGGCGCCGGCTCATGGCGCGCCTCGTGCTTCATCACGCCCGCGCGGCGTGTACGTCCGGGCGCCGCTCGAGAGAAAGGCGCCGATGATGCCCTCCATCTTCTCGCGCTCCAGCAGGAAGGCGTCATGGCCGTAGTGGCTCTCGACCTCGTAGTAACTCACGTGCTTGTGCGTCGCACGGAGGGCGGAGACGATCTCCTTCAGCTGGTACGGCGGATGGAGCCAGTCGCTGCTGAAGCCCATCACGAGGAAGCGCGCCTTGACGTCGGCGAACGCCTTGACGAGCGTCCCGTGCCGGCGCGTGAGGTCGAAGTAGTCCAGCGCGCGCGTGATGTACAGGTACGTGTTGGCGTCGAAGCGGTTGGTGAAGCTGAGCCCCTGGTGGCGCAGGTAGCTCTCCACCTCGAAGTCGGCGGAGAACGTGAACGAGTAGTCGTGGATGTCGCGCAGACGGCGGCCGAACTTCTCCTGCATCGCCTCGTCGCTGAGGTAGGTGATGTGGCCGACCATGCGTGCGACGCTGAGACCCTTGGACGGCGACTTGTGCCCGTAGTAGTGACCGCCACGCCAGTTGGGATCGGCCATGATCGCCTGGCGGCCGACCTCGTTGAAGGCGATCGCCTGGGTGGGCTGGCGCGCCGCCGTTGCCAACGGCACACAGAGGTGCGCGCGGTCGGGGTGCGAGATGGCGAGCTCAAGGACCTGCATGCCGCCCATCGAGCCGCCCACAGCGGCGAGCAGCTTGCCGACACCGAGGTGGTCGAGCAGCAGCATCTGGGCGTTCACCATGTCGGCGATGGTGATGATGGGGAAGTCGGTGCCGTAGGGCCGGCCGGTCGCCGGGTCTTCCGAGGCCGGCCCGGTGCTCCCGCTGCAGCCGCCGATGACGTTGCTGCAGATGACGAAGTACTTGTCGGTATCGAGCCCCTTGCCCGGGCCGATCATCATGTCCCACCAGCCCGGGCGCCTCTCGTTGGCGCTGTGACGACCCGCTACGTGGGCGTCGCCGGAGAGGGCATGCGTGACGAGGACGGCGTTGTCCTTGCGCTCGTTCAAGGTGCCGTAGGTCTCGTAGGCGAGCGTGAAGGGAGCCAGGGTGCCGCCACCCTCGAGCGCGAGCTCCTGCCCGCGCTGGTCGAACGTGACGCGCCTGGTGCGCACGATGCCCGCGGACCCGGCGTCCTCGCCGAGGCCCATGGCGACGTCGCCGATCTCCTTGCGCTCTGCAGGCTTCTTCTCAGTCATGGCCGGACGATTCTAGCTCAGGCCTTCGCCAGAGCTTGTTCGATGTCGGCGACGATGTCCTCGAGCGTCTCGATGCCGATGCTGAGCCGCACGAAGTCCTCGGTGACGCCGGTCTCGAGCTGCTCGTCGGCCGTCAACTGCGAGTGCGTCGTCGTCGCGGGATGGATCACGAGCGACTTCGCGTCGCCGATGTTGGCCACGTGCGAGAGGAGCCGGGTGCTCTCGACGAAGCGCCGACCGGCCTCGCGGCCGCCGACGATGCCGAAGCCGATCATCGCCCCGAACAGACCCCGGTAGTGGTACTTGCACGCCACCCCGTGCGTTCGGTGGCTCTCCAGACCCGGGTAGCTGACCCAGGCCACCTTGGGGTGCTCCTGGAGGTACGTCGCCACGCCGAGGGCGTTGGTGCTGTGCCGATCCATGCGCAGGTGCAGCGTCTCCAGGCCCTGCAGGAAGAGAAAGGCGTTGAACGGTGAGAGCGCGGCGCCCACGTCGCGCAGCAGGCTCACGCGCAGCTTGACGATGTAGGTGATCGGCCCGAGCGCCTCGTGGAACTTGAGCCCATGGTAGCTCGCGTCGGGCTCCACGAGACCGGGGAACCTGTCGTTCTGCGACCAGTCGAAGTTCCCCGCGTCGACGACCACGCCGCCGATGGACGTGCCGTGGCCGCCCATGAACTTGGTCGCCGAGTGGACGACGATGTCGGCGCCGTGATCTATCGGGCGGATCAGGTACGGGGTCGCCATGGTGTTGTCCACGATCAGCGGGACGCCCGCCTCGTGGGCGATCGCCGCGACCGCCTCGATGTCCAGCGTGTCGAGCTTGGGGTTGCCGACGGTCTCGGCGTACAGCAGCTTGGTGCTCGGCTTGATCGCGCGGCGGAAGTTCTCCGGGTCGACGGGGTCGACCAGGTCGATGTCGAGGCCGAAGCGCGGCAGGGTGTGCACGAAGAGGTTGTAGGTGCCTCCGTAGAGGCTGTTGGCGCTCACGATGTGGTCGCCGGCGCCGGCGATGTTCAGGATGCTGAACGTCACGGCGGCGGAGCCCGAGCTGAAGGCGAGCGCCCCCACGCCGCCCTCGAGCGCCGCGACGCGCTTCTCGAAGACGTCGCTCGTCGGGTTCATGATGCGCGTGTAGATGTTGCCGAACTCCCGCAAGCCGAAGAGGTCTGCGGCATGGTCGGCGCTGTCGAACGTGTAGGCGGTCGTCTGGTAGATGGGCACGGCGCGCGCGTTCGTCGTGGGGTCGGGCTCCTGGCCGCCATGAAGGGCGAGGGTCTCAAAGCCCTGCGTCGCTTGCGTGTCTGCCTCGCTCATGTCCTCTCCTGTCAGATGTAGTACATGGGGGCCTCGGCGGCCCTCGCGGCGGCGTCGGCGATGGTTGCCGAGCCGAGGATGGCGCGCGTGCACGCTCGCACCTCGCGCCAGACGGGGGCGACCAGAGCCTCGGCCCGGTCGCCGCCGCGCATTCGCCTCGCCCCCGTTGGAGACGGGCGACGCGGAGCGCCCGTCGGCGGGGTCGGTGCGCCGGCCGTCGATCACGTCGATCACGTCCGCGAAGCTGATGCTCGCCGGGTCGCGTGATGACGTAGCCGCCGCCCTTGCCCCGGCGGCTCTCGACCAGACCGGCCTGGCGCAGGTCGTGCATCACCTGCTCGAGGAACTTGGGCGGGACGCCGGCGAAGGCGACGATGTCGCGGCCCGTCACCGGCGCGTCGCTGTCGGCCAGCGCCAGCCGGACCAGCGCCTTGATCGCGTAGTCGCACTTGGTGGAGAGGTCGATCACGATGCTCCCGCGGATGCCGCGTCTAATTCCTACTTATCACTAGGTTTTCGGACCTTATGACCGGCGCGGCGCACTGTCAATCCTTTCCCTGGCGCCTGCTACGATTACCCCATGACGACGCCCGCCGACCCCAGCATGAGCGACGTGCTCCGGCGCGAGGTGCCCGGCCTCGAAGTGGCCGTGCCCCTGGCGCCGCTGACCGCGTACGGCGTGGGCGGTCCCGCGCAGTTCCTCGTGCGCGCCGGGACCACCGCCGTGCTGGTGCACGCCGTGCTCACGGCGCGCGAGCTCGAACTGCCGGTGACCGTGCTCGGCCGCGGGACCAACGTGCTCGTCGGCGATGCCGGCGTGACCGGCCTCACGGTGCTCGCCCGCAACGAGGGCACCACGCTGCACGGTCACGTGCTCCGCACCGAGGCCGGCGTCGAATTGCCTGGCCTGGTGGCCGACCTGGCCGGGCAGGGTCTCACCGGCCTGACCTTCGCCGCCAACATCCCCGGCTCGGTCGGCGGCGCCATCGTCGGCAACGCCGGCGCCTACGGCGAGTCGGTGAGCGACGCCCTCCTCGACGTCCACCTCCTCGAGGAGGGCAAGGAGCACGTCGTCGAGCCGGACCGGCTGGACTTCGGCTATCGCACGTCTCTGCTCAAGTCGCGGCGGGACATCATCGTCCTCTCGGCTTCCTTCCTCCTGCGCCACCACGGCGCGACGAACTGCTGCAGCGTATCGCCGAGGACGCGGCGCTGCGCAAGGGCAAGCACCCGCTCGAGTACGCCAGCTGCGGCAGCTACTTCAAGAACCCGTCGCGGGAGCTGCCGGCCGCCCAGCTGATCGAGGATGCCGGCCTCAAGGGCCTGCGCGTCGGCCGCGCGCACGTGAGCCGAGAGCACGCCAATTTCCTCGTCGCCGAGCCCGGAGCGACGGCGGACGACATCACGGCCTTGGCCGCCGAGGTCGTCCGCCGCGTGCACGAGCAGAGCGGCTACGAGCTCAGCGAGGAGGTCCGCCGGCTCGGGTTCGCCTGACGGCGGCGGCCCACGCCTGACCCGCCCGGGCGCGCAGGCGGCTCGCGCTATACTTCTCTCGACCGGCCCGGCGAACCCGCCCGGCTGCACCGGCGTCTCTCACCTGGGAGGAAGGCAATAGAGGAACTGCCGCACGGTCTGGTCGACCGCCTGCGCAGGGGGCAGCCCGAGGCGCGCGCCGAGCTCTTTCGGCGCTACGCGCCGCAGGTGCGGCGCATCCTCTACCTCCAGGGGTTCTGCGAGGAGGTCGACGACGCCGTGCAAGAAGTGTTCATCAAGGTCTACCGGGCCAAGGCGATTCCCCGCGAGGAGGCGTTCCTGGCGTGGTTCTACCGTGTCATCCTCAACACCGGCCGCGACCACGGCCGCCGGCGCAAGACCCGGTACGGGCTGATGGACAAGCTGCAGCAGATCGCGCCCGAGGCGACGGTGGACCCGCCGTCAGAGCCGGGCGATCCCGCGCTGCGAGCCGCGCTGGCGACGCTGCCCGACGAGCTGCGCGAATGCGTCGCGCTGCGGTTCTTCGCCGATCTGCCATTGGAGGAGATCGCCGTGCCCAGGAGATCCCCGTGGGCACCGTCAAGTCGCGCCTGCACGGCGCGGCCAAGAAGCTGCGCGCCGCTCTGGACGACGGAGGCTACGAACGCAATGGATAGAGCCGACGATGACTGACGAGCGCACAGAGTGCCGGATGCGGGCGGGCGGCTTCGACGACGACCGCCTGCTGGCCTGCGCCCTCGGGCTCGACGACGACCCCGAGTTGCTGGGGCCGCCGCGGCGCGACGTCGAGCTCGGCGCGCGGCTCGCGGCGATGCGCGCCGACGTCGCGCGATCGGCGCGCAGGTCCGCGCCGCCGTGCCGGAGCCGGACGCGTCGTACGCCGACCTCTCCGGCGAGCGCTGGGGCGGCCTCAAGAAGTACCTCGAGGTCCCGGCGAGCGCCGCCGCGCCGCGCCGTCAGCGCCGCTGGTGGCGCGTCGTCGCGCCGGTCGCGGCGCTCGCCGTCCTCGCCCTCGTCGCCGGCATGGTCGCCCTGGATCGCGGCGAGTCCCTCTCCACCGGGCCGCCGACGAGGACCGCCACGACGGACGAGTCGTTCATCGGACCCGCCGAGCCGCTCGGCGGAGCGGCCCCGCGGCCCCACCAGCCCCACGGAGCAGTTCGCCGACCAGCTCGACCGCTTCGCCGTCGTCGTCCTGGCCAGGCCGCGCGCGCGACCGGAGCGCTGCAGCGCTTCGCCGTGCTCAGGATCTTCAAGGGCGACGCGCCCGAGGTGGTCGAACTCGAGGTCGACGATCAGCCGGCCGACGAGGGAAGGTTGCACCTGCTCATGCTCGACCCGATGACGGGCGGTGAGGAGGGCTCCCGTCCCCGGAGTCGTTCCCTTCCACGACCAGAGGGGACACTCTCCTCGGCCGGACCCTCGACGTGTGATACACGTACCACGGCGAGCCCACCATGGTGCGCGAGTTCGCCGCCGGCACCGATCCGGACCTGGTCAGCCTCCCTCTTCCCTGATCTCCCCGCGGAGTCGCGGTATGATGCGGCGATGGACGTGCCCTCCCGCTACTTCCGTGACGCCAAACCCGCCTTCCTGCAGCTGATCGACCCTCGCGGGCTGCGCGTGCTCGACCTCGGCTGCGGCGGCGGTCACAACGGCGCGATGCTCAAGAAGGCCGGCGCGCGTGAGGTCGTGGGGGTCGAGCGCGACCCCGGGGCGGCGCACGAGGCGCGCAAGCGCCTCGACCGGGTCGTCGAGTGCGACCTCGGCGCGCTGGATCCAGCCGAGCTGGGCGGCCAGCCGTTCGACGCCATCCTCGCCAGCGACGTGCTCGAGCACCTCGCCGACGCCGAGGACGTGCTCACCCGAGCGGTCACGCTGCTGCGCCCCGGCGGCGCCGTGGTGGTCTCGCTGCCCAACATCTCCAACGTCTACGTCTTCGCGCAGCTCCTGCTCAAGACGTGGCCGCGGCGCCGCTCCGGCATCTTCGACCGCACCCACGTGCGCTGGTTCGCCAGGCGCGACATGGTCCGGCTACTGCGGGCGCCGGCCTCGAGGTGCTCCGCGTGGAGCCCTACTTCACCCGCTACCGCGCCATCAGGGCTGCGTCCCTGGTCCTGTCGCTGTACGTCTTCCGCGACTACTGGGCGAGGCAGTTCCTGCTGCTGGCCGTGAAGCCGGCCGACCCCAGGAGGGCTGATGACTGGATCGACCAGCGAAGCCGGGTCAACCGAGGGGGCACCAACGAGCTGGGGAACCGGCTCGGATGTCGAAGACCGCGCCTCTACTCCTGCAGGGAAGCGCTCCTGGTCACGGGCGCCGCCAACCCGCGCTCGATCGCCTGGGCCGTGGCCAATGCAGTCAAGCGCCACGGCGGCGCCGTAGCGCTCACGTACCAGGCGGCGCGGCTCAAGCGGCGCGTCGGGCAGCTCGCGGACGAGCTCGGCGGCGCGCCGATGATCGAGCTCGACGTCGGCAGCGACGCGGCCGTGAGGCGCGCCGTGGACGAGCTGCCGGAGCGGATGCCGGTGCTCGACGGCATCGTGCACAGCATCGCCTGGGCGCCGGCGGAGGACCTGCAGGGCAGCTTCGTCCAGACCAGCCGCGACGGCTTCGCCCAAGCCAACGACATCAGCTCGTACTCCCTGATCGCGACCGCGCGCGAGGCGCGTCGCCTGATGACGAGGGGCGGCGCGATCGTCACCATGACGTACGCCGGCTCCTGGCGGGTCGTGCCCAACTACAACGTCATGGGACCCGCCAAGGCGTCGCTGGAGAGCGCCGTGCGCTATCTCGCCGCGGACCTGGGGCCGGAGGGGATCCGCGTGAACGCGGTGTCCGCCGGCCCCATCGCCACCGTGGCGGCGCGCACGATCAAGGACTTCAGCGGCATGCTCGAGCTCCTCGAGAGCCACACGCCGCTGCGCCGCAACGTCACCAGCGACGAGGTCGCGGACGCCACGGTGTTCCTGCTCAGCGACCTCAGCCGCGCCATCACCGGCGAGGTCGTCCACGTGGACGCCGGGGCGCACGCGACGATCTGACGGGATGGCCCGCAGTGGACGACGTGCCCGACGCCCGGTCAGGCACGGCGGGCCGCGCCCACCCCGGAGCCTCCGACGCCGTGAGCAGCTCGCCCTTCACCCCGATCCCGGCGAAGGGGTCGCACCCGGGAGCAGCGCTCCGTCGAGGTCCACGTAGTCGGCGAGGCCGGCCAGCTGCAGGCCGGCGGCGATGCCCAGACTCGACTCGACCATGCAGCCGAGGAGCACGCGAAGCCCGAGCCCCGTACACGCGGCGATGAGGGCGAAGGCGGCGGCGATGCCCCCCGCCTTCGCCAGCTTGACCACGCCGTCGTAGGCGTCGCCCACTGTGTCGAGGTCGTCCAGGGTCAGCGCCGCCTCGTCGGCGAGCAGCGGCAGGCGCGTGCGCTCCTTGAGCCACGCCGTGCCCTCGGTGTCCGCGGCGGGCAGCGGCTGCTCGACAGCTCGGCATCGAGGTCCTCGAGGACCGCGAGAGCGGCGGCCGCGCGCTCGCGATCCCACCCCTCGTTGGCGTCGTAGCGGAAGGTCGTCTCCGGCAGCGCGAGCTTGAGCCGGCGCGCCACCTCGAGGTCGCCGTCGAAGCCGAGCTTCACCTTGAGCGTGCCGAACGCGGAGGCGGCGCGCGCCTGCGCCAGCATCTCCTCAGGCGCGCCGATGGCGATGGTGTACGACGTCCGCACCGACGGACGGGCGAGGCCCGCATGCGCCACACGGGCTCGCCCGCCTGCTTGCCGGCGAGGTCCCAGGCGGCGGCGCTCAGCCCGGCCCGCAGGGCCGGCACGCCGGCGCCGGCCAGCGACTCGCAGTACGCCTCGACGCCGGCCGGTCCCTCGAGGTCGGCGATCTCCGGCGCCAGGGCGTCCAGCAGTTCCCTGTCGCGTCGCCGGTCCTCGCCGTAGCGTGCGTTGGGCGCCGCCTCCCCGAGACCGACGGCGTCGCCCTCACTCAGTTCGACCACGAAGTGGGCGAAGTCTCCGTACGTCCAGCGCGAGATGCCGAACGGAGACGCCGTGCGCAGGTCCAAGGGCCGTGTAGAGACGTGTGCCATGCCGATCATCCTTTCCCGGAGAGCACGTTCTCGTCCTCCGCCGGCGAGAGAGCGTCGCAGCGCGTGACACATGCCTACCAGCCCCTCGCGCACACGTCAAAGGACGCGCCACACTGGAGTCTCGCTTGTTGACGAGTCTGACGATACAATGCGCCCCGTATGAGCATTGACGGAAACACCCTCCTCCGTCTGGCCGAGCTCACCGTCGATTCCTCCTCTCAAGAGAGCACCGTCCGTGCGGTGGACCGCGCCGGCTTCGAGGTGGCGCCGGGCGAGCTCGTCGGCCTGGTCGACGAGAGCGGCACGATCGAGCTGGACGGCGGAGACCGGCCGACGCTGCCCGAGCCGGAGCTACGCTCCATCCGCAGTCACGGCGACGCCGTCAGGAGGCGCCCGTGACGCGTCGCTGGCGCGCGCCCCCGCTCGGCCACCGCAGCCCTGGTACTGGGCCTCGCCGTGCTGCTCGCCGGGCTCGCCGCCTGCGGGCCCGGCACCACCGAGGACGCGAGGAGTCCCTCGTCCTCCGACATGCCGAGGCAAGGCGGGACGCTCACGCTGTCCTACCTCGCGGAGCCGTCGAGCCTCGACCCCCGCAGTGGCCTGGAACGTGATCGACTGGCAGATCGAGCACGCCATCTACCAGAGCTTCCTCCAGTACGCACACGAGCCGGGCGTGGCCGGCACAGAGCTCGTGCCGTGCCTCGCCACCGAGGTCCCGAGCACGACGAACGGCGGCATCTCCGCGGACGGCAGAGTGTACAAGTTCAGGCTCCGTGAGGGTGTGAGGTTCCAGCCGCCGGTCAGCCGCGAGGTGACAGCAGCCGACTTCAAATACAGCTTCGAGCGCATGATGAAGGAGCCCCGCGCCCCCGCGACGTCCTTCTACATGGGCGTCGTCGGCGCCGGCGCCTTCATGAAGGACAAGGCGGAGGAGATCACCGGCTTCAAGGTGGTGGACGACTACACCGTCGAGATCACGCTCAAGAGCCCGGACCTCTCCTTCCTCAATGCCGTGACCATGGACTTCTGCGACGTGGTGCCCAGGGAATGGGTCGAGAAGTGGGGTGAGGAGTTCGGCCGCAATCCGCTCGGCACCGGCCCGTTCGTCTTCCAGAAGTGGACTGCGGGCCAGGAGATCGTGCTCACGCGCAATCCTGACTACTGGGATGAGGGCAAGCCGTATGTCGACACGATCGACTATCAGCTCTCGTTCGACCCGCCCACCGCGCTGGCCAAGCTCGAGCGCGGCGAAGTGGACATCCTCGGCGACGGCGTCCCGGTCGCCGACATCCCGCGCGTGCAGGCCGACCCCGAATGGAAGGCGCAGGTCTTCTCCCAGCCGCTCGTCGCCGTCAGCTACCTGTTCATGAACGTCGAGTTGAAGCCGTTCGATGACGTCAGGGTGCGCCGGGCTCTCAGCTGGGCGATCGACCGCGACAAGCTGGTGACACTCCAGGCCGGACAGGCGATGTCGCTCTGGCAGTTCTACCCGCAGGGCCTGCCGGGGCACGAGGAGGGCAAGGTCTTCTACGGGTACGACCCG
>CAVOGK010000028.1:0-14328 GCA_963695395.1 uncultured Thermoleophilia bacterium | reverse complement strand
GGGTTGACGGCGGTGCCTGCGGTTGATAGGTTTTCTCAACACTGTTGAGAACAGTTCTCAACTGGAGCGTGGGGAGCACCTCCTTGACCGATCCGCAGCCGACGCACGACATCGAGGCCGTCTTTCATCAGAAGGGCATCCCGTTCACGCGCCAGCGCCGGCTCATCTGGGACTTCTTCGCCGGCGCGGACCGTGCCGCCACCGTCGGTGAAGCGGCCGACGCCCTGCGCAGCGACGGCGTCGGCCAGGCCACCGTGTACCGCACCGTCACCTTGCTCAGCGATCTCGGTCTCCTCGCACGCGTTCAGGACGGCCGCGGGGACATCTGCTTCATCGCACCGCCCATCGGCCACAGCCATCCGCTGATCTGCGGCGCCTGCCGCCGCGTCATCCGCTTCGACGGTGACGGCGACGTCAGCGCGCTCGAGGCGCAGCTTGCCGAGGCCACCGGGTTCACCATCTACGGCCACCACCTCGAGGTGTATGGGATCTGCCCTGCGTGCAGGGCAGCCAGGGAGGGCGACCATGGCGAGTGACGCGTCGCGAGCCGACGTACCGTCCGCCAACGGCCGGCTCGACGGCGCGTCGCTCGCCGCCCGACCTGGTGAAGGGGGCGGGGCTCTCGCCGGCCGCCGCTTCTTCTGCTCCTGGAGCGGCGGCAAGGACGCCTATCTCGCCCTGCAGCGCGCCACGCTCCGCCGCGGCCGTCCGGCGGCCCTCGTCTGCATGTTGCACGAGGACGGCCGCGTGAGCCGCGGCCACGGCCTGCCGCTCGCGCTCCTCGAGGAGCAGGCCGCGTCGCTCGGCATCACGCTCGTCACCCGGGCGACCACGTGGGACGGCTACGAAGCCACCTACGTCTCCGTCCTGCACGAGCTGGCGGCGAAGGGCGTCGAGGCCGGCGTGTTCGGCGATATCGACCTGCAGGGGCACCGCGACTGGGTGGAGGGCGTCTGCGACATCGCGGGGCTCACCTGCCACCTGCCGCTCTGGCAGGAGCCGCGCCGCCGGCTGCTCGACGAGTTCCTCGCCGGCGGCTCCCGCGCCACCATCGTCGCCGTGGATTCATCCAAGCTGGGCGCCGAGTTCCTCGGCGTCGAACTCGACGACGCCGTCATCGCCCGCCTCGAGGCCGCCGGCGTCGACGCCTGCGGCGAGGAGGGCGAGTACCACACCATGGTCACGTCGGCCCCACTCTTCGCACGGCCGGTCCCGCTCGTCTGGGACGGCATCGACGAGCACGACGGCCACTACGTTCTGCGCTACGTCCACCCCGGCGACGCGGCGGAGCCCGCGTCCCTGCCGGCGCCTCCGTCCACCACCGTCTAGTCACGTCTCGAAGGGAGTCACCACCATCATGACCAGCATCCGCTTCGGCCGCCTCACCGCGGCGCTCCTCCTGGCCGCAGTCCTCGCGCTGGGCGTCGTCGCCTTGGGAGCCTGCGGCTCGGGCGACGACACCGCCACCACCTCGAGCTCGCCCTCGCCGGCCGCAGCCGGCCCCATCACCGTCACCGACGACTCCGGCGCCGAGGTCACGCTGGACCAGCCGGCCACCCGCATCGTGAGCCTGGCGCCGGCCAACACCGAGATCGTCTACGCCATCGGCGCCGGCGACAAGATGGTCGCCGGCACGAGCTACGACGACTACCCCGAGGAAGCCAAGAGCCTGCCCAAGATCGGCGACTTCAACAGTCCCAACATCGAGAAGACCGCTTCGTACTCGCCGGACCTCGTTCTGGCCGCCGGTGGCATCCAGGCCAAGCTGCGCAGCAAGCTCGAGGACCTCGGCATGAAGGTCTACGTCGTCGACCCCAAGTCCTACGACGACGTCGTCGCCACCGTCGAGAACGTCGGCAAGCTCGCCGGTGTCGAGGACGGCGCGGCCACAGTCGCTGCAGAGATGACCGCCGCCATGGAAGAGGTGCAGGCGAAGGTTTCCGGGCTGACGCCCGCCACGACCTTTCTCGAGATCTACAGCAAGCCGCTCATGACCGCCGGCAGCAGCACGTTCATCGACGACATGATCACCATCGCCGGCGGCGAGAACATCGGCGCCCAGGCCGGCGACGGCTTCCCGACGTTCAGCACCGAGGTGCTGGTCAAGGATGACCCGCAGGTCTACATCGCCGACTCCGGCTCCATGAGCGAGCCGGGCGACATCACCAAGCGCGCCGGCTTCGCCGGGCTCACGGCCGTCAAGAACGGGACGGTGTACGTGATCGACGACAACCTGATCGCCCGCCCGGGTCCGCGCCTCGCCGAAGGGCTACGGCAGCTCGTCACCATGATCCATCCGGAGGCGGCGACCGCCGAATGACCAAGCTGGCCCGCACAGGCACATGGCCGGGGATCCTTCTGGCCGGCGGCATCCTCGCCGCGTGCCTCGCGCTGGGCCTCGCCCTCGGGCCGGTCTCACTGTCACTGAGCCAACTCTGGCATCTGGTGACGGCGGGGCCGGTCCAGGGCGATCTCGAGAACGCCATCTTCTGGCAGATCCGCATGCCGCGTGTGCTCGTCGCCGCGCTCGTCGGGGCGGCGCTCGCGGTGGCGGGGGTGATCCTGCAGGACCTCTTTCTCAACCCGCTCACCGACCCGTACGTCACCGGCGTCTCGTCAGGCGCCGCGCTCGGCGCCACCATCGGCATCGTGCTCCACCTCTCCAATCTGCCGTGGGTCACGGTGCTCGCCATCGTCGGCGGGCTCGGGACGCTCGTCGTCGTGTGGATGGCGGCGCGCCGGCGCGGCCGCATCGACATCTTCGTGCTCCTGCTCGCCGGCGTCACGATCTCGTATCTTGCCAGCGCCGTTGTCACGGTATTGATGATCAAGGCGAACGAGGACATGACGGCGATCATCTACTGGCTTATGGGGAGCTTCTCAGGGAGAGGTTGGCCGGACGTCCGCGTCGCCCTTGTCACGATCCCGTTCATGGTCGTGCCGCTGTTCTTCACACGGGAGATGGACATCCTGCTGCAGGGAGAGAAGCGTGCGCTCGAACTCGGCGTGGAGGTCGAGCGCACGAAACGACTGCTGCTCGTCACCGCCGGAGTACTCACGGCCCTGGCCGTCTCGGTGAGCGGCATCATCGCCTTTGTTGGCCTCGTGATACCGCACATCGTGCGTCTGCTGATCGGCCCCGGGCACCGCGGGCTCCTGCCGGTCTCGCTGCTCGCCGGCGCTTCGCTCATGGTCCTCGCCGACCTGCTCTCGCGCACGGTGATCTCGCCCAACGAGATCCCCGTCGGCGTGGTCACGACGTTCATCGGCGCGCCGCTGTTTGTCTACCTGCTGCGGCGCGGGAGGCGCGTCTGATGGCCGCCCCGGCCGCCCGCCTGGCCGCCGAGCAGGCGCCTGTCGACGGCCCGCTCGTCGCTCTCAGGGACGTGGACTTCTCCTATGACGAGCGGCCGGTGCTGCGCCGCATCTCGTTCGCGCTGGGGGCGGGCGAGTTCGTCGGCATCGTCGGCCCCAATGGGAGCGGCAAGTCGACACTCATCGACCTCATCGACGGCATCCACCAGCCGGTGTCGGGCGAGGTACTGGTGAAGGACCTGCCGACCCGTCGCTACCGCCGTCGCGACATGGCGCGGGAGGTCGCGCTGGTGCCCCAGCACTTCGACCTCGACTTCGACCTCGACGTGCGCGAGGTCGTCGAGATGGGCGCGTACTGCCGCGGGAAGGACCCGGCGGCGAGCGGCGACCCCGAGCAGATGCTGGCACGTCTTGGGGTCGCCGACCTCGCGAGCCGTCGCTTCTCGGAGCTGTCCGGCGGCGAGAAGCAGCTCGTCGTGTTGGCGCAGGCGCTCATGCAGCAGGCGCCGCTCCTGCTGCTCGACGAGCCGGCCTCGGCGCTTGACGTGTCGCACCAACTGCGGCTGTTCGACCTGCTCAAGGAGCTGAACGCGGACGGACTGACGGTGCTGTGCATCCTGCACGACCTCAATCTGGCCCTGCACTACTTCGACAAGCTGCTGGTGCTGAGCGACGGGGAGGTGGCGGCCTTCGGGCCGCCGGACGAGGTGTTGCGGCCCGAGATCCTGGATGCCGTGTACGGCGTGCGCGCCTACCTGCACCGGCACGCCGGACGGACGTATCTGACGTTCTCGCCGCGGCTGCGCGGCGAACGCCGCGGTCGCGTGCACGTGGTCTGCGGCGGCGGCACCGGTGCGGGACTCATGCGCGAGCTCGTGGACGCCGGGTACGAAGTCACCGCCGGCGTCCTCAACGCCCTCGACACCGATGAGGAGACCGGCCGCGAGCTCGGCCTCTCCATGGCCGTCGAGGCGCCGTTCTCCCCGGTCGGCGACGAGGCGCATGCCGAGAACCTCGAGCTGATGCGTGCGGCTGACCTCGTGCTCGTCAGCGCCGTGCCGGTGAGTCACGGCAACGCGCGCAACGTGGAGGCGGCGCGCGAGGCGCTCGTGTCCGGCAAGCCGGTCTGGGTCGACGAAGGCGTGCGCGTCAGCGACTTCGCCGGCGTCGTCGACGGCCTCGCGGATGCCGGCGCGCAGTTCTTCGCCGGCGAGGAGGCGCTGCTCGCCGCCGTGCGCGGGCGGGGCGCGACGTCGGACGGGCGCGCGCCACTCGTGGGCGAGGCTACGGTGCGCGCGCCAGCTGCGCCCGGAGGGCCAGGTGAGACCCCGAACGGGCCAGGAGGCACGAAGTAAGGAGACGGGGCGGGCGGCGCTCTGCGAGCGCCCGCCCCGCCTCCCTGCAACACCCGGGGCGCCTCTCAGTACGCGCCCCGGCCGCCGGACGGCGGCCTCCCCGGTCACACCGTCCGGCCCAGGCGGGAGCGTCCGCAAGCGCTACCGCCGACAGGACGCTTGGGCGCGACGGCAATCGCGCCCACCGGCGGGCCGGGGCGGGAGCCCTGTGGCGACCTCCCCGGCCCGCCGTCGCCTCCTGCGCCGCCCCCGTCGTGGAAGCTAGCCCAACATCTCCGTGAGCTCGGCCGCGGCCGAGCGGTCCTGCTGTGCGCTCTTGGCGAAGGCGCGGGCGCGCTCCCCGAGCGGGTCGGCGCACTGCGCCGCGAACTCCTCGTGGTAGCGCGCGGCGTCTCCCTCCGCCCGGATCAGCTGCTCGACGGCACCCGGCCAGGTGGTGACCGGTTCGGCGTCGAGGGTGCCCAAATAGGCGGCGCCCTCAAGCGATCCGACCGGTGCCGCCAGCCTCTCGCCGGCCTCTTGCTGGGTGACCATCAGCTTCTGCACGCGGTCGTCGTGCGTGCAGACGATCTCCTCGAGCTTGTCCTGCCACTCCCGGGTCGGCGCCAGAACGCCGGCGGCGGCCGCGAAGTCCGCGCACGCCTGCTCCGCCTCGAGGGCGAACCGGAGCGCGGCGCCGAAGGCTGCGGTCTCAGGGAACTGGTGAGCCACGTCATCTCCTTTGGTCGGTCTCGCGGAGCTTCCTACCCGCCCGCGGCGTTCGATAACGAGCAGAGGGCGACAGGCAGACTGGCTCGCACCCGCCGACCACGCGAAGAATCCGCCACCCACGCGACGCAAAGGGCGGGGTGACGTTGGTCACCCCGCCCTTTCGACGGTCACACCGAGCTGAGCCGGGGCCGCCGCGAGGCGACCGCCGGAGGAGCCGTCACCACTGCTTGTTGACGGTACCCTCCCAGGTGCCGACCTTCTTCTCCTTCTTCTCCACCTCGGTGAACCAGCGCGAGGTGACGCACTTGCTCTCGGTGAAGAAGCGGATGCCGTCGAGGCCGAAGACGTGACTCTCGCCGAAGAACGAGTCCTTGTGGCCGGCGAAGGGGAAGAAGCTCACCGGCACCGGGATGCCGACGTTGATGCCGACCATGCCGGCGTGCGTGCGCTTGGCGAACTCGCGCGAGAAGTAGCCGCTCTCGGTGAAGATGCAGGAGCCGTTGGCGAAGCGGCTGTTGTTCATGATGGTGATGCCCTCTTCGAAGTCCGCGACGCGCTTGATGCCCAGCACCGGGCCGAAGATCTCCTCGCGGCCGATCTCCATGTCCTCGGTCACGTTGTCGAAGATGGTCGGTCCGACGAAGAAGCCGTTCTCGTAGCCCGGCACGACCAGGTCGCGACCGTCGAGGAGGAGCTCGGCGCCTTCCTCGACGCCCTTGTCGATCCACTTCTTGACGAAGGCCTGGTGGTCGGCGGAGACGACAGGGCCGAGTTCCGTCTTGGGGTCGTAGGAGCAGCCGACGACGCGCTGCTTGGCGAAGTTCATCATGTAGCCGATGAACTCGTCGGCGATGGAGTTCTCCACCACGATCACCGGCAGCGCCATGCAGCGCATGCCGGCGCAGCCGAAGGTCGAGTTGATGATGCCGGCGGCGGCGCGCTCGAGCGCAGCGTCGGCGAGCACGAGGCCGTGGTTCTTGGCCTCGGTCTGGGCCTGGACGCGCTTGCCGTGGGCGGCGGCCAGCGAGTAGACGTGCTTGCCGACCGAGGTCGAGCCGACGAAGCTGACGCCGCGCACCAGCGGGTGCGTCATCATGATCTCGGCCTCGACGCGCGAGCAGGTGACGACGTTGACGACGCCCTTGGGCAGGCCGGCCTCGTAGAGCAGCTCGAGCAGGCGCATGCCGGTGGTCGGCACCATGCTGGCCAGCTTGAGGACCAGGGTGTTGCCGGTGACGATGCAGAGCGGCAGCATCCAGCCGAAGGGGATCATGCCGGGGAAGTTGAACGGCGCGATGCCGGCGAAGACGCCGATCGGCTCGCGGTAGCTCACGGTGTCGTGTCCGGTGGACACGTTCATGAGCGACTCGCCCTTCATGGTCATCGGCGCGGACACGCCGACCTCGCAGCCCTCGATGATCTTGATGACCTCGCCGCGCGCCTCGTCGAGGTTCTTGCCGAGCTCGCGCGAGCAGAGATAGGTGATCTCCTCGGCGTGCTCCTCGAGCAGGGCCTTCCAGCGGTAGAGCACCTGGGTGCGCTTCTGGATCGGCGTCGTCGACCAGGTCTGGAACGCCCGGTGGGCGCTCTCGATGGCGCCTTCGACCTCGGCGGCCGTGCAGCACGGCGCCTTTGCGAACACCTCGCCCGTGCTCGAATCGCTGACGTCCATGTACGTGTCGGTGGTGGACTCGCGCCACTCGCCGTCCACGCAGTACTTGAGCATCTGCACGTCTGTGTTCTCGACTGTCGCCATTCCGTTTCCTCTCATCGCGATCACGGGGTTGATTGATGCGGCGCGAGGGAGTCTAATCAATCGAATGATTAATCTCAAGTCCCCGGCGCGGGGCGCGCCGTGAGGCGGGTCGCGTTGACGGGAGGGGGTCACCAGGTTGTCCACGAGTCCTATGCGCAATGACGCCGGTGTGAGATCGTCCGTGGCCGTGTCGGGTGCTGCCCCGGATGGCCGCGCCGCCGTCGTCTCGCACGGCGGCGATCCCCGACAGGACATGCCCGCTCCCGCCCTCAAGATCCTCGCGGCCGCGCAGCGGGTGCTCGTGGCCAAGGGTTTCTCCGGCCTGACGCTGCGGGCGATCGCCCAGGAGTCCGGCGAGAACTCCGCGATGGTGAAGTACTACTTCGGTAACAAGGCGGGCCTCGTCAAGGCGATGATCGACTCGGTGTTTCGCGACGACCAGCAGGACGCCGCCGCCGCCATGAGCACGGCGACTGGCGATGCCAGGCTGCCGAGACTCGTGGACGGCCTTCGGACCATCAGCTCGTCGCGGTCGTTCCGCGTCTTCTTCGACGTCCTGCCCTACGCTCTGCGCAACAAGGTGCTGAGAAGGCGCATGGCCCGGGCCTACGACTGGTACCGTCAGATCAGGATCGACTGGCTGAGGGCAGAGGACCAGACGTCGCCGGCCGAGCAACAGGCGCTCCTCGGATTGGCCGAGCTCATGACCGCGGTGGTCGACGGCCTGGCCATCCAGGAGGCCATCGACGATGAGTTCGACATGCGGCGGGCCTACGCCGTGCTGGAGTTCATGCTCCAGCGCTCGCTGCCGGAGCTGCTCGAATCGGGCCTGCACGGAGGCTCGCGCCAGGAGTGACGACGCCGGGCGTTGCGGGCCGACGTTCAGTCGGCCTCGACGGGTGTCGCCTTGCCCGTGAGCAGCAGCAGGGTCACGTCGTCGTCGAGTACGGCCTCCTCCCCCCCCTGCAGGGAGTCGACGAGGGCCTCCAGGTCGGCGGCCGTGGTGGCGCGTCGCTCCCACATGTGGGACACGGCGGCGCGTAGCCCGGCGAGGCCCAGGCGTGAGCGCGACCCTGGGGCCGTGCGCGCGTCGACGATACCGTCGCTGTACAGCAGCAGACCCCACTCCTCAGGAAGCGTCACCTCGTGCGGCGCCCAGTCGCCATACTGCTCCACCCCCAGCATCATGTCCGGGGTGTGCTCGAGCGGGACGACTCGCCGCCTGAGCAGCAGCGGCTGAGGGTGGCCGGCATTGACGAATCGGGCGTGCCGGCCGGCGGCGTCGATCTCGACCGAGCAGACCGTGGCCAGCAGCCCGAGGCCGAGCTCCCCCTGCTCCGCGCGGTCGCTCTCGTCGAGCGTCAGGCTGTTCAGGGTCTTCATGCTCGCCTGCAGGGAGGCGCCGCGGAGCGCGAGCGCGCGCCACGCGGCGCGCAGGCTCGCGCCGAGGGCGGCGGCGTCGGGGCCGTGGCCGGTGACGTCGCCGATCACCGCGGCCACGGCGCCGTTGGGTCGCGTGACCGCGTCGATGAAGTCCCCGCCGAGCAGCATGCGACGCTCCCCCGGACGGTAGAGCGTGGCGACGCTGATCCCGGGCGTGTCCACGGTCACCGTGGGCGAGAGGCTGGCCTGGAACCGGCGGTACAAGGCCTCCACTTCCCCCTGAGCTTGCGCGCGCTGCGCCTGGGCCAGCGCCACGGCGGCGTGCTCGGCGAAGCGCTGCACGACGCCGAGCTCGCCCTGTTCCGGCTCGGGGACGCGCCGCGACCAGCCCAAAGCCAGCAGCGCGACGGGTTCGTCGTCGAGCAGCACCGGCGCGCGCACCGCGGACACCTGGCCGGTCTCGGCGGTGACGGCGCGCGGCATCCGTGGGCCTCCCGGCTCGCGGATGTCCGCGATGAAGGTCGGCAGCAGGTTGTCTGCGAGCTCACGCTGCAGCTCGGCCGAGGGCTCCATGATCAGACGGTCGCCCGAGTTGGCAAGGTAGGGCGAGCGGGCGAGGAGCCGCAGCCGATCACTCTCGATGGCGAAGAGCGCGACGAGGTCGCACTCGAAGGTCTCCCGCGCGCCGTCGCAGATCGCCCGGGCCACCGACGCCGCGCTGCCCCTGGCGTGGAACAGCGGCGTCGCTCCCACCACCCTGTCGAGAGCGTCGCGCGAGCGATGCGCCTGGTCGAGGGCTCGCGCGACCTGGCCGCGGTAGCGGTCCCCGAGCAGCCCCACGCCCAGGCCGGCGACCAGCCAGAGGATGATCGACTGCAGCCGACGTCACCCCTTGTACCAGCCAGCGATCGGAGACGGCGAGCAAGTCGTACAACACGCCTCCGACGACCGCCAGCGCGATGCCCACCCTGGGCCCGCCGGCGACCGCGCCGGCGACCACGGTCAGCGAGACGAGCGCCGCGGGGAGACCGATGAGCTGTTCCTGCCACTCGAAGAAGTGGAACGGCGTCAGAGCCGCCACGATGACCACGGCGCCCGCGGAGAAGAGCTGGATCGGGCGCGCGCGAAGGTACGTCGCGATGGCGATGAGCCGCGAGCGTACGGGGCCGAAGGCGTCTACGGGTCGAGTCGGGGCCATGGTCAGGGCTACTTCTTCCAGTACTGCGTGGGGACCAACTGGTACACCGGGTGCAGGAAGAAGCCCCCTGTGGCCTGAGAGCACATCGTCGTCTGGATCGGCTGGTAGCAGGGCACGTACGGCGCCTGCTTCGCGATGTAGTCCTGCATCTCCGAGAACTTGGCGATGCGCGCTACGGGGTCGGTCCTCTTCTGCGCCTCGGCGAACATCCTCTCGAGCTTGGCGCTCCACCAGAAGCTCGCGTTTGCGCCGCCCTCCACCGCGCTCGCCTTGCTGAACAGCGGCGCGATCCAGTCGCTCGGGTCGGGGAAGTCCTGCCACCAGCCGAAGCTGCCGGCGGTGAGCGCCCCGGGCGTGCTCTGCTGCACGTAAAGGCTGTTGTTGCTCATGGTCTTGAGCTGTGCCTTGACGCCCACCGCGGCGAGGTCGGCCTGCACCGACTGCCACAACCTGGGGTTGGGGTCGACGTTGTCGGTGTAGAGCATGGTCTCGAACCCGTTGGGGTAGCCGGCCTCGGCGAGCAGCCGCTTTGCCTTCGCCGGGTCGTACCCGTAGAAGACCTTGCCCTCCTCGTGCCCCGGCAGGCCCTGCGGGTAGAACTGCCAGAGCGACATCGCCTGTCCGGCCTGGAGTGTCACCAGCTTGTCGCGGTCGATCGCCCAGCTGAGAGCCCGGCGCACCCTGACGTCATCGAACGGCTTCAACTCGACGTTCATGAACAGGTAGCTGACGGCGACGAGCGGCTGGGAGAAGACCTGCGCCTTCCATTCGGGGTCGGCCTGCACGCGCGGGATGTCGGCGACCGGGACGCCGTCGCCGAGGATGTCCACTTCGCCGCGCTCGAGCTTGGCCAGCGCGGTGGGCGGGTCGAACGAGAGCTGATAGTCGATCGTGTCCACGTACGGCTTGCCCTCATCCCAGTAGTCAGGATTGCGCGTGAGCACGATCTCCTGGCCGGCAGTCCACTTCTGGAAGACGAACGGGCCGGTGCCGAGCGGATTGCGGCCGAACTCCTCACCCCACTTCTCGACCCATTCCCTGGGCACCACGTCGCAGAAGTCCATGGTCACGGCATTGAGGAAGGAGAGGTCCGGGCTCTTGAGCGTGATCTCGACGGTGTAGTCGTCCACCACCTTGAAGCCGGTGATCTCCTCCGCCTTGTCCTTCATGAAGGCGCCGGCGCCGACGACGCCCATGTAGAAGGACGTCGCGGGGGCGCGGGGCTCCTTCATCATGCGCTCGAAGCTGTATTTGAAGTCGGCTGCTGTCACCTCGCGGCTGACCGGCGGCTGGAACCTCACACCCTCACGGAGCCTGAACTTGTACACTCTGCCGTCCGCGGAGATGCCGCCGTTCGTCGTGCTCGGGACCTCGGTGGCGAGGCACGGCACGAGCTCCGTGCCGGCCGCGCCCGGCTCGTGTGCGTACTGGAGGAAGCCCTGGTAGATGGCGTGCTCGATCTGCCAGTCGATCACGTTCCAGGCCACTGCGGGGTCGAGGCTCGACGGCTCCGCGAGGTAGGACAGCGTGAGCGTCCCGCCTTGCCTCGGCATGTCGGAGGACGAGGGACTCCTCGCGTCCTCGGCGGTGCCGGGCCCGCAGGCGGCGAGCCCGGGGGCGAGCAGCACGGCGAGGCCCAGTACCAGGGCTGCGGTGGCCGAAGCCGCCGCGCGCCAGCGACGCGTCACGGGCGCCTCCTGACGGCGTCGCCGTGACTGCGGATGGAGCGTAGCTCCGGCCCGGGCAGCGTCGGCCGGTCTCCGCCGTCCAGCTCGATCGTGCCGCTCTCGTCGACCAGGCCGACGAGCTCGCCCGGCGCCACCTCGAAGCCGGCGCGATCCACCGCACGGACGGTGCTCTCTTGAGAGGAGGAATCGACGGTGAGCTCGGCCAGACGGAGAAGGGTGTTTCCGTCAATGCTCATACGGGGCGCATTCGTATCGTCAGACTCGTCAACAAGCGAGACTCCAGTGTGGCGCGTCCTTTGACGTGTGCGCGAGGGGCTGGTAGGCATGTGTCACGCGCTGCGACGCTCTCTCGCCGGCGGAGGACGAGAACGTGCTCTCCGGGAAGGGATGATCGGCATGGCACACGTCTCTACACGGCCCTTGGACCTGCGCACGGCGTCTCCGTTCGGCATCTCGCGCTGGACGCACGGTACTTCGCCGACTTCGTGGTCGAACTCAGTGAGGGCGACGCCGTCGGTCTCGGGGAGGCGGCGCCCAACGCACGCTACCGTGAGGACCGGCGGCGCGACAGGGAACTGCTGAACGCCTGGCGCCGGAGATCGCCGACCTCCGGGGGGCGGCCGGGGTCGAGGCCTTCTGCGAGGGGCTTGCGGCGAACGGCGTGCCGGCCCTGCGGCCGGCCTGAGCGCCGCCGCGGCGGACCTGGCCGCGCAAGCAGCGGGCGAGCCCGTCTGGCGCATGCTCGGGCTCGCCCGGCCGGAGGTCCGGACCTCGTACACCATCGCCGTCGGCGCGGCCGAGGACATGCTGGCGCAAGCGCGCGCCGCCTCCGCGTTCGGCACGCTCAAGGTGAAGCTCGGCTTCGAGGGCGACCTCGACTGGCGCGCCGGCTCAAGCGCGAGCTGCCGGAAACTGACGTTCCGGTACGACGCGAACGAGGGGTGGGACCGCGAGCGAGGGCTCCGCTCTGCCAGTTCCTCGAGGACTTGACGCCGAGCTGGTCGAGCAACCGCTTCCGGCGGCGACGACATCGAGGGCATGGCGCTGGCTCGGGGGGCGGGACCGGCATCCCGTCGTTCGCGGACGAGGCGGTGCTCACGCTGGACGATCTCGATACCGTGGGAGCGCCTGCGACGGCGTGGTGGTGAAGCTGGCGAAGGCGGGGGGCATCGCCGCTGCCTTCGCTCTCATCTCGGCGTGCACCGGGCGCGGCCTGCAGGTGCTCCTCGGCTGGTACTCCTGGTCGAGTCGAGGTCTGGGGATTCCGCGGCGTCGCTGCAGCTCGCCGGGCTTGCCGGCTACGTCGACCTCGACGGGGCGCTGCTCCTGGCCGAGGACCCGTTCACGGGGATCGCCGTGAACGACGACCTGCTGACGGCGTCCGACGAGCCGGGACTCGGGGTGCGGCCGGCCGTGTGAACAGCGGGAACCGGCCGCTGCGCGCCACCTCAGATCGTCGCGTGCGCGCCGGCGTCGACGTGCACGACCTCGCCGGTGATCGCCCGGCTGAGGTCGCTGAGAAGGAAGACGGTCGCATCGGCGACCTCTTCCGTGGTCACGTTGCGGCGCAACGGCGTGTGACTCCGCGGTAGGTCGAGCATGCCGCTGAAATCCTTGATCGTGCGCGCCGCGACGGTGGCGATGGGGCCGGCGGACACCGCGTTCACGCGGAATGCCTCCCGGCTCCAGATCGGCGGCGAGGTAGCGCACGGCGCTCGAGCGAGGCCTTCGCCGGGCCGATGACGTTGACGTTGGGCACCACCCGCCACGAGCCCGCGTACGACTCATCGCGACGATCGCGCCGCCCGCCGTCATGAGGCGGCGCGCTTCGCCGTGCGGTGGCGATCAGGGAGTACGAGCTGATGTCGTTGGCCTGGGCGAAACCATCCCGCGTGGTCTCGACGAAGTTGCCCTGGAGGTCGTGCGCCGGCGCCGGCGGCGATGCTGTGCACGAGGCCGTCGAGCACCGGCATCCGCTCCGCCAGCTCGTCGACGGCGCGCTTGACGGCCACGTCGCTGCTGACGTCGAGCTCGATCATCGGGGCGCCGCCCAGCTCGTCCGCGAGCTGCTGTACGCGCCGGTCAGCGGTGCGCCTGGTACGTGAGCGCGACGGCGCCGCCGTGGCGCTTGTACTGCATGGGCAACGGCCCAGGCGATCGAGCGCGGGTTGGGGCCTGTCACCTAATGCGCAAGCGCTTTCCCTCCAGGAGGTAGAGGGTTCGCCCGGTCTTCGACATCCGAGCCGGTTCCCCAGCTCGTTGGTGCCCCTCAAGTTGACCCGGCTTCGCTGGTCGATCCGGTCACGGTCCCTCCCGTAGCCAGTCGGGCTTGACGGCGAGCAACAGGAACTGTCTCGCCCAGTAGTCGCGGAAGACGTAGAGCGACAGGACCAGCGACGCGAACTTGCTGATTGCCCAGTAGCGAGTGAAGTAGGGCTCGACGCGCAGGACGCGTCGAGGCCGGCTCCATCCGAGCAACAGGCGGACCATGTCGCGCTTGGCGAAGAAGCGCACGTGGGTGCGGTCGAAGATTCCCGAGCTACGCCGCGGCCACGTCTTGAACAGGAGATTCGCGAAGACGTAGACGTTGGAGATGTTGGGCAGAGAGACGACGACGGCGCCTCCCTGGGGCGCAGACGGCGTGCAGCGCTCTGCCGAGCACGCCCTCGGCGTCGATCAGATGCTCGAGTACATCGCTCGTGCAAGGATCGCGTCGAAGGGCTCGTCTCCGAGTCGCGGCGGATCCAGATGGGCGAGGTCGCACTCCACGACGACGTCGAATCCGCTTGCGGGCCTCCTGCGCGGCCCCGGCGTCGCGCTCGACGCCCACGACTTCACGGGCACCGGCCTTCTTGCAGCAGGGCGCCGTTTTGTGGCCGCCGCCGCAGCCGAGGTCGAGCACGCGCAGGTCGCGGGGGTCGA
>CAVOGK010000027.1:0-23482 GCA_963695395.1 uncultured Thermoleophilia bacterium | reverse complement strand
GCCACGGCGTGTCGGTCCAGGTGGTCGACGCCGGCCCGCTCGTGGGTCGCGTGCGCGTCGAGCGGGCAATCGGGCCGTCGACCGCCGTGACGACGTACGAACTCCGCGCCGGTTGCCGCCAACTCGACGTGCACGTCGAACTCGACTGGCACCACGACGAGCACCTGCTGTCGATGGCGTTCCCGCTCGACGTGCGTGCGGACGTGGCGATGTGCGACGTGCAGTTCGGCGTGGTCGCTCGGCCGACGCACCCGTCGAGTCCGTGGGATGCCGCCAAGTTCGAGGTGTGCGCGCATCGTTTCGTCGACGTCGCCGAGCCCGACTTCGGCGTGGCGATCCTCAACAACGGCCGGTTCGGGCACGGGGTCTTCGGCGGCCGGGTCCGCGTGAGCCTCGCCCGAGCCGCGCAGTATCCCGACCCGCTCGCCGACCGTGGTCACCACGCCGTGTCGCTCGCCATCCGTCCGCACGGAGCGGGCCTCGGCGAGGTGCGCGACGCCGCCAGCCGCTTCAATCATCCGCTGCGCGTCGTCGGGCGCAACGACACGGCGACTCCGCGCGCCGTCACGTCCGGTCGTCGAGGTGTCGAGCGATCCGGCAGGCGTCGAGGTCGACGCCGTCAAGCTCGCCGACGACGGCAGTGGCGACCTGATCGTGCGGGTGCACGAGGCCTGCGGGAACCGATCTCGGGTCTCGGTCGTGACGAGCGACCGGATCGCCGCGGCGTGGCGCTGCAACCTGCTGGAGGAGCCCGAGGTGGGCGAGGAGGTCGGCGACGGTGTGGTGGCCCTGACGCTGCGACCGTTCCAGATCGTCACGCTCCGCCTGCGACGCACCGCCGGCGACGACGGCCGCACCCGCTGACGAGGCACCACCCCCCCTGAGTGATGAGTTTCCGCGTGACCTGTCCGCGGAGACTCATCGCTGGTGGTGGTTCGACCTGAGTGATGAGTTTCCGCGTGACCTGTCACACGAACCGCGGGTGACTCATCGCTGGTGGAATCAGGCGGGGGCGAGGTGACGGAGGGCGGCGGCGGCGTAGAGGGCGGTGCCGGTCGCCATCGCTGGCTCGTCGAACATCACCCGGTTCGAGTGGTTCGGAGCTGCTGTGGCCGGGTTCTCGCCGTGCGGGGTGCCGCCGAGGAACATCATCGCGCCCGGCAGATTCTGCAGCACGTAGCTGAAGTCCTCGGCGCCCATCACCGGATGGGGCAGCTTGACGACGTGGTCGGCGCCGGCGACGTCACCGGCCAGGTCGAGCGCCCAATCAGCGAAGCGGTCGTCGTTGCTGGTCACGGGGTACCCGAAGACCACCTCGACGTCGCAGTTGCATCCGTGGGCAGCGGCGACGCCCTCGGCGACCCGGCGGATGCCGTCGTGCACCTTGGCCCGAGTGCGCTCGCTCGTCGCTCGAATCGTGCCCTCGATCTCGGCGACCTCGGGGATCACGTTGTTGGTGGTGCCGGCGGTGATCCGACCGACGGTGACCACGGAGGGGTCGAACACGTCGATCGATCGCGTGATCATCGTCTGCAGCGCCTGCACGATCTCGCACGCCACCGGGATCGGATCGAGCGCACGGTGTGGCTCGCTCGCGTGCCCACCGCGTCCGATCACCCGGATCGTCATCGTGTCGGCCGACGCCATGATCGGCCCGCGCCGACTGCTCACCCAACCGCTCGGCAGCGCCGAGGTGATGTGCAGGGCGAAGGCGGCATCGACGGGCGACTCGGTCCCGTCGAGCGCGCCGGCACGTCGAGGAGGCCCTCGTCGAGCATGAACCGGGCACCGTGGTGGCCCTCCTCGCCGGGTTGGAACATGAAGAGCACCCGGCCGGCGATGTCGTCGCGGCGCTCGCTCAACAGGTGGGCAGCGCTCGACAGCATGGCCGTGTGGGTGTCGTGGCCGCAGGCGTGCATGCACCCCTCGACGTGCGAGGCGAAGTCGAGCCCGGTGTCCTCCGGCATCGGCAGAGCGTCCATGTCGCCGCGCAGCAGCATCGTCGGTCCCGGCTTGGACCCCTCGAGCAGCGCGACGATGCCGCTGGTCGACTCGTGGGTCGTGATCGACAACGGCAACCCCTCCAACGACTCGAGCACGCGATCACGGGTGATCGGCAGGTCGTTGCCCAACTCGGGCCACTCGTGCAGCGTTCGCCGCAGCGCGATCGTGTCGCCGAGCAGATCCTGCGCGTGTGATGTCACCGAGCCGATCATGGGGTCGATGTCGTGTGCAGCGCCGTTCGCACGTTCGGTCATCGATGCATGGTACGCGTTCCCCTCGGTCGCTGTCACCGCCCACTGCGGTGTCGAGTGGCGGCACCGGGCCGTCGCCCGACCGACACCACGACACCGGACCAAGACACCGCGAATGGAGACGACGATGACCATGTACGGAGCGAACCCCGAGCAGCTCACCAACCTCGGTGGCACCCTCAACCGGCAGATCGACACGATCACGCAGGTGATGTCGACCGTCGATGGCGTGCTCGACGGCACGGCCTGGACCGGGCCTGCCCGCGATCGATTCGTCGAGGACTGGAACGGCAGCTTCAAACAGGCGCTCGGCAAACTCAACGAGGCGTTCGGGTTGGCGGGACGTGACTGCATCACGATGTCCGACGAGCTCCGGCGGGTGCTCGGCGCTCGCGGCTGAACCGGGACCCTCTACGCTGGCTCGGGTGGGATACGTCGAGTTCACCATCGAGCCGTTCGTCGAGGGACGACCCGGCCCGCACGTGACCGCGGCGATCACCGCAGCCGAGGGGTTCGGACTCGATGTCGAGGTGGGGCCCTTCGGATCATCCGTCACCGTCGATCTCTCCGACGTCGGCGCCGTGATCGCAGCGCTCACCGATGCTGCGATGGCCAATGGCGCCACCCATGTCAGCGTCCACGTCGCCCGCGAGATCCCCACCGGACCGCCGGCGTTCGAAGTTCCCCGCGGTGGCGACCAGTGAGCGACACCAGGGCACCTGGATCCGCCGGCGAGACGTCGGCAGCCGGTGGTCGGCCGACCGTTCATCCCCTGCTCCGGTCGGTCAGACCGGTCGTCGAGGCGCTCGGTGCCTCGTTCGTCGCGGCCAACGACATGGAGGCCAGCGACGTCGCGCTCGTCTGGGAGGGGCGCACCGTCGCCGGCGTTCGGATGCCGCCGCTGCACGGCGCGCTCGACCGCCTGATCGACGCCGTCGAAGCCGAGCTCGGAGGCCGGCTCCCGATGCTGTCGCGAGAGGACAAGCAGCGCGCCGTCCGGCTGCTCGACGAGCGCGGGGCGTTCATCCTGCGCCGCGCTGTCGAGGACGTCGCCGACGCGATGGGCGTCAGCCGCATCACCGTCTACAACTACCTCAACGCGATCCACCGGTGACCCGTCGCATCGACCGATTCGACGTCGTCGCGTTCGACGCCGACGACACGCTGTGGCGAAGCGAGGATTCCTTCAGGTACGCGGAACAGCGCTTCGTCGAACTCGTGTCGCCGTATGCCGGCGTCGGTGTGGACGTGGAGGACACGCTCAAGGCCGTCGAGCGTGCCGACATCTCGGTCACCGGCTACGGCGTCAAGGCGTTCACCCTGTCGATGGTCCGCGCGGCGATCAACGTCACCGAGGGCCGGATCCCGAGCGCGGTCGTCGGCGAGCTGGCCGACCTCGGTCGCTCGATGCTGGTCGACGACGTGCACCTGCTCCCACGCGTGAGCGAGGTGCTCGCCGCCGTGTCACCGAGCGTCCGAACGGTGTTGATCACCAAGGGCGACCTGGTGCACCAGACCCGAAAGGTCACTACATCGGGGATCGAGCACCACTTCGCCGACATCGAGATCGTCCTCGAAAAGGACCCCGACACGTACGCGAAGATCCTGCACCGCCTCGGCGTGGCGGCCGACCGGTTCTTGATGATCGGCAACTCGCTGCGCAGCGACGTGCTGCCGGTGCTGGCCCTCGGCGGCCACGCGATCCACGTGCCGTACCACATCACCTGGGAGCACGAACGCGTCGACGATCACGACGAGGACGTCGTCGAACTCGCCTCGATCGCCGACGTCCCCCTCTGGCTCGGCCTCACCCACCTCTGACCCGTTCTCGGTTCGGGCAGCTGGTGTTCGCGTGGGGCAACATCGACCCGATTCGCGACCTGACACCGCAAGCCCGTCCGTCGGCGAGCGTGACTCCTCCAGGACGGAACGTCGATGCTCGATACCGCTGAGGAGGGCGTGGGTGCGTTCGGTCATGCCGAGGCCGTCGGTCCTCGGCCACGTTGCGATCTCGCGCTTGGCGAAGTCGACCCAGTTGATGATCAGCTCGAAGAGCTCGATCTGGAACGTGGCGAAGAGCACGGAGAGATGGGTTCGCTCCGGGAACGGATGTCGACCGTCGAGATAGCCGGCGTTGATCGTGACGACCTGTTCGTACATCTCGGTGGCATCGGCGGCCATCTGATCGAGCGCAGCCGTGAGGTCATCGATGCTGCCGTGCTCGGCGAACAGCAGCCGCAGCAGCGCCTCGGCTTCGAGCACGGGGGGTTGTGGTGTCGTGGCCATCCACACGGTGAGGGCGGATCGGCCCGTGTCGGTGATGGTGTACACGGTGCGATTGCGTTGGCCCACCGACTCGTTGTGGGCGGTCGCCAGGCCGTGTTCGACGAGCTTCTTCGGCTCGGCGTACAGCAGTCGCTCCGACTTCGGCCACGCGAAGCGCAGGCTCCGAGTTGCCTGCTGGGTGAGTTCATAGCCGGCCCACGGCCGGATTGCCAGCAGACCCAGGACCGCATAGGAGGACGTGGTGAGGCGTGAGGACACACGCTTGACCTTACTGCAAATTGCACTACAATGGACCCTGTAGTTTGCAGTACAGACGGACCGGGCCGGTCGGGTCGGGTCCTCGGAACGGGGGGTTTCTCATGGACGTATCGGACTACATCGGCTTCGTGGGCTCGGAGGGCGAACGGTTCGCCTCGGCCGCCGGGCACGACGCGTTGAGCGTGAAGATCGCGGCCTGCCCTGGATGGGACATGGGTGATCTCGTTCGTCACCTCGGGATGATCCACCTGTGGGCCGCCGCCAACGTGGCGTTTCCGGAATCGGACTGGCTGGACGTCGAGGAATTGCCCGACCTGGTCCGATATTGGCCGGACCTCGCAGGGGACAGTGGTGAGTACCCGGACGACCCGGAGCTGGTCGCCTGGTACCGCGACACCCTCGCCAACCTGATCGAGGTGCTGACATCGGCGCCGGCCGACGTCGCCGCCTTCACGTTCCTCCCCGCGCCGACGCCGCTGACGATGGGGCGCGTAGACAGGCCAGCGAGATCGCGATTCACCGATTCGACGCCGAGCAGGCGCGTGGCATCACCTCCCACTTCGACCCAACGTTCGCGACGGACATGCTCGATGAGCTCCTCTGTGGGTTCGCACCGCGACCGCGTGCCATCGACATCGAGCGGCCACACGTCGTCCATGTCCACGCCGAGGACACCGACGAACACTGGTACGTCGCCATCGGGCCCGAGCGGAGCGAGACCTGCGCGACGGCGACGCGGCCGACCTCACCCTCACGGGTGCGGCGGCGGACCTCTACGTGCAGCTCTGGAACCGTGAGCCTGAGTCGGGCATCACCATGACCGGCAACGCCGACCTGATGGAACTGTGGCGTGACAACTACCGCGTCCGCTGGGGATAACTGCCACACCACCGCGCGTTTGTCCGAGCGCGCTAGTGGCCGGGAGGCTCGGCCCGTAGCGCGATGACGCCATTGGTGTATGTCGCTGCGAAGCGCTGCCCGGCAGTCGGAGGATCCTCGTAGGCGACCCTGCCGCCGGCGGCGATCACGACCCCGGCCAGCGCGGCGTGATCGGGGTCGCCGCTCGCCGCCGGGTCCTTCCCGCGGCAGTACGCGCCCATCTCGACGACCTCGCGCACGTCGAGGTCGAAGTCGAGGTCGAAGTGCTGGGGCACCAGCGCGACCTCCCGCGCCATGTCGCGACGGCGGTAGCGACGGGTCGGCAGGTCCTTCACCAGTACCTCGCCCGACACCGGCTGGTGGATGCCGTCGATGAGGTCGATGAGTGTCGACTTGCCGCTCCCATTGGGGCCGACGATGCCGACGAACTCGCCCGCCCCCAGCGCGAACGAGATGCGGCGCAGCACCGGCCGCTCGTCATAGGAGAAGTCCACGTCCCTGAGAGCGACGAGCGGGCCGTCGACAGGCGCCTGCTCGGCGGCCAGGCGGGCGGCCGGGGCGGCCATCAGACGCGCCTCCCGCGCCGCAGCAGGTAGACAAACAGCGGCGCGCCGATGAACGTCGTGACCACGCCGACGGGGATCTCGTTGGGCGAGATCACCGTGCGCGAGAGCAGGTCGGCGAGGACCATGAGCGAAGCGCCGGCGAGCAGCGAGACCGGCAGGAGCCCGCGGTGCCCGGGGCCGATCAGCAGACGAACGATGTGCGGTATCACGAGGCCAACAAAGGCGATGATGCCGCTCACCGAGACGGCCAGGGCCGTGAGTACTCCGGCGGTGACGAGCAGCAGTCGTTTCGTGCGCTCGACCTCCACGCCGAGTTCGAGCGCACGCTTCTCTCCCTGCAGCAGGATGTCCATCTCCCGTGTGAAGAACAGCGGCACGACCATGAACGGGATCGTGACAAGGGCGACGCGGACGTCCGGCCAACCTCTCCCTGAGAAGCTCCCCATAAGCCAGTAGATGATCGCCGTCATGTCCTCGTTCGCCTTGATCATCAATACCGTGACAACGGCGCTGGCAAGATACGAGATCGTGACGCCGGCGAGCAGGAGCACGAAGATGTCGATGCGGCCGCGCCGGCGCGCCGCCATCCACACGACGACGAGCGTCCCGAGCCCGCCGACGATGGCGAGCACCGTGACCCACGGCAGATTGGAGAGGTGGAGCACGATGCCGATGGTGGCGCCGAGCGCGGCGCCTGACGAGACGCCGGTGACGTACGGGTCGGTGAGCGGGTTGAGAAAGAGGTCCTGCAGGATCACCCCCGCCACCGCGAGCGCCGCCCCGACGAGCGCGGCGACGAGCACACGCGGCATGCGGATCTGCCAGAAGATGGCGTTCTCGAGATCGCCCTGGACCGGCCCCGCCGTCACCAGATGCCAGAGTTGGCTCAGTGACAGTGAGACCGGCCCGAGGGCGAGGCCCAGCGCGAGGCACGCGGCGAGGATGCCGCCGGCCAGAAGGATCCCCGGCCATGTGCCTGTGCGGGCCAGCTTGGTCATTCGGCGGTCGCCGCCTCCGGATGGATCATGGTGACGAGCTGCCGTAGCCCTTCGGCGAGGCGCGGACCCGGGCGGGCGATCAGGTTGTCGTCGATCACGTACACCGTCCCGTTCTTGACGGCCGTGAGCCCGGCGAAGCCGGCGCGCTTGGTGATGTCGCCCGGCTCGCTCATGGAGCCGGAGTCGGCGATGTAGACCTGCGGGTCATCCTTGACCAGCACCTCGGTGCTGAACGTCGGGAAGCCGTCGCCGGCCTGGGCGCCGATGTTCTCGCCGCCGGCGATGGTGATCATGTCGTCGATGAACGTGCTGCTGCCGGCGGTCATGAGCGGCTTGCTGTAGATCTCGAGAAAGGTCGTGGCGGGCGTCAGCCCGGAAACCTTCGCCTGCACCTCCTCCATGGCGGCGGTCATCTCTCGCAGCGACTGTGGCCGCGCCGTCCTCGACACCGGCGAGCTTGCCGACGTTCTCGACGGTGGCGACGACGTCGTCGTAGGACTTGGGGTCGACGACGTAGACCTTCATGCCGAGGTCCTCGAGCTTGCTGCGCAGCTTGGCCTGGATGCCACCGGCGGCCAGAACGAGGTCCGGCGAGTACGAAGCGGTCTTCTCGATGTTGGGACTGTTGAAGTCGCCGATCTTGGGCAGGCTCTTGGCTTCCTCGGGGTAGTCGTCGTAGCTCGTGCCGGCGACCATCTTGTCGCCGGCGCCGATGGCGTAGACGATCTCGGTGTTGGCCGGCGCCAGGCTCACGATGCGGGTGGCCGGCTGGTCCAGCGTGACCTCGGCGCCGGAGTCGTCGGTGACGGTGATGGGGCCGGCTGCGGCCGCGGCGAGGGCGAGCTCGAGGTGGTGGCGGTGTCGTCGCCCGAGCCGCAGGCTCCCAAGGCGACGACGCCCAGCGCGAGGACTGCGGCCAGGAGGAGCGCCGCGGTGAGGCGGCCGAAGCGGATGCTGGTCATGATGGTGGTGACTCCCTTCGAGACGTGACTAGACGGTGGTGGACGGAGGCGCCGGCAGGGACGCGGGCTCCGCCGCGTCGCCGGGGTGGACGTAGCGCAGAACGTAGTGGCCGTCGTGCTCTTCGATGCCGTCCCAGACGAGCGGGACCGGCCGTGCGAAGAGTGGGGCCGACGTGACCATGGTGTGGTACTCGCCCTCCTCGCCGCAGGCGTCGACGCCGGCGGCCTCGAGGCGGGCGATGACGGCGTCGTCGAGTTCGACGCCGAGGAACTCGGCGCCCAGCTTGGATGAATCCACGGCGACGATGGTGGCGCGGGAGCCGCCGGCGAGGAACTCGTCGAGCAGCCGGCGGCGCGGCTCCTGCCAGAGCGGCAGGTGGCAGGTGAGCCCCGCGATGTCGCAGACGCCCTCCACCCAGTCGCGGTGCCCCTGCAGGTCGATATCGCCGAACACGCCGGCCTCGACGCCCTTCGCCGCCAGCTCGTGCAGGACGGAGACGTAGGTGGCTTCGTAGCCGTCCCACGTGGTCGCCCGGGTGACGAGCGTGATGCCGAGCGACGCAGCCTGCTCCTCGAGGAGCGCGAGCGGCAGGCCGTGGCCGCGGCTCACGCGGCCGTCCTCGTGCAACATGCAGACGAGGGCCGCCGGACGGCCGCGGCGGAGCGTGGCGCGCTGCAGGGCGAGATAGGCGTCCTTGCCGCCGCTCCACGAGCAGAAGAAGCGGCGGCCGGCGAGAGCCCCGCCCCCTTCACCAGGTCGGGCGGCGAGCGACGCGCCGTCGAGCCGGCCGTTGGCGGACGGTACGTCGGCTCGCGACGCGTCACTCGCCATGGTCGCCCTCCCTGGCTGCCCTGCACGCAGGGCAGATCCCATACACCTCGAGGTGGTGGCCGTAGATGGTGAACCCGGTGGCCTCGGCAAGCTGCGCCTCGAGCGCGCTGACGTCGCCGTCACCGTCGAAGCGGATGACGCGGCGGCAGGCGCCGCAGATCAGCGGATGGCTGTGGCCGATGGGCGGTGCGATGAAGCAGATGTCCCCGCGGCCGTCCTGAACGCGTGCGAGGAGACCGAGATCGCTGAGCAAGGTGACGGTGCGGTACACGGTGGCCTGGCCGACGCCGTCGCTGCGCAGGGCGTCGGCCGCTTCACCGACGGTGGCGGCACGGTCCGCGCCGGCGAAGAAGTCCCAGATGAGCCGGCGCTGGCGCGTGAACGGGATGCCCTTCTGATGAAAGACGGCCTCGATGTCGTGCGTCGGCTGCGGGTCGGTCAAGGAGGTGCTCCCCGCGCTCCAGTTGAGAACAGTTCTCAACAGTGTTGAGAAAACCTATCAACCGCAGACACCGCCGTCAACCCCCGCCGAACGCGTGAGCCTTCTCTCGCCGAGACCTCGGCGCGACTGCCGCGGGACGTCTTCACCGAGAGCCATGGACCCGGCTCCGGCCATATGCCTCTGCCAGATCTCCTGTCTTGCTGATATCTTCCTTGGCAGAGATCGGCGGCAGCTCGCAGCGTCCTACGTGTACTGCCGGGTGCTTCGTTCTTGGTGGCTGCCTTGGTCCGCACACCGAGGACTCCACACCAGCGTCGTGAGGTAGCTCGGATGCGTCGCACGCCCACAGGGTGCAGGCTTCGCGCTACGCGCCGGCGGTGTGGGCAAGACTCCAGAGGAGACACCTGCTGTCCGAGAACCCGCAGCTGCGTCGCCCACCGCTTGAACCGTGGCGGCCGGCTCGTGTCCCGAAGCTCCACGACGAGGCCTACCTCGACCGCTTCATCGATGGCGCACTGAGCATCCTGGAGCGCACCGGGGTCAGGGTGCTTTCGGACAGGGCGATCGAGACCTTCCGTGAACACGGCGCCGCGTTCGAGGCCGAGCATCGCGTCGTGCGTCTGCCCGCCAGCTTGGTGCGCGGCGCACTGGCCGGCGCGCCGCGCAGCTTCATCCTCGGTTCGCGCGACGGCTCCTGCGACATCGACCTCGCCTCGGGAAACACGTACATGGCCGCCGACGGCTGCGGCACCGAGGTGATCGATTGGCGGACGGGCGAGCGCGGTCGCGTCCCGTGACGAACGGACGCGCGCCCGCACCTCGTCGCGAAAAGCAGGCGTCCTCACCTCTATCCTGGAGCAGAGCGGGAATCGCCGGAGGCCGTTGCGGTCTGCCGTCGCTGTGTGGCAAGGTCGGGCTGACCGGGGAGGGAGAGGTCCCGATGAAGTTCGCAGCGTGGTCTTCACTCGTCATCGGCGGGCTGATGCTCGCCCAATGGACGTTCTTCATCGCCGCCGGTCAGGTCTCAGAGCTGGAGACGGAGCCCATCCGGATCGGCTTCCACCTGGCCGCCGAGGCGGCGACTGCATTCGCCCTGATCGCGGCAGGGATCTCCTTGTTGCGGGGTGGCAGGAGCGCGATCGCACTGGGACTCGTCGCCAACGGGATGCTGGTCTACACCGTCATCGTCTCGCCGGGTTACTTCGCGCAGAAGGGTCAGTGGCCGCTCGTGGGCATGTTCGCGATCGTGCTGGCGTTCGCCATCGTATCGATCGTGAATCTCGCAAAGGCTGCTCGCGACAGGTAGACCGGCAGATTCAGGTAGCGAGAGGATACGGGCGATGAAGGCCTGCGTCACCGAAGCCTCCGGGAAGCGCGGGCAGTCCATGGTGCGCCACGCGCTCGACCGGGGCTGCGAAACGGAATGGGACGCCTCGCGCCACAGCTGACGCCGCGGCGCGATGAGCTCCTACTCCAGCAGCTCGCGGACCTTCGCCGCCACTGCGACGCCGAGCAGCTCATGCTGCGAGGCCTCCAAGTGCCAGCCATCGAGGGCGCTCGTCGCGATGACTCCTCCAGCGTCCATCCAGGGACAGCGCAGGGCGGCGGCGACACGCGCGAACTCGCGAGGCAGCGCGCGCGACTTCTCTTCCGCTCCATCCCACAGCTCGGGGTTCTCGCTGGTCGTGAAGGGACCGACCGGCGGTGGGCATACGAGCAGCACGTGCGGTGCGGCGCCGCCCGGTCCCGTCTCGCTGCGGAGCACGAGATGGGCGATGGCGGCGGCGCCGTCGGCGGCATCCGCCGCCGTCGCCCACGCGTAGCTGATGTCGTTGGTGCCGAGCATGACGATCACGAGGTCCAGCGGCGCGTGCGTCTCGAGGACCGGCGCCAGGAGCCTCAGGCCGCTGCGATGCGGGATGAGCGGGTCGTCGATCACCGTGGTGCGACTGCCGAGTCCTTCTTCCACCACGTGGTACGCCGCCCCGAGCTCACGCTGGAGCACGCCCGGCCAGCGGACGGGCCACTCGAAGCGACGCTCGTCGTCGGCGGGGTCCGAGCCCCAGGTGTTGGAATCTCCGTAGCACAGCACCTGTCTCATACGCACCTCCGCGGCCATATTCGACGCGCGGCGGGCGCTCCCCCGCGCCGGGGGCTCGGGATCGCCGCGCCTGAATCGCCGATGCGCTCAGGCAGCCGACGGGTCCGTCTCGTGGAGCCCGAGGATGTCACCGTCCGGATCCTCGACGTAGGCGAGGCGGCTGGCGACCGCGAGCGCCGATCGCGCTCCTACTCCCCGTGCAGCGGCGACGCGAACTGGCCTGCCTCACGCAACGGGCAGGTAGTCCTCGCGCACCGGTGAGAAGACCTCGATCGCCACGGCGTCCTCCAGCACTTCCGCGCCGTGGCGCGCGCCGCCGGGGATCGACCAGCTGTCGCCCGGCGCCAGCTCACGCGTCTCGTCGCCGATCGTCAGCCTGAGCCGCCCGCTGACGAGATAGCCGGTCTGCTCCTGGGGATGATCGTGCGCCGGCAAGGGGGAGCCGGCCCGCAGACGGAACTCGCTCATCAGTGTCGCGGCGCCGAAACAGAGGGTCTTGCGGCGGATACCGGGCAAGACCTCCACGTACCCTTCGTCACCGCCAGTCAGGAACACCATGGTCTCCTTCATTCGGCCGGCTCACTGCCGGTCGGGCCTGCCCTCCGCGCCGCGCCTCGGAGCTCGCGGCACCAGCACCGGCGTGCGCGCCTTGTAGTCTTCGTAGTCCGGCTCGCCGCCCCAGCGCTCGTCGGCGCTCTTCTCGAGCAGAGGCACACCGCTGACCCGTGTGAGCAGCAGGATGACGAACAGCGGTGAGATCAGCGTCACCCACTGCCACCCTCGCAGCACGGGTAGCGCGACGATCGCCACGCCGATCCAGAGCGTGATCTCGCCGAAGTAGTTGGGGTGCCGCGACCACGCCCACAGGCCGGTGTGGATGAAACGGCCCTTGTTGGCGGGATCGGCGCGGAAGCGGCTCTTCTGTGCATCGGCGGTCGCCTCGATGCCGAAGCCCAGCACCCAGACGAGCAGGCCGATGGCGGTCAGCGTACCCAGGTCCACCCGCTCCGTGGCCGTGATCGCGGCGAGCGCCGCCGCAAGCGTGAGGCTCACCCACAACCCCTGCAGGGTCCACGCGTTGAGGAAGCGTGGGAACGAGGGCTTGATGGCGTCGAACCGGGTGTCGACGCCGGCCTTGCGGATGCGGCGGAACAGGTAGGACCCGAGACGCACAGCCCAGACGAAGACCATGACGAGCAGCAGGATGGATCGCGCGTCGGTGTCCGGCGTGAGTACCACGGCGACGGCGGTCACCGTGATGTAGGTCGCGCTGCCGGTGAGATCGTAGAAGCGTTCGGTCTGGAGCAGGTATGCCGGTACGAACGCCACCCATTGGACGACGAAAGCCAGCAAGACGCACAGGGCGAAGACGGGGAAGCCTCCGGCGGTGGCGCCGCCCTGGCTGCCGGCCAGAGCAACCAGGGCGCCGATCAGCACGACGATCGGCAGGGAGACGAGTGCGTTGCGGTCAGACTTCTTCACACGGCGTTCCTACCCGGCATGGCGCCCTCCGCAAGCCTTGCCGGCCGAACTCAGGCGCTCCGGCCGGCTGCGCCGCCCTCGAGCGCCTCACGTACGCGCCCCGATATTCCCGACGGTGACCTCGAGGTCGCGCAGCAACCCGTCGTGGAGGTCGTAGATCCAGCCGTGGACCGCGAGCTCCGTGCCACGCTCCCAGGCCGACTCGACGATCTCGGACGCCGCGACTGCCTGCACCTGCGCAGCCACGTTCAGCTCGCAGAGCCGGTCCCAGCGCGCCTCGGGCGTCTCCAGCGCATCGAGCTCCACGCGATGCTCGTCAGCGAGGTTGCGCAGCGGCTGCAACCAGAGCGCCACGGCGCCGGCCTGATGGCCCTCGAGCGCGGCGCGTACACCGCCGCAGTGGTAGTGGCCGCAGACGACGATGTGGCGCACGCCGAGCGCGGAGACCGCGTATTCGATCACCGCCATCGCATTGAGGTCGGTCACCGGCACCACGTTGGCCACGTTGCGGTGGACGAAAAGCTCGCCGGGCGCCAGGCCGACGATCTCGTTGGCCGGGACCCGGCTGTCGGAGCAGCCGATCCAGAGCAGATCCGGCCGCTGGAGGTGGACCAGGCGCGAGAAGAAGTCCGGGTCGGCGGCCACCCGCCCGTCGGCCCAGGTGCGGTTTCGCGCGAAGAGGTCGGCGAGGTACTTCACAGGATCATCCTGCCCTGCCGGGCGTCCGGTGTACAGCTCGTGCGGCGAGCCCACGCGTCGCGGGGCAGGACTCAAGGCTCCTCGATCGTGAAGCTCCCGGAGACGAGCGGGCCGCCACGCCGGTACGTCGCGACCACGACGCCGGTGCTGGTCGTGGTCGTGTCCACGAGCTTCAGCGACCTGGGCGGTCCCGCCTCCCGGAAGAGGCGCCGGCCGCTGCCGACCACCACCGGAAAGACGAACAGGCGGTGCTCGTCGACGAGGTCCTGCGCCATCAGCGTCTGCAGCAGCTCGCCGCTGCCGTGGACCTGCAGCTCCCGGCCGGGCTGTGTCTTGAGCCGCGCCACTGCCTCCGCGACGTCGCCCTCGAGCAAAGTCGCGCCTGGCCAGCCCACGGACTCGAGCGTGCGCGAGGCGACGTACTTGGGCAGGGTGTTGAGCCGCGACGCGACCGGGTCCGCCTCGTCGGTGACGTGCGGCCAGAAGGCGGCGAAGATCTCGTAGGTGCGGCGCCCGAGCAAGAAGGCATCGGCCTGCGCGAACCAGCCGCTCACAAGCCTGCCGAAGTCCTCGTCGGGGTAGGGGAACGACCAGCCGCCGTGCTCGAACCCGCCGCTGCGGTCCTCGTCCGGCCCCCCCGGCGCCTGCATGACACCGTCGAGCGTCAGGAACGTCGTCGCTGTGAGTCTCATGTCTTGCCTCCCGCGTCACCGGAATGGTGCCCCAGCCGGACGGAGGACGAACGTACACCGGACGCCGGGGCCGACGCGGGCGGTCCACCGTGGCCGGCCGACGCCGAGCAGGAGTGACACGCCGGGGAGTGCCCGCGCATGCTGCGGCGGCCCAGCGACGCGTCGGTCTCAAAGACGCCCCCAGGCGAGGTACCCACACCGAGGCGCTGGTCAGCACGGTGTCAACGACGGTCCCACAGCCATGAGTACAAGCACCCTGTTGCACTCTGGCGGCTGACGCGGCGTTGCCAGGAGCCGCTGCGCAGAGCCGATGGATGGAACGGCTAGTCGACAGAGAGCGGCGGCCCCACGACCTCCATGCCGTGCGCCGCCCAGATGGCGGGGTCTTGGGACGGCATCGAGCCGGCCTTGGTCACCTCTCGGAAGAAAGCCTCCATGTCACCGGCAGGGCTGAACGCGACCAAGATCCGGCCGGGTCCCGTGGATGCCCAGACGTGTGGCACACGGCGCGGCCCGAGGACGGAGTCGCCGGGCCGCAGGACGTGCCGGGCGCCGCCCACCTCGATCACGAACTCGCCCTCGAGCGCGTAGAACCACTCGTCCTGTTGGAGATGCAGGTGCCTCGGTGGGCCGCCGGGCGCGTGGAAGGTGTTCTCGAGCACCAGAAGCTCCGCTGTGATCACCTTGAAGGCGATAGTGCTCACGCCGAGGCTGAGGCGCTCGCCGAACCGATCCTCCCCGACGCGCACGGCGCCGGTCGCTGCCGTGAGGCTCATGATGCCATCCTCCCGATACAGGGTGTGACCGAATGGTCCCCGCCAGCGGCGCCCGGCGAACCTTCAGCGAGACCCGCCGGCTGCCTCGATGCGCCGAGGCAGGTCGCGTTCGCCGAGCTCGGAGCAGAGCGGGGCGAAGTCGGGTCGAACGCCGCGCCACTCGAGATCGGCGACGTCCTCCTCCAGGGGCACGTCCAGGTGAAGGGTCGCGAGGCGAAGGAAGAGCCGGGCGTCGTCGCGGCCCGCCCGCAGGCTCTCGATGAGGCGGGCCGCCCGCGCGCCGGGAAGCCCGAGCTCGGCCGGGTCCTCCGGGATGGCGTCCAGGTGGCCGAACCGGGCCAGTACCGCGGCGGCCGACTTCGCTCCCCAGCCAGGGATGCCCGGGAAGCCGTCCGCGGAGTCCCCGACGAGCGCCAGCCAATCGGGGATGGAGGCGGGCGGGACGCCGAACTTGCGGATCACGCCGTCCTCATCCAGCACCAGGTCCCGGCGGCGATCCCACGCGACGACCCGATCGCCCACCACCGCCTGCGCCAGGTCCTTGTCCGGCGAGCAGAGCACGACCTGATCCACGCCCGGTAGGTCGCGGAAGCGAGCGGCAGCCGTGGCGAGGGCGTCGTCGGCCTCGAACTCGACCATCGGCCACACGACGACGCCGAGCGCCCGCACCGCCCTCTCGGCCAACTCGAACTGCGCGAGAAGGTCGGGGTCGACGCCGGCACCCGTCTTGTAGCCGGCGTACAGATCGTTGCGGAACGACTCGACGACGTGGTCGAAGGCGCAGGCGACGTGCGTCACCCCCGGCGTCGAAAGCAGCAGCCACAGGCTGCGCAGCAGGCCGACCGTCGCACCGACCTCGCGACCCTCAGCGTCCCGTCGCGGCGGCGCGCCGAAGTGACTGCGGAACAGCTCATAGGTCCCGTCGACCAGGTGGATGTTCATGGCGCGCTCACGCGCCGAACCGGCGGACCGCCCGCGCGTGCGCCTTGGCGGCTTCCACCTCACGGTCTCTCGGCGCAGCGGTCGTCACGAGCGAGGCCAGGAGCTCCGCAGTCACGTCGGCCACTCGGTCGACGGCCCGGTCGAACGACTCCCGATTCGCCTCAGACGGATGCGTGGACCCGCTGACCTTGCGCACGTACTGGAGCGCGGCGGCCCGGATCTCATCGTCGGTCGCGGGCGGCTCGAAGTTGAACAGCGTCCTGATGTTCCTGCACACGGGATCACCTCGTCTCGGTAGCGCCGGACGACGGTCCGGCATGCCGCGCGGACGCTCAGAAGAATGCCCGGGCGCGGGCGCTGCGAATCACGGCGTCGACCGGACTCCCTGCGGCCGCTGTGGACCCGGTGCTCCGCAGTCGCAGGGCCTCACTCTTCCACGATCGCCTCAAGCAGCGTCGCGTCGAGATGAGCTTCGACGTGGTCGGCCAAGTCGGTCCAGGTCGTCGACGTGCGGCGTGGAGGCCGGGCGGGGCACGAGCCCGCGCGCCGTGCGCAAGGTGTTCAGAAACGCCGCCCGCAGGGCCGGATGGTCGAAGAGGCCGTGAAGGTAGGTGCCGCAGACGGACTCGGCGGCCGCACCGTCGAGATGCCCGGCTTCGCCGGCGGCGTGCAGTCGAAGCAACGGCGCGGCGCCGGGCCCGAGCTCCGTGCGACCCATGTGGATCTCGTAGCCGTGCACCGGCGTCCCGGCCGGGCCCAGGACGCCGGCCGCGGGAGAGCCGAGCATCTCGCCGACGGCGCGGACGGTCCGCTTGCCGGCGGCGAAGGTCGTCTCTGCGTCGAGGAGGCCAAGGCCGTCGACGGCGCCAGCAGCCGACTCGACGCGCTCGGGGTCCAGGATGCGGCGGCCGAGCATCTGGTAGCCGCCGCAGATGCCGATCACCGGCGTCCCGGAGGAGGCGGCGGCGCAGCACCGCCTCGTCGAGGCCGCATCGCCGCATCCATCCGAGGTCGGCGATCGTGCTCTTGGTACCCGGCAGCACGATCGCCGCCGCCCCCTCCAGATCTTCCGGCGACGCCACGAAGCGCACGTCCACGTCTGGCTCACCCGCGAGCGCATCGAAATCCGTGGAGTTGCTGATGTAGGGCAGCCGGACCACTGCGATGCGCAAGCGGCGCGGCCGGATCCGATGGGTGGCGCCCGTCGTCGATCGCGACGGAGTCCTCCTCGTCGCCGCGCCACGACTCGAGGAACGGCACCACGCCGAGAGTGGGTACGCCGGTGCGCTCGTGGAGGATCGCGATGCCGGAGTCCAGCTGGCTCGCGTCACCGCGGAACTTGTTGATGACGAACGCGGCGACGAGGTCGCGCTCCGCCGGCGCGAACAGCTCCATGTGCCCGAGGAGGCTGGCGAAGACGCCGCCGCGGTCGATGTCGCCGACGAGGACGACCGGCGAGCGGGCATGCAGCGCCATGCGCATGTTGACGATGTCCTGCCCGCGAAGGTTCACCTCGGCCGAGCTGCCGGCGCCCTCGATGACGACGAGGTCGCACGCCGCCCGCAGGCGCTCGAAGGCAGAGGTCACCAGCGGCCAGATCTCTGCCTGGTAGTCGTGGTACTCCCGCACCGTCATCTGCGCGACAGGCTTGCCCATCACGATCACCTGGCTGGTCGCGTCCGAGCTCGGCTTGAGCAGCACCGGGTTCATGTCGACGTGAGGCTCGAGGCCGGCCGCGGCCGCCTGGTAGACCTGCGCGCGGCCCATCTCCCCGCCGTCCTGTGTCACGAACGAGTTGAGCGCCATGTTCTGCGCCTTGAACGGCGCGACCCGAAGGCCGCGGCGCGCATAGATGCGGCACAGCGCCGCGGCCAGCACGGTCTTGCCGACGTGCGAGGCCGTGCCCTGCAGCATGACGACGCGACCGGGTGCCGCCGTCACTCCGCCGCCTCTGGCGGTGAGAGGGACGCTACAGCCTGAAGCAACCGGTCATTCTGTTCCGGGTGCCTCGGGCTGACGCGCACGTGCCCCGGCAGTCCGAACGACGTGCAATCACGCACGAGGCAACCCCGCGCGAGCAGTTCGCGGCGCAGCGCCGGCGCGTCGCCGGCGTGGATGAGGAAGAAGCCCGCCGCGGTCGGCTCGGTGATCCAGTCGAGCTCGCGGAGGCCGGCGCCATGACGGTCACGTTCGCGCGTGAGCAGCTCCACGGAGCGGCGGTGATGGTCGAGGTCGGCGAGCGCGGCGATGCCGGCGGCCTGGGCGCAGGCGTTGACGCTCCAGGGAGGGGCCGCGGCGCGCAGCGCCGCGGCCTCCGCCGGAGCGGCCACCGCGTGCCCAAGACGCAGGCCGGCAAGGCCCCAGTACTTGGTCATCGAATGCAGCACCACGAGGTTGCCGGCGGCCAGCGACTCGCGCTCCCACTGCGGCTCGGGCAGCAGGTCGCAGTAGGCCTCGTCGAGCACGAAGAGGGTGTGCGGATGGTCGGCGACGAGGGCGGCGACCATGCCGCCGGCCAGCGCGGCCCCGGTCGGGTTGCTGGGCGAGCACAGCCAGCAGAGACGAGGGTGAAGCTCCGAGAGCGAGGAGCGGAGGGCGGGCTCGTCGCAGAAGAAGCCCGCCCCGTGCCCCGCGTGCACGAGCGGCGCACGCACGAGCCGGGCGCCGGCCAGGGCCGTGGCCACTTCGCACTCGCCGAACACCGGCGCCAGCGCGAGCGCGACATCTCCGGGCGCGAGCGCCAGCTGTGCGATCAGGCGGATCAGCTCGGTGCTGCCGTTGCCGCAGACGACCTGTGACGGATCGACCCCGTGTCGGGCCGCGAGCGCCGCCGTCAGCTCGGTGGCGTGCGGGTCCGGGTACGCGTCCACGACGGCTCCGGCGACCGCAGCCGCCACGCCCGGCGCGGCCCCGAGCGGCGACTGGTTGGAGCTGAAGTCGACGACGGCGCCGGGGTCGATGCCCTCGGCGCGCAGCGCCGACGGGTCGACCGCGCCGTGTACGGATGCGGTCACCGTGCGGAAGAGCATGGGGATCGTGCCCGCCGAGGCAGGCTCCGCAGCGGCCCCGACTCGCCGCCCGGCGCTCATCCGGCGACCGCCCACGTCAGCAACGCGGAGAGGCCGGCGGCGAGCGCGACGGTCGCGCCGCCGGCCACCCAGACCATCCAGGCCGCGTCGTCGATCACGTCCGCCGTGAGAGGTCTCTCCGCCCTGCCCAGCGCGTAGGCGCCGGGCTTCTCCAACTGCACGCCGAGACTGCCTGCCATGGTCGCGATCGCCAGCGTCTTGTTCGGGCCGTACTCCGGCAGGTGCTGTGTGCGAAACGCCCACCAGGCCCGGCCGGCCGATCCTTTGAGCGCGGAGACGCACACCAGGAGCAGCGCGGTGATCCGGGTGGGGAGCCAGTTGGCCGCGTCGTCGCTGCGCGCCGCGGCCTTGCCCACGTACTCGCGGTGGTCACGATAGCCGAGCATGGCGTCCATCGTGTTGACGGCCCGGTACGCGAACGCGCCGGGCAGCCCGAGCAGCGCGTAGTACAGCAACGGCGAGACGACGCTGTCGGTGAGGTTCTCGGCCAGCGACTCCACCGTCGCGGAGACGATGAGCGGCGGGTCGAGGTCGGGCGAGCGGCTGACGAGCGCCGCGAGGCTGGCGCGCGCCGCGTCGGTGTCGGAGGCCAGCGCGCGCCGAACCTCGCGGCCGGCGCGTACCAGACCTCTCAGCGAGAACGTCGTCTTGAGCGCGTAGGCGCCGATCGGCAGCGCGAGCCACCAGGGGAGACGGTCGAGCACGAGCGCTCAGGACGAGGCCGGCGGCGAAGGCGGTTCCGGCCGTCACCGCGACGATCAGGACGCCGTAGGCGAACTCGGCGCCGGGCCGGCTGCGCGGCCGGCGCCTCTCCAGCGCGGCGATCAACCGGCCCATCCAGACGACTGGGTGCAGCGCGTTCGGCGGCTCTCCGAGCGTCACGTCGATGACTGCGGCGAGCAGCACCGTGGCGAAAGCGAGGCGCCAGTCATGAGGGGGGAACAGCAAGGGAAGGCCGAAAGGACCGCGTCAGCCGGCCGAGGCCTCGTCCTCGGGCTCGCCCGGGACGTACTTCTCCGGCTCGAGCCCGGCGAGGTGGCCGGTCGCATTGACGTAGCGAATGATCACGCACCCGCCGGCGAACTCGAGCAGCGAGACGCCGCCGTGGGTGGTGGACAGCGTCCACCACTTCTCCGGCGGCACACCGAGGTAGTGGTTCAAGACGGCGCGGATCGGCCCGTCGTGCGCGACCAGGCAGGCGCTTCCGTCTCCCTCGACGGGGAGGAATCCGGTGGCGACCGCGCTGGCGGCCGGCTCGGCGCCGTTGCGGTCCTTCGCGCTCGCGTCGACCTGGCTGACCGCGCTCGAACAGAACGCGCCGGTTTCGTCGACGCCGAACGGCGCGAGGATGTCGATCACCGCCGCGTGCACGCGGGCCTCGAGGTGCTCCAGCGACTCGCCGTTGGGCAGCGCGGTGCAGTACGGATCGGCGGCGAAGGCGGCGGTGAGCTCCGTGTCCGCTTCGAAGTCCTGCCAGGGGCGGCCCTCGTAGTCGCCGAGGGAGATCTCGCGCAGGCGCGGGTCCAGGACGATGGCCGCGGCGTCTCCGTCGCCCCAGGCGGCGACGATATGCTCGGCCGTCGCCCGAGCCCGCGGCAGGTCGCTCGAGTACACGGGCATGTGGCCGCAGGGCGCGAGCCGAGCGGCGGCCGCTCGCGCCTGGTCCTCGCCGAGTGGCGTGAGCCGGTGGTCGCTTTGACCCATCAGGGTGCCGCCGATGTTGCCGGTCGACTGGCCGTGACGCACGAGATACAGCTTCATGAGGGATCCTTGGTCGTCTTCATCCGATCAGGTGGCAAGGCCCACGATCGCGCACCCCACGACCAGGGCGGCCGCCTCGGCGAGCTGGATGCCCATGCCGTACACGTCGCCTGTAAGGCCGCCGAGCCGCTTCGCCACGGAAGCTTGCACCGCCAGCGCGACGCCCATCGAGAGCGCGGCGACGACGAGGCCGGCGTACCAGGAGCCGGCGGCGCCGGCCCAGAGGCCGGCGAGGCCGGCCGCCACGACGCCGGCCGCCAGCAGAGCCCCGGCCAGCTGCAACGGCCCCGGCGTGTGCTCGCGCGTGAACGCCTCGCCGGTGCCGGCGGCGCGCGGGCGTAGGGCCACCAGTACACGTCGAGCGCCGGCAACGTGCGCGCCGCGCACCAGCCGGCGAGCAGCGGCGCGGCCGCGTCGCCGCGCGAGAGCGCGCCCAGAGCCGCGACCTTGAGCACCAGCAGCAGCACCGCGGCGACCACGCCCATCGCGCCGACGTTGCTGTCCTTCATGATCTCGAGCGCGCGCTCGCGCGGCGCCCCGCTCAGCAGGCCGTCCGCGGTGTCCATCAGGCCGTCGATGTGCAGTCCGCGCGTGAGCAGCTCCAGCAGGATGACGACCAGCGCCGCGGCCACCAATCCGGGCAGGAGCGAGAGCAGCCCGGCGTAGACCGCCCACGCGGTGAGGCCCATGGCCAGGCCGACGCAGCGGGTACCAGCCCATGCTGCGCCAGAGATCGGCTGGGCTCACGTCGCCCTCGACCTTCAGCGGGATGCCGGTGAGGAAGGTGACGGCGAGCGTGAGCTGCCGGCGGCGGAGCCGGTCGTCGCTCCGGCGGCCGGGCCGGCCGGGCGCCGGTGCGCCAGCGGCCGTCCGGTCTGCCCGTCGGTCAGTTTGTCCTGCGTCGCGCACCGATCATGCGTCTCTCGCTCCCGACCCTACCGCGTCAGCTCGGCGTCGGCCTCGTTCGGGTCTCCGGCGACGCCGGCGCTCTCGAAGGTGGCCATCTCGCTGAGGATGCGGGCGGAGGCCTCGATGATGCTCATCGACAGGGCCGCCCCTGTCCCCTCGCCCAGCCGCATCTGCAGGTCGAAGAGCGGCACCAGGCCGAGCTCGTCGAGCACGACCTGGTGGCCGATCTCGATGCTCACGTGACTCGGCAGGATGTAGTCCACGCACTCGTGGCAGAGACGCACGGCGGCGAGCGCCGCCGCCGCGCTGATGAAGCCGTCCATCACGACGGGGACGCGATGCGCCGCGCCGCCGAGGAAGACGCCGGTCATGCGCGGCGATCTCGAGGCCGCCGACCTTGGTGAGGACGTCGATCGGGTCGGTCGCGTCCGGCTGGTTCACGGCCAGCGACTTCTCGATGACGGCGACCTTGGCAGGCAGCGCCTCCTTGCTGATGCCGGTTCCGCGCCCCGTGACCTTCGCCGCCGGCTCGCCGGTGAGCGCGGCGATGACGGCCGAGGCGGCCGTCGTGTTGCCGATGCCCATCTCGCCGGTGGCGATGATGTCGAGCCCGCTTCTCGAGCTCCGCCTCGACCAGCTCGATGCCGACCTCGATGGCCTGCACGCACTCGTCGCGGCTCATCGCCGGGCCCTGGGCGATGTTGGCCGTCCCCATGCGGACCTTCTTCTGGCGCACGCCCTCGGCGGCGCTGAGGTCCGCATTGACGCCCACGTCGGTGACGATCACACGGGCGCCGACGTGGCGGCCGATCACGTTGATGCCGGCCCCGCCGGCAGCGAAGTTGAAGACCATGCCGGGGGTGACCTCGGCCGGAAACGCGCTGACGCCCTCGGCGGTCACGCCGTGGTCGGCCGCCATGACGGCGATGGCCTTCTCCTGGATCACCGGCTGCTCCCGGCCCTGGATGCCGGCGAGCTGCACGGAGAGAGTCTCGAGGCGACCCAGCGCCTTCGGAGGCTTGGTGAGTTGCATCTACGAGCCTCGGCGGCGCGCATGGCGTCGGCGTCGAGCGATCCGATGGTGGAGAGGGTGCGATCGAGCAAGTCGGTCACTGGGGCTCCTTGGGGGGATCTGGGACCTCGTGAGGGATCGAGGTGAGCGAGCCTTCCTCCAGCCGCGGGTGGGCCGACGGCCAGCGCCGTGACGTCGAGGGGATAGCCCGAGACGAGGAAGTAGACGTTGTCCGCGTCGCGGGCGAGGCGCTGGTTGGCCCAGCCGAGCTGGTCGCGGTACAGACGGGCGAGGGGATACTCGGGGACCACCCCGAGGCCCACTTCGTTGGAGACGGCGACCAGCGTGGCGCCGGTCTGGTCGACGGCGGCAAGAAGATCGGTCACCGCTGCGGTGACGCGCTCGGCGGCGGCACGCTCCTCTGCGGCCGGCAGCAGGTCCTTGTCGTAGTTGTAGCCGTCGTCGGGCGGTGCGCTGCCGCCGAAGGCCCCGCCGGCGAACAGCAGATTGGTCACCCACAGGGTGACGCAGTCGAGGAGGA
>CAVOGK010000026.1:0-132644 GCA_963695395.1 uncultured Thermoleophilia bacterium | reverse complement strand
GACCCCGGTACGCCCGTGCCCGGGTCTTTCGTTTATCCCGCATCGCGCCCCTGTCAGGAGGACGGCATGGAAGTAGAGATCGGCCGCGGCAAGAAGGCTCGCCGGGCCTACGGATTCGACGACATCGCCATCGTGCCCAGCCGCCGCACCCGCGACGCCGAAGATGTCGACATCACCTGGACGCTCGGCCCTCACACGCTGCCGCTGCCGTGCCTGGCCTCGGCGATGGACGGCGTGGTCGATCCGGCCTTCGCCGTCACCATGGGCAAGCTCGGCGGCCTCGCCGTGCTCAATCTCGAGGGCGTTCAGACCCGCTATGAGAACGCCGACGAGCAGCTCGACCGCATCGCGTCGCTCCCCAACGACACGGCGACGCGCACGATGCAGGAGATCTACAAGGAGCCTATCAAGGCCGAGCTCGTCGCGAAGCGCGTCAAGCAGATCAAGGACGGCGGCGTGCTCGCCGCCGCGTCGCTCACGCCGCAGCGCGTGGAAGACTACTACCAGGTCGCGCTCGACGCCGGACTCGACGTGCTCGTCATCCAGGGCACCGTCGTCTCGGCCGAGCACGTGAGCACGCGAGTCGAGCCGCTCGACATCCGCAAGTTCATCGCCGAGTGCTCCGTGCCGGTGATCGTGGGCGGCGTGGCCAGCTACGCCACCACGCTGCATCTCATGCGCACCGGCGCCGTGGGCGTGCTCGTCGGCGTCGGCCCGGGCCACGCCTGCACGACGCGCGGCGTGCTCGGCATCGGCGTCCCCCAGGCGACGGCCATCGCAGACGCCGCCGCGGCGCGCGTCCAGCACGTGCTCGAGACCGGCGAGTACTGCAACGTCATCGCCGACGGCGGCATGCGCACCGGCGGCGACGTCAGCAAGGCGATCGCCCTCGGCGCCGACGCGGTGATGATCGGCTCACCGCTCGCGACCGCCAAAGAAGCCCCCGGCCGCGGCTACCACTGGGGCATGGCGACCTTCCACCCGGAGCTCCCTCGCGGCACGCGCGTCAAGGCCGGCACCAAAGGGACGCTGGAGGAGATCCTCCTCGGCCCGGCGCACGAGAACGACGGCACGCGCAATCTCTTCGGCGCGCTGCGCACCAGCATGGCGACCTGTGGGTACGAGACGCTGAGCTCGTTCCAGAAGGCGGAAGTCATGGTCGCGCCGGCGCTCATGACGGAGGGCAAGAAGCTGCAGAAGGAACAAGACGTCGGGATGGGCTGAGGCCGTCCGCAGGGGCCACTCGGCCATCGCCTGAGGGCACAGAGGGAGGCGCAGTGGCGCAGAACACGCCGGAGACCAAAGGGTTCGACACCGTCCTGGTGCTCGACTACGGGGCGCAGTACGGGCAGCTCATCGCGCGGCGCGTGCGTGAGTGCCGGGTGTACTCGGAGCTCATCCCGCACGACGCGTCGATCGAGCGCATCAAGGGTTACGACCCCAAGGGCATCATCCTCTCCGGCGGCCCCATGAGCGTCTACGTCGACGACGCCCCCCGGGTGAACCCTGAGATCTTCGAGCTCGGCGTGCCGGTGCTCGGTATCTGCTACGGCGCCCAGGGCATCGCCCTCGAGCTCGGCGGCACCGTCGCGCGCACGGGGCTCAGCGAGTTCGGCAAGACGACGCTCAACGTCGTCAAGCAGGGCCTCGTCCTCGACAGCATGCGCAAGGAAGAGCAGTGCTGGATGAGCCACCGCGACAGCATCACCGTGCCGCCGCCCGGCTTCGAAGTGCTGGCGGCGACCCAGGGCGCGCCGGTGGCCGCCATGGAAGATCGCGAGCGTGGCTTCTACGCCGTCCAGTTCCATCCCGAGGTCGTGCACACGCCCAAGGGCATGGACGTGCTCCGCAGCTTCCTCTACAAGGCCTGCGGCTGCGCCCCGACGTTCACGCCCGAGTCGATCATCGAGGAGTCCATCCGCAAGATCCGCGAGCAGGTCGGCGAGTCCAAGGCGATCCTCGGTCTGTCCGGCGGCGTCGACTCGTCGGTCGCCGCGCTGCTCATGCACAGGGCCATCGGCGACCGGCTCACCTGCGTGTTCGTCGACCAGGGCATGATGCGCATGCGCGAGGCCGACCGCGTCGTCGAGACCTTCTCCGGCACGTTCGGCATCCCGCTGGTCTCTGTCGACGCGAGCGACCGGTTCCTCGGCAAGCTCGAGGGCGTCACCGAACCCGAGCGCAAGCGCAAGATCATCGGCGAGGAGTTCATCCGCTGCTTCGAGGAGGAGGCGCGTAAGCTCACCGACGCCAAGTTCCTCGTGCAGGGCACGCTCTACAGCGACGTCATCGAGAGCGGCACGCGCCAGGCCGCCAAGATCAAGAGCCATCACAACGTGGGCGGCCTTCCCGAGAAGATGGACTTCGAGCTGGTCGAGCCGCTGCGCTGGCTCTTCAAGGACGAAGTCCGTGCCGTCGGCGAGGAGCTGGGGCTGCCGGAGCACATCGTCTGGCGGCAGCCCTTCCCGGGTCCCGGCCTCGCCATCCGCATCATCGGCGAGATCACGCGGGAGCGCGTCGACGTGCTGCAGCGCGCCGACGCGATCGTCCAGGAGGAGATCCGCAAGGCCGGCCTGTACCGCGAGCTCTGGCAGTGCTTCGCGATCCTGCCCGTCATCCGCAGCGTCGGCGTGCAGGGCGACGAGCGCACCTACGGCTACGCGATCGCGATCCGCGCCGTCACCAGCGACGACGCCATGACCGCGGACTGGGCGCGGCTCCCCTACGACCTGCTCGAGACCCTGTCCTCACGCATCATCAACGAGGTGCCCGAGGTCAACCGCGTCGTCTACGACGTCTCGAGCAAGCCGCCGAGCACCATCGAGTGGGAGTAGGCGGCCGCTCGGGAGGACTCTCACTCTCGACCTGAGGGAGAGAGTCCTCTGCGTGGGCGGGCGGAGGGTCGCGCGGGGATGCGCCGTCCCGGGCGGTGAGTATCATGGGACCATGATCCCTCGCCGCGCGCTCGTCTTTCTCGCCGTCGCCTGGGTCCTCGTAGCGCTCTACCCGGACCCCGGATTGCTGGTGCGCAGCGTGCGCAACACGGTCTCGCCCCAGGTCGATCCGGCGGCCGTGAGCGCGCTTGCGGCGCGCCTGCCGAACGACCCGCGCGCCGTCGAGGCCTACGTGCTCGACCGTGAGGTGCCGTACGCCTACGACTGGCGTTCCGCCGGCGTGCCCTGGTACTTCCCGACGACGGCCGAGGCGCTGCGCGCGGGCCGGGGCGACTGCGAGAGCCGCGCGCTGGTCCTGGCGAGCATCCTCACCGCCAAGGGCATCCCCAACGAGCTGCGCCTCAGCCTCGACCACATCTGGGTCGACTATCCCGGCAAGCAGGCCAATGCACTGGAGAACCCCGGCGTCCAGATCGCCGGCCGCGAGAACGGTCGCTTCTTCCTGCGCTGGCCGGCCGATTTCCAGCTGGGCCAGGAGATCTCGGACCAGGTGGCGATCTACTGGACTCCAGCGCCGGCGTGGCGTGTGCTGCTGCTCGTCGCCGGCCTGTCGCTGATCGTCCTCTGGAACGCGCTCGCGCGGCTGTCCGGCGCCGGCCTCGTGTCCGGCGAGGGCCTGCTGCCGCGCGAGGGGGGCCGCCGGCCCCGGCGCCCTGCCGGACCGGTTGCGCGGGAATCGATCGCCGCACCTGGCACCTGCCCAGGAGCGGTCGCCGGGCCGCAGCGCGCCTAGCGTCTCCGCCGGCGCCCGGCTCGGCGAGCGGAGCCCTGTGCGGTACGCTCGTGCCCGCACACGCCCGCCCCGGCGAAGGAGACCCCATGAAGTCGATCGATCTGCGCAGCGACACGGTCACGCGTCCGTCGCCTGCGATGCGCGCGGCGATGCTCGAGGCGGAGGTGGGCGACGACGTGCTCGGGGACGATCCCACGGTCATTGCCCTGCAGGATCACGCCGCGGACCTCCTCGGGAAGGAGGCGGCGCTCTACTTCCCGTCCGGCACCATGTGCAACCAGGCTGCCGTGCGTGCGCTCACCAGGCGTGGCGACGAGGTCTTTCTCCACGCGCAGGCGCACATCATGTTCTACGAGCAAGGCGCGGCCTCGGCGCTCAGCCAGGTGCAGCTGCGCGTCTTCGACTCCCCGGACGGCACGCTCGACCTCGAGAAGATGGAGGAGTACGTCCACACCGACGCCGACGTGCACTGGGCGCCGACGCGGCTCGTGTGTCTGGAGCAGACCCACAACCACTGTGGCGGCGTGGTGCTGCCGATGGAGCACATCCTGGCCGTGCGCGACTTCTGCGACGGGCACGGCCTCAAGATGCACCTCGACGGCGCCCGGCTCTTCAACGCCGTGGCGGCCACCGGTGTGAGCGCCGCCGAGTACGCGGCGCCCTTCGACACGGTCAGCGTCTGCCTGTCGAAGGGCCTCGGCGCTCCCGTCGGGTCGGTGCTCGTCATGGACGCCGCCACGCTGCCGGCGGCGGCGCGCGCCCGCAAGGTCCTGGGCGGCGGCATGCGCCAGGCGGGCGTCATCGCCGCCGGCGCCCTGTACGCGCTGCGCCACAACGTCGAGCGGCTCGCCGACGACCACCGCCGGGCGCGGCGTCTGGCGGAGGCGCTCGCCGCGCTGCCCGGGCTGGACGTCGACCTCGCGACCGTACAGACGAACATGGTGTTCGCCGGCACACGCGGGACGGGGCTGCCGGCGGCCGATCTGGTCGAGCGCCTCGCCGCGGAGGGCGTGCTCTGCCTCGACGAGGCTCTGTGGTCGATCCGCTTCGTCACCCACCTCGACGTCGACGACGCAGACATCGATGCCGCCGCCGACGCCATCGCCCGGACGCTGGCGACGACGTCGCCCTGACGACGAGATCGGAGCCGGGCGCAGGGACTTGGCGGACGGCGGAACGGGGGGTAGACTGCCGAACGCACACCACCCGGGTGGATGACAGGATTCGAGCCGGACGACGGCCGGGGTCGCCCCGGCGCAAGCAGTCTGAAGGGGCACAGTGACAGCTTCGAACGGCCCGCGGCACGGCAAGCTTCAGTTTCCGCTCGAGGATCCGAGCAGCAGCCTGCCCGAGACGGCGCGGCGCATCCTGGCCGCCGCCACGCGACTGCTGGCGGACCGCGGCTACGAGGCCGTGACGCTGGAGAACGTCGCCGCCGAGGCCGGCGTCAACAAGGCCTCCATCCGCTACAACTTCGGCAACAAGGCCGGCCTCGTCATGGCCATCGCCGACAACCTGATCCACGACGAGTGCCTGCGCCTGGCGGCCGACACCGAGAAGGTCCCCGAAGAAGAACGCCTGCACGTGGCGATGCGTCGGCATCAGGCGCATGATCGTCGAGGCCGATTCCTTCCGCGGCTTCTTCGACATCCTGCCGCACGCGTTCCGGGATCCCGGAGCTCCGCGAGAGCATGTTCTCCCTGTACGTCTGGTGGTACCAGCAGAACCTCAAGTGGCTGGGCCTCTGGGGCAGCGAATCGGTCATGGACTCAGACCTGCTGATGGGCCTCGCCGAGCTCATCGCGGCCGTCCCCGACGGCCTCTCCGTGCAGGCCGGCCTCAACCCCGATGGATTCGACCTCGGCAGGCCGCTGGCGACCCTGGAGTTCCTGCTCCGCAACTCGATGTCGCAGCTGGTCGAGATCGCCGAGCGCGAGGCCGCGAAGGGCTCCGCGGCGAGCGAGCACGTCGCTCCGGGCGCGTAGCGCCGCATCTCCACCGCCCTCCCGCGCACGCTTGACAAGGTGCGGCCCCAGACTATGCTAACCACCCAGGTGGGTACCTCCGTGCGACGATGCGGTCTGGTCATCTCGCTGAGGGCGCCACGCAGTCATCCAGCGGTGGAGGGAGTGGTCGCATGGGCACGGTCGTGACACGCATGGGCGACGGGAGCACCGTCCACTTGACGCGCGACGAGATCCGCCGCGACATCGTCGAGGGCTCGGAGGCGGCCGCCGTCGAAGGCGAAGATCCCCGTGCTCGACGAGAACGAGATCGACTACCTCGTCGACATGTTCTGCTGTCCCAGCCGCGTCTGGGGTGTGGAGCGCGGTCACGAGGCCGTCATGACCAAGGACGGCGGCACCAACACGCTGATCTCCTCGCGCCTCTCCAGCGGCATCGCCGCGCCGATCGGGCGCGAGACGGCGGTCCGGCTCTTCGAGCGCGCCTTCGCCTTCGACTCCATGGAGGTCGGTCACCTCGACTACTCCGTGAAGCCGAGCAAGTTCATCGTCAGCGTCGAGCAGGAGCACATGGAGCTGCTGCAGCACACGACGGTGCTTCCCGCTCTTCTACGGCTTCATGCCGAACCTCGGACTCTACTACCGGCCCGACGGGCAGTTCGAGAACCCGTCCGACCTGCTGCCGCTGGGCAAGATCGACGAGGCGCGCCGGACGCAGGAGGAGGCGCTCGAGGCGTGCCACGACGACGTCGTGTGGCAGTCCAGGATGTTCGCCGAGACCGGCGCCGACGGCATCAACTACGACACCGTCGCGTCCACCGGCGACGCCGAGTTCCTCGCCACGCTGCGAGCCACCGAGACCATCTCGTCCACCACGAACATGCCGGTCGAGGTGAGCATGGCCGCGGAGATGGTCCTCGGCTTCCACGGCCAGCTCGAGTACGACGGCACGCGGCTCGCCGGGCTCTGGCCGCACCAGCAGATGAAGCTCGTCGAGAAGGCCGGCGCGGCGATCTTCGGTCCCGTCGTCAACAACAACAGCAAGAAGTCATGCGCCTGGAACGTCGCCCGCGCGGTGACCTTCGTCAAGGCCTGCACGGCCGAGGCGACGATCCCCATCCACCCCAACGTCGGCAACGGCGTCGGCGGCGTCCCCATGTTCGAGGTCTCGCCGACTGGACATGGTGAGCCGGGCCAGCGCCGCCATGATCGAGATCGGCAAGGCCGACGGGTTGTAGGTGGGCACCGGCGACCCGAACGGCATGGGGATGGCCCACGCGGTGGCCTCGTCCATGGGCGGCATCAAGACTGCCGGAGATCTGGTGGCCAGGATGCAGCTCAACAAGATGAGGCTCACGGAGGCCAAGGAGTACGTCGCCGGCAAGCTCGGCGTGAGCGTCTTCGACCTCTCCGACTCGACGACCATGCGCACGGTGCGCGAGGAGCTCGACATCGGCGTCGTGACCGCCGTCCCGGGCCTCGCCAAGGGGCTGGAGGCCAAGGCGCGCATCGCGGAGCTCCTTGGGATCCGCATCAACTCGGTCGAGCGGCTCAAAGCCAAGACGGGGCTCCGCCCGACGGCCGGCTGAAGGAGAAGCAGATGCAGGACCAGCTGAGGCATGCCATGATCGAGGGCGAGGCCGACCAACAGACCGAGATGAGGGAGGTGCGCCGGTGAAACGGAATCTCCACGCGGGGCGCGCACGCCGCGACGGCTGCGAGTTCCGCGTACTGACCGACGACGACGTCGCCGACATCCACTTGGGAACCCTCGAGGTCCTCGAGCGGACCGGCGTGTTCGTGGAGGACGAGGAGGCCCGCGAGGTGTTCGCCGGGGCCGGCGCGACGGTCGACGCCAAGGGCGTCGTCCGCATACCCGGCCACGTCGTCGAGCAGGCGGTCCGGACGGCCCCGAGCAAGCTCATGCTGGCCGGACGGGACCCGAAGAACGACGTCGTGCTCGAGGCCGGGCGCGTCGGCTTCACGAACTTCGGCGAGGGCGTGCAGATCGTCGACCCGTACACCGGCGAGCTGCGCGTGCCGTTCAAGGAAGACGTGGCCGCTACGGCCAAGGTCGTCGACGCCCTGCCCAACGTGGACGTCTACGAGCGCGCGGTCGCGGCGGAGGACGTCGACCAGCGCGTCGCGCACCTGCATCAGGCCGAGGCGTGGATGACCAACACCTCAAAGCATGGCTTCATGGGCTCGGGCAACGCTTACCTCTCCAACAAACTCCTCGAGATGGCGGCCGCCGTCGCCGGCGGCCGGGAGAAGCTGCGCGAGCGACCGATCATCTCGTTCATCACCTGCCCGGTGAGCCCGCTCAAGCTGGTCAAGGACACCTGCGAGATCATCATGGCGGCCGCTCGCGGGCACGTCGCCGTGAACATCCTCTCGATGGCGATGGCCGGCGGCTCGTCGCCGGTCACGCTCGCCGGCACGCTCGTCACGCACAACGCCGAGGTCCTCGCCGGCGTGACCCTGAACCAGCTCGTGCGGCCGGGGGCCGCGGTCGTCTACGGCAGCTCGACGACGGCCATGGACCTCCGCCTCGCTTCGGCGAGCGTCGGCTCGCCCGAGTGCGCGCTCATCGGCGCGGCCGTCGCGCAGATCGCCCGCTTCTACCTGCTGCCCAGCTGGGTGGCGGGTGCGTAGGGCGACTCCAAAGTGGTCGATGCCCAAAGTGGCCACGAGAAGACCCTGACCGGCCTTATGCCGGCGTTGGCAGGCGCCAACCTCATCTACGGTCTGGGGATGATCGAGTCGGGCATGACCTTCGATTTCGGGCAGCTCGTGATGGACGACGAGTACGCTGGGATGATCAAGCAGTGCGTCCGCGGCATCCGCGTGGACGACGAAGCGCTCGCCATCGACGTCATCGGCGAGATCGGGCCCTTCGGCGACTTCCTGAGCCACGACCACACGATGGCGCACATGCGGGAGACCTCGCAGCCGGCGCTCATCGACCGGCGCGTGCGCGAGGACTGGAAGCAGTCGGGCTCGAGCACCATGCAGGAGCGTGCCCTCGCCAGGGCGCGCACGATCCTCGAGACGCACGTCCCGACCCCGCTGCCGGATGGCGTCGCCGCGGAGCTGGGGGAGATCATCCGCGGCGCCGAGGCCGAGCTCGGAGTGCGCTGAGGTATCGACGCCCAGACAACCCCCGGCGGCCTTATCCCGTCGTGTAGCCGCCGTCCACCGACAGGACGACGCCGGTGACGTGCGAGGCTTCGTCCGAGGCCAGGAAGAGGACCGCGTCGGCGATCTCCCGCGGCTGCGCCAGGCGGCCGAGAGGTACGGTGGCGGCGAGGGCGCTCGCGAAGGCGGCAGGGTCATCCTGCTCGTCGATCCAGGTGCGCATCATCGGCGTCTCCGTAGCGCCGGGCGCCACGGCGTTCACCCTGATCCTCGGCGCCAGTTCGAGAGCGGCCGTACGAGTCAGGCTGATGAGCGCGGCCTTGCTGGCGCCGTACATGGCCATCGACGGTACGCCCACCACGCCGGCGCGCGACGCGACGTTCACGACGGCGCCCGCCGTGGGGCCGGTCTCCGTGTCCGCCGCTCCCATCATCGCCTCGCGCTGCCGCCCGCAGCATGAGGAAGCACCCGAAGAAATTGACCTCCATGACGCGCCGGGAGAACCCGAGGTCCGACTCGAGCACGTCCACACCCGAGTAGTCGAGGCCGGCGTTGTTGACCAGGACGTCGAGTCTTCCGTGGCGTTCAAGGGCGATGTCTACTGCACGAGAGGCGGTCTCCGGGGTGCTGACGTCTCCGGCCACGAAGACGGCGCGGTCGTGGCCGAGCTCGCCGATCAGGGACGCCGCCTTCTCCGTCTCGTCCGCGAGTCCCACGATGACCTGACGGGCGCCCTCTGCGGCGAAGCGCCGCGCGATGGCGGCGCCGATGCCCGAAGCCCCGCCGGTGACGATCGCCACAGTCCCTTGCAGGCGTCCTCTCGAGACCTGCCGCCCATCGTCCATCAGTGACCTCCAGTCCTGGTCGCCAGAGACGCTCAGTCCCACGCCGGCGCCAGGGTACCGTCGCGGAGGGCAGGAAACGTGAACGGTTCGCCCAGGATCTCCAGACGCTCATTGGAGCGGGCCGTGTCCAGCAGCGCCGTCGAGATGAGGAGTTCCTCAAGGCACAACGTGTTGCGGATCCAGGCGAGGGTGAACTCGTCAGGCGCCGCCGCGCCGCAGGTCGCATAGGCGGCGCGCACCGCGTCCACGTCCCGGTCAAAGGCGATGGGCAGGCGGGCGGCTTCGGGGGCCATCGAGGTCACGCAGTTGATCGTGGTCGCCTCCGCGTCGATCGCCGCCAGCAGACGCTTCGTCGTGAAATCGGCGGAGCCGATGCCGATGGCGTTGCCGTGCGAGGACTCCGTGAGGTCGCGCACGACGATGCGGATGATGCGCGGCGTCATGGCGGATGGGCTGTCGGACGGGCCCATGCGACCAATGATCTTGGAGTCCATGCCGTTGCCGCTGACCTCCTTGCCGAGCTCGTCGACGATCAGGCAGTCGAGCGCCTCGAAGGGGAGCGACGGCATCAGGCCTTTGGCGCGCTCGAGCAGCGCGGGCTCGCGCGCGATGATGTCGCGCGCCTCGAGCACGTGGATCTCGGCCGTCTGCTCGGTCTGGTCCTCGATGAGCGCCACCCCGCAGATGACCGGGAGACGGGCGAGCGCGCCGCGCGCGTGCTCCTCGAGGACGACGGGGAAGCCGTGGCGGAGGGCCAGTCGGTGAGCCTCGGCGGCCCCGGCGTGCTTGCCGGCGCCGATGACGAGCATCTTCACGAGTCCGCTCTCGATGGGACCGACGAAGTCGGGGTGCGGTTTGACCCGGTTGACGACGATGACGGCGTCCGCCTGTGCCAGATCTTGCGACACCCAGACCGGCGCCCCGAAGCGGCTCTCCGCGGCGCGCGTCACGTCCATCGACGACACGACAGGCGCGCCCACGCCCTCCTCCGTGACGCCGAGCGAGCGCAGCACCTCGGCTTGACCCTCTGCCGTGGCTCCGCCGTGACTCCCCATGCAGGGGACGAGGAACGGCGAGCCGCCGGCGGCGCGGACCCGGGTGGTGAGCAGGCGAAGCACCGGCACGATGTCGCGCACGCCTCGGCTTCCTGCCGTGAGAGCCACTCGGGCGCCCGGAGTGATGCGACCGGCCAGGTCCATCGCGTCGAGTTGCTCGCCGAGGCGCGCGACGACGTCGATCCCCGCCCGAGCGGGGAACCGCTGCCGCACGCGGACCAGATCCGGCAGTCGCACGGGAGTCGGTGGTGTGGTCACGTTTCGTCCACCTCCATGAGCGCGCCGCGATCGGCGGGGCCGGCGAGCCGCGCGTAGAGTGCCAGCAGGCCGCCGGCGGGCTTCGCTGTTCGCGGCCGCCACGCGGTACGGCGCCGCTCCAGTTCCAGGTCGTCCACGTGCAGGTGGAGCGCCCCTCCGGGTACGTCGATCGTGATCTCGTCGCCGTCGTGGACCAGGGCGATGGGACCGCCGAGCGCGGCTTCGGGGCAGACGTGGCCGACGAAGCAGCCGTTGTTGGTGCCCGAGAAGCGGCCGTCCGTGACGATCGCGGCGGACGTGGCCAGGCCACGCGCCGCCAGGTACTTCATCGGCGCGTACATCTCCGGCATGCCGGGGCCGCCGCGCGGGCCCACGTACCGGATGACGACGACGGTCGCCGGCTCGATGTGACCGCCGAGAATGGCCTCGTTGGCGGCCTGTTCGCTGTCGAAACAGAGGGCGCGACCGGTGAACACGTGCAGGCTGCGCGAGAAGGCCGCCGGGCGTGTGATGCCGCTGCGCGGCGCGAGGTTGCCCCGCAGCACGGCAAGTCCGCCTCCCGCATTCCAGGGGTCACCGAGCGGGCGGATGATCTCGTCGCCGCGCGCCGGCGGCGTGGCTGCCAGCAGGTCTTCCGCGAGAGTGCGGCCGGTGACCGTGGGCGCGGAACCCTCGAGCAGGGGTTGGATCTCTCGCATCACGGCGGGCACCCCGCCGGCGCGGTGGAAGTCGGGCACGGTGGCGGGGCCGGACGGGTTCACGCGGGCGATCTGCGGCGTCGTGGTCCACAGGTCGGCGAAGTCGTCGATCGTGATGGCGATTCCGGCTTCACGGGCGATGGCCATGAGATGCAGCACCGTATTGGTGGAGCCACCGATGGCGGCCATCGTCCGGATCGCGTTGGTGATGGCGGCGAGGCTCATGATCGAGCGCGCTCCGGCGCCCTCCGAGATGAGGTGCACGATCCGCTCGCCGGTCGCCTGCCCCGCGTGCAGCCGGGCGGCGTCGGTGGCCGGGATCGTGGCGCTGCCCGGCAGGCTCATGCCCATCGCCTCGGCCGCGCAGCACATCGAGTTCGCCGTGCCGAGGTAGGCACACGAACCGCAGTCGGGCTGGCAGCCGTTCTCGAGCGCGAGGAACGCCTCCTGGTCCATCTCACCGCTCTGCAGCAGCGTGACGGCGTCGTCGGGTGACGAGCTGTCGGCGGCGTGTCCCTGGAACTCGATGCCACCCTCCGCAGGGCCGCCGACGATCATGATCGCCGGCGCGTCGACGCGCGCGGCCGCCATCAGCATGCCCGGCACGATCTTGTCGCAGGATCCGAGCAGCACGACCCCGTCGAGCGCGTGGCCGCGAACCATCATCTCCACGGACGCGGCGACGATCTCGCGCGAGGGGAGGGTGTAGTGGGCGCCGGAGTGATGGTCGGCCAGACCGTCGCAGATACCCGGTACGCCGAACTCGACCGCCGTGCCGCCGGCCCTCGTCACGCCGCGGCGCACGGCCTCGGCCACATCGCGGAGGTTGGCGTGGCCGGGGACGAGCGTGCTGTACGCGTTGGCCAGGCCGACGAGCGGGCGACTGAGGTCGTCATCGCTGTGGCCCATGCTCTTGTAGAGCGCTCGCTGCGAGCTGCCGAGTGGGCGACGCAGCAGATCGCGGGTGGTCAGTCGCACGCGTCCCCCGATGTCGACGGCGGCGAGGCACCGCTGGGTGGCATGGTACCACCCGGCCGGATCGGCATCTCCCTTCCTGGATTCGCGCGGAGAGACGTGCGCAGGGCGCCGGCGAACGGTCTCTCCGCGTGCCGAGGCGTCGACGCCGTTGACGCTACGGGCACCGATGGTAGGGTAGCACCCACCTGGGTGGTTATGCAGTGCGCGGACGGCTCGCTGCCGCGCGACCGCCGGCGGATGGCTCCGCCGCCTGTCGACGAGGAGGTCGTCATGAGCTTCCGGAAGACCGACACGACGCCGGTTTCGGCGTCGTAGCGGACCGGATCGGCCGTCGGAATGGCCACCCCGGCCATGACGCCCAGGCAGCGCGTGCTCGCCGCCCTCCGCGGCGAGGCGCCGGATCGCGTGCCTATCGTCGACTGTATCGACTGGGCGCCGATGGTCGACCTGGCCCGGCTGCTCGACCTCGACGTGCCGGCGGCTGAGGAGCCGTTCGCGTTCGAGCAGCTGTCGGCGTCCCTGACGAAGGCCCTGGGCATCGACAGCATCTGGATCTGCATGCCGCTCGGCGTCACGCCCGTCGATGAAGAGCGCGTGCGGGACCGCTACGGCTCTGTCTATCGTCTCAGCAGGCATGGGGAACCGACGGTGGAAGAGGGCCCTGTCGGCTCAGTCGAGGATCTGGTCGGCTTCGACATGGCGGGCAGACTCACGTCTGCGGATTTCGACTGCGTGCGCAAGGCGCGCGAGCTGCTCGGCCCGGACTACCCCGTGTGGTTCTACTTCGCCGATACCTTCAAGCTGTCCTGGAAGCTCCGGGGCGGCATGGAGGCGCTGCTCTGGGACTTCCTCCGGGATCCGCAGCTGGTCCATGCCCTCGCCCGGGTCACCACCGACGCCACGATCGCCACCGTGCGCGGCGCCGCACAGGCGGGCGCCGACGTGCTCCTCATGGAGGGTGACCTCGCCGCCAACAAGGCGCCGATCTTCTCGCCGGCCCACTTTCGCGAGTACGTGAAGCCCTACTATGCCGAGATCGTCGCGGCCGCGCACGACTGCGGCCTGCCGATCGTCAAGCACAGCGACGGCAACATGTGGCCGCTCATGCAGGATCTCATCGACGTCGGTTTCGACGGCTACAACCCGATCCAGCCGCAGTGCATGGACATCGTTGAGGTCAAGGAGCGACTCGGCGACCGCATCTGTCTGGTCGGGAACATCGACTGTGTCGAGGTACTCGTCAGCGGGGACGAAGGCGAGGTCGTACGGACCGTCGAGCAGACGATCGACGCGGCGGCTCCGGGCGGCGGCTACATCCTCTCCTCGTCGAACTCGATCCACGCAGGCGTGAGGCCGGAGAACTACCTGGCCATGGTGAGGGCAGGTCGTGAGCACGGCGCGTACCCGCTCTGACCACGGCGCGCCATCTCAGGACCACAATCCGACGAGGAGGCGCTCGGCCGGCAGCGTCCGCGAAGGACGCGTCTCTGGAGTGGGGGAGGCGCCTGCGTAGTCACTCGCCGTACGCCGCACGCCGGGCGCCGCGGTCCGCGCAGGCGCCTGACGGTGGCTTCAGGGACGCGCTCGGGCGCGACCCGGAGGGCTCGTTCTAGGCTTCCGGGGACTCGATCACCGGGTTGCGGAGCACGCCGATGCCCTCCACCTCGACCTCGACGACGTCGCCGTGCCGCAGGGAGACCTTGGGGTCGCGAAAGACGCCCACGCCCGCGGGCGTGCCCGTGAGGATCAGATCGCCGGGCAGCAGCGTCAGCGCGTGCGAGGCGAACGAGACCAGCTCGCGAACGCCGAAGAGGAGCCGGCTGGTGCGCGAGTCCTGCAGCGTCTCGCCGTTGAGGCGCTGCACCACGCGCAGGTCGCCGGCGTCGCCCAGCTCGCTCGCGGGCACGATCCCCGGACCGATGGGGCAGAAGGTGTCCTGGCTCTTGCCGCGAAACCACTGCCCGTCGCCGAATTGCAGGTCGCGCGCGCTCACGTCGTTGCCGCACAGATAGCCGTGCACGATCTCGAGGACGTCGTCGGCGGCGACGCCGTGCGCCTCGCGGCCGATGACGACGGCCAGCTCGGCCTCGGCGTCGACGTGTCCGATCTCGCGGGGGAGGACGATGTCCTCGCCGTCCCCGCAGAGGGCGTTCGCGAACTTGGCGAACAGCATGGGGTTCGGCGGCAGCTTCACGCCCTGCTCCGCGGCATGGTCGGTGTAGTTGAGACCCACACAGACGATCTTCGGCTCGGTGCGTCCGAAACGGGTCAGCCAGTCTCTGCGCCAGTCGTACATGGTCCACCCTCCTCGCCAGCAAACCTACCAGATTCCGGGGGACCGCCGCCGCTCCGTCGCCGGAGCTCGCCGCGGACCCGGCCGGTGCCGTACTGCCTCGCAAAGTCTCCCGCTGAGGACGCTCGAGTACGGCGACTCTGTCGATATTGCGGCGTATGTCAGGAGTTTCGGCGGCAATAACATTGACTGACAGGAAATCTTTCGATTACCATCTGGGCTGACCGGTCGTTCCAGTGGAGATGACATGGACGCTCTCGACCGCCGCATCCTGATCGAGCTTCAGAAGGACGGCAGCCTCACCAACGCCCACCTCGCCGAGCTCGTCGGGCTCAGCCAGTCGGCGATGAGCGAGCGCGTGCGACGCCTCGAGTTCGACGGCCACATCACCGGCTACCGCGCCCTCGTCAGCCCTACCAGCCTCGGCCTCGGCCTGCAGGCCTTCCTCGCCGCCGAGCTCGTGCATCACGAGACCGCCTGCATCGAGGGCTTCGAGCGCGGCGTCGTCGCCCTGCCCGACGTCTGCGCCTGCTACCACGTCGCCGGGCGCTTCGACTACCTGCTGCGCGTCGCGGTGCGCGATCTCGAGCACCTCGGCTGCCTGATCAAGGACGACATCGCCGCCATCCCCGGCGTCGACAAGGTGGAGACCATGCTCGTCTACTCGGAGGTGAAGCCAGACACGGGATGGCCGGTGCCGGAGGAGACGGAGCCGGCCCCCGCACAGATCGCAGTACCAGCTCATCACTAGGAGGGGATCTTGACAACGAAGAAGGGTCTCTTCGACCTGCACCAGATGAAGCGCGCCGGCGAGCAGATCGCCTGGCTCACCGCCTACGACTACCCCACGGCCAGCTTCGAGGAGGCCGCCGGGGTCGACATGATCCTGGTCGGCGACTCGCTGGGCATGTGCGTCTACGGCTACGCGGGCACCGTGCCCGTGACCATGGACCAGTGCATCGTGCACTGCGAGGCGGTGCGCCGCGGCGCCCCGAACACCTTCGTCGTCGGCGACATGCCCCTGGGCAGCTACCAGGCCTCGGACGAGGACGCGGTCCGCAACGCGATCCGCTTCCTCAAGGAGGCCAACGTCGACGCCATCAAGCTCGAGGGCGGGGTGCGCACCGTCTCCCGCGTGCGCGCCATCCTCGACGCCGGCGTCGCCGTCTGCGGCCACATCGGCCTCACCCCGCAGTCCTCGGGCCAGCTCGGCGGCCACAAGGCCCAGGGGCGCACGCTCGAGTCCGCCAAGCTGGTGGTCGAGGACGCCCGCGCCCTGCATGCGGCCGGCGTGCAGCTGCTGCTCGTCGAGGCGGTGCCCCCCGAGGTCGCCGGCTTCATCCGCGCCGAGCTGCCCATCCCGGTGCTCGGCATCGGCGCCGGCGCCGGCGTCGACGGCCAGCTGCTCATCGTCTCCGACGTGCTCGGCACCTTCGCCGCCTTCACCCCCAAGTTCGTGAAGAAGTACGCCGACCTGGCCGCCGTCTCCACGGCGGCGCTCGGCGAGTACGTCAGCGACGTGCGCGGCGGCGCCTTCCCCGAGGAGGAGCACTGCTACCGCATGCTCGAGGGGGAGCGGGAGAAGTTCGCAACGTACATGGAGGAGACCCGATGACCACCCGTGACGCCATGCGCGAGCAGCTGCGCATCAAGCCGGCCGACCTGGAGGCCGTGAACGCGGTCCTCGCGGGCGAAGACAACGCGCTCGTCGGCGGCCTTCTCGACCTCGTCGAGAAGTACGGCGGCGTGGACGAGATCAACCGCAAGGCCGACGAGGCCGGGCGTCCTCGAGACCCGCCTCGCGCGTCTGCAGGACGAGGGCTCACCCTTCCTGGGCGGCCTGCAGTGGCTCACCGAGCAGCGCGACGCCGGCGCCTTCGTCACGCTGCCCGAGTACCGGCGCAGCGTCCTCGGCGACGCCGCCGACGGCATGGCGTTCAACCAGGCCAACGCCGTCACGCTCGAGGTCAGCGCCCTGCAGTACTTCCCGTGGCTGATCGCCGAGGCCAAGCAGGCGATCGAGAAGCGCGAGCTCATGCCGGGCCGCTACATCCGCGTGCGCAACATCGTCGAGCAGTCGGCGCCGGGTGAGGACATCCTCGCCGTGGCCGCCGCCATGCAGATCATCGGCGCGACGCACGTGGAGACGCTCGACACCAAGGGTATCGACGGCTCCAACGTCCACCTCGGCGGCCCCGACACGATCACCGGCTACTTCGGCGGCATCGGCCAGCCCAACGACTACCCGCTCAAGTTCGCCGACGAGTACCTCGGGCTGCTCACGAAGTACGGCGTCCGCCAGGCGCTCAACATCAACAGCGGCACCATCCTCGTCGCCCTCCTGATGCACAAGCTCGGGATCCGCAACGAGTTCAAGGTCTCGGTGTTCATGGGCGTCGACAACCCGTGGTCAGTTCTTTGGCTGCTGATGGGCGCGCGCCTCTTCGCGGCCGACGACGGCACGACCAGCATGATCGGCCTCAACCTCTCCAACTCCGTCGAGCTGCCGACGCTGCTCGCCGCCGCCGACGTGCGCCGCGGCCTGGGCTTCGACGAGGGCGTGCGCTTCGAGCACCACGTCACCGAGACCTGGAAGTCGATCGTGCGTCAGCCCTACGACCGCCGCGCCGACGTGGTCGCCGCTGCGGCCACGGTGCCCAACATCTCCGCCAAGCACGAGGGTGGCGACCCGGAGACCGAGGCGACCCGCGAGCACCCCAGCGACATCCTCGACTACTTCGTGGCCAAGGAGCAGGTCGTCGCCGACGGCCTCATGCCGCTCATGGAGCGCAACTACCTCGACAAGCACGACGCCGTGGTCCACACTGCCGCTGAGCTGACGAAGGCCGGCATCGGCGTGCACGCAGCCGCGCTGCTTCACGCGCCGGCGTAACGGTCCCCCAAAGCGCCGCCGCCGCTCGTAGCGGCGGCGGCGGGGCGGCGCCCGGAGGTGCAGGTCCGTGTCTGACGTGAACGCGAACGACGATCGCGTGATGCGCGGCTTTCCGCCGCCGCCCGAGCAGCGGGTGAGGGCGGACCGGGTCTACACCGACCCGCGGCTGACGCACTGGTACATGCAGCACGCCCGGCAGGTGTCGGCCACGGCGGATGTGTCGTCACGGCAGCCCGTCCTCGAGCTCCCGCAGGAGCCGCTGGATCTGGATGCGGTCCGGGTCGGCAAGGCCGACGGCGCCGCATGGACCGTGCGCGAGATGCTCGACGGCGCGAGCGTCGACGGCATCATCGTCATGCGCGGGGGGCGGATCGTCTACGAGCGCTATCTGCGCGGCATGACGGCCGAGACGCCCCACCTCTCCCAGTCGATCACCAAGGCGGTGACGTCGTGTGTCGTCGCCAATCTCGTCGAGGCCGGGAGCCTCGCCGTCGACGATGCCGTCGCCGCGCTCGTCCCGGAGCTCGCCCTCAGCGCGTACGGTGACGCCACGGTCCGGCACCTCCTGGACATGACCGTGGGCATCCGCTACGAGGACGACCTGGACCGGCCGCAGTACGACGGCGCCCGTCTGTGCCGCCTCCAGGGCGTGCAGCCCGCGTTGGCGGACGACGAGCCCGGATCCGCGTACGACTTCGCCACGACCACGCGCAAGGAGGACCAGCACGGCGCCCTGTTCCACTACGTCTCGCTGAACACGATCGTGCTCGGCTGGGTCATGGAGAGGGCCACAGGGCTGAGCGTGCCCGAGCTCGTCAGGAGACACCTCTGGAGCAAGCTGGGCGCCGAGCACGACGCGTACCTCCTCCTCGACGGCGCCGGCAGCGCGCAGCTTGACGGCGGCTTGGCGTGCAGCCTCCGCGACCTCGCCCGTTTCGGCCTGATGCTCGCGCAGGGCGGTCGCCTCGCCGGCGTCCAGGTGGTCCCGGAGCGCTGGCTGGAGGACGTCAGGCGAAACGGAGACAAGGCTGCGTTCGCCGCCGCCGCCGAGACCTGGGGCGGCGGCGACTACGCCGGCTACTCGTACCGGAGCTGCTTCTGGGTCCGCGAGCTGGCCGACCACACCGCGTTCAGCGCCGTCGGCTGGCTGGGGCAGCGCGTCTACGTGAATCAGGAGGCCGGGGTCGTCGTCGTCATACTCTCGTCGTCGCCGCAGGAGTTGTACGAGGACTGGGGCGCGCACGTCTTCCAGTCGTGCGAGGATCTCTCGCGTGTGCTCGCCTGACATGACCGCTCACGAGGAACGTCCATGACGTCGCCGCCGATCGAGGTCCAGGGAATCCCGATCGCCTACGAGGCACGTGGGGAAGGCAGGCCCATCCTGCTCGTCCACGGCTGGTCGGCGGATCGGGACTACATGCTCGCCGATCTCGAGCCAGTCTTCGACGAGCACCCCGGGTGGCGGCGCATCTACCTGGACCTCCCGGGCCACGGTTCGACCCCTGCCCCCGAGTGGCTCTCGACGGAAGACCAGATGCTCTCGGTCGTGCGCGACTTCATCGACGCCGTGCTGCCGGACGGTCGGTTCGCGATCGCCGGCAGCTCCTACGGAGGCCGCCTCACGGTGGGGCTGGTCCGGCTGATCCCCGACCGGCTGGCGGGCGCCGGGCTTCTCGTCCCTGCGATCGACGCCGCGGACGGCGCGCTGGAACCCACCGACGTCACCGTGCTCTTCGAGGACGACTCGATCTTCGAGGATCTCGAGCCTGACGAGGAGTGGATGCGCGACACGCTGGTCGTGCACGAGCGCTGGATGGTCGACGAGATCAGGGCTCACGACATGCCCGCCTACCGGCGGGCCGACTACGAGTTCCTCGCGCGTCTCGAGGCGAACCTCCACGCGACCGGCGCCGCCGGACGACCCGGGCCCCCGTTCGCTGAGCCGAGTCTCATCCTGGCCGGCCGCCAGGACTCGACGGTCGGGTACCGCCCGGCCGGGTCGCTGTTGGACGAGTTTCCTCGGGCAACGTACGCGGTGCTCGACATGGCGGGCCACCAACTCGGTCGCATCGAGTGTCCGGCCCCCTTCCGGGCGCTGGTGGGCGACTGGCTCGACCGCATGGCCAAGGCCCGCGAATGGGCGCTGCTCACTCCCGGTGAGCCGCCGCGATGATGCGGACGAGCCCTCGGGCGAAGGAGGAGTGATGAACAACGAGGTCATCGTCAGCTGCGCCGTCACCGGCGCCGGGGACACCGCAGGCATCCACCCCGAGCTCCCGGTGACGCCGGCGCAGATCGCGGCGGCGGCCATCGGCGCTGCCGAGGCGGGCGCCGCCGTCGCGCACATCCACGTACGCGACCCGCAGACGGGCGCGCCGTCGCGCAAGCTCGAGTACTACCGGGAGGTCGTCGACCGCATCCGCTCGAGCGGCGTCGACGTCATCATCAATCTGACCACCGGCATGGGCGGCGACCTCATCGTGGACGACGCCCATCCTTCGGTCGCCGCGCCCGGCAGCGACATGATCCCTGCCCTGGAGCGGCTGGAGCACATCGAAGCTCTGCGCCCCGAGATGTGCACGCTGGACTGCGGCAGCATGAACTTCTCCGACGGGGACTACGTGGCGGTGGTCACGGCGAATCAGCTGCGCACGATGGCCGCACGGGTCCAGGAGCTCGGCGTCAAGCCGGAGCTGGAGGTGTTCGACACCGGTCACGTGCGCCTCGCGAACCGGCTCGTCGAGGAGGGACTGATCGACGGCGCCCCGTTGTTCCAGCTCTGTCTCGACATCCCCTACGGTGCGCCGGCCGACACGCGCACCATGGCGGCGATGATCGACCTGCTGCCGCCCGACGCCGTGTGGGCCGCCTTCGCGATCTCCCGGATGGAGATGCCGATCGTCGCCCAAGCGGTGCTGTTGGGAGGCAACGTCCGTGTCGGCCTGGAGGACAACCTCTACCTCCGCCGGGGCGTCTTCGCCAGCAACGCGCAGCTGGTCGAGAAGGCGGTCGGTCTCGTCGAGATGCTGGGCGCGCGCACCCTCACGGCCTCCGAGGCGCGCGCCAAGCTCGGTCTGCGTCAGCCGGCGCGGTGACGCGGACTCTCCGCCGCGTCCGGCGCTTGACGACCCTCGGTCCGGCGTAGAATGGGTGGCCGCGAACAGCTGCGGTGGGTTCAGCCTCCGACATGAAGGGTGGTGCGCGATGCAGCTGACGGGCCTGTCTGGCGCCCGGGTGATCGTGACGGCTGGGGGAAGCGGGATCGGCAACGTGATTCTCAAGCAGTTCGTGGACTCCGGTGCCTCGGTCTTCACGTGCGACGTGGATCCCGCTGCGGTGGAGGCCTTGCGCGAGGCCGAGCCGCGCGCCGGTGCGACGGTCGCCGACGTCTCCCGCGAGGCCGACGTCGATCGCCTCTTCGAAGAGGCGCAGGCGCACCTCGGAGGACTCGACGTCCTCGTCAACAACGCCGGCGTCGGCGGCCCGGTGGCCTGCATCGAGAACGTCTCACTCGCCGACTGGCAGCGCACCATCGACGTGGATCTCACGGGGGCCTTTCTGTGCACGCGCCGGGCCGCCCCGGTCTTCAAGGACCAGCGCTCCGGCTCGGTCGTCATCATGTCGTCCCACTACGGCGTGTTCGGTGGCCCGACCCGAGCCCCGTACGTGGCCAGCAAGTGGGGGCTGATCGGCCTGATGAAGACGGTCGCCATGGAGCTCGGGCCGTTCGGCGTCCGCGCCAACGCCCTGTGTCCCGGCAGCGTCGTCGGCGAGCGCCTTGAGCGGGTGATGCGCCTCGAAGCGGAGGAGAAGGGCATCACCTGCGAGGACCTGCGCGAGCAGTGGGTGCGTGGCTGCTCGTTGCGCACGTTCGTCACAGCGGATGACGTCGCAGCGATGATCCTCTTCCTCTGCTCGGAGCAGGGAGCGCGCATCTCGGGTCAGGCGATCGGCGTGGACGGCCACACGGAGTTCATCTGACGGGGTTCCGGCAGCGTCGCTGTCAGCCGAAAGGAATCCCGAGGAACGAGACCAGGAACGGAGAATCTCCATGGAATGTCGTCCTGACAGCACAGATGGCGGAAGAAGCGTTGACGAGCAGGAGATGCTCCGTCTATCATGCGGGTGGTTCGCGGCCTCCGCGCGCAGGCGTTCGCGGCCACCCGGCCGAGAGGCCGAGAGGTGGAGAGAGGTGCCCGATGGATGATGTCGTAGTCGCGTCCGCGTGTCGCTCGGCGATCGGCGCGTTCGGAGGCACGCTCAAGGACGTGCCACCGTATGCGCTCGCCGCAGCCGTCATCCGCGAGGCCGTCGCTCGTGCGGGGATCGAGCCGGAGGCCGTGAGTGACGTCCGGCTCGGCAGCTGCTTCGAGCCCTACCTCACGAAGAGCGTCGCCCGGTCGGCGGCCATCGAGGCCGGCATCCCCGTCACGGCGACGGCGGTGTCGATGGACCGCGTGTGCGTGTCGGCGATGGAGGCCGTGGTCTCAGGCATGGCGATGATCCAGGCGGGCCTGGCGGACGTCATCGTGGCCGGCGGCGTCGAGGTCATGTCCGGCGTGCCGTACGCGATCCCGACGGCACGATGGGGCGCCCGGCTTCAGAACCAGACCATCGACGACCAGGTGATCGAGGGTCTCTACTGCGGCTCGCGATACCACCCTTGTCCATCAGGTGGCGACACGAAGGACCGCCCCATCCTCGCCCAGCTCCAGGGCCAGCCCTACGTCATGGGCCACACCGCGGAGCTCGTCGCCGAGCAGTACGGCCTCTCCCGAGAGGAGATGGACGAGGTGGCGCTGCGCAGTCATCACAACGTCGAGCGCGCGACCGAAGAGGGCGACTTCAGCGACGAGATCGTGCCGGTGGAGGTCCCGCAGCGGCGCGGCAAGCCGCCGCTCGCATTCGCCCGCGACGAGCACTTCCGTGCGGGGCTCACGATGGATGATCTCGCGGCGCTGCGTCCGGCGTTCATGCCCGGGCTCGGCAAGGTCACCGCGGGCAATTCCGCGGGGATCAACGACGGCGCCAGCGCCGTGGTCATCATGTCGACGGCGAAGGCGCGCGAGCTGGGGGTCCAGCCGCTCGCGCGCATCCGCGGCGTCGGCTACGGCGGCTGCGAGCCCTCGGTCATGGGCCTGAGTCCGATGCCGGCGGTCCAGGACCTGGAGCGCCGGTCGGGGCTCGGCGTCTCCGACTTCGAGTTGCTCGAGGTCCACGAGGCGTTCGCCTCGCAGTACCTCGCCTGCGAGCGGGACCTCGGGCTCGACCGCGCGATCACCAATGTGAACGGCTCGGGGATCGCTCTCGGCCACCCGGTCGGGTCCACGGGGTGCCGGATCATGGTCACCCTGCTGCACGCCATGCGACGGCGCGGCAAGACGCTCGGCCTGGCCACCCTGTGCGGCGGCGGCGGGGTCTCGATCGCGACGGCCCTCGAGCTCGTCTGAGCCTGCGCACCGAGCGACGGAGGCACTGATGCCCGCGAGGATCATCGAGAGGAACCCCGATGCCTACGGCTACCCGCTGCTCATCAAGCACCTGCTGCATGCGCCGCGCGCCTACGCGCTCGACCAGGAGATCGTCTATCGCGACCTGGCACGCTACACCTACAGGGATCTCATCGCCCGCGTCGGCCGGCTCGCGAGCGGCCTGACGAGCCTGGGCGTGCGACCGGGCGACACCGTCGGCGTGATGGACTGGGACAGCCACCGCTACCTGGAGTGTTTCTTCGCCGTGCCCATGATGGGGGCGGTGCTGCACACCGTGAACGTGCGCCTCTCGCCGGAACAGATCCTGTACACGATCGATCACGCGGAGGACGACGTCATCCTCGTGAACGCCGAGTTCCTCCCGGTCCTCGAGCAGATCAGCTCCCGCCTCACCACGGTCAAGCGGTTCGTCCTCCTCAGCGACCAGGAGGAGCCGCCGGCGACGAGCGTGCCGCTGGACGCCGAGTACGAAGAGCTGCTCGCCGGCAGCGGCGAGCAGTTCGCGTTTCCCGAGCTGGACGAAGACACCTGCGCCACGACCTTCTACACGACCGGGACGACGGGCTTGCCCAAGGGGGTGTACTACAGCCACCGGCAGCTTGTGCTGCACACCCTCGCCGGGCTCTCCGCGATGGCGATGTCGCCCGGGCAGGGCAGCTTCCACCGCGACGACGTCTACATGCCGATCACGCCCATGTTCCACGCCCATGCCTGGGGCTACCCGTACATGGCGACCCTCATGGGCGTGAAGCAGGTCTACCCGGGGCGCTACGATCCCGCGAGGCTTCTACGCCTGATCCAGACGGAGAAGGTGACCTTCTCTCACTGCGTGGCCACCATCATGTTCATGCTTCTGGGCAGCCCTGCCATGGAGCACGCCGACGTCTCCGGCTGGAAGGTGATCATCGGCGGCGGGCCGCTGCCGAGGGCGCTGTGCGAGGAGGCTCTGGCCAGAGGGATAGACATCTTCGGCGGCTACGGCCTCAGCGAGACCTGCCCGTTCATCATGAGCGCCCAGTTGCCGCCGGACACCACCGGGCTGGACGACGAGCGCGAGCTCGAGATCCGCTGCAGGGCCGGCCGGCCCAACCCCCTCGTGGACCTGCGGATCGTGGACGACGCGATGCGGGACGTGCCTCACGACGGCGAGGCCACGGGCGAGATCGTCGTGCGCGCTCCATGGGCGACCATGGGGTACCTCAAGGACGAGCGGAACTCGTCGGCGCTCTGGGCTGGCGGGTATCTGCACACCGGCGACGTCGGCTTCATCGACGCGCAGGGCTACCTGCAGGTCTCGGACCGGATCAAGGACGTGATCAAGACCGGCGGCGAGTGGATCTCCTCGCTCGATCTCGAGAACATCATCGGGCGGCACCCGGCGGTCAGCGAGGTGGCCGTCATCGGCGTGCCGGACGAGAAGTGGGGCGAGCGTCCCCTCGCGTTGGTGGTCCTCAGGGACGGCGCGGCTGACGACGCCGACGCCATCCGCGCCTTCACGTTCGAGCATGCCGGGCACGGGATCATCTCGAAGTATGCGGTGCCCGACCGCTTCGTGTTCGTGCCCGAGCTCGCCAAGACCAGTGTCGGCAAGCTCGACAAGAAGCGCCTCCGCGAAGCGTACGGGAGGTGAGTCCACGGCCTCCGGCGATGGGCGGTCGCGCCGGTCGCCGCCGGTGCGGAGGCATCGGCGGCGAAGGTATTTCGGTCTGTTGCCAATCGCCCGCACTGTGTCCTATCATGAGTCATTGACACAGGAATAGTTCCTGACAAGGGTCTGACGGCTCGCAAATCATTCGGTCAAGGTGAGGGTTATGGACACCACACTCTTCCTGATGGGCAACGAAGCCATCGCCTACGGCGCGGCGCGCGCCGGCGTCGGCTTCGCCTGCGCCTATCCGGGCACCCCGTCCACCGAGATCATCGAGACCGCAGCCGGCCTCGACGGTGTGCACGCGCAATGGTGCGTCAACGAGAAGGTCGCGCTCGAGACCGCGGTCGGGTGCTCCCGGGCGGGCGTGCGCACCCTCGTCGCGATGAAGCACGTGGGCCTCAACGTCGCCGCCGACCCCCTGCTCACGCTCACGGAGACGGGCGTCAACGGCGGGCTGGTCATCGTCAGCTCCGACGACCCGGGGATGAACTCGTCGCAGAACGAGCAGGACAGCCGCCACTACGCCCGGTTCGCCAAGATCCCGATGTTCGAGCCGTCGGACAGCCAGGAGTGCTACGACTTCGTCGCCGAAGCGTTCGCGCTCTCGGAGGAGTTCGACACGCCGGTGTTGCTGCGCTCGAGCACCAAGCTCTCGCACGGGCGCGGCCAGGTCGAGCAGGGCGAGCGCATCGAGGCCGAGCGGATCGACTACGTCAAGGACATCACCAAGTATCTCATGGTGCCGCAGTGGGCCCGGCTCCGCACCCGGTTCATCATCGAGCGCCTCGAGCGGCTGCGCGAGCGCAGCGACGCGAGCCCGCTCAACCCCCTGATCGAGGGGACCGCCGACTTCGGCATCATCAGCTCCGGCGTCGTCCACCAGTACGCGCGTGAGGCCTTCCCGGAGGCCTGGCACCTCAAGCTCGGCCTGTCGTATCCGCTGCCGTATCAGAAGATCGCCGACCTCTACGAGCGCGTGTCCAAGGTCTTCGTCGTCGAGGAGCTCGACCCGTTCATCGAGGACCACGTGCGCATGCTCGGCCTGCCGGTGATCGGCAAGGAGGCCATCCCCGCCGACGGCGAGCTCGAGCCAGACGTCGTTTTCGCGGCGCTCGAGCCCTTCCTCGCAGCCGAGCCGCCCCAGCGCCGGAGCCCGGTGTTCCCGCCGGCGCCGCGCCTCAGCGACCTCCCGGCCGAGTCGGAGCTTCCCGTGCGCCCGCCGGTGCTGTGCCCCGGCTGCCGGCATCGCTCGGTCTTCACAGCCCTGAAGCGCCAGAAGCTCGCCGCGATGGGCGACATCGGCTGCTACATGCTGGGCGCCGATCCGCCGCTGAACGCCCTGGACAGCTCCCTCTGCATGGGCGCCAGCATCGGCATGATGGCCGGCTTCAACCAGGCGCTCGGGCGCAAGGCGGCCGCGGCCGTCATCGGCGACTCCACCTTCTTCCACTCCGGCATCACGGCGCTCATCAGCGCCTCCTACAACGAGGCCGAGGGGCTCGTCATGATCCTCGACAACCGCACCACGGCCATGACCGGCCACCAGGGACACCCGGGCAGCGGCGTGCGCCCGGACCTCACCGAGGGTCCGGCGATCACCATCCAGGAGCTGTGCGACGGCATCCACGTCCGCTGCACCACCATCGACGCCAAGGACTACGATGCGATCGTCGACGGCATCAAGACGGAGGTCGCGACGCCGGGTCTGGGCGTGATCGTCGCCGAGGCTCCGTGTGCCCTGCTCGTGCGCGAGAAGAACGGCACCGTGCTCGTCGACGACGAGCGCTGCAACCTCTGCGGTCTTTGTCTCGCCATCGGCTGTCCGGCCATCGCGCCGCAGGCGGACACCGTCAGCATCACCGAAGCCTGCACGGGATGCGGCCTCTGCGTCGAGGTCTGCAAGCGCGGCGCGCTGACCCTCAGCCTCGGAGAGGAGGCCTCGTGAGCACCGCTTCGGACACCACCACGGTCGCACTGATCGGCGTCGGCGGGCAGGGCATCCTGCTCGCGGCATCCATCCTTGCCGAGACGGCGTCCGCCGAAGGCCTCGAAGTCAAGGGCAGCGAGGTACACGGCATGGCCCAGCGGGGCGGCAGCGTGCTCAGCACGGTCCGCTTCGGTCCCAAGGTCTTCTCGCCGGTCTTCCGCCGTCCCGACTACGTCCTCGCCACGGAGCTGCTCGAGGGCTTCCGCGGGCTGGACATGCTGGGCGAGGGCGGCACGCTCGTCTGCGCCGCCACCACGCGCATCCTGCCGGGCAGCGTGCTGCGGCGCGAGCAGGCGTACCCGGAGGATCTGGCCGTCGCGGCTGCTGGCCGCGGCGTCCGGCTGCTGGCCGTCGACGCCGAGGGTCTGGCGCGCGAGGCGGGCACCGTGCGAGCCGTGAACGTCGCCCTGATGGGTGCGACGAGCACCGTGATGTCCTTCGCCGCCGAGTCGTGGCGGCAGGGCCTGGAACGGGCCGTGCCCGCCAAGATCTTCGCGGTCAACGAGAAGGCCTTCGCGCTCGGCCGCGACTCGGTCGTCACGCCGGCGTGAGGCGATCGCCGGCGCGAGCGTCGGCGTAGAATCCGCCCGACCGAGCGCGCCGCGCTGCTGCGCCGGCGATGCCGGGCGGGCCCAGGATGGAGGAGTGAGCCGTGGAGATCGCGGGAGCACGCGTCGTCATCACCGGTGGGGCACGCGGCCTGGGCCGTACGTTCGCGTTCGACCTGGCCGGGGCCGGAGCCCACGTCGGTGTCTGCGACGTCGACGAAACGGCGCTGGACGACCTCCGGGCCGACGCTGACAGGCTCGGCCTGCGGCTGTGGGCGACGCCGGCGGACGTCAGCGACGAGGCCAGCGTCGAGCAGCTCTTCGCCGAGTTCGTGAAGGAGGCCGGCGGCGTCGACGCCGTCGTCAACAACGCCGGCATGAACCGCGACGGCCTGCTCATCAAGAAGACCGGGGACCAGCTGGAGAAGCTCCCGCTGTCACGGTGGCAGGCGGTGATCGACGTCGACCTGACAGGCGTGTTCCTGTGCGCGCGTGAGGCGGCCTATCACATGGTCGGCCAGGGCACGGGCGGCGTCATCGTCTCCATCTCGTCTCTCTCGTGGATGGGCAACGCCGGCCAGACGAACTACAGCGCCGCGAAGGGCGGCATCGTCTCCATGACGCGCACGTGGGCCATGGAGCTCGCTCGGTACGGCATCCGCGCCGTCGCCGTCGCACCCGGTCTCACGGCCACAGACATGGCCAGGTCCATGCCCGAGGAGGCGCGCGAGCGCTTGACGTCCGCCATTCCGCTGCGCAGGATGGCGGAGCCCGCCGAGGTGTCGCACGCCGTGCGCTTCGCGCTCGAGAACGACTACATGAACGGACGGGTCATCCCGGTCGACGGCGGCCTCAGGCTTTGACCAGGCCGCGTGCGTTGCCCCGGAGCGCTTCGACGCCCGCGTGAACCACCGCAGTGACCACGCGTCTGCCCGGCCACGCGCCACGCTCCGCGGCGCGCCTGCGTGCCCGACCATCGCCGGCTCGACGATCGGACCTGCGAGAACCCGTGACAACGGAGGTTGAGATGGATGCGGTGACCACTGACCCGACGCGATTCGAGCGCCTTCTGAACCCGCAGTCGATCGCCGTCTTCGGCGGCGCGCAGGCTCAGGAGGCGATCCGTCAGTGCGACCTCATGGGCTACAAGGGCGAGATCTGGCCTGTCCACCCCAAGGCCGAGCAGGTGCAGGGGCGCAAGGTCTACCGCTCGGTCGACGAGCTGCCGGCAAGCCCCGACGCCTCCTACGTCGGCGTGAACCGCAATCTCACCATCGACATCATCAGGGACCTCGCCGCGCGGGACGCCGGTGGCGCCATCTCGTACGCCACCGGCTTCGCCGAGGCGGGCGAAGAGGGCTCCGAGCTCACGCGGCAGCTGCTCGAGGCTTCGGGAGACATGGCGCTGGTCGGCCCCAACTGCTACGGGCTGCTCAACTACGTCACGGGGGCGATGCTCTGGCCGGATCAGCAGGGCGGCCGCCGGGTGGACCGCGGCGTGGCGATCATCACGATGTCGTCCAACGTCGGCTTCAACATCACCATGCAGCGGCGCGGCCTGCCCATCGCCTACATGGTCTCGCTGGGCAACCGGCTCAAGTTCGACCTCAACGACGCCATCAGGATCTTCGCGCGCCGGGACGAGGTCACGGCGATCGGGCTCTATCTCGAGACGCTGCCGGATCCGAAGGGCTTTCAGGAGGCGGTCGACGTGGCCCGCGAGCTGGGCAAGCCCATCGTCGCGGTGAAGACCGGCCGCTCGCAGGTCGCGCAGAAGGTGGTCGTGTCCCACACCGCTTCGCTGGCCGGTTCCGACGTGCTCGTGAGTGCGCTGTTCGAGCGGCTCGGGCTGGCACGGGTCGACTCGCTCGAGGCTCTGGTCGAGGCGCTGAAGCTGCTTCACGTGGTGGGCCCCCTCCAGGGCGGCCGCGTCGGCGCGATGAGCACGTCGGGCGGCGACCTCACGCTGCTGGCCGACGCCTTGACGCCGGGGCTGACCCTGCCGCCGCTGTCCGAGAAGGTCGCGGAGGGGGTGCGCGCGGTCGTCCACGAACGGGTCGTCGCCTCCAACCCGTTCGACTATCAGATGTACACGTGGGACGACGACGACGCGAACGCCGAGATCTTCGGCGCCTTCATGGCGGAGGACTTCGACATCGCGTTGTGCGCGCTCGACTACCCGAGGGCGGACAGGTGCGACCAGTCCACCTGGGGCGGGGCGGAGCGGGGCTTCGTGCGTGCGACCAAGGCCACCGGCACCAAGGGCGCGGTGCTCGCGACCTTCGCCGACACGGTCGCCGAGCCCGTGGCCGAGCGCCTCATGGAAGACGGCGTCGCGCTGCTCGCCGGCATCGACGATGCGGTGGCGGCGGTCCAGGCGGCCGTGGACATCGGCGCGGCCTGGGAGCAGCCGCCGAGTCAGCCCCTGCTGGTGGCTCCGTTCCGGGTCGATCGCGACGCCGTCACCGTGCTTGACGAGGCGGCCTCGAAGCGCATGCTCGCCGACGCCGGCGTCCCCGTTCCCGAGGCGCGGGTCGTCGGCAGCGCCGGGGAGGCGGTCGCGGCCGCCGAGGCGCTCGGCTTCCCGGTCGTCGTCAAGGCGCTGGGCGTCGCCCACAAGACCGACGTGGGTGGCGTGCGCCTCGACCTGCGGAGCGCCGACGACGTGTCGTCTGCGATGGCGATGATGGCGGGGCTCTCGGAGTCCTTCCTCGTCGAGCGCATGGTCGAGGACGCCGTCGCGGAGATCATCGTCGGCGTCGCCCAGGACGAGCAGTTCGGCCCGTACCTGGTGGTCGGCGGCGGCGGCATCCTCGTCGAGCTCATGAAGGACAGCGCGTCCCTCCTGCTCCCGGTGACCCGGGAGCACGTCCTGGACGCGCTGGGCGGACTCATGTGCGCGCCGCTCCTGAACTGCTTCCGGGGGTGTCCGCAGGCCGACCTGAACGCGGCCGCCGACGTCGTCCTTGCGGTCGCCGCCCTTGTCCAGAAGGATCCCGCGGCCATCGTGGAGCTCGACGTGAACCCGCTCCTGGTCCTGGCCGAGGGCCAGGGCGCGGTCGCGGCCGACGCGCTCATCAGACTGAGCGGGGACCGTTAGAAGTCACGGACGTGCGAGGAGGGGCCGCGGGCCCGACCTCACGGCGGAAAGGATCCAGACACATGGGCAGCGACGGGCTCACGCAGAGAATCATGGACAAGGCCAGGGAAGAGGGTGCTTCGCTGGTCGGCATCGTACGCATCGCGGACCTCAAGGACGCTCCGTCATACGCGACCTACGACGAGAACCCCTTCTACCCCGAGTACAAGGGCGTGGAATGGAAGGACGAGTTCAAGACGATGCTGGTGTGGGGGCTGGCGCACCCGGCGTCGGAGCCCGTTCTCGACTGGTGGAGCCTGAAGGTCAAAGGCTTCACCCCCGGCAACCGCGAGTTGGCCGCCCAGTCCCGGCGGCTCCGCGTGTGGATGAATGAAGAACTCGACATGGGCGCCCTGTCGCTGCCGTACCAGATCGAGTACGGCGGGGCCTTCCTCAAGGATGCCGCAGTCCTCGCCGGCCTGGGTGTGTTCGGCCGGGACAACCTGCTGATCACGCCCGAGTACGGCCCGCGCATACGGCTTCGCGGCATCTTCATGGAAGCGGAACTGGGACCGACCCCGCAGCTCGTGGGCTTCGATCCCTGCGCGACGTGCAGCAAGCCCTGTCAGCGTGTCTGCCCGCGGACCGCGTTCCGTAGCGGCTCGTACGCGCGGACACTCTGCAAGCAGGAGCAGGATCAACTCGACGTGGACTTCGAGGTGCTCGACGGGGCGATCATGGCACTCGACGAGCCCAGCAACGTCACCAAGTACTGCCGTGCCTGCGAACTGGCGTGCCCCATCGGCCAGGACGGCGGCGGAGGCTTCGTCAGCCCGCCCGACCAGCCGCTGCCCGACCAGCCCCGGTTCGTGCTCGACGACGAGGCCTGGACGGCCTTCGGCGAGCAGTTGTCGGGCAAGTCGGAGCCGATCACGGCGCTCGCCGAGGCGGCTGCGGCGGCGAGCCCATTCGAGGGCGACGGGGCGTCGCTCCGGCTCGAGGCCCTCGGGGCGACCGACGATGTCGCCGGCTTCACCTGTGGCGACGCTGCCCTGGACGAGTACCTCGCGCAGCGCGCGCTCATCGACCAGCGGGCCGGCACGACCCGCGTGGCCGCCCGGGATGCGCGAGTGGTCGGCTACTTCGCACTCAAGGCGGCGACGGTCAGCCCACCCGCGACGATCGAGCACGAGCTCGGCCAGGGTCCTCTGGACATCCCGGTGATCGTGCTCGAGCGCATGGCGGTCGACACCCCGGAGCAGGGCAGGGGCATCGGCGAGGCGATGCTCGTGCAGGCGTTGTCTCGCTGCCTGCAGGCGTCCTCCACGATGTTCTCCCGGGCAGTCCTCGTCGATGCTGGTGACGGCGCCGCGCGCGGCTTCTTTGAGAAGTACGGCTTTGCGCCCTCGCCCACGGGCCCGCAGCACCTCCTTGTTCGCTCGAAGGACGTCCGCAAAAGCTTGACGCCGCCCGCGGAGGAGTAGAGCGCGCAGCATCCGCGAGGCCGGTCAGGGGTGTACCATTCGCGCTTGACTACGAGCAGGTCACCTACGGACACCGCTGCCGACGGCCCTCGCCGCCGGCGCGTCCTGAAAAGGGGTTGCATGAACCTTCGTCTCACGTGCCTGGACCCGTCCGAGCGCGACCTCGTCGTCGAGTCCGCTCTCAGCGTGCTCGAGCGGGAGGGCATGCGCATGAAGGGATCGCGCGCGCTCGACGCTCTCGAGGAGCGCGGCGCGACGGTGGACCGGGAGTCCGGCATGGTGCGCATGCCGCCGGACCTCGTGCGCGCCTCTCTCGCCCAGTTGCCCGACCGGCTCGTGTTGGCCGGAGCCACGCCGGAACGCGACGTGGTCCTTGACCGCCACACCGGACCGTTCTTCAATCCGTCCGGTTGCCACGCCAAGACGTTGGATTTCCGCACGGGCAAGGTGCGGCAGTCGACGCTGCAGGACATCCGTGAGGGCACCGCGGTCATGGATGCGACACCCGAGATCGACTTCCTGTGGACGTTCGCGACCGCGAACGACGTGCCCGATGAACGCCGCGAGCTGACCGAGTACTACGCATACCTCTCGCTGACCTCGAAGCCATTCGTGATCGTCGACTGCCCGACCGAGGTCGCGCCGGTACGGCGCATCATGGACGTCCTCGGGGACGGCATGGACGGCTTCAGGCGGCGTCCGCGGATCGCTATCCTGTGCGCCGTCCGCGCTCCCCTGCAGGTCAACGGCGAGCTCCTCGACGCGACCTGTGCGCACGCAGCGATGGGGGCGCCGGTCTGGGCGTACACCATGCCGATGGCCGGCGCCACGTCACCGGTCACGGTGGGGGGGACGCTCGCGTTGATGTGGGCGGAGATCCTCGGCATGGTCACCGCCGTCCAGGCCACGGCCCCCGGGGCCGCGGTGCTCGCCTGCTGCGGGCCCGGCGTCCTCGACATGCGCACCTCGTCGATGTCCCTCGGCAGCCCGGAGAACACCATCATGGGCATCGCCTCGGTCGAGATCGGACACCATCTCGGTCTGCCCGTCCACAACACGGCCCTCTCGACGGACGCCAAGCACCCCGGCGTGCAGGCCGGGTACGAGAAGGGCCTCAAGGTGCTGCCGGCGGCGCTCGCCGGGGTGGATGTCATCAGCGGGGGATTCGGGGCGCTGGCCTCGTCGAGCGTGTGGCACCTCCCGATGGTGCCGATCGACGCGGACATCGCGCGGCTCGTGCGGCACATCGTCGCGGGCGCCGATATCAGCGTGGAGAGCGTCATGAGCGACGCCATCGCGCGCCTGGGCGCGGGCGGCAACTACCTCAAGGAGCGCGTGACGCGCGAGCGTACCCGGGCGGGCGAGCACTTCAGCCCCGTCATCGGCAGTCGCCTGGCCTTCGAACAGTGGATGGCTGCGGGGGTGCTCGAGACGGACGTGGCCAGGGAGATCGTGGATCAGGTGCTCGCCACTGGGGCGGCGGACGCCGCCGACGGCCGCGCCTCGGCGCTCGGATCTGACCAGCTCGCCGCCCTCGCGGAGGTCTGCGGCGTGCAGCAATGAGCGGTGCAGCGTGTCAGCTTGCGCGCCTGGTCATGGGGCGGCGGCTTCGGGTATCGCGCCGAACGGGCTGGCGAGCGGGGCGCCGGATCTAGCTGCCCCACCTGCCGCAAGCGCATCGCCGATCAGCCTCCGTCGCCTTCAAGCGTCGGCCAGCCCGTGTCCGCCTTGACCTCGGAGTACACGAGCATGGTCTCCACCTTGTCGACGCCGGGGATGGCGGCGATGTCGTCCTTGATCAGGCGGCCGAGGTGTTCGAGGTCCTGCACGGCGATGTGCAGCAGGTAGTCGAAGCGTCCGGCCACGTGGTAGCAGGCGCGCACGTCGGGCAGGGCGGCGACGCCGCGCTCGAAGCCCTCGATGCAGGCGGTCTCGTGATGCACCAGCTCGGCGGCTACGAACGCCTGCAGGCCGATGCCCAGGCTGGCCGGGCTGACCAGCGCCCGGTAGCCGGTGATGTGGCCCTCGCCCTCGAGTCGGCGCACGCGCTCGCTCATCGCCGACTGGCTGAGGCCGACGATCTCGGCGAGGCGGGCATTGGTGAGGCTGCCGTCCCGTTGCAGTTCGATCAGGATGCGGCGGTCGAGAACGTCCACGGGGTCTCCCTCTGAGCGGTTCAGTGCATCATATCGCGCCGATGAGCGGCGAGAGGGGAGGGGCGAGGGGTCGACCCGTCGTGCGGAGCGCGTTCTGGGCGTGTGAGGAGTTCGGAGTACCCAGGAGCAGCCGCACAGTCTCCTGCCGCCGTGCGAGGTGGTGAGCGATACGCCGAGAAAGAAGCATCATGTCCAGATACTCTTCGGATTCACTGTTGACTTGCAGGAGATGCTGCGGTACATATGAAGAATCCATAAGGGATGGTCGTTGACAACGTGGCGCAGCGGTTTGTCGCCGAGGTCTACGGGGGACGTACGTCTACCGATTTCCTCAACTGCAGCCAGGGGGCTGCTCTGGGGACGGACCGCGGCGAGCGCCGCCGAAGTCGGGTTGGTCGATACAGGCAGGCAAGAAGGGGGAGTTCCATGAGTAGCGACGAGATGGGTTTCATCTGGGAGGTCTCCAACAAGCGCGTGTCGCGCCGGAGTCTCTTCAAGGGGGCGGCGGTTCTCGGCGGCATGGCGGCTCTTGGGCCGATCGTGTCTGCCTGCGGCGGCAGCGAGACTGACGGCGACGCCTCGGCGTCTCCCACAGCCGGCGCGAGCAAGGGCGGTTCTCTCCGGGTGGGCATCGTGGGCGGCTCCGCGAAGGACACAGCCGACCCGCACCGGGCGTCCTATGAACCGGACATCGCCATCCAATACCAGATGTACGACGGCCTCACGGCGTTCGACACGGACGCCATTGCGGTCAACCATCTGGCCGAGGAGATCACACCCAACGACGACGGCTCCGTCTGGACGTGCCGCCTGAAGTCGGGCCTCACCTGGCACGACGGCAAGCCCGTCACCGCCGACGACGTCGTGTACACGTTCGAGCGCATCGTCGATCCCGAGGATCCGAAGACGGCCGTGTCGTCGCTCGCCGGCCTTAATCCTGGCGGCACCGTCAAGATCGATGACCTCACGGTCGAGTTCCGCATGGACCCGCCGAACGTGCTGCTCACGGAGGGGCTCGCATTCCGTGGCAGTCAGCTCGTGCCGGTCGACTTCGATCCGAAGAACCCCATCGGCTGCGGCCCGTTCAAGCTCACAGGGTTCAAGCCTGGTGAGCGGTTCACCTTCGCCCCGTTCGCGGAGTACTGGGACGGGAGCCCATGGGTGGATGAGCTCACGATCATCGAGTTCGCCGACGACACAGCGCGCGTCAATGCTCTGCAGAGCGGCGAGGTGGAGGCCATATCGAACCTGCCGACGAGCCAGTCGAAGGTGATCGAGGCGACCGCCGGCCTCCTGTTGCTCAACGCCGAGACGGGCGCATGGCGTCCGTTCACCATGCGCATCGACGTCAAGCCGTACAGCGACGTTCGCGTCCGGCAGGCGTTCCGCATGATCGTCGACCGCCAGCAGATGATCGACCAGGCCTACAGTGGCTTCGGCGCCGTGGGTAACGACATGTACGCGCCGTTCGACCCGGGCACTCCCGACCTGCCCCAGCGTATGCAGGACATCGAGCAGGCCAAGTCACTGCTCAAGGCGGCGGGCTACGACAACAACCTCACGGTTGAACTGGTCACGTCCGCCGGTGCTCTTGGAGCCGACGAAGTCGCGGCGGCGCAGGTCTTCGCCGAACAGGCCAAGGCGGCCGGCGTCACCGTGAAGGTCAAGAAGACCGACTCGGGCGTCTTCTACGGGGACGAGTACCTGAGCTGGCCCTTTGCGCAGGACTTCTGGTACACACGCAACTACCTCAGTCAGGCCGGCCAGGCCACCATGCCCGGGGCTCCCTACAACGAGACGCACTGGAAGAACGACAAGTGGCTTGCCATCGTGAAGGAGGCCTTCGGCACGGTTGACGATGCGGCGCGCAACGAGCTCATCGGTCAGGCGCAGGAGATCGAGTTCAACGAGGGCGGCTACATCATCTGGGCGTTCCGCAATCAGGTCGATGCCGGGTCCGATAGGGTCTCGGGTCTCAAGACCTCGAAGCTCGGCGTCCCGCTTGGCAACTTCGGCTTCAAGGACGTCTCCTTCGTGTGACGTCCCTGCCGGCGCAAAGTACCTGGCGGCGGGCGCCCGTACTCCCCCTGGCGCCCGCCGCCGCGCCGGTCGCTTCGGGCTCGGCATCGTTCCCGCGACAGTCCTTGCATGGAGGTGAGCGCGTACCTTGCCGCCGCTCCTGGAGTTGATCCTCGTCCGCATCGGCCTGGGGATCCTCACCCTGCTGCTGGTCTCGGTCGTCGTCTTCGCGGCGACGCAGGCGCTGCCCGGAGACACGGCCCGGGCGATCCTCGGCCGGGAGGCGGTGAACACGGCCTCGATCCACACGGGCGTCGCGGCGGAGAACTACTTGGCCATGGTCAGAGCCGGTCTGGAGTACGAGGCCTACCCTGTCTGAGGGTCGCCGCGGCGCGACACTGGGGGCATCGCCGGGCTGCTGCGGCCCCGTAGCATCGCGACCGCGATCGATCAGGTGTGCTGGCTGGCGCGACGAACTGGAAGGGAGGGTCGTCCATGGGGTTCAGGACACAGGCGCTGGCGGCCCTCCGAGGTGAGCTGCCCGACAGGCTCCCGTACGCACCGCGGCTGGACCTCTGGCACACCGGCCGTGCGGCCGCGGGGACCCTGCCGCCCGGACTCGAGGATGCCTCGATCGAGGAGATCTGTCGCGCCGAGGGGTGGGGCGTCTACCTGCTGACGAGCACCTTCGCCTACCTCGCGTCGTCGGACGAGGGCATGGCCCTCAGTGCTCTCGGTCTCTACACGCCCCCGGAGTGTGGCTATCGGCTGACCCTCGGTGACGACGTAGGCTTCTCGTGGCGCCGCGACGGCGATCGCCTCCACGTGCGGGCGGAGACGGACTCCGGCGACGCGGGCGCCGTCCTGAGTCACACGCCCGAGATGCTCCGCAATGGGATCACCTACCCCTGGGTCACGCAGCCCTTCATCAAGGAGTTCGACGATTGGCGGGTCGTCGCCGACCTGTTCCGGTCGCTGCGTCTCGTGCCGGACCCGGACACCTATCGCCGGGTCAGGCAGAGCATCGGCGAGGACGGCGCCGTGATCTCGGCGGCCGGGGAGCCGGCCTCGCCGATGCACCACATCCAGAAGCATTTCTTCCCCGGCACCGACTTCTACCTGCTCTACAACGACCGGCGGGCGGAACTGGAGGAGTTCGCCGCCGCGATCGCTCCGCTCTACGAGCAGTTTCTCGAGTTCTACGAGTCCGCCGACGTCGACGGCGTGACCTGGGGCGGCAACTTCGACGAGACGATCACGTATCCGCCGTTCTTCGAGGAGCAGATCCTCCCCTGGCTGCGTCGTGCCGCGGATGTGCTGCGGCCTCGCGGCATCCCTCTCCTGACGCACTGCGACGGCGAGAACCGGGGCCTCATGGAGCTCATCAGGACGTCGGGCGTCGATGCCGCGGAATCCGTCTGTCCGTATCCGATGACCGCCCTGACCCTCCGTGAGTACTACGAGCGCTGGGCCGGCGATCTGTGCATCATCGGCGGCATCCCGGCCGACTATCTCATTCCCGAGCAGACGTCGGACGCCGACCTGGACGACTACCTGCGCTACGTGAAAGCTGCCGTAGCTCCGGGCCGTCGCTTCATCGCCGGCATCACCGATGCCGTCCCGCCGACGGCCGACTTCGACCGCCTGCGCCGCGTGCACGAGTTCTTCCAGACAGACGGCAGACTGCCGCTGGCGATGGGCGCGGTGCCCGACATCCTCGTCGAGGGTGGGCGCGCGCCGATGCAGCCGGCGGCTCCCGTCGCCGAGGGGTTCACCTCGCTGGCCGCCGCCGTCCTCGCCGGGGATGAGGCAAGCGTCGACGACGGGTGTCGGCGGCTGCTCTCGGCCGGCCAGCCGGCGCAGGCGATCCTCGACGACGGCCTCATCCACGCGATGGACGTCGTCGGCGCGCGCTTCGCCGCGGGCGAGGCGTTCATACCGGAGATGCTGCTGGCGGCGCGCGCGATGCAGGCGGGGGTCGACGCGCTCGGCGAGGCGCTCATGAACGAGGGACGCGTCTCGCGGGCGGCGGACACCGTCGTCCTTGGGACTGTGAGGGGCGACCTTCACGACATCGGCAAGAACCTCGTGGCCATCATGCTGCGTGGCGTGGGGTTCGACGTGGTCGACCTCGGGACGGACGTGCCGGTCGAGGAGTTCGTGCGCGCGCTTCGAGAGCATCGCGCGTCGCTTCTCGGCCTCAGCGCCCTGCTGACCACGACCATGCCGCAGATGGGGCTCGTGATCGACGCGCTGGTCGCGTCGGGTGAGCGCGACGGCGTACGCGTCATGGTCGGCGGGGCTCCCGTCACCGCGCGCTTCGCCCGTGACATCGGCGCGGACGGCCACGGCTCGAGCGCCGGCGACGCGGTAGCCGTCGCCCGACGTCTGGCGGCGGAGACAGGGGGGCGTTCGCCGACCTGACCGCTGACCGCCGTCCCTGGGGGTGATCCAGGCAGCTGGAGAGATCGCGTGTGGCGCCGGGTGGTCAAGGTCTCATGCCGCGGAGGCGGTGAGACGGAGGCCGTCCCGGTCCAGCACCTGGGGATTGCGCACGTTGCGGGGGACTTCGCCGCGAAGCGCACGCACCACCTCCAGGCAGGCCTTCTCGCGCGCCTCACGCTCCGAGACCCGCGACATGAAGGCCGTGTGCGGGGTGATGATGACGTTGGGCATGGTGTACAGCGGATGGCCGTCGGGAAGCGGCTCGGGGCTCACCACGTCGAGCGCGGAACCGGCGATGCGCCGCTCGTCGAGCGCCACGGTGAGCGCCTCGGTGTCCACGCAGCCCCCGCGGGCGGTGTTGATGAGGAAGGCCGTCGGCCTCATCCGCGCGAGCGCCGCCGCGTCGATGATCGACTGCGTCTCGTCGGTCAGGGCGCAGTGGAGGGAGACGTAGTCGCAGGCGAGGACCTCATCGAGATCCGCCTTCTGCACGCCGAGCCCCGTCATCGCGGCCTCGTCGACGTAGGGGTCGGAGGCCAGCACCGCGAGGCCGAAGCCGCGGGCCCGTCGCGCGACCGCGCTGCCGATGCGCCCCAGGCCGATGATGCCGAGCGTCTGGTCGCCGATGCGGTCGGGCTTGCCGCACGCTTCGTAGTCCCACCGCCCTGCCAGGACGCTGTCGCGCAGCCGGGTGATGTTCCGCCCCAGATCGAGCAGGAACCCGAGGGCGTGGTCGGCGACTTCCGCGGTGCAGTAGTCGGGCACGTTGGTGACGACGATGCCGAGCTCTGTGGCCGCCGCCAGGTCGACGCTGTTGTAGCCCGTGGCCATGAAGGCGACGATGCGGCAGTCGGGAAGCTCGCCAAGGACACGCGCGGTGACCGGGGCGAACGCCGGGAGGAGGGCGTGGGCCTGCGCACAGGTGGCGATCAGATCACTCTCGCTCTCGAGCTCGAAGCGCCTGAAGTCGATGTCGAGGCCGCAGCCGCGAAAGACGCCGTCTTCGACCTCCCGATCCGAGGCGCCGCGGTCGGTCTGGATCACTGTGAACATCGGCGTCCTCCCGGACGAGGTAGCCTGTCTCGCTTTGCCGGTCCGCCGCGGCTCCTGCGAGGTCTCGTCCTCGCCGGGCCGCGCCACCCTTACGCCCTCACCCTGCCGATTGTAGAAGAGATCCTCCGTGCGCGGCGCGTTCCATACCGCCGGCGACGCAGGCCGCGTGTGGCGGTCGAGGCCGCCGAGCGGCAGTGTCCCGTTGGGGAGCTGGCCCTGACGCACAACGGGTGGGATTTCAGGGATTCATATCGATAATGCTGACCACAGTCAGTAAGTACAGAGAATCGGACCCTTTGCATTCACGACCAGTTGAGAATCAGCAGGATTCGCTATGATTCCGTCATCCTGGTGTTGCCACGACGTCGCCCGAGTGTTACCGTCGTTGCAGACATGTCGGAGGCATGGTCGCCGTCCCGGGTGCGTCGCCCGTCGCCACGGCTGGCCGGTCCCGATCGTCACATCAGCCCTGCAGCACGCGTCGAGGAGAGATTGCATGAACAAGATCGTCCCCCTCTGGTCCGTCCCCCGCTCGATCTCGACCGGATTCGAACGCATGATGTTCGAGCGCGGCGACTTCAAGGTCATCCACGAGCCGTTCGGGTACTACTTCTACCTCGAGGCCAAGGCGAAGGAGCCGGTCGGGATGCAGCCGCAGGAGGGCCATCCCCAGACCTTCGAGGGCACCGTCGAGATGATCGAGGCCGCCGGCGCGGACAAGCCGGTGTTCTTCAAGGACATGGCGTACTACGTCAGCGACGACGCGGACGAGGACTTCATGCAGAAGTTCACCAACACGTTCATCATCCGCGACCCCGCCCTCACGCTGGTCTCGTATCACAAGCTCGACCCCACGGTGACGCTCCGCGAGATCGGCTTCGAGTCGCAGTTCAAGCTGTTCGAGCTGGCCAAGAAGATCACCGGTGAGGTGCCGGCGGTCGTCGACGCCGAGGACCTGCTCATCGACGCCGGGTCTGTGGTCGAGCAGTACTGCGAGAAGGTCGGCATCCCGTTCCTGCCCGAGTCGCTCACGTGGAAGCCCGAGTTCAAGCAGGAGTGGAAGGACTGGGAGATGTGGCACCTGGACGCCGGCGACAGCACCGGATTCCAGAAAGACATGGAGGACTTCGGCTACACGGTCGACGACGTGCCGGAGCTCAAGGAGATGTACGAGCAGTGCATGCCGTACTACGAGAAGATGTACGAGGCGCGCCTGCGTCCGTAGGCGCGCCTACCTCGCCGGGGAGGGCGCGCGTGCCGTCCGCCCTCCCCGGCGTCGCGGCCGCGTCGGCCGACGCGGCCGTCCGATCAGGAGCGTGCACGACGACTTCCGTGAGCCACCGACCTGAGCCAGCCCGCGAGCTGATCTCGCCGTTCGGCGGGCGGCTTGTGGACCTCGTCGTGAGCGACCCCGAAGAACGGCGGTCGCTGCTCGAGCGGGCACGACGGCTCCCCGTCGTGCCGCTCTCGCTGCGCGCCCAGTACGACCTCGAGATGCTGGCCGTCGGGGCGTTCTCCCCGCTGGACCGGTTCATGGCGCAGGACGAGTACGAGTCGGTGCTCTACGAGATGCATCTCAGGGGTGGCATGCTGTTCCCCATCCCGCTGGCGGTGCCCGTCCGCGAGGAGGACGTGCGCGGCGCTCCCGGCGAGGTGGCGCTGACGGATGAGCAGGGCGCGGTCCTCGCGGTCCTTGAGGTGGACGAGGCCTACCCTCACGACATGATGCGCGAGATGCGGGCCGTGCTGGGCGGGAGGGACAGCGCCCACCCGCTGGTGATCGAGGCGGCGCGCTGGCCGGGCTACTACCTCGCCGGCCGCCCGCGCGTGCTCGGTCTGCCGCGGCATCGTCTTCACGGCTCACAGTGCCTCACGCCGGCCGAGACGCGGGAGCGCCTCGCGGCCATGGGCAACCCGACGGTCGTCGCGTTCCAGACCCGCAACCCGATGCACCGTATCCACGAGGAGCTGACCAAGCGTGCCGCGAGCGCTGTGGGCGGTACGCTCCTCATCCATCCGGCGGTCGGCGTGACCCGCCCCCAGGACGTGCATCACGCACTCCGCGTCGAGGCCTACGAGGTGCTGGTGCGCAACTACTACGACCAGGCGACCACGCTGCTCTCGCTCATGCCCCTGGCCATGCGCTTCGCCGGGCCGCGAGAGGCCGTGTGGCACGCCATCATCCGGCGCAACTACGGCGCCACGCATCTCATTGTCGGGCGGGACCATGCCGGCCCCGGCCCCGATTCGCACGGCGTGCCCTTCTACGGACCCTACGACGCGCAAGCGATGGCCGAGCACTACTCGGCCGAGATCGGTGTGCAGACCGTCGCCTCCGCGCGAGCTGTTCTATCTGTCCGATGAGGACCGGTATGAAGAGGCCAGCCTGGTCCCTCCCGGGGCCGACATCTCCTCCATCTCCGGCACCCAGGTGCGTGAGGACTACCTCGCCAAAGGCAAGAAGCTCCCCGAGTGGTTCACACGGCCGGAGGTGGCGGAGGTCCTCCAGAAGGCGTACGCCGGCCACGGCAATGCTAGCTCGCGGGCGTGAGGCCGGCCCCCGTGCTCGCCGGCGTCGCCGAGCCGGGCTGCTCCGGCCGCCGGTGACCCCGGGCGGCGCACCTCTCACGCGGGTCGTCCCGCGGACGCCCGCGGCGCGGTCTCAGCTCCCTTGTGTCGTTGCGCCGGCGCCCCGCGCCGGCGAGCGGCGGCGCTCGGGACGCCATCGGCGGCGGTCGCGATGAGCAACGGTCGACGGCCCTCGGCGGGCGTCCGCGGTCTCGTGCGCCGGCTCGAGCTGCCGACGCGCAAGGACCTGCCTCGCGACCTGCTCGCCGGCGCCACGGTAGGCGCCGCCCAGGTCGGCAATTCCATGGCCTACACGATGCTCGCCGGCGTCCCGCCGGTGCACGGGCTCTACGCGGTGATGGTCGGCAGCCCGTCAGGGGCGCTCGCGTCGAGTTCGGAGCGCATGTCGATCGTCCCGACGGCGGTGTTGAGCCTTGCTGCCGGCGGAGCCCTGGCCGCCCTGCCGGCGCAGCAGCGGGTTTCGGGCCTGTTCGTACTGGCGCTTCTCACCGGCGTCATCATGACCGTCGCCGGGATCCTGCGAGCCGGTGGTCTGGTGCGCTTCATCTCGAACGCGGTCATGGTCGGGTTCATGGCCGGCGTCTCGGTGACGATCCTGCTCGGGCAGCTGGCCGCGCTCACCGGCTTCTCCGGCTATCACGACAACAAGCTCCAGAAGGCCGCCGACACGATCGCACACCTGGGGAGTGTCGACCTCCCGACCACTGTCGTCGGCCTCACGACGGTGGTCCTCGTCGTCGTGCTCAGACGGACGCGCCTGCGGCTCCTCGCCATGGCGATCGCGCTCGTTGCGCTGACCGTGACGGTCGCGGTGCTCCGCCTGCCGTCGGTGGCGGTGGTCGGCGACATCGCGCCGATTCCCCGGAGCCTGCCGATCCCGCGGCTGCCCGATTTCTCGCTCGCGCCGGCGCTGTTGCTGCCGGCCCTGTCCCTGGCGATCATCGGGCTGGTGCAGGGCGCCGGCATCAGCCGGACCGTGCCCAACGCGGACGGGCGCCTCGGAGACTCAAGCCGGGATTTCGCCGGCCAGGGCGTCGCGAACATCTTCTCGGGCTTCTTCACCGGAGGGGTCGTCGGGGGGTCCGTGCAGGCCACGGCGCTCGACGTCGGCGCCGGCGCGCGCACACGCTGGTCGTCCGTCTTCGCCGGCCTCTTCGTCGTCATCGTCGTGCTTGTCGCGGCGCCGCTGGTGCAGCGGGTCCCGCTTGCGGTCACGGCGGGCATCCTGGTGGTGGCGGCCTCCAGCGCGCTCCAGCCGCGCGCCGTGGGGGACATCTGGAGGGCGGACAAGATGTCCGCCGCCGTCATGGTGACGACGTTCGTCCTCGTCCTCGTCGTCCCATTGCAGTATGCGGTGCTCGCCGGGGCGGCCATCTCGGTGATCAAGCACATCTACCTGTCGTCGCTCGATGTGCGCGTGATGCAGGTCGTGACGGGTGAGGACGGACGCCTGAGGGAGACCGCCGCGCCGCGCGCGCTCTCCAGCGACGCCGTCACCGTGCTGGACATCTACGGCAGCCTCTTCTTCGCCGCCGGCCCCAAGGTGAGGGAGTCCCTGCCCGCTGTCGGCGCGGCGCGGCGACCGGTCGTCGTGCTGCGCGTGCGCGGGCGCGGGACGCTCCACAGCGCCACGATCGCGTTGATCCGCGACTATGCGGCCGATTGCGCGGCCGTCGGGGGGCGGCTGTACCTCGCGGGGGTCGGCCCTGAGATGCAGGATCAGCTGCGCCGTACCGGCGTGCTCAAGATGCTGGGACCGGACGCTGTGGTGGCCGCCACCGACGAGCTCTACGGGGCGTGCGCGCTGGCCCAGCGTCGCGGACAGGATTGGCTGGAGACGAAGGACGTCGGGGGCGTGGCCGGCCCCGACGCCGGCTGAGCCCGGCTTTCGGCTACCTCAGCCGGTCGCCCCGGGGCGTGGGACGGCGCGGCCCGGGTGTTCGCCGCACCAGTCGTCGATGTCGCTGATCGGAAAGGTGCGCTTGAAGAGCGGCGGCCGCTTGCGGCATTCGCCCTTGTCGTTCGGCGAGTGGGTCTCCGGTATCGAGCCGTCCGGCTCCGGCGTGCCGCCGAACTCGACTCGATCGGGGAACCGCGACCACCACGGGCAGGTCGCGCACGTCGGCTCGTTCATCAGATCACCTTTCTGCGCGGCGCCTGCGCAGCCCGCCGCGCGATCCGCTGCCCGCGCCGTCGTCGTCGCGGGTCGCACACGCTTCATCCCGCAGGGTACTCCCTCGGCGCTGCCTCGCGCCAGCTACGCGTTGGCGCGCGGGAGACCGTCTGCGTGCGGCCGACCGCGAAGGCACGCGGACGGCCTTCCCCGGCACTCTCCCGCGCGGTGCAGCCCGGCTTCGCCGTGGCGACGACGATGGATTCCACGGCGACCAGGAAGAGGACGTCCTCCACGAGGGACGTGCCAGCAGGGCGAGGACTGCGGCCGGCACTCAACGCTTCAGTACTGGGCCGGAGCGAGGTCAGGAGGACGCGTCGTGTCCGTCGGCGCTCGTTTCGTCCGCGGCCGGTGAGGTGTCGAGGCCGATATCCTCGCCCTCCCAGTTGTAGAAGAACTTCTCCGTGCGCAGCACGTTCCACGTCTGCGTGCTGGCGATGCCCTCGATCTTCTCGAGATCCTCGTTCAGGAATTTGAACAGCCCCTCAGTGTGGGGCAGGTAGGCCTGGATGATGATGTCGAAATTGCCGGCCACGTAGGCCACGTAGGCCACGTTCTCCATCTCGGCCAGGTTGCGCCCGACCTCTTTGACCCTGCCGCGGACCACGTTGATGCCGATCATGGCGTCTATGGGGAAGCCGATGGGGGCCGGATTGATGCGTGCCGCGTTGATGATGGCGCCGGCGTGCACCAGGCGGTCGATGCGTTTGCGCACGGTGGGCTCGGAGACGCCGACCGTGCGCGCGACGTGTGCGTAGCTGAGGCGCGCGTCGTGGCGCAGCAGCTTCATGATGCGCCGATCGACGTCGTCCAACTCGATGGTGCCATGGGGGAGAGAGCCCTGACGAACGACGGGCTGACTTTCGTGATGACTATCAGATTTCGGTTTCATGAAGGTGAAGTATAGCGATGCGACGCTATCCGTTCAACAAACTGCTCGGAATCAAAGACATGCGCTACGATTCCATATCCCATCTAGTTGCCAATGCCGGGCCCCGGTGCTAGTGTTCATGATCAAGAGTCTTGACAGAGTTGTGGCACCTTGTCCATAGTGACGTTACTTGTCTACCCACCCGGGTGGATAGTCGTTGCAGGTCACCGGCCGGCCGCGAGCGTGTGCAGCCAAGGGGCTTTCCGTCGCGGACGAATGCCCAAGGCGCGATCTGCGACATTGACGCCGATGCCCGGAGACGACAGGATTGACACTGAGGCGCGACTTTCAGGAAACGACCGAGACAGGGGGACGGGAATCGTGACTGACAAGGACAAGCGGAGTCCAGCAGGGCTCGAGTTGGGCGAGCTCGGGGAGCTCGTCAACGGCAAGCGCATCTCGCGCCGCAGTCTGCTCAAGGGGGCGGCAGCGCTCGGAGGAGTCACGGCTCTCGGGCCGCTGGCGGCAGCGTGCGGCAGCGACAGTACGAGCAGCTCCGCCTCGGAGTCCGCCGCGGGCACGCCCAACAAGGGCGGCGACCTCATGGTCGGCATCGTCGGCGGCTCGGCCAAAGACACCGCCGATCCGCACTTGGGCTCGTACGAGCCCGACATCGCCATCCAGTACATCATGTACGAGGGTCTCACCAGCTGGACCTTCGACATGCAGTTGGAGAACCTGCTGGCCGAGACCATCGAGCCCAACGCCGACGGTTCCGTCTGGCAGGTCAAGCTGCGCGACGGGGTGCTGTGGCACGACGGTAAGCCCGTCACCGCCGACGACGTCGTCTTCTCCTTGGATCGCATCGTCGACCCGAAGGACCCGAAGGTCGGCGCCGCCGCTCTCACCGGCGTCGCTCCCGGCGGCACCAAGAAGATCGACGACAAGACGGTCGAGATCACCCTCTCGACGGCGAACGTGCTGCTGGCCGAGAATCTCGCTGAGCGTAGCTGCCAAGATCGTTCCGGTGGGCTTCGACCCGAAGAACCCCATCGGCAGCGGCCCGTTCAAGATGATCGACATGAAGCCCGGCGAGCAGTTCAAGTGGGATGCGTTCGCCGACTACTGGAACACGCCCCCGTACGTCGACACCCTCACCATGATCGAGTTCGCCGACGACACGGCGCGCATCAACGCGCTGCAGAGCGGCCAGATCCAGGCGATGTCGCAGTTGCCGAAGAGCCAGGCCAAGGTCATCGAGGCGACGGACGGCCTCGCGCTCCTCAACGCCGAGACCGGCGCGTGGCGTCCCTTCACCATGCGCATCGACGTCAAGCCGTTCGACGACGTGCGCGTGCGTCAGGCCTTCCGGCTCATCGTCGACCGCCAGCAGATGATCGACCAGGCGTACAGCGGCCTCGGGCGCCGTGGGCAACGACATGTACGCCCGGTACGACGCCGGCACGCCGCGACCTCGCCGCAGCGCGTGCAGGACATCGAGCAGGCCAAGTCGCTGCTCAAGCAGGCCGGCTACGACAACAACCTCACGGTCGAGCTCGTCACTTCCGAGGGCGCGTTGGGCGGCGACGAGGTCGCGGCGGCGCAGGTGTTCGCCGAGCAGGCCAAGGCCGCCGGCGTCACCGTCAAGATCAAGAAGACCGACGCGGGCGTCTTCTACGGCGACGACTACCTGTCGTGGCCGTTCGCCCAGGACTTCTGGGCGACGCGAGGCTACCTCGCGCAGGCCAGCCAGGGCACGATGCCCGACGCGCCCTACAACGAGACTCACTGGGAGAACGCCGAGTGGCTGTCGCTGCGTCCAGGAGGCGTTCACGACGGTCGACGACGACGCAGCGCAACGCGCTCATCAGCCAAGCGCAGCAGATCGAGTTCGACACGGGCGGCTACATCGTCTGGTCGTGGCGCAACCAGGTCGACGCCTACTCCACGACGACCACCGGCTACAAGCTGGACAAGCTCGGCGGTCCTGTCGGCCGGATGTACTTCAAGGAAGTCTACTTCGTCTGAGACAGGGCACTATCGTCAGGACCGGCGGCGAACGCCATACTCTCCCTTGGCGCCCGCCGCCGGTCCGGTCGAGACCGCCCGGAGGCAGGAACCACGCGCCTCGACGTCGGTCGTCGACGTGACCGTGGCGACCTTGACACCTCCGACTCTGCCCCTAGACTCGCGGGAGACTTGACCGAATGCTTCGCATGACTCACAGAAGGGATCGGATCCGATGCCACCGCTCCTGAAGCTGATCCTGATCCGGATCGGCTTGGGTGTCCTCACGTTGTTCCTGGTCTCGGTCGTCGTGTTCGCCGCGACCCAGGCCCTGCCCGGCGACACGGCCCGGGCGATCCTCGGCAAGGAAGCGGCGGAAAAGGCCCGCTACGAGGCCCTGCGGGAGCAACTCGGACTGAACAAGCCGATCGCCGAGCAGTACCTGAGCTGGCTCGGCGGCGTCGTCACCGGCGACCTCGGGAACTCGCTCGTGCAGGACAAGCCGGTCACCGAGCTCCTCACGCGGCGCGTCATCAACACCTTCATACTGGTCGCGATTGCCGCCCTGCTCAGCATTCCCATCTCCCTGCTTCTGGGCTCCCTCACCGCGTTACGAAGAGACAGCAAGTTCGACACCACCGTGACTGTCGGCAGCCTCTCGCTTGCCGCCCTGCCGGAGTTCGTCATCGGCATCGTCCTGATCCTGCTGTTCGCGACCCAGGTCTTCAACTGGCTGCCTGCGGTCTCGCGCGTCGACCCGGGCGTTCCCATCTATCAGCAAATCGAGCTGTTCATCCTGCCCGCGCTCACGTTGACGCTGGCGGTGGCGCCGTACATCACGCGCATCCTGCGTGCCAGCACCATCGAGGTGCTCGAGAGCGAGTACGTGATGATGGCGCGGCTCAAGGGGCTGCCCGAGCGCCTCGTGCTCAACCGGCACGCGCTCCCGAACGCCCTCGGCCCGGCGCTCCAGGTCACGGCGCTCAACCTCGCCTGGCTGGCCGGGGGCGTCGTCGTGGTCGAGTACCTCTTCGCCTTTCCCGGCATCGGCTCGGCCCTGGTCGACGCCGTCGCCAACCGCGACATGCCCATGGTGCAGGCCATCTGCCTGATCATCGCGGCCGTGTACGTGTTGGCCAACCTGACGGCCGACATCCTCACCATCCTTGTCAGCCCGCGACTACGGACAGGCCTGCGATGAGCGACGAGATCATGATCAGCGCCGACGAGCTGGCCGAGCCGGCCGTCATCCTGCCCGAGCGTCGCCACTCCGAGTGGCTGATGACCCTTCGCGAGGCCTGGGGCATGGGGCGCACCAAGATCGGCGTCGGCATCTTCGGCTTCATCGTGCTGCTCGCGGTCGTCGGCCCCTGGATCGCTCCGTACTCACCGACCGAGTTCGTGGCGCCGCCCTTCTCCCCACCGGCCATCCCGAAGATGTGGCTGGGCAGCGACTACATCGGCCACGACGTGCTCACGCGCGTGCTCTACGGCGGGCGCACGGTCATCCTGCTCGCCCTCGCGGCCACCGTGATCGGCCTCTCCCTCGGCGTCACCCTGGGCCTCATCACCGGCTACGCGCGGCGCTGGGTCGACGAGTCGGTCATGCGCATCCTGGACGTCGTGCTCGCCTTCCCGCAGATCGTCCTCACGCTGCTCTTCGTCTCCATCCTCGGCCCGCGGCTCTGGCTGATCGTGCTCATGGTCGGCATCGGGCACGCGCCGCGCATCGCGCGCGTGGCGCGCTCCGCGACGCTCGAGGTCGCGCAGCGCGACTTCGTGCGCGCGGCCGAGGCGTTCGGCATCGCGCGCTGGAAGATCCTCTTCAACGAGATCATGCCGAGCATCACCAGCCCGCTGCTGGTCGAGTTCGGCCTGCGCCTGACGTACTCGATCGGCCTCATCGCGGCGCTGTCGTTCCTCGGCTTCGGCATGCAGCCACCGGCGGCCGACTGGGGCCTCATGATCAACGAGAACCGCATCGGCATCGTCATCCAGCCGTGGCCGGTGTTCGTGCCGGTGCTGCTGATCGGCATCCTGACGATCGGCACCAACCTGATCGCCGACGGTCTGGGACGCGCGCTGATCGGCATCGAACGCGACACGGGGGTGGGGTGATGGAGTCCACGACCACTGCCGGTCCCGCGACCAGCGTGGAGCCTGACGTCGTCCTGCGCGTCGAGGGGCTGCGCATCGTCTTCGATCCCTCGGGCGTGGACATCGACGACGACGTCTCGATGGTGATCCACCGCGGTGAGGTGCTGGGCCTGGTCGGCGAATCCGCCTCGGGCAAGACCACGGTCGGGACCAGCCTGCTCGACTACCAGCGCCGCGGCGCGAAGATCGCCGGCGGACAGGTGGAGATCGACGGAGAGGACGTCCTTGCCATGGGCCCGGCGGCGCTGCGCGCCGTCCGCGGCGGCCAGATCAGCTACGTGCCGCAGGACTCCTCGGCGGCGCTCAACCCGGCGCTGCGCATCGGCACGCAGCTCCTGGAGATCCTCGAGGTGCACGGCTTCGGCTCGTCGACGGAAGATCGCGAGGCGCGCCGCGCCGAGATGATGGCCGAGGTCCTGCTGCCGTCCGACAGGGCGTTCCTGCGCAGGTATCCGCACCAGCTCTCCGGCGGACAGCAGCAGCGCGTCGCCATCGCCATGGCCTTCGCCAACCGGCCCAAGGTCATCGTCCTCGACGAGCCGACCACCGCCCTCGACGTGACCACCCAGGCGCACGTGCTCGACACCGTGCGCGACCTCACGAGGTCGTACGGCGTCGCGGCGCTCTACATCACCCACGACCTCGCCGTGGTCTCCAACCTCGCCGACCGCATCGCCGTGATGTACGCCGGCCGGGTCGTCGAGATCGGCACCCGCGACGAGCTCTTCGCGTCCGGCCGGCACCCCTACACGCGCAAGCTGCTCGCGTCCATCCCCGATATCACCGGCGAGCGTGCCCTGCGCGGCATCCCGGGCTGGGCCCCCCGCCCGGGCAGGCGGCCCAGCGGCTGTGCCTTCACGCCGCGCTGCGATTGGGCGGTCGACCACTGCGGGGAGGAGTATCCCCCCGTGGAGGAGGTGAGCCCCGGGCACCGCGTGCGCTGCTGGCGCCACAAGGAAGTGAATGCCGCGGCGGCCGAGCGGGACTTCTTGCTGCGCGACAAGTCGCTCTCTGCTCCGGGAACCCAGGAGAAGCAGGTCATCAGCGTGCGCGACGTGAAGGCGTTCTACCAGCACAAGGAGACGCTGCACGACATCACCACTCATCTCAGCGAGCGGCGCTGCCTCTCCCTGGTCGGTGAGTCCGGGTCCGGCAAGACGACCCTGGCGCGCTGCATCGCCGGACTGCATCAGCACAAGATCGTCGGCGACATCGAGTTCATGGGCAAGCCGCTCTCGCGCGACGCCCGCGGCCGGCCGCGGGCGACCCGGCAGGCGATCCAGTACATCTTCCAGAGCCCCTACAGCTCGCTCAACCCGCGCAAGACGATCGGCCAGATCCTCTCGCAGCCGCTCCGGGTCTTCTTCGACCTCTCGCGCAGCGAGATGGAGGGGCGGATGGAGCAGGCGCTCGAGCAGGTGGCCCTGGACGCGTCGCTGCTCAGCCGCTACCCGGACCAGCTCTCCGGCGGGGAGCGGCAGCGGGTGGCCATCGCTCGCGGTCTGGCGGCGGAGCCGACGGTGCTGATCTGCGACGAGGTGACCTCCTGGCTCGACGTCTCCGTGCAGGCGGCGATCATCGAACTGCTCGCCGCGCCTGCAGCGCGACATGGGCCTCTCGATGCTGTTCGTCACCCACAACCTGGCCCTGGTGCGCAGCATCTCCCAGGAGGTCGCGGTGATGAACGAGGGGCGTATTGTGGAGTACGGCGCCGTGGACGCCGTCCTCGACGACCCGCAGGCCGACTACACCAAGAAGCTGCTGTCGGACACGCCGACGGTCTGAGCAGGGCCGGTCCGGCCGGGCCGGGCGGTTGGTCGGTGGCCGCTTGGTCCTCGTCGCCGGCGCTGCGGCGCTTGGTCCGGCGCGCTGCCTCCCGTCCGCGGTATGGGCATGGCCGTGTCGGACGGGCCATGGGTACTGATGGCCGGCGGGACTTGATCCGGCCACGAACGGAGGAGCGCCGTGCGACAGCGGACCACCTGGCTGAGCCAGGAAGAGAAGGACCTCATCGTCCGGGAGGCCCTGGCCCTGCTCGAGCGCGTCGGCATGCGTCTCGCCGGCTCCCGGGCACTCGCCGCGCTCGCCGCGCAAGGCGCGGCGGTCGACCACGAGAGCGGCATCGTCCGCTTCCCACCGGACCTCGTCCGGGAGGCCGTCGACCACTGCCCGCGCGAGATCGTCATGGCGGGCGCCACGCCGGCGCAGGACGTTCTGCTCGCCGAAGGGGAGGGCTCGCACTTCTGCTCCTCCGGTTGCGGCGCCTTCGTGCTGGACGACGAGAGCGGCGAACGCCGGCTCTCGACGCTCGACGACCTGCGTAAGGCCACGGCGCTGCTCGACGCCTCGCCGGAGGTCGACCTGGTCTGGACGACGGTGACCGCCAACGACGTGCCTCTCGATGTCCGCGAGCTCACCGGCTACTTCACCATGCTCACGAACACGGACAAGCACGTCACCTTCGTCGATTGCCCGTCGCAGGTCGAACCGCTGCTGCGCATCGGGGACATCGTCGCCGATGGCGAGGAAGCGTTCAGGGAGCGACCGCGGTTCAGCACGCTGCTCACCGCGGCCTCCCCGCTGCAGGTGGACGGCGGTGCGCTGGACTTCCATGCCGCCATGGCCGTGCACGGTGTGCCGATCGAGGTCTACACGATCCCGATGTCCGGGGCGACGACGCCGATCACCGTCGCCGCCGGCGTCACGCAGGCGGTAGCCGAGTTCCTCGGCGTGGCCACGGCGATGCAGTCAATGGCCCCCGGCGCGCGCCTGGTGTTCGGCGCCTCCTCCAACGTCATGGACATGCGCTCCGCACACGTGGCGTACGGAGCGCCCGAATCTCACCTCATGGCCGCCGCCAGCATCGAGATGGGGCACTTCCTGGGCGTGCCTGTCGCGGTGCCCGGCCTGGGCACGGAGGCCAAGTACCCCGGCATCCAGGCTGGGTACGACAAGGCCCTGAAGGGGTTGACCTCAGCCGCCGCCGGGGCCGACGTGCTCAGCGGTGGCGTCGGCATGCTCGACTCTGTCGACCTGCTGTACCTGCCGCAGATCGTCATCGACTGCGAGATCGTGGGCATCATCCGCCGGCTGCTGGCCGACGTGACCATCTCGCACGAGGAGATCCTCGGCGAGATGATCGAGAGGGTCGGTCCGGGCGGGCATTTCCTGGCCGAGAAGGAGACCACGCGGCGCATCCGCGCCGGCGAGCAGTTCGCGCCGGTCGTCTCGACACGTCTTTCGTACGACGCCTGGAAGGCGGAGGACCGCGACGAGGTCGACGCCGCCCGCGAGCGCGTGACAGCCATGTTGCAGGCTCGCGCCGACTGGAGACCGGCGTTGTCCGATGCCCAAGTGGCTGCTCTGGCGGAGGTCTGCGGCGTCGTCCTCACGTGACGCTCGTCGTGTTGACATCGGGGCGCTGACGCCCTAGTTTCCACCTGGGTGGATACCAGCGGAGAGGAAGGACTCATGGCAGACAAGGAACACGCGGCCGACGGTGGGATGAAGGACGAGTCCTTCGAGCACCTCTGGCCCCCCTTCACGCAGATGGAGGGCCTCAAGCCGGTGATCATGGAGCGCGCCGAGGGCGCGCTCGTCTACGACAGCGACGGCAACGAGTACATCGACGCCTTCGCCAGCCTGTGGACGGTGAACGTCGGCCACGGCCGCCAGGAGATCTACGACGCCATCAACGCCCAGATGCAGAAGCTGGCCATCTACCACATCTTCCAGATCGGCAACGAGCCGGCCATCAAGCTCGCCGCCAAGGTCGCGGAGCACATGCCCGGCGATCTGAACCACGTCTTTCTCACGCTCGGCGGCGGGGAGTCGGTCGAGACCGCGGTCAAGATGGCGCGTCAGTACTGGCGCAACAAGGGCAAAGGCACCAAGTACATGGTCATGTTCCGCGACCGCTCGTACCACGGCACGACCATGACCAGCGTCAGCGCCCAGGGCCTCACCGTGAACCGCGCCAAGTTCGAGCCCCTGCTGCCCGGCTTCATCAAGCTCGGCGCGCCGTACTGCTACCGCTGCGAGTGGAACAAGACCTACGGCGACGACTGCAAGATGGAGTGCGCCACGCAGGTCGCAGGGGAGATCGCCTTCTACGGCCCCGAGAACGTCGGCACCATGCTCGGCGAGACGATGATCGGCACCGGCGGCGTGATCCCGCCGCCGCCCGAGTACTGGCCGATGGTCAACGAGATCTGCAAGGCCAACGAGGTGCTCGTGATCAACGACGAGGTGATCACCGGCTTCGGGCGCAGCGGCACCTGGTTCGGCTTCGAGCAGTTCGGCTCCGACCCCGACCTGATCACGCTGGCCAAGGGCCTCTCCTCCGGCTACCTGCCGCTGGGCGCCGTGGGCGCCAAGGACCACGTGTTCGACGCCTTCCTCGGCGGCCCCGGGCGAGGCGTTCATGAGCGGCGCCACCTACATGGGTCACCCGCTGTGCTGCGCCGCCGGCATCGCCAACCTCGAGATCGTCGAGCGCGAGAAACTGGTCGAGCGCTGCGCCGAGCTCGGTCCGTACCTGCAGGACGGCCTCGCCACGCTGCTCGCGCACCCGATCGTCGGCGACGTGCGCGGCGTCGGCCTCGTGGCCGGCATCGAGTACGTCAAGGACAAGGAGACGCGTGAGTGGTTCGCGCCGGCGCAGGGCGTCGCCGCGAAGATCCGCGACGAGGCGTTCAAGCGCGGCGTCTTCGTGCGCCTGCTGGGCGGCGGCCACGTGCACGCGGTCGCGCCGCCGTTCATCATCAGCAAGGAGCAGATCGACACCGTCGTGAACGTGCTCGACGAGTCGATCGGCGTCGTCGAGAAGGAACTGGGCTACTGATCGCCGCCGGCGGCGGCATGACGCTTGAAGGAGCGGAACATGAGCAAGCCAAGAGTGGGCGTCGTCGGCTACGGCGTCATCGGCCAGCGTCTCGCCGACGGCGTGGCGCTGCAGGGCGACATGGAGCTGGTCGGCGTCGTCGACGTCGCGCCGACGCTCTCGACGCGCGCCCTGTGTGAGTCGGGCATGCCCTACGACCTGTACGTGGTCGAGGCCGGCCAGAAGGCCGCCTTCGACGAGGTCGGCATCCCGGTCACCGGCACCATGGACGACCTGCTCGGCAAGGTCGACATCGTGCTCGACTCCTCGCCCGGCGGCGTGGGGCGCAAGAACAAGGAGCTCTACCAGGCGAAGGGCGTCAAGGCCGTCTTCCAGGGCGGCGAGAAGAACGACATCGTCGACGTCTTCTTCCACGGCTACGCCAACTACGAGAAGGGCGTCGGGCGGGACTACCTCAAGCTGACCAGCTGCAACACCACCGGCCTCATCCGCGCCGTCGACTGCCTCGACCGCGAGGTCGGCGTGGAGCGCGTCATCGTCACCATCGTGCGCCGCGTCGCCGACCCCGGCGACACGCACCGCGGGCTCGTCGACGTCGCTCAGGTCGAGCCCGTCCCGAACCACCAGGCGCTCGACCTGATGACGATCATGCCGCACATCGAGGCCACCGGCCTGCTCGTGCACGTGCCCACCACGCACGGCCACATCATCAACGTGATCGCCACCACCAAGGCGCGACGTCAGCAAGGAGCGGGCGCTCGAGCTCTTCGCGGCGCACCCGCGCATCCGGCCCGTCAAGATCGCCGACGGCTTCAACAGCAACGCGGCGCTGTTCCGCTACGCCCGCGACCTCGGCAACAAGCGCGCCGACATGTACGACATCGCCGTCTTCGACGAGACCATCGCCAAGAGCGGCCGCGAGTTCATGTTCGCGATCAACATCCCGCAGGAGTCGGTGGTGATCCCCGAGACCGTGGACGCCGTGCGCGCGGCGCTCAGCATGCAGACCGACCGCCTCGAGGCCGTGGGGCTCACGAACAAGTACCTCGGGCTCGCCTGATCGGCGCAGGGGAGAGGCGACCCACGTGAAGTACGGCATCCACACGCTGGACGACTTCGCGTGGGGCGGCAAGACCGTCCTCTGCCGCGTGGACATCAACGCGCCGCTCGACCCGGAGACCGGCGGGCTGCGCGACGTGACGCGGCTCCGCGGCTGCGCGCCCACCGTCCGCGAGCTCGCGGACGCCGGCGCCCGGGTCGTCCTGCTCGCCCACCAGGGCGGCGACCTCGAGTACCACAACTACGCCTCCACCGAGCCGCACGCGGCCGTGATGAGCGAGCTCACCGGCCATGCCGTCGCGTTCATCGACGACGTCTGCGGGCCGGCCGCGCGCGACGCGATCGGCCGGCTCTCAGGCGGCGACGTCCTGCTCCTCGACAACGTGCGCTTCTGCGCCGAGGAGCTCACCCTGTTCGAGCGCAAGCTCGAGCTCTCGCCGGAGGACCAGGCGAAGACGCTCGTGGTGCGCAAGCTGGCGCCGCTCGCCGACCTCTACGTCTGCGACGCCTTCGCGGCCGCGCACCGCTCACAGCCCACCCTCGTCGGCTTCGAGCAGCTGCTGCCGTCGGCGATGGGCCGCCTGTTCGAGCGCGAGTACGAGAACCTGGCTCGCCTGCGCGAGGATCCGGCCCGGCCGTGCGTCTTCGTCCTCGGCGGCACCAAGATCCAGGAGGCGTTCCCGATGATGGCCGCCGCGCTTGCCGACGGCGTCGTCGACACCGTGCTCACCGCCGGCCTGGTCGCCAACGTCATGCTGGCGGCGAGCGGCGTGGACATCGGCGAGCCGTCCATGGAGTTCATCCAGTGCGAGCCAGCTGGAGCCGTTCATCGAGGAGTCGCGGGCGATCCTCGCCGCGCACGGCGACAAGATCGTGCTGCCGGCCGACCTCGCCTGGGTGCGAGGACGGGGAGCGCAGGCGAGGTCGCCGTCGCGGACCTGCCGGTGGACGCGCCGCTCGTGGACATCGGTCACGCGGCCGCGGCCGACTACGCCGCCCGCATCGCCGCCGCCGGCACCGTGTTCGTCAACGGCCCGGCCGGCGTGTTCGAGCAGGCGGAGACGGAGTACGGCACGCGGGCGATCTGGGAGGCGATGGCCGACTCGGCCGCCTTCAGCGCCCTCGGCGGCGGCGACAGCGTCGCGGCCATGAACCGCTTCGGACTCGCCGGCCGCTTCGACTACGTGTGCACCGCCGGCGGCGCCATGGTGCAGTTCCTCAGCGGCAAGCCGATGCCGGTCATCGAAGCGCTCAAGGAGTCGGCCGTCCGCTTCGGCTGACGGCCCGGGAGCGGCGGATGAAGGTCTCCATCCCGTACGGCGACGGCGCTCTCGACGCCGTCCTGCCCGACGACCTGCAGGTCACCGTCATCGGCCCCGGCTGCGGCCTGGGCGAAGAGGAGCCTCCGCCGGCGGCGCCGTCGGCCGAGGACGAGCAGGCCGAGATCAGGCGCGCCCTGGCGGAGCCCATCGGCGCGCCGCGCCTCTCGGAGCTCGCGGCCTCGGCGCGCAGCGGCCGCGATCGTCGTCAGCGACGTCACCAGGCCGTGCCCGTCGTACCGCTTCCTGCCGGCGCTGCTCGAGGAGCTCGCGCCGCTCGCGCCGGAGGACGTCAGCATCCTCTTCGCGCTCGGCGGCCACCGGGCGCACACGCCCGAGGAGCAGCGCGCAGCTCGTCGGCGACGGAGGTGGCCGCGAGCGGCGTCCGCCTGATCGACCTCGACGCCGCGCGCTGCGTGCCGGTCGGCACGACCTCGCGCGGCACGCGCCTCGAGGTCTTCGAGCCCTACCTGGACGCCGACCTGCGCATCTGCACCGGCAACATCGAGTACCACTACTTCGCCGGCTTCAGCGGCGGCGCCAAGGCGGTCGTCCCGGGTCTCTGCTCCTACGCCGCCATCCGCGACAACCACAGCATGATGCTGGCGCCGACGGCGAGGGCCGGCATCATCGACGGCAACCCCGTGCGCGAGGACATCGACGAGGCCGGCGGGCTGATCGGCATCGACTTCATCTTCAACGTGCTGCTCGACGAGGACAAGCGGATCGTCCGCGCCGTGGCCGGTCACTACCTCGAGGCGCACCGCGCCGGCGCCGCCGCCTACGACCGGCGCTGCGACCTGCGCATCCCCGAGGCGGCCGACGTCGTCGTCGCCTCGCCGGGCGGCAGGCCCAAGGACATCAACCTGTACCAGGCGCAGAAGACGCTCGACAACGTCGGCGGGGCGGTGCGCGACGGCGGCGTGATCGTGCTGGTCGCCCGCTGCCGCGAGGGCTTCGGGCAGAAGGTCTTCGAGGAGTGGATGACGGGCATGGGCAGCCCCCAGGTCCTCATCGACCGCATCCAGCAGGAGTTCGTGCTCGGCGGGCACAAGGCGGCGGCCGTCGCCGGACTGCTCGACCGGGCCGAGGTGTACCTCGTCTCGGAGTTCCCGGACGACGTCGTGCGCAGTATGTGCATGACGCCGTTCGCGAGCGTCGACGCGGCGATCGGAGCCGCGCTGGACCGCGCCGGTCCCGGCGCCCGCTGCCTGGTCGTGCCGCACGGCAGCCGGGTGACTGCCGGCGCCGACTGACCGACGGGCCGGGCGACCGTCGGTCGCCCGGCCCGTCGGGTGTCTTGCGTCTTGCGCCGGCCCTACTTGCCGGCGCCCGGCTTCTTCTCGCCGACGGGCTCGCTGCCCGGGCGGACGGCCATGTTGCGGTACACCTGCTCCATGTCCTCGGGCGTGAACTTGCGCGGGTTGTTGTTCCACAGGCGCGCCTGCGTCTTGGCGCCCTCCACGAGATCGGGGATGGCCGACTCGGGGATGCCGACGTCGCTCAGGTACTGCGGGACGCCCAGGTCGTCCGCGAGCAGCCGCAGCGCGGCGAGGGTCTTGTCGGCGGCCTCGCGGTCTGAGAGCCCGATCATGTTCTCGCCCATCGCTCCACCGAACTGCTTGAACCAGCGCAGACAGGCGAGCATGTTGTACTCCATCGCCCACGGCAGGACCATGGTGTTGGCGACCCCGTGCGGCACGTGGAACATGCCGCCGATGGGATACGAGAGCGCGTGCACGGCGCCGACCCCGGCGTTGCCGAAGGCGATGCCGCCCATCATCGAGCCCATCGCCATGGCGTCACGAGCCCACATGTTGTTGCCGTCGAACACGGCGGTGCGGATGCTCTGGCTGATGAGCTTGATGCCCTCGTAGGCCAGCGAGTCGGTGTGCATGGTCGCGTTCACCGAGATGTAGGCCTCGATGTTGTGGATGAGGGCGTCCATGCCCGAGGCGGCCGTGACGTTCGGCGGGCAGCTCACCGTGAGCGCCGGGTCGATGAGCGCCACGTTCGGCATGAGGAACGGGCTGACGAGGCCCTGCTTCACATTGAGCTTCTCGTTGGCGAAGATGGCGATCGCCGTGCACTCCGAGCCGGTGCCGGCCGTCGTGGGGATGGCGATGATCGGCAGGCCCTTGCGAGGCACCTGGTCGATGCCGACGTAGTCGTAGACAGTGTCGCCGGTGTTGGGCAGCACGGCCGCTGCCTTGGCGACGTCGATCGGCGAGCCGCCGCCGAAGCCGACGATGAGGTCGTAGCCGCCCTTCTCGACGATGCGCACGATCTCCTCGATGGTACTCATCGGCGGCTCGGGCACGGTCTTGTCGTAGAAGGCGACCTCGAGGCCGGCCTCGACCAGCGGCCGCTCGACGTCGATGCACATGCCGCAGTCGCTGACGCCCTGGTCGGTGACGACGAGGACCTTGGTCCCGTTGAGCTTCTTCGCCTCCACACCCAGCTGATCCACCGCGCCGATGCCGGTGATGAGCGTCTTGGGCTGGCGGTGGATGCGCATCTTGCGCTCCACGCGGCGACTCTGGACCTGCTGGCCCCCCATGGAGGATGAGAACACTCGCGGTTCGGGTTCGTTGTGCACGTGGTCCATGGCTCTCAGCTCTCCTTGGTGAGCGATTGATGGGGCAGGCGGCCGACCCCGTACACCTCGGCCGCCTCCCTCCGGATCTGGTCTCTGAACGCCGGATCGGCGATGGCGATGAGGGCCTCGGCGCGCTCGCGCAACCCGAGGCCGCGCAGGTGGGCGACGCCGTGCTCGGTGACGATGTAGTCGACGTCGGCGCGCATGGTCGTCACCGCGGTGCCCGGCGAGAGCGCCGCCACGATGCGCGAGACGGCGCCCTTCTTCGCCGTGGACGGCAAGGCGATGATCGCCTTGCCGTCGCGGCTCCGGGCGGCGCCGCGCACGAAGTCGACCTGGCCGCCGATGCCGGTGAACTGGTTGGCGCCCATCGTGTCGGCCACGACCTGGCCCATGAGGTCGACCTGCAGGGCGGAGTTGATGGCGACGACGCGGTCGTTCTGGCCGATCAGGTACGGGTCGTTGGTGATGTTGACCGGGAACATGTTGACGGCCGGGTTGTCGTCGACGAAGTCGTAGAGGCGGCGCGTACCCATGAGGAAGGTCGCCGTCATCTTGTCGCGGTTGATCGCCTTGTTGCGGTTGGTGATCACGCCCTCGTTGTAGAGGTCGACGACGCCCTCGCTGAACATCTCGCTGTGGATGCCGAGATCGTTCTTGTCGTGCAGGAACAGCAGCACCGCGTCGGGGATGCCGCCGATGCCGAGCTGCAGGCAGGAGCCGTCGTCCACGAGGCCGGCGATGTGCTTGCCGATGGCCTCCTCGACCGGGCCGATCCGCGGTGGCCGCAGCTCGACGATGTCCTGCTCGCTCTCGACGATGTGGTCGATCTCGGACACGTGGATGAACGAGTCGCCGTGGGTGCGCGGCATCTTGGGGTTCACCTGCGCGACGACCGTCTTCGCCACCTGGGCCGCCGGCTTCGTGTAGTCCACCGAGATGCCGAAGGAGCAGAAGCCGTGCTTGTCGGGGGGCGAGACGTGGACGAGTACCACGTCCGGCGGCAGATAGCCTTCGCAGAACAGCTTGGGGATCTCGCTGAAGAAGACGGGGATGTAGTCGCCGCGACCGTCTCTCACCGCCTCGCGGGTGCTGGCGCCGACGAACAGAGACTTGTGGAAGAACGAGTCGGCGTACTCAGGCCGGGCGTACTCGCCCTTGCCCATCGCGACCATGTGGTTGATCTCGACGCGCTCGAGCTCGCCGGCGCGGGCGACGAGCGCGTCGACGAGGTCGAGCGGCTCGCCGCAGGCGTGTGCGAACACGACGCGGTCGCCGGACCTGACGCACTTCATGGCCTCGGCGGCCGTGACGCGCTTGCCGGCGTACTCCGTTTTCCAGTCCATCCCCTTCACTCCTTGAGCTTGCGCGTTACGGTGGGGACGATCTCGGCGGACGGCGTGGGGACGCCGTCGACGAGCTCGCCCGCGATCACGACCACTGGCGCCGCGGGGCGGCCGGAGGGGGCGCCTTCCGCACCACGTACGGCCTGCTCACCGCCCTCCGCGACGAGCTGGTGCCCGGACGCGCACGCCCGGGGACAGCCGCTGAGGTGCACGGTCGTCCCCGGGGGTACTTCCGGGTCGTCGACGGGCAGGCCGACGGCGACGGCGGAACGGTCGATGTGGGGGTTGCAGCCCCCGCAGTACACGACCTCCACGCGCTTCTCCGCCGGCGTGCCGTCGTCGGTCATGGTCAGTCCGGGTAGACCGCGGTCGGCGACTTGACCTTCGCCTTGTCCCACGGCTTGCCGACCTCGGCGATGGCCTTGGCCAGATCCTTCTTGTGGTTCAGGTTCGACTGGCGGGCGATCATGATGCGCTGCGCCTGCGGGGAGCCTGCGCCGTGCATCGACTCGGTCCGGTAGCCGACGGCGCCGGCGCCGATGGTCAGGTTCTCGATGAGGCGCAGGACGCGCATGCGGTCGATCGTCGGCGTGTCGCACTGGCCGGCGAAGTACTTCTCGACGATGGGTCCGATCTTCTCGTCTGCGAGGTCCTGGGCCGACGGCATGGTGACCATGAGGCCGCCGGCGATGTCCTCGGCCAGGCGGGCGATCTCGTAGGGGAAGCGGGTCACGTTCTGCTTGCAGACGTTGGCCAGCAGCATGTCGATCTGGTAGTTGCCGGCCGGCATCTTGACGCCCTCGTAGGAGCAGGCCAGCCCGCACGAGAACAGCGTCTCGTTGAGGTGGGTCATCTCGATGAGCTTGTCCTTGATGTGGCTGGCTCTGGCGACGCCGTTCATGTCGGCGGCCGTCGCGGCGGCGCCGATCAGCACGTCGCCGACGCCGACCTTGCAGCCGCCGTAGCTCTGACGGTGGAAGCCGGCGAAGCGCTCGACGAGCGCGCCGGAGAACTCGATCTCGCCGCACAGGAACACCCGGTCCCACGGGACGAACACGTTCTCGAACACCATCAGCGCTTCCTGGCCGCCGTAGCGCATGTTGCCGACGTCCAGGTCCGACTCCTCGAACTTGCGTGTGTCGCAGCTCTGGCGGCCGTAGATGTAGTACACGCCCTCGGCGTTGGCCGGACAGCTGAAGCTCACCGCGAAATCCTCGTCGCCCTCGCGCATCGCCACCGTCGGCATGACGATGATCTCGTGCGAATTGCAGGCGCCGGTCTGGTGGGCCTTGGCGCCGCTCACCACGATGCCGTCATCGCGCCTCTCGACGACGTGCACGTACACGTCCGGGTCGGGCTGCTGGTGCGGCGGCAGGGAGCGGTCGCCCTTGGGGTCCGTCATGGCGCCGTCGGCGACGAGGTCGTTGTCCTGCAGGTACTGCACGTACTTCTTGAACCGCTCGTGGTACTCGGTGCCCCTGGCCTGGTCGGTCTCGTAGGTGACCGAGTAGAGGGCATTGATCGCATCCATGCCGACGCAGCGCTGGAAGCAGGAGCCGGTCTTCTGGCCCAGCAGGCGCTGCATCTTGACCTTCTTGGACAGATCCTCCGTCGACTGGTGGATGTGCGAGAAGCGGTTGATCCGCTTCCCGGTGAGATGGCTGGTCGCCAGCATCAGGTCCTCGTACTCGGGCTGGGCCGCGAGTTCGTAGGTCATGGCGATGCAGTTGATGCTGGGGCGGATGACGGGGTGGTTGACGTAGTCGTCGACCTTCTCGCCGAACAGGTAGATCTGCAGGTGCAGATCGGCGAGGCTCTGGATGAACTCCTCAGGCGTTCTGAGAGCCATGCGTGCACTCCTTCCTGGCGCCCTCGGGGGTCGGGCGCTGCGCTGGCCTGGCGGGCGCGGGCGCGCGCAGAAGCGGGAGCGCTCGCGCGTTGATTCGGTGCGGCGGGGCGGAAGCAGTCGGGATGACTCCTGGCGCCCTCGTGAATCACTATAGGAGCGTGCCGGGTCCTAGTCAATGAGGGCGAGAGGAGAGCCAACCAGACGCCCTCTACTTGTACTAAATGTCCAAGACATGACGAGCGAATGTGGCGGGTTCGGAAGGCTTGGCCCGCCACCCGCGGCAGACACGGCAGCCGGCCACTGCGGTCCCTACGCGCGCCGGTTCGCCACGGTGTACCAAGTGGCCCACGTGCACCGCCCAAGTTTGGCCCGGATGGCGACTGCGGGGTGGCGGGCGAGGGCGTATACTCCGGGCGCCTCGCGCTCTTGTCGTCCGGGCGCGCGCGGCGTGTGCGAAGCCTGATCACGCCACCCGACATCACCCATACGCCTACGTGGAGGGCACTACATGAGCGCATTCGTCGACGAATACATGGCCTGGCTCAAGGCCAGGAACCCGGCCGAGGCCGAGTTCCATCAGGCCGCCGAAGAGGTGGCCGAGTCCCTCGAAGTCGTCTTCGACAAGAACCCCAAGTATCGCGAGGCCAAGATCCTCGAGCGCATCTCCGAGCCCGAGCGCGTGATCATCTTCCGCGTGCCGTGGGTCGACGACAAGGGTGAGGTCCAGGTCAACCGCGGCTTCCGCATCGAGATGAACAGCGCCATCGGCCCGTACAAGGGCGGCCTGCGCTTCCACCCGACCGTCAACCTCGGCATCCTCAAGTTCCTCGCCTTCGAGCAGGTCTTCAAGAACTCCCTCACCACGCTCCCCATGGGCGGCGGCAAGGGCGGCTCGGACTTCGACCCCAAGGGCAAGAGCGACATCGAGGTCATGCGCTTCTGCCAGAGCCTCATGACCGAGCTGTGCCGCCACATCGGCCAGTTCACCGACGTGCCCGCCGGCGACATCGGCGTGGGCGGCCGTGAGATCGGCTTCATGTTCGGCCAGTACAAGCGCGTGCGCAACGAGTTCGTCGGCGTGCTCACCGGCAAGGGTCTCAACTGGGGCGGCTCGCTGATCCGTCCGGAGGCGACCGGCTACGGCGCCGTGTACTTCGCCGCCGAGATGCTCACCACGCGCGGCGAGACGCTCGAGGGCAAGACCTGCCTCGTCAGCGGCTCGGGCAACGTGGCCCAGTACGCCATCGAGAAGATCCTCGACCTGGGCGGCAAGCCCGTCACCTGCTCCGACTCCGGCGGCTACATCTACGACGAGGCCGGCATCGATCGCGAGAAGCTCGCCTTCCTCCTCGAGCTCAAGAACGTCAAGCGCGGCCGCATCAGCGAGTACGCCGACAAGTTCCAGAGCGCCGTCTACACGCCTGTCGACAAGGCCAGGGACTTCAACCCGCTGTGGGACCACAAGGCCGACTGCGCCTTCCCGAGCGCGACGCAGAACGAGATCAACGCGAAGGACGCCGCGAACCTGCTGAAGAACGGCGTGTACGTGGTCTCCGAGGGCGCCAACATGCCGACCGTCCCCGAGGGCGTCAACCTCTTCGTGGACAAAGGGATCCTCTACGGCCCCGGCAAGGCGGCCAACGCCGGCGGCGTGGCCACGTCCGGCCTCGAGATGTCGCAGAACAGCCTGCGCCTCAGCTGGACGCGTGAAGAAGTCGACGCCCGCCTGCACGGCATCATGAAGGCCATCCACCGGCAGTGCGTCGAGGCCTCCGCCGCGTACGGCATGGAGGGCAACTACGTCGCGGGCGCGAACATCGCCGGCTTCCTCAAGGTCGCCGACTCGATGCTCGACCAGGGCGTCGTCTGAGACACCTTGTGGGGCAGGTACGACGCAGCACAAGCTTGCGTATCAGTTGAGCGCATCCCGCCGGGTCACAAGCCCGGTGGGCTGAAAGGAGCGGCGAGCATGAAGAAGATCGAGTGCTACATCCAGCCGTACAACCTCGACACCGTGGCCGAGGCCCTGGCGGTCGAGGGCGTGGTCGGTATGTCGGTCGCCGAGGTCAAAGGCTTCGGCGTCCAGAAGGGGTTCACGCGCGGCGAAGATACGAAGCCGGGCGAGTACCGCTTCCACCCCAAGATGAAGGTCGAGATGGTCGTGCTCGAGAAGGACGTCGAGCGCATCGTCGCCGCCATCTCCCACTCTCTCAAGAGCAACCAGATCGGCGAGGGCAAGATCTTCGTGCTCCCGATCGACGACGCCGTGCGCACGCGCACCGGCCAGCGCGGCCGCGACGCCATCACGTGAGCCGCGCGCGGCCCTGAGGCCACAAGTCCAGGCACGACACGCGAGAGGCCCGGCATGCCGGGCCTCTCGCGTGAAAGGGGCGGCCTCACGGCCGCCCCTTCGGGTTACGCCTGCGGCCCACAGGGCCGCGCTCTTCGACTGGAACGGTCTGTCCGCCAGCGGCGCTGGGCGGCGACGGGGTGTGCTCAGGCCAGTTCGAACTCGCGCAGGAAGTCGGCTTTGGAGCGCGCCCCGATGACCTTCTTGGCCGGCTCGCCGTCCTTGAAGAGGATGATCGTCGGGATGCTCATGATGCCGTACTTCTGAGCCGTCGCGGGATTCTCGTCGACGTTGACCTTGCCGACGCTCACCTTGTCCCCCTGCTCCTGGGCGATCTCGTCGATCACGGGGCCGACCATGCGGCAGGGGCCGCACCAGGGCGCCCAGAAATCGACGATCATCGGCGTTCCGGTGTCCGCGACCTCGGTGTCGAACGTCGCGTCGGTCAGGGTCTTCACTTCGCTTGCCACGTGGTCTCCTCCTTGGGACGGCAGGTACTGGCCCTGCCCGTTGGTCGTGATTGTCTCACAGGCTCTCGAGGACTCTGTTCAAGCGCGCCTGGACCTCCTCGGCGATCGGCGCCAGGCGCTCGTTGCCCACCATGCCCAGCATCGCGCCGGCGTTGACCGCGGTCACGCGGGTGCCCTCGTCGGTCGCGTAGACGACGACGTTGCACGGGAGCAGCACGCCCAGGTCGGGCTCGACCTCGATCGCCGCGTGGGCCAGCTTCGGGTTGCACGCGCCGAGGATGGTGTGGGGCGGGACGTCGACGTCGAGCTTCTCCTTCATCGTCGCCTTGACGTCGATCTCCGTGAGGACGCCGAAGCCCTCGACCTTCAAGGCCTCGATGACCCGGGCCTTGGCGGCCTCGTAGGGTTCATCAAGGAAACGGCCGACGCCGTACTCCACTCCTTGCATGGTGAACCTCCTCGCTGGTGGGGGAACTGCGACTCCTATACCCCGGGGGGTATATTCTGATACCTCGGTCCCACCGGGTGCTCACGACCTAGATGCCCGCCCGCCGCGGCCGCCAATCGTCCGGCGACCGGCGGTGACCGCACTCGCCGAGCGATCGCGGCAGCCTCTCCCCGCGGGCGCGGCGTTTCCGGTATCATTTCAGGCTCGTGGCCGCCGCCCGAAGCGGGGGCGGCCAGTCCGCGGGCGACGAGGAGAGTGGAGTGCCGTGAGAAGCGACGAGATCAAGCGTGGCCTGGCGCGCGCGCCTCACCGTTCACTGCTGCGCGCGCTCGGTGTGAGCGACGCCGAGATGGAGCGGCCGTTCATCGGAGTGGTCAACGCCTTCAGCGAGGTCGTCCCCGGACACGTGCACCTGCGCAGCGTCGTCGACGCGGTCAAGGCCGGCGTGCGGTCGGCCGGCGGTGTGCCCATGGAATTCGGCGTGATGGGCATCTGCGACGGGCTCGCCATGAACCACCTCGGCATGCACTACTCCTTGCCCAGCCGCGAGCTCATCGCCGACACCGTCGAGTCGATGACCATCGCCCACGCGTTCGACGCCCTCGTGCTCGTGCCGTGCTGCGACAAGATCGTCCCCGGCATGATGATGGCGGCGATGCGGCTCAACGTGCCCTCGATCATGGTCGGCGGCGGCGCCATGCTCGCCGGCCACCTGGAGGGCCGCACCCTCGATCTCAACAGTGTCTTCGAGGCCGTCGGCCAGCATCAGGCGGGCAAGCTCGACGACGAGGAGCTCAAGGCCATCGAGTGCAGCGCCTGCCCGACCTGCGGCTCGTGCTCCGGCATGTTCACCGCCAACTCGATGAACTGCCTCGCCGAGGTCATCGGCCTTGCGCTGCCCGGCAACGGCACGATCCCCGCCGTGTACAGCGAGCGCCTCCGCTTCGCCAAGGACAGCGGCATGAAGGTCATGGACGTGCTCGCCGCTGACCTCAAGCCGCGCGACATCCTGACGGACGCGGCGGTCGGCAACGCTCTCGCCGCCGACGCCAGCCTCGGCTGCAGCACCAACACCGTGCTCCACCTTACGGCGATCGCCACCGAGGCGGGCCTCGACTTCGACCTGCGGCGCATCAACGAGGTCGCGGCCAGGGTGCCGCACATCTGCAAGATCGCCCCCGCCGGCACGCACCATATGGAAGACCTCTATCACGCCGGAGGCATCCAGGCCGTCATGAAGCAGCTGATCGCCGCCGGGCTCATGGACGGCTCGGCGCTCAGCGTCGCCGGGGGTACCGTCGGCGAGGCTGTGGCCGGCGCTCGGGTCGTGGACAAGACCGTGATCCGGCCGCTCGACGACCCATGGCACGCCACCGGTGGCCTCGCCGTGCTCTTCGGCAACCTCGCCCCGCTCGGCGCGGTGGTCAAGGAGGGTGCCGTCGCCGATGAGATGCTGCGCCACTCTGGCCCTGCGCGCGTCTTCGAGAGCGAGAAGGAGGCGGTCGCGGCCATCTCGAGCGGTGACATCGCGACCGGCTCCGTCCTCGTCATCCGCGGCGAGGGGCCCAAGGGCGCGCCGGGAATGCCCGAGATGCTCAGCGCCACGTCGATGCTGGCGGGCCAGGGGCGGGACAAGGATGTGGCGCTCATCACCGACGGCCGCTTCAGCGGCGCGACGCGCGGGGCGGCCATCGGGCACGTCGCGCCGGAGGCGTACGCTGGCGGCCCTGTCGGTCTCGTGCGGGACGGCGACACGATCAGCATCGACATCCCCGCACGCACGCTCACCCTCGACCTTCCGGAGGACGAGATCGCGCGGCGAAAGGCGGCGCAGCCGCCCATGGCGCCGCGCGACGGCGTAACCGGGTACCTCGCCCGCTACGTCAAACTCGTCTCCGGCGCGGAGAAGGGAGCAGTGCTGCAATGAGTCCAGACAGGAAGATGAAAGGGTCAGAAGCCCTGGTCGCCGCCCTCGAGCACGAAGGCTGCGAAGTGCTGTTCGGCTATCCGGGCGGCGTCGCGATCCCCTTCTACGACGCTCTCTACGACGCCAAGAACCTCCGTCACGTGCTCGTCCGCCACGAGCAGGGCGCGGCGCACGCCGCCGACGGCTACGCCCGCTCGACCGGCAAGGTCGGCGTCTGTACGGCGACCAGCGGCCCGGGCGCGACCAACCTCGTCACCGGCATCGCCACGGCCTACCTGGACTCGTCGCCGCTGGTGGCCATCACCTGGCAGGTGCGCAGCGATCTCATCGGCACCGACGCCTTCCAGGAGGCCGACATCACCGGCATCACCTTGCCGATCGTCAAGCACTCGTACCTCGTCAAGAGCGCGGCCGAGCTGCCGCAGATCGTCCACGAGGCCTTCCACATCGCCTCCACGGGCAGGCCGGGGCCGGTGGTCATCGACATCCCCGTCGACGTCGCGCTCGGCGAGCTCGCCTACCGCGAAGCAGGTGCGATCGATCTGCCCGGCTACAAGCCCACATTCAAGGGCCACGTCAAGCAGATCCGCGCCGCCGCCAAGGCCATCAACGAGGCGCAGCGGCCGGTGCTCTACCTCGGCGGCGGGGCCATCGCCTCGGACGCCGCGCCGGAGATCCTCCGGCTTGCCGAGCTGCGGCGCCTCCCCGTGGCGACGACGCTCATGGCGCTCGGCGCCTTCCCGGAGACGCACGAGCTCTCCATGGGGATGCTCGGCATGCACGGCACCGTCACGGCCAACTACGCGGTGCACGAGTGCGACCTGCTGATCAACCTCGGAGCGCGTTTCGACGACCGCGTGACCGGCAAGCTCAAGGCGTTCGCACCGCACGCGAAGGTCATTCACGCCGACGTGGACCCGGCGGAGATCGGCAAGAACGTGGCGGCCCTCATCCCGATCGTCGGCGACGCCAAGCACGTCGCCGCCGGGCTGGTCAAGGAGCTCGAAAGCATGGAGTGGTCGCCCGAGCGCACTGCCGAGTGGCTGGCGCGGATCGCCGATCGCAAGGACGAGTTCCCCCTGCACTACGAGGACCCCAAGGACGGCAAGCTCGCCCCGCAACTGGTCATCGAGGAGATCGACCGGCTCACCGCGCACGACGCGATCATCTGCACCGATGTCGGTCAGCACCAGATGTGGGCCACGCAGCACTACACGTACACGTACCCGCGTCAGTTCGTCAGCTCCGGCGGCCTCGGCACCATGGGGTTCGGTCTACCGGCCAGCATCGGCGCCAAGATCGGCCATCCGGACAAGACGGTGATCGACATCAGTGGCGACGGCGGCTTCCAGATGACGATGCAGGAGCTGGCGACGGCCGTGAGCTACGACGTGCCGGTCGTGGTCTGCATCCTCAACAACGGGTACCTGGGCATGGTCCGCCAGTGGCAGGACCTGTTCTGGAACCAGCGTTACTCGTTCACGTGCGTCGAGGTGCAGCCCGACTTCAAGCTCCTCGCCGAGGCGTTCGGCGCCGTGGGCATGACGGTCACGGAGAAGGACGAGATCGAGCCGGCCCTGCGCGAGGCGATCGCCTGTGGCCGCCCGGCGGTGATCGACTTCCGGACCTCCGCCGAGGAGAACGTGTACCCCATGGTGCCGGCCGGCCAGGAGATCACCGAGATGATCGGCGGCCAGAGTCGCAAGGGGAGGAAGTCATGAAGCACACCCTCTCCATCCTCGTCGAGAACAAGCCCGGCGTGCTCACGCGGGTCGCCGGGCTCTTCGCCCGCCGCGGCTTCAACATCGAGAGCCTGGCGGTAGGACTCAGCGAGGACCCCAGGCTCTCCCGCATCACCATCGTCATCGACGGCGACGAGCACCCGGTCGACCAGGTCACCAAGCAGCTCCACAAGCTCATCAACGTGCTCAAGATCCGCGAACTCGCGCCGGACAACTCGGTCTCTGCAGAGCTCCTGTTGGTGCGCGTCGCCGGCGAGGGCGACAAGCGTACCGAGGCGCTGCAGATCGCCGAGATCTTCAAGGCCAAGATCGTCGACGTGGACCGGCGCACGCTCACGCTTCGCGTCGTCGGCACCAACGACAAGGTGGAGGCCCTGCTGGAGTTGCTGCAGCCGCTCGGCGTGCTCGAGGTCGTGCGCACCGGCACGATCGCCATGGGGCGCGGGCGGGGCTGAGGCCCTGCGTTCGCACTGAAGACGCATCGAGGGGCGGGTCCGGCTGCGCCGGACCCGCCCCTCGGCGTTTCACCCGCTCGCCGCCGAGACCGGCGGCGAGCGGGTGGCGTCAGCGTCGAACTACCAGCGCCAGAGACGCGGCGTGGCGCGCCAGACGTCGTCGTCGACCAGCGAAGGATCGGGGTTCACGAACGAGATCTCACGGTCGCCACCGAACGTGTAGATCGACTGGCGCAGCCCGAAGAGGCCCGTCCTGACCACGAGCGAGTCGAAGTCGTACTTGACGTCCGCGGCGCTGGTCGCGTTCCACGGGCTGCCCGGCAACCGGGTCCAGTTCTTCCCGTCGCGGCTGGACCACTGGTCGGTCGGATGGCCGGGAAGGAACGGGTTGAAGGGTCCGGGCGGCTGCGTCGGGTCCGCGAGCGAGGGCCAGCCGAAACCGCCGAACACGACGATCGCGCCGTAGAGCACCTGGGCCTGGTGCCCGGGGCGCGGGACTCCACGCCGCGGACGGCGTCACCTGCTTCCAGTGGCGCCGTCCCGCGAACGCCAGACGTCGTTGAAGTACGGGCACTGAAGGCCGGCCGGACCCACCGTGCAGAGGAAGCCGTCCTCGCCGCCGAGGAGGTACAGGTAGCCGTGCCTTCTTGACGACCGCGGCGCCGGCCCGTGCCGGCCAAGCGGCGTTGCCGGTGACCTGTTGCCACGACTTGCCGTCGCGGGAGCGCCAGACGTCGTTGAACAGCTCGCGACCGCTGCCGCCGATGGCGACGTCGTCACCGTTGCTGCCGCCCATGACGTAGATGTAGCCGCCGAACACGATCGCGCTGAGGCCGGCGCGGCCCTTCCACGGAGCGTTGGCGGTCAGCTGCTTCCAGTTCTTGCCGTCGTATGACCTCCAGACGTCGTTGAAGAACTCGGACGGCTGCCCAGCCGGGTCAGATTCTGGCCGCCGAGCACGAACATGGCGCCGTCCTTGGTGACGGCCTGGAAGTAGCCGCGGGCGGCCCACGGCGCCGTGCCCACCTGGCGCCACGAGCGTCCGAGGTCGCGGCTCTTCCACACGTCGTTCCACAGGATGCTGCCGAACGGGTTGAACTGCGACGGGTCCGGCGTGCGGCCGCCCATCACATAGAAGTCGCCGCGCAGCTGGACGGCCTGAAGGCCGGCACGGCCGGTCCAGCCCGACGGATCGTCGCCGTAGACCTTGGTCCACGACAGCGACGGGTTGAAGCTGCTGCCGGTCGCCGCCGCGATGGGGACGGCGACAAGCAGTGTGAGCAGGGCGAGCGCCGCGACGAGCGGCGCGATGTGGCTACGTCTCATGGTCTCTGTCTCCTTGAAAGGGGGTCACCCCGACCCTCGATGTCACGCGAAGCAATGATTTCCTCATGTACCCCGTGATCGCCCTGCTCAGGCCTGAGCCGCCAGGACCTTGTGAAGCCGCCGTTGCCCGTGCTGACAACGAGCCGGGACGCGGAGGCGTGCGGTCGCGGCGGCGCGTGGACTGGCCGCCGGCCGATGCGAGACACCGAGACCACGCGGTGACGGCTGCTCGGTCAGGCGCGGCGGGGCAGGCGCTGCCCGACCCGTGGCTGTCACGGGCGCGTGCAGTCGCTCGACAACGGAGGCTCGCGGATCTACCTGACGAGCGAGTATTCGAGCCACTCCGAAGCACACATGCTCAACCGCTGCGTGCGCGAGGACCTGTCGGCCATGTGCAGGGATCGAAAGAAGGCATCGCCGAGACCGGCGCTGGTCAGCACGGCGTGGCGCACGCGCCCGTCATGGCCCGAGAGAGGAAGACGGGGACGATCGTCGTCAGCCTTGACGGCCGCGGCGACAAGGGACCTGGACTGCGTCAACGACCGTTGGGGCACCGGGGAAGCCGGCCCGACGGCACCGCCGTGCCCAGACCTCAGATGAACACCACGTTGACCAGAGCGATGTAGACCGCCGTGCCGCACGATGATGCTGGCCACGGCGTTGCGCCTCCAGCAGGTGCAGTGCGACGGTCACGGCGATGGCGAGGGCCTCGGGCAGCCCGTGCGGCGCCTCGCCCAGCGAGACGCCGCGCAGTGTGTACACCACGAGGATCACCATGATGCCGGCCGGCATGTGGCGGCTCAGGTACCCGATCAGAGCGGAGTCGCGCAGCGGCCGGAGGACGGCGAAGGGCAGAGAGCGCAGGGCGAAGGTGACGGCGAACATCGTCAGGGACGCGGCCATGAGATACGCGTTGTCAGGCATCCGCGCCGCGCCTCGCCCTCTGCAGCAGGAACCGGACGCACAGCACCGCCACGAACAGGCCCATGCCGGTGACGAGCATCTGTCCCGGGGCCACGACGAGGGCGAGCAGCGCGCAGAAGAACGCGAGGACCGGGCTCGGCAGGTCGCGCTCCACGCGCGTCGCGTCCATGGCCAGCACGACGAAGAGCGCCGTGAGCGTGAACGTCAGGCCCAGGAGATCCAGCGCCAGCCAGCTGCCGAGGAGCGCGCCGGCCACGCTGCCCGCGACCCAGTAGCCCTGGCAGAACGCCTGCAGCCAGAGCACATGGGAGCTGCTCAGCTCCACACCGGGCCGGCCCGCGGTGAGGGCGTAGGCCTCGTCCGTCAGAGCGTACATGCTGTAGGTCCTGCCGGCGCGGCCGCGCACTCGGTACAGAGGAAAGGACAGGGCGTAGAAGACGTGGCGGAAGTTGACGAGGAAGGTGGTCATGGCCAACTGCGGCAGCGGGGTGACCGCGATCACCAGGCCGACGGCGAGGAACTCCATGGACCCGGCGTAGACCAGGACCGAGAAGATGAACGCCCACCACCAGTCCAGTCCCGACTGCACCACCAGGAGCCCGAACGCGGCGCCGAGCGGGAACATGCCGACGCCCACCGAGATGGTGTCGACGAAGGCGGCGGCGAACGCCGAGTCGTGCAGGGATGTGTTGCCCGCCGCGTCAGATGGTGGTGTGCTCACGGCGGGATGATACTAGGAGCGGTGCACAGGATGGGAGGGGTATGAAGGCGAGCTACAGGCACACCAGCATCGTAGCCTCCGACTGGCAGGCTCTGGCGACGTTCTACGCGGACGTCTTCGGGTGCGAGCCGGTGCCGCCGCGGCGCGACCTGTCGGGAGCGTGGCTCGACAAGGGCACCGGCGTGCGGGACGCGCGCCTCACCGGGGTCCACCTGCGGCTGCCCGGGCACGGCGAGCGCGGGCCCACGCTCGAGATCTACGGCTACGCGAGGAGCGAGCCCCGGCCCGCCGTCGCCGCGAACCGCGAAGGCATCGCTCACATCGCCTTCGAGGTGGACGACGTGGACGCGGCGGTCCGGAACGTGCTCGAGCACGGCGGGAGCCGCGTGGGTGACGTGACGTCCGCGGAGATCCCCGGGGCCGGCTCCCTCGCGTTCGTGTACCTGGCCGACCCCGAGGGCAACATCATCGAGCTGCAGACGTGGTGCTGAGTAGTCCGCGAGGTGCGACGCGCCTCGCGGCGCTCATCGTCGCACCCGCGATCGTGCTGCTGCTCCTGGTGGGGTGTGACCTGGCGGGTGACTCCGGCGGCGCCTCTTCGGGAGTTGACGGTGCGACCCCTGCCTCAGCCGGGGATGCGGCGCTTGCCGAGGCCTTCGACGACCGCGCCTCCGACCTCGAGGTCGAGGGCGTCGGCACGGTCGAGCGCGTGCTCGCCGACGACGAAGAAGGCAGCCGGCATCAGCGCTTCATCCTCCGGCTGGCGTCCGGGCAGACGCTTCTCGTGGCTCACAACATCGACGTCGCCCCGAGGATTCCTGACCTGCGCGTGGGGGATGCGGTCGCCTTTCGCGGCGTGTACGAGTGGAGCCCACAGGGCGGCACGATCCACTGGACGCATCACGACCCCTCGGGCGACCACGCCTCCGGCTGGCTGCGGCACGGAGGGCGCGCGTACGAGTGACGCGGCGCCGCGCGCCGCGCGGCGGCCGCCCCGGCCGCCGCGTGACGTTGCCGGGGGCGGCGCGACTTAGTAAAGTCCTACGTTCGGAATGCCCACGGCCCGACGGGCCGTCCAGAGGAGGAGACCCCGCATGTTCTACGACAAAGACGCCGACCTTTCCCTGATCCAGAGCAAGACCGTCGCCATCATCGGCTTCGGCAGCCAGGGCCATGCCCACGCCCAGAATCTTCGCGACAGCGGCGTCACCGTCGTGGTCAGCGAGCTCAAGGGCACGCCCAACGGCGAGCGCGCCGAGAAGGCCGGCTTCGAGGTGCTGAGCGCCGCCGAGGCGACCAGGCAGGCCGACGTCATCATGATGCTGGTCCCCGACCAGACGCAGGCCGTCGTGTACAGGAACGACGTGGCTCCGAACCTCAAGGAAGGCGCCACGCTCATGTTCGCCCACGGCTTCAACATCCACTTCGGGCAGATCGTGCCGCCCGAGACAGTCGACGTGTCCATGGTCGCGCCCAAGGGTCCCGGCCACATCGTGCGTCGTCAGTACGTGGAGGGCAAGGGCGTGCCGGTGCTCGTCGCCGTGTATCAGGACGCCAGCGGCAACGCCCAGGCCCAGGCGCTGGCGTACGCCGCCGGCATCGGCGGCCTGCGCGCCGGCGGCCTGGAGACCACGTTCGCCGAAGAGACGGAGACCGACCTGTTCGGCGAGCAGGCCGTGCTCTGCGGCGGCGCCATGGAGCTCGTCACGGCCGGCTTCGACACGCTGGTGGAGGCCGGGTACCAGCCGGAGATCGCCTACTTCGAGTGCCTGCACGAGCTCAAGCTCATCGTCGACCTCATGTGGGAGAAGGGCATCGCCGGGATGCGCTACAGCATCAGCGACACCGCCGAGTACGGCGACCTCACGCGCGGCCCGCGCGTCATCGACGAGAACGTTCGCGAGACCATGCGCGAGCTGCTCGCCGAGATCCAGAGCGGCGAGTTCGCGCGCGAGTGGATCCTCGAGAACCAGGCCAACCGCCCCGTGTACAGCGCCCTCAAGCGGCAGGGCAAGGAGCATCTCATCGAGACCGTGGGCAAGGAACTGCGCGGCATGATGAGCTGGATCGACGAGGGCGGACTCGACATCGACGTCTGATCCGCGGCGCAGGTCGGCCGGCTGCCGAAAGGGGCGTGAGATGAACGGCACCATGAGCGTGGTGGCCCTGGGGGATCTCGCCCCGGAGTGCCTTGCGTGTCTCGAGGGGGAGGGGTTGCGGGTCGACGCGCGTCCAGAGCTGGACGAAGCGGGGCTGCTGCGCCACGTCGCCGAGTACGACGCGCTGGTCGCCGGGCCCGACGCCCCCGTGACGGCGGCCGCGCTGGCCGCGGGGACCCGCCTCAGGGTCGTCGGCCGGGCCGGGGTGGACCTCGTCGGCGTCGATGTGGCTGAGGCCACCCGCCGCGGGATCGTCGTGGTGAACGCGCCGGACAGCGCGGATATCTCTGCGGCCGAGCATGCGCTCGCGCTGGTGCTGGCGTGCGCTCGCGACGTCGCCGGCGCGGACGCCGCCCTGCGGTCCGGTCGGCGCCGATACACGCCGGCCCGGCGACAGGCTCGAGGTCCGCGGCAAGACGCTGGGGCTCGTCGGCGACGGTCCCGGCTGCGGGCTCCTGGCGGATCGGGCGCGTGCGCTCGGCATGCTCGTGCTCCTGTGCGTCCCCGGGGGAGAGACGTGCGAGTCGCCCGGCGGCGGTCTCTCGGTGCTCGTCGAGCCCGAGCGCGTCTACGCCGAAGCCGACATCCTCGTGGTCCAGACGCCGGAAGCCGGGCCCGCGACGATCGGCGACGCCGAGCTCGCGCGACTCAAGGCCGGCGCCCGCGTGGTCAGCCTGTCTGGCCCGCGTGGGGTCGACCACGCGGCGCTCGCGCGGGCGCTCCATACCGGGGCCGTGGCGGCCGCGGTCGTGGCGGTCGAGCCCGGCGACGCTGCGTCCGACCCGATCGCGCAGGCTCCCAACGTGCTGCTCACCACGGGCGCCGAGGCATCGACCGCCGACGCTCGCCGGCGCGCGGGCGTCTCGGTCGCCGAGCAGGTCGCCGCGGTCCTGCGCGGCCGGTTGTTGCGCGGCGCCGTCAACGTCCCCGCCGCCGCCGGCGACGACGCCGACGAGCTCATGCCGTACATGGGTCTCTGCACCCAGCTCGGCCGGCTGGTCGTGGGGCTCGCCGGCGGTCCGGTCGACGCCGTGGAGATCACCTACGGCGGCAGCGTCGCCTACTTCGACACGCACCTCCTCACCCTCGGCGTCCTCGGCGGCATGCTCGCCGGCCGCAGCCGGATCCCTGTGAACTTCGTCAACGCCGAGGGCATCGCCACGGAGCTCGGCGTGAGCGCCACGGAGACGCGCCAGTCGGGTATCCCCGACTTCCCGCGACTGATCACGGTGGCGGCCGCGGGTTCGCGCGGTCAGATGTCCGTCTCGGGCACGTCCCTCGGTCCGGAGCACAAGTCGCGCCTCGTGCGCGTGTTCGGCGAAGACGTCGACATCGAGCCGGCGCCGCACATGGCCTTTCTGCGCTACGTCGACGCCCCCGGCATCGGCGGCAAGGTCGGCACCCTGCTCGGCGAGTGGGGTGTCAACATCGGCCACATGTCGGTGGGTCGCGGCAAGCTCGGGGACCAGGCCGTCATGGCCCTCACACTCGACGAGTCGCTCAGTGCGGAGCAGACGGCCGAGCTGGTCGCCCGTTGCGGGCTCGAGTACGCGCGGGCGGTCGAGCTGTAGCACGGAGGAGGGCGGCGGGAGCGCTGATGACCGCTCCCGCCGCCCTGTCTCGCTCTCGCTGATCCAGCGGTGTCAGGCGGCTTTGCGCATGAGCTCGCTCAGGTCCGTGGAGATGGCGAGGGTGTTGCCCTCGCTGTCCTTGAACCACGATGACTTGAGCTCGCCGATGGTGGCGACTCCGTCGACCGTCTTGAGGCCGGGGAAGTCGTACTCCTCGAACGTGACGCCCCTGCCGCGCAACTCGCGCACTGCGCTCTCCACGTCGTCGACGAGGATCGCCGCGGCCGTGGTCTCGCCACGCGCGAACGAACTGCTGTAGAGGAGAAGCCGGCCCCACTGGCCGATCTCCACCAGTGCGCTGCCGGAGTCCTGCTCGAGCTTCCGTACCGTGAATCCCAGCTTGTCGCTGTAGAAGGCGATCGCCCTGTCGAGGTCTTCGACGGCGATCGTCGGCATGATCGATGAGTTGGAAAGGCCCATCTCGCATCACTCCTTTTGTCGATGGGGTAGTGATGGTGTTCCCCGACGCGCCACAGAGCACGCCGTGGCGCGATCGAGTGGACACCGAACGCGCTCGTCCCCTATGCTTGCGCCATGCGGAGCTCTTCACATCGCCCGTCGTGACGGCTGGTGCGGCGCGGTCTCTCCGGACCGCGCCGCACCAGCCGGCTCCGCATCCTCTTGATCCCACCGACCGCGCAGGTGTGCGCCGACGTCTCGCGCTGACCCCCGTGCCGGTGGGCGCCGCTGTCGGGGCCCCCGGCGTCTCTCGGCGACGTCACGGTCGCCGTCGCGCTTGCCCGCGACGCCTGCGCTTCGTCGCGGCTGCAGCCGCGTCTGACGATCGCGCGATCGCGGCCGGCGGCGCTGGTCACGAGGCGCTCCCGCCCCTCACGGGAGTGACATCGGCGGCGGCCGAGCGGGCAACCGTGATCGACCCCGCCTGACTGAGCGTTCAGTGTTTGTGATGGGCCGCACAGGTTCTCTAGAATGGCGGCCTTGCATCGCGATTCAGATGGTCACGCCGGCCGCGTCCGGCAGCCGAACACATCCGGAAAGGACGACAAGATGCAGAAGCGCTTCCTCATCACCCCCGGCCCCACGCCAGTGCCGCCGGAGGTGCTCTCGGCCCTGGCCGAACCGGTCATCCACCACCGGGCGCCGCGCTTCACCGAGATCCTGACGCAGGTCGTCGCGGGGATGAAGTACATCTATCAGACCGAGAACGACATCCTGGTGTACGCCGCCAGCGGCACCGGCGCCATGGAGGGTGCGGTCGTCAACGTCGTGAATCCGGGCGACCACGTCCTGGTCGCGTCCATCGGCAATTTCGGCGAGCGCTGGAAGAAGCTGAACGCCACGTGGGGCGCCGAGGTCACCGCGCTCGACTACGCGTGGGGCACGCAGGCCGACCCGGCCGCCATCGAGAAGGCGCTCGCCGCCGACCCGGCGATCAAGGCCGTCTACGTGCAGCACAGCGAGACGTCGACCGGCGTCGTCAACGACATCGAAGCGATCGGTGAGATCGTCGCGAAGACGCCGGCGATCCTGGTCGTCGACGCCATCAGCGGTCTCGGCGCCAGCGACCTCAAGACGGATGCGTGGCACGTGGACATCTGCGTGGCCGGCTCCCAGAAGGCGCTCATGGTGCCGCCGGGCCTCGCCTACGCCGCGGTCAGCGAGAAGGCCTGGGCGGTCATCGAGCAGTGCAAGACGCCGCGCTTCTACTTCGACTTCGTCGCCATGCGCAAGAAGATGACCGGCGACTCCGCCCAGACTCCCTACACGCCGGCCGTCAGTCTGATGGTCGCGCAGAACGCCGCCATCGACCTGATCAAGGAAGAGGGCCTCGAGAACGTGTTCGAGCGGCACCGCGTGCTCGGCAAGGCTGCCCGCGAGGGCGTCAAGGCGCTCGGCCTCGAGCTCTTCGCCGTGGAGGACCCGGAGGCGAACTCCGTGACCGCCGTCAAGGTCCCCGAAGGAGTCGACGGCGGCAAGATCGGCAAGATCGCCCGCGACAAGTGGGGCGTGTGGCTCGCCGGCGGCCAGGGCGCCGTCAAGGGCAAGATCTTCCGCTTCGGTCACTGCGGCTACTTCGGCCACAGCGACATCATCGTCGGCCTGAGCACCGTCGAGATGGTCCTCGCCGAGCTGGGCTACGACGTCAAGTTCGGCGCCTCCACGGCCGCCGCCGAGCAGGTGTTCCTCGCGAGCACCGTCATGCTCTGAGAAGGGTGACGTGACATGACCGAACAGAAGAAAGTACTCGTCAAGGAGAAGCTCGCTCCCGAGGGCGTCAAGTACCTCGAGGACCTCGGCTTCCAGGTCGATATCGGCACCGAGTGGGACGCCGACGAGCTCCTCGCAGCGCATCCCCGAGTATCACGGCCTGATCATCCGCTCGGCGACCAAGGTCACCGCGGACGTGATCGCCGCCGGAGAGAACCTGCAGGTGGTCGGCCGCGCCGGCGTCGGCGTCGACAACGTCGACGTCAAGGAGGCGACCAAGCGCGGCGTCATCGTCGTCAACGCGCCGCAGAGCAACGTGCTCTCCGCCGCCGAGCAGACGATCGCCCTGCTCATGGCCTGCGCCCGCAACCTCGCGCAGGCCCACGCCGACCTCAAGGCCGGCGACTGGGCCAAGGGCAAGTGGGGCAAGGGCGGCGTCGAGGTGCGCGGCAAGACGCTGGGCATCATCGGCCTCGGCCGCATCGGCTTTCTCGTCGCCGAGGACGCCCGCGGCCTCGGCATGAACGTGCTCGCCTACGACCCGTTCGTGCCGGCCGAGAAGTTCCACGAGCTCGGCCTCGAGCGCGCCGACAGCCCGGACAAGATCTACCGCGAGGCGGACTTCATCACCGTCCATCTACCGAAGAACGCCGAGACCCTCGGGTTCGTCGGCGACGACGAGTTCGCCAAGATGAAGGACGGCGTGCGCGTCATCAACGTCGCCCGCGGCGGCATCATCGACGAGGACGCCTGGGCGCGCGCCATCGAGAGCGGCAAGGTCGCCGCCTCGGCCGTCGACGTCTACCCCAAGGAGCCGACCACCGAGAGCCCGCTGTTCCAGTACGACAGCGTGGTCGCGACGCCGCATCTCGGCGCCAGCACGGTGGAAGCGCAACTGCGTGCCGGCATGATCATCGCCGAGCAGGTGGCCGCCGTGCTCCAGGGCGAGTTCGCGAGCAACGCCGTGAACATCCCGCTGGCGCCCGGTGAGGACGCCGACGAGCTCATGCCGTTCCTCGGCCTCTGCAAGCAACTCGGCAAGCTCATCGTGCAGATCGCCGACGGCCCGGTCGACAGCTTCGAGATCGCCTACGGCGGCGGCATCGCCCGCTACGACACGCGCATCCTCACGCTCGGCGTGCTGCAGGGCGTGCTGGCCGACAAGGTGGACGGCCCGGTCAACTTCGTCAACGTGCAGAACATCGCCGAGGAGCGCGGGATCGGCGCCAAAGAGACGAAGCAGCCGGCGGCGGTCGACTTCCTCAATCTGATCACCGTGACCACGCACGACGCCCAGGGCGAGCTCTCCGTCTCGGGCACCACGCTCGGGCCGAAGCACCGGCCGCGCCTCGTCAAGGTGTACCGTCAGGACGTCGACATCGAGCCCGCGCCGCATATGGCTTTTCTGCGTTACGCCGACGTGCCGGGCATGATCGGCAAGATCGGCACCAAGGTCGGCGAGTTCGGCATCAACATCGGCCAGATGGGAGTGGGCCGCGAGGTCACCGACCAGAAGGCGGTCATGGGGCTCACGCTCGACGAGCCGATCACGTCGGAGCAGCTCGACGAACTGGTCGCGAGCTGCGGTCTCACCGACGGCAAGCGGGTCGAACTGTAGCGGCCGCAGCGAACGGGCGCCAGAACGCGAAACGGGCGGCGGGCCGGAACGCCCGCCGCCCGTTTCGCGTGTGCGGGCGCGCCTAGTTCCTGCCGATCCTCACGCGCACCTTCGCGGGCGGCGAAATGCCCGCCGCGTGGTCGGTGTGTGCCGGCAGCACCGCGCGGAGCTTGTAGGTGGCAGTGCGATACGGCAGACGCCAGCGGATGGCGTACCGCGAGCGGCCGTCAAGTCTGCCGGACGCCACCGTGCGCCAGCCAGTCGCCGTGGATCGCTGGACGAGCATGCGCCGGCCCCCGTGCGCCGGCTTGACCGAGCCGCGGAAGATCTCGGTCAGCCGCGTGCCCGATGTCGTGTGCGAGAGCACCAGCGTGACCCTCGGTCTGACGCGGATGACGGCGCTCGCGCTGGTGGCGCCGGCGGCCGTTGCCCGCCACGAGGCGCTGAACTTGGGCGCCACGATCATCCGGTAGAAGCCATCGCCGTCGGTGGTCGTCGTGCCGCCGTTGCGGGTGACTCCTTCACGGGTCTCGCGCAGCGTGACCGTGCTCCCGGAGAGCGGTCGCCCGCCGTCCGTGAGGTAGCCGGTGACGATGACGGCCTTGCCGTACTTCAGGATCGTGGCGCTCGGGCGGAAGGTGATGGCGGCGCCGGCGCCGGCGGCCGGCTCCGAATGGAGAGGGCCGTAGGCGAGCGCCGGCGCCGCGCCGGCGAGCGCGATCGAGGCCGAAGCCAGGCAGACGATCAAGGCGATGAAGGACGGGCGCGAGAACATGTTCGCACTCCCAGTTGGCAGCGACATTGCGGCTGCATTCTACCAGAGGCTGCGAGAGCTTCCCGCGTTGCAGGGACGATGCTTGCGCCTGCACGTTGGAGTGACGTAGACTCTCCGGACCATGCGTCGCCGTGCGACAAGCGAGTCCAGCCGGGAGGCCCACATTGGGGTACGCGCCCGCGACCTCTCCCTCCTCGGCTGCCTGCTGCTCCTCCCCCCGCGGGGGGACGCGTAGACACCTGCGGCCTGCACGGCCATCTTTTGGATCACATCCGGATCCGCTGCTCCATCTGACGACGACGCGTGCCTTGGGAGGTGTGGGTGACTCGTGAGCGCTACCAGACACATCAGGATCTTCGACACGACGCTGCGCGACGGCGAACAGGCGCCGGGCGCTACCTTGAACAGGGGCGAGAAGCTCGAGATCGCCCACCAGCTCGCAAAGCTGCGCGTCGACATCATCGAGGCCGGCTTCCCGATCGCCTCGCCCGACGACTTCGAGGCGGTCAAGGCGATCGCCGCCGAGGTCGCCGGCCCGCGCATCGCCGGCCTGGCGCGGGCCATCGAGAAGGACATCCGGATCTGCTGGGACGCGGTCAAGGTCGCGGAGTCTCCGCGCATCCACACGTTCATCAGCACCAGCGCGGTGCACATGAAGTACCAGATCAAGAAGACGCCGGAGCAGGTGCTCGCCGACACGCGCGCCATGGTCAGTCTGTCGCGTGACCTCGCGGGCACGCACGCCGGCGCCGACGTCGAGTTCAGCGCCATGGACGCAAGCCGCTCGGACCCCGAGTTCCTGGCGCAGGTGCTGGCCGTCGCCGTCGAGTGCGGCGCGACGACCATCAACGTCCCCGACACGGTGGGCTACGCGCTGCCGGCCGACTTCGGCGACTTCATCGGTGAGCTCTATCGACTGGCGCCCTCTCTGCGCGACGTCCACGTGAGCGTGCACTGCCACAACGACCTGGGGCTGGCCACGGCCAATTCGCTGGCCGCGGTACGCGCCGGCGCGACCCAGGTGGAGTGCGCCGTCAACGGCATCGGAGAGCGCGCCGGCAACGCCTCGCTCGAAGAGGTGGTCATGGCGATCCGTACGCGCCGTGACTCCTTCGACTGCGAGACCGCCGTCGACACGAAGGAGATCGCCCGCACCAGCCGCCTGGTGAGCTCGCTGACCGGCTACGTCGTGCAGCGCAACAAGGCCATCGTGGGCCGCAACGCGTTCGCACACGAGAGCGGCATCCACCAGGCCGGCGTGCTCAGCGAGGCGTCCACCTTCGAGATCATGACGCCCGCCGACGTCGGCCTCACCGACAACGACATCGTGCTCGGCAAGCACAGCGGCCGCCACGCGCTGCGCGCCAAGCTGGCCGAGCTCGGCTACACGTTGTCTGACGCCGAACTCTCGGACGCGTTCAAGCGCTTCAAGGACGTGGCGGACAAGAAGAAGGCGGTCACCGTGCTCGATCTCGAGGCGCTGGTCAGCGAAGAGATCCGCGAGCGCGAGGACCACTTCACGCTCACGAGCTTCGTGAACCAGTCCGGCTCCGCGATCATCCCGACGAGCCAGGTCGAGGTTCTGGTGCGCGGCGAGCTCAAGAAGGGCCGCAGCTTCAGCAACGGATCGGTGGAGAGCGTGTTCGCGGCGATCGACGACGCGGTGGGCATCAGCGGCAGCCTCGCCGACTACCAGGTCCGGGCGATCTCGTCCGGCAAGGACTCGCTGGCCGAGGTGCGCGTGGCCGTCGAGGTCAACGGCCGGTCGTTCAACGGACAAGCAGTCAGTTTCGATGTGATGGAGGCTTCGGCGAAGGCCTACGTGAGGGCCGTCAACAACGCCGCGGCCGCAGGGGAGGTCTGATGGGATCCACGATCACCGAGAAGATCCTTGCTCGCTCCGCGGGGCGCGAGGAGGTGCACGCCGGCGACATCATCGAGGCGAAGATCGATCTCGCACTGGCCAACGACATCACGGCGCCGCTGGCGATCGCGGAGTTCGACAAGGCCGGGTTCACCAACGTCTTCGATCCGGCCCGCATCGCCCTCGTGCCCGACCACTTCGCGCCCAACAAGGACATCAAGGCGGCCGGTCAGGCCGTGAAGATGCGCGACTTCGCCCGCAAGCACGAGATCGTCAACTACTTCGAGGTCGGGCGCATGGGCATCGAGCACGTGCTCCTGCCCGACACCGGCATGGTGGCGCCGGGCGACGTCGTCATCGGTGCCGACAGCCACACCTGCACCTACGGCGCCGTGGCCGCCTTCAGCTCCGGCGTCGGCAGCACCGACTTCGCCGCCGCCATGGCCTGGGGCCACGTGTGGCTGCGCGTGCCCGAGAGCATCAAGTTCGTGTACTCGGGCCGGACGCAGCCCTGGGTCACCGGCAAGGACCTGATGCTGCACACCATCGGCCTCATCGGTGTCGACGGCGCCCTGTACCAGGCCATGGAGTTCACCGGCGAGGCCATCGACTCCCTCTCCATGGACGAGCGCTTCACCATGTGCAACATGGCGATCGAGGCCGGCGGCAAGAGCGGCATCGTCGGCTTCGACGAGAAGACGACGCAGTACCTCCAGAGCCGGCCTGACGGCAGCCGTGCACGCACGGCCGGTCAGGTGTTCGCCAGCGACCGCGACGCCGGGTACGCGCGCGTCCTCGAGATCGACGTGGCGGCCGTCCCGCCGACGGTGAGCAAGCCCCACCTGCCGAGCAACACCGCCGCGGCAGCCGAGCTCGGCGACATCACCATCGACCAGGTCGTCATCGGCAGCTGCACCAACGGCCGCCTCGAGGACCTCCGTCAGGCCGCCAGCATCCTGCGCGGCAAGAAGGTCCATCCCGACGTGCGCTGCATCATCCTGCCCGGCACCCAGCAGGTGAGCCTCGACGCCATCGCCGACGGCACCATGCGGACGCTCGTAGAGGCCGGCTGCGCCTTCAGCACGCCCACCTGCGGCGCCTGCCTGGGCGGCCACATGGGCGTCCTCGCCGAGGGTGAGCGTGCCGTGGCCACCACCAACCGCAACTTCGTCGGCCGCATGGGTCACCCCGGCTCCGAGGTCTACCTGGCGAGCCCGTACGTGGCCGCCGCATCCGCACTGGCCGGCCGCGTCGCCACGCCCGAAGACGTCGGCGCGGACAAGGGAGGGTCGCGATGATCTTCGAGGGCACCGTCCACAAGTACGGCCGGGACGTCGACACCGACGTCATCATCCCGGCCCGGTACCTCAACACGAACGACCCGGCGGAGCTCGCCAGGCACGCGATGGAAGACATCGACGCCGACTTCGTGAGCCGGGTCCAGCCCGGAGACATCATCGTCGCCGACCAGAACTTCGGCTGCGGCAGCTCGCGCGAGCACGCGCCGGTCGCCATCAAGGAGTCCGGCGTGAGCGTCGTCGTCGCGGCGTCGTTCGCGCGCATCTTCTATCGCAACGCCATCAACACCGGACTGCCGATCGTCGTGTGCCCGGCCGCGGCCGCCGACGCCAAGATGGGTGACCGTCTCAAGGTCGACCTCGCCGCCGGCACGGTGGAGAACGTGACGCAGGGCAAGACCTACGCTTCTGAGGCGTTCCCGCCCTTCATGCAGGAGCTCATCGACTGCGGCGGCCTGCTGCCGTACGTGAGGTCCCGCGTGGGCGAGCAGGGCGCGTAAGCACTGACATACTGCACAAGTATCCAGCATCGGAGAGAAGAACAATGGGGAAGACCTACAAGATCGCGGTGATGCCGGGCGACGGCACGGGGCCCGAGGTGGTGGTCGAGGGACTCAAGGTCCTGCAGGCCGCGGCCACCAAGCACCAGTTCGCGCTCGACCTGACGCAGTACGACTTCGGAGGCGACCGCTACCTGCGCACCGGCGAGATCCTGCCGGACTCGGCCGTCGACGAGCTGAAGGGATTCGACTCGATCTACCTCGGTGCCGTGGGGCACCCGGACGTCGAGCCCGGCATCCTGGAGAAGGGCCTCCTCCTCCGCTTGCGCTTCGAGCTGGACCAGTACATCAACCTGCGTCCCGTGCGTCTCTACCCCGGCGTCGAGACTCCCCTGAAAGGCAAAGGCCCGAAGGAGATCGACTACACCGTGGTCCGCGAGAACTCCGGCGACGTGTACGCCGGCGGCGGCGGCACCATGATGAAGGGCACGCCGCATGAGGTCGCCGTTCAGAACATGGTGTACAGCTGCGCCCAGGTCGACCGCTGTCTGCGCTGGGCGTTCGCGTACACGCGCAAGCACGGCAAGAGGGCGCGCGGCATCGGGCCGGACGACACCCTCGGACTGGTGGGCAAGACCAACGTCCTCACGCACGTCTACGACCTCTGGTTCCGCCGCTTCAACGAGATCGGCGACGAGGAGTACCCGGACATCAAGCGCGAGTACTACCACGTGGACGCCACCTGCATGTGGATGGTCAAGAGCCCGGAGTGGTTCGACGTCCTGGTGACCGGCAACATGTTCGGCGACATCATCACGGACCTGGGCGCTATCACCCAGGGCGGGATGGGCGTCGCGGCCGGCGGCAACATCAACCCCGAGGGCGTCAGTATGTTCGAGCCCATCGGCGGATCGGCGCCCAAGTACACCGGGCTGGGCGTGATCAACCCCGTCGCGGCCATCGTGGCCGGTGCGATGATGCTCGACGACCTGGGCGAGAGCCAGGCGGCGCAGGACGTCGAGCGCGCGGTGACCGAGGTCACCGGCACCAAGATGAAGGGCATGGCCTCGGGCCAGATGGGCTACTCGACGTCCGAGGTCGGCGACCTCGTGGCCGAGCGCGTCTGACCCGGTGCGAGAGGCCCCACTGAACCATTCGTAGAGGTCGAAGCTGCCGCGCGGACCCGCGCGGAGGACAGGAGGAAGACGATGGCCCCGATCCCCGAGATGGACACGATCTGGATGGACGGCAGGCTCGTGCCCTGGGCCGACGCCAAGATCCACGTGCTCACGCACGCGCTGCACTACGGCTCGGGCGTCTTCGAGGGCATCCGGGCCTACAAGACCGAGCGCGGCGCGGGCGTGCTGCGTCTGCACGAGCATCTCAAGCGCCTCGTCAGGTCGGCCAAGCTCTACTACATGCCGGTGCCGTTCACGGTGGAGCAGCTCCACGACGCCACCTTCGAGGTGCTGGAGTCCAACAGGCTCGACGCCTGCTACATCCGCCCGCTGGTCTTCCGTGGCTACGGCGAGATGGGCTTGTTCCCCATGGACGCGCCCGTGCAGGTCGTCATCGCGGCGTGGCCGTGGGGCACCTACCTCGGCGAGGAGGGCATCAAGCACGGCGTGCGTGCCAAGACCTCGAGCATCCAGTCGCTCGACCACACGGCGCTGGCCCGCGCCGCCAAGGCCACGGGCCAGTACCTCAACAGCATCCTCGCCAAGATCGAGGTGCTCAACGCCGGCTACGACGAGGCCGTCATGCTCACCGAGCACGGCCACGTCGCCGAGGGCTCCGGCGAGAACATCTTCGCCGTGCGCAACGGCGTGCTCATGACCCCGCCGCCGAGTGACGGTGTGCTCGAGGGCATCACGCGGGACATCGTCATGCAGCTGGCCGCCAGCGAGGGCATCGAGCTGCGGGAGCGTACGCTCACTCGCAGCGACCTCGTGATCGCCGACGAGCTCTTCTACACGGGCACGGCGGCGGAGATCGTCCCGATCCGCGAGCTTGACGACCACGTCATCGGCGAGCCGGGCCCCGTGACGAAGCGCATGCAGGAGCGCTTCACGGCCATCACCGAGGGGCGTGACGAGGAGTTCGACGCCTACATGGAATACGCGAGGAAGTAGCCGACACCCGACGGCGTGGCGCCGCGAGCGCTCGCCCGGCGCGGGGAGGACCCGATGAACAGTCGCCGTGGAAAAGCCACCGAAGGAGCACCGCTCCGCGAGCGGCAGGTGCAGCTGTACGACACGACCCTCCGCGACGGCATGCAGCAAGAGGGCATGTCGGTCTCGGTCGAGGAGAAGGCGCGCATCGCCCTCAAGCTCGACGACCTGGGCATCGGGTTCATCGAGGGCGGGTTCCCGGCCTCGAACCCCAAGGAGATCGCGTTCTTCCGCAGGATGCGCGACGAGCGACTGCGGAACGCGGAGCTCGTCGCCTTCGGCATGACGCGGCGCAAGGGCGCGCCGGCGGAGGCCGACGACAGTCTCAGGGTGCTCGCCGAGGTCTTCACCCCCACGGTCGCCATCGTCGGCAAGACCTGGGGCCTGCACCTCAGCAAGGTCATCCGCGTGAGCCGCGACGAGAACCTGCGCATGATCGACGACTCGGTACGCTTTCTCGTCGCGCAGGGCAAGCGCGTCGTGTACGACGCGGAGCACTTCTTCGACGCTTGGCGCGACGACCCGGCGTACGCACTGCACTGTGTGACCGCGGCCGCCGAAGCAGGCGCCGCGGTCGTCTGCCTGTGCGACACCAACGGCGCGTCGCTGCCGCCGTTCGTCGCGGACGTCGTCCGCGAGGTCACGGCGGCGCTCCCCGAGGTCGTCGTCGGCGTGCACATCCACAACGACAGCGACTGCGCGGTCGCGGACAGCCTGATCGCCGTCGAGGCCGGGGCCCGCCACGTGCAAGGCACGATGAACGGTTACGGTGAGCGCTGCGGCAACGCCAATCTCGCCAGCATCATCCCGGCGCTTCAGCTCAAGATGGGCTACCCGGTGCTGAGCGATGGGCAGCTCGCGCGCCTCACCGAGACGTCACACTTCGTCGCCGACGTGGTGAACGCGGCCATCTGGGCGCACGCGCCGTACGTGGGCCGTTCCGCCTTCGCCCACAAGGGCGGCCTGCACGTCGCCGCCGTGGAGAAGGCGCCGGAGACGTTCGAGCACATCGACCCCGACAAGGTCGGCAACGAGCAGCGGATCGTGGTCTCGGAGCTCTCCGGAAGGGGCGCCGTGGTACGCAAGGCGCAGGAGCTCGGGTTGCAGCTCGAGGGCGACGACACCCGCGTGGCGAACGTGCTCAAGCGGCTCAAGAGCCGCGAGCACGAGGGGTACCACTATGAGGCCGCCGACGCCTCGTTCGACCTCCTGCTGCGCGAGGAGCTCGCGCCGCACGCACCCTTGTTTCGGCTCGAGAGCTTCCGCGTGATCGTCGAGAAGCGTGAGGACGGGCGCGCCGTGGTCGAGGCGACGATCAAGGTGCACGTCGACGGTGAGCGCATCATCAGCACCGCCGAGGGCAACGGCCCGGTCAACGCCCTCGACGCGGCGCTGCGCCAGGCGATCGTGAGCAAGTACCCGCACCTCGCCGACATCGAGCTGGTCAACTACAAGGTGCGCATCCTCGACGAGACCAAGGGCACCGGCGCCGTCACCCGCGTGCTCCTCGACGCCAGCGACGGCGAGGAGAGCTGGGGCAGCATCGGCGTGAGCGAGAACATCATCGAGGCGAGCTGGGAGGCTCTGGTCGACTCGATCGAGTTCGGGATGCTGCGCGGCCGGGAGGCCTGAGAGCGAGCGTCCACCCAGCCGGAGGGTCGGCGCTCGTTCGTGCGGCAGCTCTCCTGCTCGCAGCGTCTGGGGAGGAAGACGCGAGACGTCTCGAGATCGTGCTCGAGCCGGGTTTGCGCGCGGGCCACTTCGCCCTTTCGGTCGCCGCCACCGTGCGCTGTGTACTCGAGCTCGACCGAGACGTTGACGAGCCGGTCCCCCTCGGTCTCGAAGTTGACGGCGCCGGAGTCCGCGTCGGTCTCCGACAACGACGTGGCTACGTCTTCGAAGCCGTTCGCGTAGCTGCCGTGCAGCGAGCGCCACACGAACTCGCTCCACTCCTCGTCGGCGCACTGGATGGGGACGTCCTCCTCGAGAGACGCGGTCAGGACTGCCATCTGGTATCCCTTCGTCGGGTCTGGTGCCCCGCACGATCGTCGCGCGCAGTCGCTCAAGGCTCTGCCTCTGAGCCGGAGTGATACCCCTTGGGGTATATGGCCGCGACGCTCGCCGGCCATCGTGGCGAAACGCGGGATTCCCGGCGGCGACGGTGAGCATCGGCCGCGCCGGCTCGCTCAGGTGCTAGAATCCGAGCCGTATATGGCCTCCGACTTCGTCCATCTCCACGTGCACAGCGAGTATTCGCTGCTCGACGGCGCCTGCCGCGTGAAGCAGCTCGTCCAGCGGGCGAAGGAGCTGGGGATGCCGGCGGTGGCGCTCACCGACCACGGCACGCTCGGCGGCGCCGTCAAGTTCTACCGCGCCGCCGAAGAAGAGGGCATCAAGCCCATCATCGGGCTCGAGCTCTATGTCGCCACCGACCGTCACAGCCGCGCGGGCGTCAAGGAGAAGAACGCGCATCTCACCCTCCTGGCTCGCGACGAGACCGGCTACAAGAACCTCGTGAAGCTCTCGACGACGGCGTACCTGGAGGGGTACTACTACAAGCCGCGCGCCGACTGGGAGCTGCTCAGCCAGCACCACGAGGGCCTCATCGCGCTCACCGGCTGCATGAGCGGCAAGGCGTCCATGCTCCTGCGCGACGGCGACGACTCGGCCGCGCTGGCCGAGGTCCGCCGCCTGGCGGACCTGCTCGGCCCCGAGAACGTCTACGTCGAGCTGCAGGACGCCGGCCTCCCGGAGCAGCGCGAGCTGCTGCCGAAGCTTGCGCAGCTCGCCGAGAAGGCCGGCCTCAGGACCGTGGCCACCAACGACGTCCACTACCTCCGCCACGAGGACGCCTACGCCCACGACGCGCTGCTCTGCCTCCAGACACAGAGCAACCTCGCCGACGAGAAACGCATGAGGTACGGCAGCGACGAGTTCTATCTGAAGTCGGCCGAGGAGATGGCGGAGCGCTTCAAGGACTATCCGGGCGCCTGTGCGGCCACGGTCGAGATCGCCGAGCGCTGCGACGTGCACCTCGACTTCGGTGAGTACAAGCTGCCCACGTATCCGGTGCCTGACGGCAAGACCGAGGGCGGCTATCTGCGCGAGCTCTGCGAGCAGGGCGTCGTGCGCCGCTACGGCGCCGAGCCCGGCGACGAGGTGCGCGAGCGTCTCGACTTCGAGCTCGGCGTTATCGGCGAGATGGGCTTCGAGGCGTACTTCCTGATCGTGTGGGACTACGTGAAGTTCGCCAAGGACAACGGCATCGCCGTGGGGCCCGGCCGTGGTTCCGCCGCCGGGTCCATCGTCAGCTACGTGCTCAGTATCACCGACATCGACCCGCTCCAGTACGACCTGCTCTTCGAGCGCTTCCTCAACCCGGGGCGCAAGAGCATGCCGGACGTCGACATGGATTTCAGCGTGGCCCGCCGCGAGGAGGTCATCGACTACGTGGCCGACAAGTACGGCCGCGACCGCGTGGCCCAGATCATCACCTTCGGCACCATGGCGGCGCGGGCGGCCGTGCGCGACGCCGCCCGGGTCATGGGCAAGCCGTACGCGATCGGCGACAAGATCGCCAAGATGATCCCCGAGCAGGCGCCGCCGGCGACCTTCGAGGATGCGATGAAGCAGAACGGCGAGCTCAAGCAGGCCTACGACGCCGACGAGGAGGTCAAGGAGGTCGTCGACCTCGCCATGAGTCTCGAGGGCCTCATCCGCAACGACTCGATCCACGCGGCCGCCGTCGTGATCAGCGACAAGCCGCTCACCGAGTACCTGCCGTTGCAGCAGAAGGGCGAGGCCGAGCTCGTCACGCAGTTCGACATGAACGACGTCTCCAAGCTCGGCCTCCTCAAGATGGACTTCCTGGGGCTGCGCAACCTCGACGTCATCGAGGCCGCGCTCGTGATCATCGAGAAGACGCGCGGCGTCTGCATCGAGATCGACCAGCTTCCGCTGGACGACGAGAAGACCTACAAGATGCTGGCTCGCGGCGACTCCACGGGCGTGTTCCAGTTCGAGAGCCCCGGCATGAAGGAGGCGCTCCGCGACGTGGGTCCCACGCAGTTCGAGGACCTCATCGCCATCGTCGCCCTGTACCGGCCGGGGCCGATGCAGTACATCCCCACCTACGCACGGAACAAGCAGGACCCGGCCTCCGTCGTCTACGAGCACGAGGCCCTGCGCCCCATCCTGGAGCCGACCCACGGCGTGACCATCTACCAAGAGCAGTACATGGCCATCGCCCGCCGTGTCGGCGGGTTCAGCCCGGCGCAGGCGGACGACTTGCGCAAGGCCATCAGCAAGAAGAACAGGCAGCTGATGGCCACTCTCAAGGAGCCGCTCATGGAGGGCCTCGGCGCCAGCGGCATGCCGCCCGCCGTGGCCAACAAGCTCTGGGCCAGCTTCGAGGCCACCGGGGACTACTCGTTCAACAAGAGCCACGCCGCATGCTACGCGATGATCAGCTACCGCACCGCGTGGCTCAAGGCCAACTACCCCGTCGAGTACATGGCGGCCCTCATCTCGAGCGTCATGAACACCAAGGACAAGGTCCCGTTCTACGTCAACCAGTGCCGCGAGATGGGCATCGAGGTCCTGCCGCCGGACGTCAACGAGAGCGACAACGACTTCACCGTGGTCGAGGGCAAGATCCGCTTCGGCATGAACGCGGTCAAGGGCGTCGGCGTCGGGGCCATCGAGGCGATCATCGCCGCGCGCACGGACGGCGGACCCTTCGAGTCACTCTTCGCTTTCTGCGGCCGCGTGGACTCCCAGATGGCCAACAAGCGCGTGCTCGAGGCGCTCATCAAGAGCGGCGCCTTCGACAGCACCGGCGACCCGCGCCGCGGGATGCTGGAGGCGCTCCCGCAGGCGGTGGCCGACGGGGAGCGCCGGCGCAAGGACGCGGCCAACGGCCAGGGCGACCTCTTCGGCGACATGGTGTCGGACGAGGACAGCGGCCAACCGCGCCCCGCAGTGCCGCAGATCGAGGATGACCAGGCCACGCGGCTCAAGGCCGAGAAGGAGGCCCTGGGTCTCTACGTCTCGGGCCACCCACTCCAGGGCCTGCGCCAGCAGTTGCACGACGAGATCGAGGTTCCGGTCGGCGCGCTGAACGCGGCCGGCGACGGCGCCGTCACCTGGACCGGCGGCATCGTCGCCGGCGCCCAGAAGCGCGTGAGCAAGAACGGCGGCGTGTGGCTCTCCTTCCGTCTCGAGGACGTCGACGGCGGCATCGAGTGTCGCGCATGGCCCAAGGTCTACGAGCAGTACCGCGAACTCCTTGTCGAGGACGCGATCGTCAAGGTCAAGGGTCGCGTCGAGCGCCGCGCCGAGGGCGACACCATGCTGGCCGCCATCGAGGTCGTCCAGTTCAACGGCGTCAGCGAATACCATCCGCTCACGGTGGTCATCGACTCCGCCTGCGTGGCGCCCACGGTCATCGACGACCTGCACCGGGTGCTCTCGGACTTCCCCGGCCAGGTGCCGGTGGTGCTGCAGATGGTGCGCGGCGACCAGCGGGCCAGACTGCGCGTCGGCGACGGGCTGCGCGTCGACCCCGTCGCCGGTCTGTACGCCGAGCTCAAGGCGCTGCTCGGAGAGAGCTGTATCGGGGTCGGCTGAGGCCGGCCTGCGGAGGGGGAGGCGGACGATGATCCCGGAGGGTATGCGCGACGTGCTCCCGCCCGAGACGGGACGGCTGCGGGCGGTCGAGGAGGAACTGCGGTCGCGCTTCGCCGCCTACGGGTACGGCGAGGTGCGCACGCCTTGGCTCGAGTTCGCCGAGACCCTTCTGGCCGCGGAGGACGACACGCTCGCCGCCGGCTACCGGCTCCACGGCGAGCAGGGGCACGAGCTCATGGTCCGCACCGACATGACCGTTCCCGTGGCGCGCATGGCCGCGGACCGCTGCGACGACGATCCGCTGCCGCTGCGCTTCTTCTACGTCGCCCCGAGCATTCGCCCGTGGGCGCCGCATCGCGGCCAGGACGGCGAGTTTCTGCAGGCGGGGGCCGAGCTGCTGGGGCTGGACTCGGCCGCCGCCGACGCCGAGTGCGTCACGCTCCTCTGCGACGCACTGGCCGGGCTCGGCCTGCGCGACTTCACGGTCACGCTCGGCTCGGTGGCGTTCCAGCGGGCGCTCATCGAATCCCTCGGCCTGCCGGCCGACGACCGGGAGACCTTCACCGAGGCACTCGCCGATCGCGATTACCCCCTGATCGAGAGCATCGCCGGCAACGCCGAGATCGACGCGGGGGCGCTGAAGGCGCTCTGGCACATCCTGGAGCTCCGGGGGCACGGGGACACCCTGGCGCAGGCGCGCAAGCTCGCGCGCAACGACGTCATGGAAGACGCCGTGACTCGCCTCGCACAAGTGCGCGACCTCGTCGGTGAGGTCGGCCATGGCGAGCGACTTGCCTTCGACTTCGGGCTCATGCAGGACCTCACGTACTACTCCGGATTCATCGTGGAGGCGTACGCCCCGGGAGTGGGCCTGCCGCTGGCGAGCGGCGGCCGTTACGACGGACTGCTCGGGCGCTTCTCGTGGGCCGTCCCCGGCGCCGGCTTCGCCATCGCCGTGGACCGCGCCGCCGACGCGCTCGACGAGGCCGGCGTGGAGCTTCGCGGCGCGCCTGAGGCGATCGCCTTCGTCGGCGGTCTCGAGGCGCCGGCGCAGGCGGCGGAGCTGCGCCGCGCGGGAATCGCCGTGCAGGCGCTGCCGGACGACGCCGCCGGCGTGGAGCCGCCGCTGCTGCTCCGCCGCGGCGGCTCGTTCATCCTGCGGCTCGCCGACGGCCGCGAGGTCACGGGCGGCGCCGGTGAGATCGCTGTGGCGCTGGGGGCGGGGTGAGGATCGGGATCGCCTGCGAAGGCGAACCGCCTCCGGCCGAGCTTCTCGATCTTCTCCAGGCGGTAGGTCTTCCTGCCGTCTCGCTGCACGACCGGCGCCCGCCGGCGCTCGTTCCGGCGGCGGGCGGCGTCTGGCTGCTGGCCACAGGGACTGACGTGCTCCGCGCCTGCCATCGCGGAGGGCTCGATCTCGGAGTCGTCGGCAGAGATCGGCTGCTCGAAGGCCGTCGCGGTGCGGCTGATCTGCTCGATCTGCGCTGCTGCCGCGACGATCTCGTGTTCGCCGCGACCGCCGCTGCGGACCGGCCCGGACGGAGGCTGCGCGTGGCCACGCGGCATCCCGAGACGACGTGTCGCCACTTCGCCGCGGCCGGCCTGCAGCCGGATATCCTCACCCTGGACGAGCCGGCGCTCGCGCCGGCCCTCGGTCTGGCAGACGGCGTCGTCGAGGTGACCTCCCGTCTTGCCGCGGACCATCCGGGGGTCCCGGCACTGGAGGTGCGTGCCGTCGTCGCCGCGTGCAGCGCCCGTCTCGTCGCCGCGCGCGCCGCGCGGGTGCTGCTGCGCGACGACATCGGTGCGCTCGTCGAGAGGCTGCGCTCGGCATTGGAGGACCGATGAGACAGATGCCCTGGAACGAAGATATCGCCGCCACCGTGGCGGCGCTGCGCGGGCTGGCGCCGGCGCCAGCCGAAGTCCAGGCGGCGGTGGGAGGCATCGTGTCCGATGTGCGCGCCCGCGGCGACGCCGCTGTACGCGAGCTCACGGCGCGCCTCGACCTGGTCGACCTCCCGGCCGACTACGCTGAACCGCCGGCGGAGATGCGTCAGCGACTCGACGCGTTGTCTCACGAGCTCCGGGAGGCGCTCGAGGTCGCCGCCGCCAACATCCGCGCCTATCACGAGCGCGAGGCGGTCGTCCGGTGGCGCGAGACCCTGACGCAGGGGCAGGTCGTCGGTCAGGAGGTCGTGCCGCTCTCGGTCGCCGGGCTCTACGTGCCGGGAGGCCTCGCCGACTACCCCTCCTCGGTGCTGATGACGGCGATCCCCGCCCAGGTCGCCGGCGTCGAGCATATCGTCATGTGCTCGCCGCCCCGCCCGGGGGGCGGCGCGGCCGCCGGGGTCGCCGCCGCGTGCGCGCTGCTCGGTATCGACCGCCTCTATCCCATCGGCGGCGCTCAGGCCGTCGCGGCGATGGCGCTGGGCACCGCCTGCGTGCCGCGCTGCGATGTGATCGTGGGCCCCGGCAACGCCTACGTCACCGAGGCCAAGCGCCTGCTCGTCGGCGAGGTCGGCATCGACAGTCTCGCCGGACCGAGCGAAGTCCTCATCATCGCCGACGCCTCCGGACGGCCCGAGTGGCTGGCCGCCGACCTTCTCGCCCAGGCCGAGCACGGCTCCGGGGCGATGGCCTGCCTCGTCGACGTCGGCGGCACGCTGTCCGCTCCGGTCGCTGCAGCTTGCGAGCGGCTCTCGGCCGAGCTCGGCATCGCCACCGACAACATCGTCCTCGTCGCGTGCCCGGACCGCGCCGCCGCGCTCGCGCTGAGCAACGCGTTCGCGCCCGAGCATCTGGAACTCCACTGCGCGGCCGCCGGGGACCTGCTGCGGGGTGTGCGCAGCGCGGGTGCGGTCTTCGTGGGCCCGTACGCGGCCACGGCTTTCGCCGACTACGCCGCCGGCACCAACCACGTGCTGCCCACCGGAGGCTCAGCGCGCTTCGGCCAAGGGCTGTCCGTGGACACTTTTCGTAGGCGCATGGCTGTGGTAGAACTCGACGGGCCCGCTGCCGCCGCGCTCGCCCCGGCCGTGGCGACCATCGCCGACGAGGAGGGCTTGCGCGCACACGCGCTCTCGGCCCGTCTTCGTGCCGACTGAGGAGCCTTCCATGACAGAGCGCCGCGCAGAGGTCCATCGGACGACCAACGAGACCGACATCCACGTGTCGCTCGCGATCGACGGCGGCGGGAGCGCCGACGTCTCCACCGGCATCGGCTTCTTCGACCACATGCTGACGCTGTTCGCCCACCACGGCGGCTTCGACCTGACCGTGCGGGCAAGGGGCGACCTCGACGTCGACGGCCACCACACCGTCGAGGACGTCGGGCTGGCCCTGGGGCAAGCGCTGCGCGAGGCGCTCGGCGACAAGCGCGGCATCCGCCGCTACGGCTCGTTCCTGCTGCCCATGGACGAGGCTCTCGCCTCGGTGGCTCTCGACCTGTCGGGCCGGCCCTACTTCGCCCACGACCTGCACCTGGCCGGCGTGCGCATCGGAGAGTTCGACGGCGACCTCACGCCGCACTTCTTGCGCTCGCTGGCCACGCAGTGCGGCATGACGTTGCACGTGCGCCTCCTTGCCGGCAGCGATGCCCACCACATCGTCGAGGCGGTGTTCAAGGCCTTTGCCCGGGCGTTGTCGCAGGCGTGCGAGCGGCACGGGCGCGACGACGAGGTGCCCTCCACCAAAGGCGCCCTCTGACCTCCGTGGCCGCTCCACCACGGGTCGCCGTCGTCGACTACGGGATGGGCAACCTCGCCAGTGTCGCCAAGGCGCTGGCGCGCAGCGGCGCCGATGTGCGCGTCACGCAGAGCGCCGCCGAGGTGCGGGGGGCCGCGGGCGTCGTGTTGCCCGGCGTCGGCGCGTTTCGTGACGCGGCCGCGCGACTCGAGGAGAGCGGCCTCGGCGCCGCCGTCCTCGAGCGGATCGCGGCCGGTACGCCGTTTCTTGGCGTGTGTCTCGGCCTCCAGTTGCTCTTCGAGAGCAGCGGAGAGGGCGGTCGCTGGCCGGGTCTCGGCGTGCTCCCCGGGACGGTCGAGCGTCTCGACACCCGCCTCAAGGTGCCGCACATCGGCTGGAACGACCTGGATTGGGGGCCGGCCGGCGCGGGCATGGCCCGCGGGCTGCCGGCCCCGGCCACCGTCTACTTCGTGCACTCGTACGCCGCCGTCCCCGATGACCCGGACGTGGTCGCTGCGACCACCGAGTATGGCGGGCCGGTCGTCGCGGCAGTAGCGCGCGACAACGTCTGGGCGGTACAGTTCCACCCAGAGAAGAGCTCACGCGTCGGGCTCGCGCTGCTCGCCGCGTTCGTCGCCAACGTCCGATGGGAGGCTCGCACCTCATGATCGTGTTCCCCGCCGTCGACATCCAGGCCGGTAAGGCGGTCCGTCTGCGTCGCGGTGACTTCGACGACGTCACCGTCTTCAGCGACGACCCCGTCGAGCTCGCCAGGTACTGGCAGGACGAGGGCGCGGAGGCGCTGCACGTCATCGACCTCGACGCCGCGCGCACGGGCGACCTCACCAACTTCGAGATCGTCGAGCGCATCGTCAAGGCGATCGACATACCCGTGCAGTACGGCGGCGGCATCCGTACGCCGACGTCGCTCGCCTTCGTGTCCGGCATCGGCGTGCAGTGGGTCGTCATGGGCACCGCTGCGGTCACCGCTCTCGATCTGCTCGACGACGCCGTCAATTGGCTCGGCGACCGTCTCATCGTCGGCCTTGACTGCACCGACGGCATGGTCGCCACGCATGGCTGGCAGCAGCGTTCGCAGATGAGCGCCATCCGCATGGTCAAGATCCTTGCGGAGCACGGCGTGCAGCGGGTGGTCTATACCGACACGGCGCGCGACGGCATGTTGGGCGGCCCCAACCTCCCGGGCCTCGCCGACCTGGCCGAGATCTCGTCGCCCGAGATCATCCTGTCCGGCGGTATCGGACTGCTCGACGACCTGCGCCGCCTCCAGAAGCTCGACGAGCCCAAGGTGGTGGGCGTCATCGTCGGCCGGGCGCTTTACGAGAAGTCCTTCACGCTCGCCGCCGCGCAGGCGGTCTTCGCCGATTGATCTGCGTAGCCGGATCAACGAGGGGGGCCCCGTGAGGCACCCCGCTCTCTGACGGCGGCCGTCGTGCACCGCAAGCGCATCATCCCGTGCCTCGACGTCCGTGACGGCCGGGTGGTCAAGGGCGTCAACTTCGTGGCCATCCGCGACGCCGGCGACCCCATCGAGCTGGCGGCGCGGTACGACGCGGAGGGCGCCGACGAACTCATCTTCCTCGACATCACCGCCTCGCACGAGCGCCGCGACATCATCCTCGACCTCGCGGCGCGCTGCGCCGAGCAGGTCTTCATCCCGTTCACGATCGGCGGCGGACTGGCGAGCGAGGACGACGTCCGCGCCATCCTCGCCGCTGGCGCCGACAAGGTGACGATGAACACCGCTGCGGTGCAGGACCCGGAGCTCGTCCGCCGGTGTTCCGAGCGCTTCGGCTCGCAGTGCATCGTCGTCGCCGTCGACGCGCGTCGTGTCCCCGGGAGCGGGGAGGATGGCGCCTCACCGCGCTGGGAGGTGTACGTCCACGGTGGCCGCACCCCCACGGGCATCGACGCGATCGAGTGGGCGGCGCGCGCCGCCGAACTGGGCGCCGGCGAATTCATGCTCACGAGCATGGACCGCGACGGCACCCTGGACGGGTACGACCTCGAACTCACGCGCGCCGTCGCCCGGGAAGTGGGCGTGCCGGTGATCGCCTCGGGCGGCGTCGGCACGCTCGAGCACCTCGCCGCCGGGCTGACGGAGGGAGAAGCGGACGCCGTCCTCGCGGCGAGCATCTTCCACTACGGCACATACACCATCGCCGAGGCCAAGGCGTATCTCGCGGCCCGCGGCGTCCCCGTGCGTCCCGTGGCCGGCGTCGAGCCGGCACCGGACGGGGGCGGCGCGGACACCGCGCCGTGACTGATCCGCGCCGCATCGACCTTGCGGGGCGGGACGCCGACGTGGCACTCCTGGCCGGGCTCGTCGCGGCCGCCCGGCTCGTCTGCTTTCCCACCGACACGGTGTACGGGGTGGGCGGTACCGTCACGCCACGGGTGCGCGACGCCGTGATCGCCGCCAAAGGCCGCGAGGCCGGCAAACCCCTGCAGGTGATCTACCCCACGCTGGAGCTGCTGGAGGCGTCCCTGTCGCCCGGGCCCCGGCTGCTCGGCGCCGTGCGCCGCCTCCTGCCGGGGCCGTTCACGCTCCTGCTGCCGTACCCGCCGGGGCTGGGCTTTCCGCCGGCGGGCGAAGTGTCGCGCACCGTGCAGGGGCGATCCGGGGTGACGACGACCACCATCGCCACCGTGGGCGTGCGCGTCCCTGCGTGGCCTGCCGCCGCGCGGGTCCTGGCCGGCCTTCCGTTCGCGCTGCTGGCCTCCAGCGCCAACCCGAGCGGCGGCGCCGCGCCCCGGTCGGTGGACGAGGTCGACGCCGGCTTGCAGGCCGCGTGCGATCTCGTCCTCGACGCCGGGCCCGTGAGCGGCGCGGCGTCGACGATCGTCGACCTGACGTTGTACGAGAGCGACGGTGACTGGCGTGTCCTGCGCCGGGGAGCCGTCGACGACGAGGGTGTCGCCGCGCTGCTGGCCGGCGACGGGGAGGAGCCGCTGACGCCATGAGGACGCTGCCGTTCTACCAGGTCGACGTGTTCACCGACCGTCCGTTCGCAGGGAATCCGCTGGCCGTGTTCGCAGACGCCGAGGGGCTGAGCGCCGTGCAGATGCAGGCCATCGCCAGCGAGATGAACCTCTCCGAGACCACGTTCGTGCTGCCGCCGGAGGGGGACGGGGATGCGCGCGTGCGCATCTTCACGCCGGCGCTCGAGCTGCCCTTCGCCGGCCACCCGAGCGTGGGCACGGCCTGCGAGCTCGTGCGCCTCCGTCTCGTCGACGTCTACCAGCCGATCACACGCGTCGTGCTCGAGCTCGACGTCGGTCCTACGGTCGTCGAGGTCGCGGTATGCGACGGCGTCCCCGTCTCGGCGACCGTGCACCAGCGGCCGCCCGTCTTCCATGCTCCGGCGCCTCGGGGCTCGGTGGCAGCCGTCCTCGGCCTCGAGCTGGAAGACCTGCACCCCGAGTTCGATCCTGTCCCCGTCGACACCGGCCTGTGCTACACGATCATTCCACTCGCGTCCCAGCGCGCGCTGGCCCGGGTCTCGCTCGATCTGCAGCTCGCCGCCGACTTCGAGCGACGGCACGCGGAGATCTACCCCTGCGCTTTCACCGGGCAGGACGACCCCTGGATGGAGGCACGCGGACTCTTCCCGTTCGCCGGGATCACCGAGGATCCGGCCACCGGCAGCGCCGCCGGGCCGCTGGCCGCCTACATGGCTCGCGAGGGCGTGCTGCCGCCGGACGAGGAGCGCGTCGTGCTGCAGGGGCAGCAGATCGGGCGGCCGAGCTTCCTCACGGTGGCCGTCTCGGGGACGTCCGAGCATATCGAGGACGTCCGCGTCGGCGGGCGCGTACAGCCGGTCCTGCGGGGCGAGCTCTTCCTGCCGGACTAATGGACGGAAGAGCTAGTGAGCGGGCCCCGGCCCGAAGGGCCCCGCGGCGCACGGACTGATACAATCGGCGGCCTGTAGCCCACGCCGCCCCGCCGGCCCGGCGCCGCGCCCCGAGCGCCGGCAGCGGCTTTCGCGCGTCCTCGAGACGAGAAGGAGCCTCTCATGAAGATCGCCGCCGGTGCCGACCACGGAGGGTTCGCACTCAAGCAGGCCGTGGTCCGCCGCCTTCGCTCCCTCGGACACGAGGTCATCGACGTCGGCACCGACTCCGAAGACGTGTCCGTCGACTACCCCGTGTACGGGCACAGAGTCGCCGAGATGGTGGCCTCCGGCGAGGCCGAGCGCGGGCTGCTCCTGTGCGGCACCGGCCTCGGCATCTGCATGTCGGCGAACCGCCACGAAGGCGTCCGCGCCGCCGACTGCCTCACGCCGTACCTCGCCGAGATGGCGCGGCGGCACAACGACGCCAACGTGCTCTGCCTGGGTGGCCGCGTGCTCAGCGAGGACGAGGCCTGGGCGATCACCGAGGTATGGCTGGAGACGCCGTTCGAGGGCGGCCGGCACGAACGTCGCATCGCGCTCCTCGATGGAGGAGAGTCTGCATGAGTCCTGTCGGTCGTGAGTGGCGCCGCGAGCCGCTCTATCATCTCGACCCCGAGCTGAACGAACTGCTGCGCAGCGAGCTGATCCGCCAGCAGGAGACGCTCGAGCTGATCGCCAGTGAGAACTTCGCCAGCCGGGCGGTCCTCGAGGCCACCGGCTCCGTACTCACCAACAAGTACGCCGAGGGTACGCCGGGCGCGAGGTATTACGGCGGGTGCGACGTCGTCGACCAGGTCGAGCGACTCGCCATCGAGCGCTGCAAAGAGGTGTTCGGCGCCGAGCACGCCAACGTGCAGCCGCACTCGGGCTCGTCTGCCAACCTCGCGGCGCTGTTCGCGCTGCTGGAGCCGGGCGACAAGATGATGGCCATGGAGCTCGCCCACGGCGGCCACCTCACGCACGGGCTCGGCATCAACTACTCGGGGCGAACGTACGACGTCGTCCCGTACCACGTGCGCCCCGACACCGAGCTCGTCGACCTCGACGAGGTGCGGGAGCTCGCGCTCAAGCACCGGCCCAAACTCATCATCTGCGGCTACAGCTCGTATCCGCGCATCGTCGACTTCGCCGCGTTCCGGGAGATCGCCGACGAGTGTGGGGCCATGCTGCTCGCCGACATCGCACACATCGCCGGACTCATCGCCGCCGGCGTGCACCCCAACCCGGTGCCCTATTGCGATGTCGTCACGAGCACCACGCACAAGACGCTCACCGGCCCGCGCGCCGGGATCATCATGTGCCGCGCGCAGCACGCCACCGCCATCGACCGGGCCGTGTTCCCGGGCATGCAGGGCGGCCCGCTCATGCACGTGATCGCCGCCAAGGCCGTGTGCCTGCGCATCGCGCAGAGCCACGAGTTCCGCAAGCTGCAGCGGCAGATCGTCAAGAACTGCGCCGTGCTGGCCGAGACGCTGAGCGAGGGCGGGCTGCGGCTGGTCTCCGGCGGCACCGACGTCCACCTCGCCCTCGTCGACCTGCGCAGCACCGGCTTGAGCGGTCTGGAGTGCCAGGACCTGCTCGAGTGCGTCAACATCACGGCCAACCGCAACGTCGTGCCCTTCGAGGACTCGTCGTTCAACGTGGCCAGCGGTCTTCGCATCGGCTCGCCGGCGGTCAGCACCAGGGGCTTCATGGAGCCCGAGATGCGGCAGACCGGCGAGCTCATGCTCCGCGCCCTCGCCGTGCGCGACAACGACGCGGCGCTCGCCGAGATCAGGCATGAGGTGATCGAACTGCTCGACCGCTTCCCGCTCTACGAGTTCCTGTGAGTACCCGACGTAGCGAAGGTATCGAGGGGGGCGCCGAAGGCGCACCGCTCCGCGGGCAGCCGGCCGCAGGAGGGATGCCGCCGCGGCGGCCGAGCTGGGACGAGTACTTCATCCAGCTCGCCCGTCAGGCGGCCACCCGCTCCACGTGCCTGCGCCGCCAGGTGGGCGCCGTCCTCGTGCGCGACAAGCGCATCCTCGCGACCGGGTACAACGGCGCCCCTCGCGGAGTCGCCCACTGCCTCGATATCGGCTGCCTGCGCGATCAGCTCGGCATCCCCTCGGGGGAGCGCCACGAGCTGTGCCGCGCCATCCACGCCGAGCAGAACGCCGTGATCCAGGCGGCGCTTCACGGCGTCGCCATCGAGGGCGCGACGTTGTACTGCACCCATCACCCCTGCATCCTCTGCGCCAAGATCCTCATCAACTGTGGCGTGCGTGAGATCCACTATCTTGAGGGCTACCCCGACGATCTGTCGCGGGAGATGCTGTCCGAGGCCGCCGTCGTCCTGCACAAGGAGGAGCTGCCATCGACGGGGCGCTGAGTCTCTCCAGCCCGTTGCGCGCCGCGATCCTGGGCTTCCTCGCTGCGGCGCTCATCGTGTACGTGCTCACGCCGTTGATGGGCCGGCTCGCCCACCGTACGGGCGCCGTCGACACCCCGAGCGACGACCGGCGCATGCACGTCATGGCCACCCCCCTGCTCGGCGGGCTCGGCATGTACCTCGGCTGGATGATCCCGGTCATGCTGTTGGTCCCAGTCGACCGCTCCGTCTGGGGCATCATCGGGGGAGCTACCATCGTCGTCGCCGTCGGCCTCTTCGACGACCTCTACGAGCTCGAGCCGATCGTCAAGTTCCTCGGCCAGCTCCTCGCCATCGGCGTGGCCATCTACTTCGACACGCGCATCACGCGCATCGGTGTGCCGTTCACGGATATCACGTGGTACCTGCCCCTCCTGGTGTCGATCCTGGTCACCGGGTTCTGGATGGCCATGATCATCAACATGGTGAACTTCATCGACGGCCTCGACGGGCTGGCGGCGGGCGTGTGCGGCATCTCGGCGCTCACGTTCTCGATCATCGCGCTGGCGACCGGGTTCGCCTCCATGGGCGTCCTCGCGGCCGTGCTCGCAGGCGCGACCTTCGCCTTCCTGCGCTTCAACTTCCACCCGGCGAGCATCTTCATGGGTGACGCCGGGTCGATGCTCCTCGGGTTCGTGCTCGCCTGCATCAGCGTGCAGAGCGTGATGAAGGGTACGGCGGCAGTGGCCCTCGTCCTGCCGCTGCTCGTGCTCGGCGTGCCGTTCGTCGACCTCTTCCTCATCGTGTGGCGGCGCTGGCGGCGGGGCGTCCCGTTCTACTCGCCCGGGCAGGACCACGTGCACCACGATCTCGTGCTCGTGCACGGCTTCTCGCAGCGCAAGAGCGTGTTGCTGCTGTACACGTGGTGCATCTGCCTCAGCGGCCTCGCCATCGCCACGCAGCAGCGGTTCGTACCGGCGATCGTCGGCTTCGGCGTCGTCTCGATCGTCTCGACCGTCTACATGGCGAGACTCCTGAGCCGCTATCGCTCGCGACGCCGTGGATTGCCGGATCCGCTCGCCTCCGGTGTGGGGAACAACCGGTCCGGGGAGCCCCGTGGGGGGGAGGGTCTCGATGCGTGAGCCCGCCTCCGCCCGCCTGCTGCGCCCGCTGCGCCCGTCGCCGCGGCGGAACGGGCGCGGCGTTGCAGCCCCTTTTGGCGGCAGGTATAGTGTGACGCCACGACAGTCCGGGGACGGGCACAAGAAAGAGCCGCCGCGGTCGTTCGCGTCGGCCGAGTCGGTCGCGTTCCTGCTCCTCGCGGGGGTGGCGGTCGGGCTCGGAGTCGGCGCCGGCATCGATTGGCTGCTCGGCACGTTTCCCCTGTTCGTGGTGATCGGCGTGTTCGCCGGGTTCGGGCTGGCGCTCTACGCCATCTACCTGGAGACGAAGTGAACGACACAGGAGGATCGCGGGTATCCACAGGCCGTTCGTAGCACCTCTGTTGCTGGGCGCCACCACTCTCGCATCCGCGACCGTGGCTGCGTTCATAGGGCAGCCCGTCTGGGCGGCGCTTCTGGGCGCCGGGCTCGTCATCCTCTACTGGGGCCTCGAAGCGCTGGCTTGGCGCCGCGCTCGCGCCGGCAGCTTCAATCAAGCCGTTGCCGCCGCGCTCGGTGGAGCCGTCTTGCGGATGGCCGTCGTGCTCGGGTGCCTGGTGATCGTCGGCGTCTTCGCGCCGGAGGCGTTCCCCGTCGTGGCGATCGCCTTCGTCGTCTCGTTCACCGTCTATCTCGGCATCCGTCTCTTCGCCTTCGGCTTTGAGCCGGATCATCCGAGCGGAGCACGGCCGAGGTGAAGCGCAAGCGGCTGATCTGGGGCCTCGTCGGCTTCGTGCTGCTGGCCGCCCTGGTGGGCTTGGACGTGCTCAAGGCGCCCGGCCAGGGACACGAGTTCGAGGTCGCCGCCGAGTTCGAGCTCGAGCCCATCATCACCCTGCCGACCATCGGTCCGTTCGACCTCTCGGTCAACAAGGCGGTCATCTACCTGTGGCTCACGGCCGCCATCCTGATCGTCGTGGCGGTCGTCATCCGGCTCACGCTCAAGAAGACGCCCGGCCGCTTCCAGGTCGTGGTCGAGGCCCTCTATGGTCTCGCGCACGACGGGATCGTGGGCGGCGTGATGAAGAGCGGTCGTGCGACGTGGTTCCCCTTCATCGCCGGCGTCTTCTTCTTCGTCCTCACCGCGAACCTGATCGGCCTGGTGCCGCTCCCCCTGGCCGAGCACGGGCAGTTCGGCTTCTACACGGCGACCGCCAATCTCTACGTCACTCTGTCACTGGCGCTCTGCACCTTCGTGTTCACCCACTACGCCGGCATCCGCAAGAACGGCGGCCTGCACTACTTCAAGAACTGGGCCCCGCCGAGCGCTCCTCCTGTCCTCAAGCAGCTCATCTGGGTGATCCACGCGGTGAGCGAGCTCTTCCGGCTGGTGTCGCTCGCCGTGCGTCTCTTCGCCAACATGCTCGCAGGCCACGCGATCCTGGCCGTGTTCTTCGCCATGGCTCTCATCTTCCAGAGCTACCTGGCGGCGGCGATGCTGCAGGGCGCGTCGGTACTGATCTACATGTTCGAGATCTTCGTGGCCTTCATCCAGGCCTTCATCTTCGCCATCCTCTCCGCCGTGTACATCGGGGGAGCGTTGGACCAGGAACACTAGTGATGCCGGCACAGCTCGCGACGCCGGGTCGCGGATCATCAAGGAGGAATCTGCATGGACGCTGAAGCCGCCAAGTTGCTGGGCGCCGGCATCGCCATGGGCGTGGGTGCCCTTGGCCCCGGCATCGGACTCGGGATGCTGCTGGGCAAGGCCTACGAGAGCATCGCCCGCCAGCCGGAGGTGTCGAGTGATATTCGCACCAGCATGTTCATCGGCATCGGTGTGACCGAAGCGGTCGCGCTGTACGCCTTCGTGGTCGCCCTGATCCTCATCTTCGTGGCCTGATCGTCGGCCAGGGACCGAATCATCGAGGAGTGACACATGCTCGTCCCTGAACCAGGCCTCATGATCTGGACCCTCATCACCTTCGGGGTGGCGATGGTCGTGCTCACGCTTCTCGCCTTCAAACCGTTGCAGAAGCTGCTTGATGAGCGACGCCAGAGCATCCAGGACAGCATGGATGCCGCTGAGGAGACGCGCGTCGAAGCGCGGCGCCTGCTCGACGAGTACAAGGCCACGCTCGCCAAGGTGCGCGGCGAGTCCGAGGACATCCTCGAGCGCTCCCGCGCGACGGCCGAGCACGCCAAGGCTGAGATCATGGCCGAGGCCAAGGCACAGTCGGAGCGCGTGCTCGAGAAGGCGCACGAGCAGATCGAGCGCGACACGCGCACCGCGCTGCGCGATCTCAAAGGTCACGTCGCGGAGCTCACGGCGCTCGCCACCGAGAAGGTCGCGGCCAGCAGTCTGAGCGCGGCAGACCAGCAGCGTCTCATCGACGAAGCGCTCGCCGAGCTCGACGTCGAGAAGCTCGGCGCGGAGGGTCGGGGGTGAGCGAAGAACAGGTAGCTCGGGTCTACGCCCAGGCCCTGTTCGACGCCGCCAAGGAGGGCGACGTCGTGGAGAAGGTGCGCCGCGAGCTGGGCGACTTCGTCGCCGCCCTCGCGGCCTCTGCGGCGCTGCGCAACGTGCTCGCAGACCCCCATGTCGAGACGGCCGCGAAGCACCGCGTGCTCTCCGAGGTCACGCGGGGCGGGCAGCCGCTGCTCGCCAACGTCCTGCAGCTCATGCTCGAGCGCGGCCGCTTCGCTGCCGTGCCTGAGTTGCGGCAGGCCTACGATGCTCTTGCGACCGTCGAAGAGGGCGTTGTCGAGGTCGAGGTCGTCTCGGCTGCCGAGCTGACGCCCGAGACCGAGAAGAAGATCGCCGCCCGTGTCCAGGAGGCCACCGGGCGCCGGGTCGAGCTGGCCCGGCGCGTCGACCCGGCAATCCTCGGCGGCCTCGTCCTGCGCGTCGGCGACGTGATCGTCGACGGCAGCGTCAAAGCGCGAATCCGCCAGCTGCGCCGCCGGCTGGCTACCGCAGAAGTGAGAGGTGACGCCTAGTGAAGCTGCGACCCGAAGAGATCGCCTCCGTCCTCAAAGCCCAGATCCAGGACTACCAGGCCGAGGTCGAGGTCGAAGAGGTCGGGACTGTCCTCGAGGTCGGCGACGGAATCGCTCGTGTCTATGGCCTGCGCAACTGCATGGCCATGGAGATGCTCGAGCTGCCCCACGACGTCACCGGCCTGGCCCTGAACCTCGAAGAAGACAACGTGGGCGTCGTGCTCCTCGGCGAGGACACCCTCATCAAGGAAGGCGACCTCGTCAAGCGCACCGGCCGCGTGCTGCAGGTGCCCGTCGGCGAGGCCCTCGTGGGCCGTGTGGTCGATCCGCTCGGTCGCCCGCTCGACGACAAGGGCCCCATCGAGACCGACCAGTTCCGCCCCGTCGAGTTCAAGGCGCCGGGCGTCGTCGAGCGCCAGCCGGTCAAGGAGCCGCTGCAGACCGGTATCAAGGCCATCGACTCGATGATCCCGATCGGCCGCGGCCAGCGCGAGCTCATCATCGGCGACCGCCAGACCGGCAAGACGTCGCTCATCGTCGACACGATCATCAACCAGAAGGGCCAGGGAGAGATCTGCGTCTACGTCGCCATCGGCCAGAAGGCGTCGACGGTCATGCAGGTCGTCCAGAAGCTCGAAGAGTACGGCGCGATGGAGTACACGATCGTCGTGACCGCCACCGCGTCGGCGTCCGCGCCGCTCAAGTTCCTCGCCCCGTATGCGGGCTGTGCGATGGCCGAGTACTTCCTGTACGACGGCCGCCACGCCGTCTGCTTCTACGACGACCTCAGCAAGCAGGCCGACGCCTACCGGCAGATGTCTCTGCTGCTGCGCCGGCCGCCGGGCCGCGAAGCGTTCCCCGGCGATGTCTTCTACCTCCACTCGCGGCTGCTGGAGCGCGCCGTCAAGCTGAGCGACGAGCTCGGTGGCGGATCGCTCACCGCGCTGCCCGTCATCGAGACGCAGGCGGGCGACGTGTCCGCGTACATCCCGACCAACGTGATCTCCATCACCGACGGCCAGATCTTCCTGACCAGCGAACTCTTCTACTCCGGCATCCGGCCCGCCATCAACGTCGGCATCTCCGTGAGTCGGGTGGGCGGCAAGGCGCAGGTCAAGGCCATGCGCCAGGTCGCCGGGCGTCTCAAGCTCGACCTCGCCCAGTACCGCGAGCTCCAGGCCTTCGCGCAGTTCGGCTCGGACCTCGATGAGGTCACGAAGCGTACTCTGGCGCGCGGTGAGCGCATGGTCCAGCTGCTCAATCAGGGCCGCTTCGACCCGATGCCGGTCGAGGAGCAGGTCGCGGTGATCTTCGCCGGCAACCAGGGTTTCCTCGACGACCTCGAGGTCGCACGCGTGCGACCCTTCTGCGATGGACTCCGCGAGTCTCTGCGCAGCCAGTCCTCGGACGTGCTGGACGAGATCAGGGAGCAGGGTGAGCTCTCCGAGGAGAACGAGACGCAGCTGCGCGACGCGATCGCCGCGTACTACAGTGCATTCGCGACCGAGGCCGACGAGCTGATGGCGGCGGAAGCCGAAGCGGAGGCGGAGGCCTGACGTGGCGACACTGCGTGACATCCGCCGGCGCATCGGGTCGGTCCAGAGCACGCGCAAGATCACCAAGGCCATGGAGATGGTCGCCGCCGCGAAGCTGCGCCGCAACCAGGCGCGCATCGAGGCGCTGCGGCCCTACGCCGGTGACATGATCGAGATGATGATCGACGTGGCCACGTACTCGGAGGAGACGCGCCAGTACGAGCTCCTCCAGGAGCGCGAGCCCCGTACGGTCGCTGTCGTCGCCATGACCGGTGACCGCGGACTGGCCGGTGCCTTCAACGCGAACGTCGTCCGCAAGGCGATGGCCATCGAGCGCGAGCTCCGCGACCAGGGCGTGGAGACGCGTGTGCTCGCCGTCGGCCGCAAGGGCATCGGGACGCTCAAGTTCCGGGGCTGCACGCTCGAGAAGAGCTGGCAGGGCCTCAGCGACAAGCCGCAGTACACGGACGCCAAGGAGATCGCCGCCGAACTCATCAGGATGTACGTGAGCGGCGAGGTCGACCGCGTGCGGCTCGTGTACAACCACTTCACGTCGCCCATCGAGCAGACGCTCATGGACGACGTGGTCCTGCCGGTGCCGCAAGAGGCGGTCACCGACGGCGACGGGGAGCGGCCGCCGGTCTCGTACATCTACGAGCCCGCCCCGGAGGACATCCTCGAGGGCCTGTTGCCCGCGTACGTCGAGATCGCCGTGTACCGGGCGCTCCTCGAGTCGAGCGCCAGTGAGCAGGGCGCCCGCATGACGGCGATGCGCAATGCGAGCGACAGTGCCGAGGAGATGATCGGCAGCCTCACGCTGGCGCTGAACCGTGCCCGCCAAGCGGCGATCACCCAGGAGATCCTCGAAGTCGTCGGCGGCGCCGAGGCGCTGGGATGAGCGCCGCGCGACCGACCCACCAGACACGTGAAGAGCGGAGTTGACGCGATGAACACAGGCACAGTCGTCCAGGTGATCGGGCCGGTCATCGACGTCCGGTTCCCGGACGAGATCCCGGCCATCTACAACGCCCTCAAGGTCCGCATCGGGGAAGGCGAGGGCAACGAGGTGATCTGCGAGGTGCAGCAGCACCTCGGCGACGACAAGGTCCGCGCCGTGGCCATGGAGGCGACGGATGGCCTCGCCCGCGGCACGGAGGTCGTCGACACCGGGCAGCCGATGACGGTCCCGGTCGGCGAGCAGACGCTGGGCCGCCTCATCGACGTCAACGGCGTCACCATCGACAACGGCGAGCCGCTCACCGACGTCGAGCACTGGCCGATCCACCGGCCGGCGCCGGCCTTCGAGGAACTCGACCCGACCGACGAGCTCTTCGAGACCGGCATCAAGGTCGTCGACCTGCTCGCCCCGTACGTGAAGGGCGGGAAGATCGGCCTCTTCGGCGGCGCCGGCGTGGGCAAGACGGTCATCGTCCAGGAGCTGATCAACAACATCGCCACGCAGCACGGCGGCCTGTCCGTCTTCTGCGGCGTCGGCGAGCGCACTCGCGAGGGCAACGACCTCTGGCTGGAGATGCAGGAGTCGGGTGTCATCGACAAGACGGCGCTGGTGTTCGGGCAGATGAACGAGCCACCGGGCGCCCGTCTTCGCGTCGGCCTGGCCGGCCTCACCGTGGCCGAGTACTTCCGCGAGGCCGGCGGCCAGGACGTGCTCCTCTTCATCGACAACATCTTCCGCTTCGTCCAGGCCGGCTCGGAGGTCTCGGCGCTGCTGGGACGCATGCCGAGCGCCGTGGGCTATCAGCCGACGCTGGCGAACGAGATGGGCGAGCTCCAGGAGCGCATCACCTCGACCAAGCGCGGTTCGGTGACCTCGGTGCAGGCGATCTACGTGCCCGCCGACGACCTCACCGACCCGGCGCCGGCAGCCACCTTCACGCACCTGGACGCGACCACGGTGCTCTCGCGCGCGATCTCGGAGAAGGGCATCTACCCGGCCGTCGACCCGCTCGACTCCAACTCGCGTATCCTCACGCGCGACGCGGTCGGCGACGAGCACTACGATGTCGCCCTGCGCGTCCAGGAGATCCTCCAGCGGTACAAGGAGCTTCAGGACATCATCGCCATCCTGGGCATGGACGAGCTCTCCGACGAGGACAAGGTCGTCGTGCAGCGAGCACGCAAGATCGAGCGCTTCCTCTCGCAGCCGTTCACGGTCGCTGAGGCCTTCACCGGCACCGCCGGCAAGTACGTGCCGCTCGCGGACACGGTTCGCGGCTTCAAAGACCTCGTCGAGGGCAAGTGCGACGAGCTGCCCGAGCAGGCCTTCTTCATGGTCGGCGGCATCGAAGAAGCGGCTCAGAAGGCCAAGCAGCTCTCGGGCGAGGACGCGTGAGAGGCTCCCGGTGAGCGACGAGCGCACACTCCAGGTCGAGGTCGTCACCCCGGACGGTCAGGTGTACGCGGGGGATGTCGCCATGGTAGTGCTCCCCGGCGTGGACGGCGAGCTCGGCGTCCTGCCGCGGCATCAGCCGCTGGTGACGCTGCTCGCCATCGGCGAGACGCGCATCCGCACGATGGTTGACGAGTGGGACTACATCGCCACCGGCATCGGCTATGCGGAGGTGCTCTTCGACAGGGTGCTGGTCGTGGTCGACCACGGGGAGCACGCCGGCAGTATCGACGTCTCCCGCGCCGAGGAGGCGCAGCAGCGCGCCCGCGAGCGCATGCGCGAGAGCGGCGATCTGGGCGCCCAGGCCGAGGTCGACTACTTCCGCGCAGAGCAGGCGCTCAAACGCGCCGAGAACCGTCTCCACGTCGCCCGCCGCGTCCGCTGACCGGTCGCCCGGCGCGGCACGCGCTATACTACTGAACGTCTGATGGACGGCTCGAGCGAACACGACGCGCGCCTCGAAGTGCGCGGCGGTCGGCGTCTGGAGGGAGAGGTCGTCCTCTCGGGGGCCAAGAACTCCGTCCTCAAGCTGCTGGCCGCCAGCCTGCTCACCACCGACCCCTGCGTCATCCGCCGTGTCCCGCGGATCACCGACGTGGCCACGATGGTGACGATGCTGCGCGCCCTCGGGGCGGACGCGACCGGCGAAGGCGACCAGCTGCGCGTCCGCGCGGGGGCAAGCCTCAGCGGCTGCGCTCCGTACGAACTGGTCCGCACCATGCGTGCCAGCATCATCGTCATGGGGCCGTTGGTCGCGCGGCTCGGCGAGGCCACCATCGCCATGCCCGGCGGATGCAACATCGGGCCGCGGCGCATCGACTTCCACATCCGCGGTCTCGAGAAGCTGGGCGCGCGGATCGACATCGACCACGGGTTCATCCGTGTACACAGCACCGGGCTCAAGGGCGCAGTCGTCCCGCTCGACTACCCCAGCGTCGGAGCCACCGAGAACCTGCTGATGGCGGCCACGGCCGCCGAGGGTGAGACGGTCATCGAGAACGCCGCCCGCGAGCCCGAGATCATCGACCTCTGCGACTTTCTTGCCGGCATGGGGGCGGTCATCCAGGGGGCCGGCACCAGCACCATCCACATCGCCGGCGGGCGACCGCTGCACGGCGTCGACCACGCCGTCATCGCGGACCGCATCGAGGCCGGCACCTACCTGATCATGGCGGCCGCCACAGGAGGCCGGGTCACGGCCGTGGGTCTCGACCCGGCCCACCTCGAGCTGTTTCTCACCAAGCTCCGCGCCATCGGCGTGGCGGTGGAGGAAGGCGAGCAGCGCATCACGGTGAGCCGTGACGGTCCGCTCGCCCCGGTCGACATCTCGACCCTGCCTCACCCGGGATTCGCCACCGATCTGCAGGCGCAGACGATGGTCCTGCTGTCGCTCGCCGAGGGGACCTCGATCGTCACCGAGAACGTTTTCGAGAACCGCTTCGTCGTGGTCGATGAGCTCAACCGCCTGGGCGCCGGTATCGAGACCAGCGGGCACCACGCGGTGATCACCGGGCCGCGGGCGCTCAGCGGCACGGTGGTCGAGGCGCCTGACCTCCGCGGCGGCGCGGCGCTCGTCACCGCCGGTCTCGTGGCGGACGGCGTGACTGAGGTGCGCAGCGTGTACCATATCGACCGGGGGTACGAGGATATCGTGGGCAAGCTGCGCGGCCTTGGTGCGGACGTCGTCCGGGCGGGCGACGACGCGCGAACCGCGCCCGAGACGTCTGCGTCTCTCCAGGCACGTGAGGACGAGGCCGCGCGCAGCGCCTGAGCGCGCCGCGGCGGAGGAGCATTGGGCAACTACAGAGTCTACAGAGCCGGAGAAGAGGAGCACGTGCGCGAGGCCACGACGGCCGTTCCGGCGCCGCTCGGTCGCGGCGGCGGCGGTTCGCGCCGGTCCCGCGAGCGCGACGCGTCCCGCGGAGGCAGCGCCACAGCGGCTCCGCGCTGGTGGCTGTGGGCGCTGATCTTCGCGGCGGCGATCGCCGCGGGGCTCGTGTACTGGTTCTACGGCCGCGATGTCGTCGGCAACTCCAAGGCCGCACTCGACCTGGCGAAGTTGTCGGGCAGGATCCCGGACTGGGCGGTCCTCGGGGCGCCCGTCGTCGTGGTAGCGGCGGTCGCTCTCGTGACTGCATACCTCGCGTTCGGCCGGCTCCTGGCCATCAAGGTCATCGGCGTGGCCGTCGTGGTGCTGGTGCTGGCGACGCCGGGGCTTGCCGTCGGCTACGCCAACGGACTCGTCGACGATCTCGGCCAGACGGCGGACACGGCGGCCACGCCGGACGAAGCGGGCGCCATCGCAGCTGCCGATGAGGAGGTCGATCGCCCGATCCCCAACAGACCGCTGAACGTCCTGCTCATCGGCTCGGACCAGAGCACCGTGCCGGGTGACCCAGGACGTTCGGACACGCAGATGCTCGTGCGGCTCGACCCCGAGACCAAGAGCATCTCCATGCTGTCGCTGCCGCGCGACCTGCAGGTCAACATCCCGGGTGTGGGCCTTGCCAAGATGAACGAAGCGTACTCCTACGGCGGGCCGGCGCTCGTGATCAAGACCTTCAAAGACCTCACGGGCCTGCCGATCAATCACTGGATCGAGGTCAACTTCGCCGGGTTCTGGCACGTCGTCAACATTCTCGGGGGCGTCTACCTCCCCGTGGACCACCGGTACTTCGTGCCGGCCAGCGCCGACTACAAGTCGATCAACCTGGAGGCAGGCTACCAGCTCGTGCGTGGCAAGCAGGCGCTCAACTACGTGCGCTACCGGCACGATCAGAAGGGCGACTTCACGCGGATGCAGAGGCAGCAGCTCTTCCTCAGGGAGACGCAGCGGCAATCGGCCCGCTGGAGCAGCGACTGGGCCAAGGTCATCAAGCTGATCAAGGGCATCACCGGCGAGACCAAGTCCGACCTGAGCTCCCTCAGGAAGCTCCAGCCACTCGTGGAGCTCGCCTTCCAGGTCGACACGTCGAAGGTGTATCAGGCGCATCTGGAAGGCGCGACGCCGATGATCGACGGTATCTCGTACGTCACCGCCACCCAGGACGAGATCGCCGACGCCGTGCGCCAGTTCACCAACCCGACGCAGGCGCCTGTCAAGATCAAGGGCGCCAAGATCGGCAAGAAGATGTTCGACGTCAGGGTGTACAACGGCAGCGGCATCGACGGCCTGGCGACGTCGGCCGCCTCCCAGCTGAGTGCGCAGGGCTACAGGGCCACGGCGGTCGCCGACGCCTACGAGTACCCGGACACGGTCACGGCCATCTACGCTCCCAAGAGCCTCCAGGCGCAGGCCCAGCTTCTCGGCGAGTTCCTTACGCCGTCCGACGTGCGCATCGTTGAGCGGCGGCCGGGCACGTACGGCGGCATCAGCGTCTTCGTCGCGTCGTCCTTTGACGGCGTCATCGATGTTCCCGAAGAGGTGATTCAGGCGCAAGTGAAGCTCGAGAAGAACCAGAAGTACAACTGGGAGACGTGGCGGGCGGTGGACCAGGAGACCCCGCTCAGGCTCCAGGCGCCAACCGCCTGGTTGCCGGGCATGACCTATGACGAGTTCCGCAACTACTTCATCGAGACGACCCAGGGCAAGCGCTCCTCAGCTTCTGTGGCGGTCGTCCGCACGCCGCTGTCCGCCTACTGGAGCATCCAGGCGATGCGCTGGCAGAATCCTCCGGCGATCGCCGACCCCGACGCGAGACAGACCGTCGGCGGCCGCAAGTACATGCTCTTCTATGAGGGCGAGCACCTGCACATGGTGGCCTGGAAGGAGCGCGGAACGCTCTACTGGGTGCTCAACACGCTCGACAACGAGCTCCCCAACGACGTGATGATGGGTATCGCGACCTCGTGTAAGCCCGTGAAGTGAGCTACCTGCGCGCAGTGTTGCGGCGGCTCGACCCCTGGGCCGCCCTCCTGCTCGGTGTCCTCCTCGCCCTGGGCGTCGTCCTGCTGCTCGCCACGCCGGGGCCGTGGCAGCACGTCGTCGGCAAGGAACCGCCGGTCAGGCTCGAGACTCCGGCGCCCGACGACATCGCGGTCTTCGTGCTCGGCGGGCGCGGCGGGTCGTGCTCGAGCGCCCTCTGGCTGCACATCGATCCGGCGACGAGTGCACTCTCGGTGGTGGTCGTTGCGCCGCGCGTGGCAGGCTTCTCGTCGGGCGACGGCTACGCGCCGCTGGCGGCGGTGGTCGACGCCGCTGGGGCGGACGCAGGCGCCGCGGCGCTCGGGCGGGCGCTCGGCGTGGACATGGACGCCTGGGTGGCGCTCGACCGCAAGGCTCTCGAGCTGGCGGTCGAGCCCATGTTCTCCATAGACGACGTGCGCGCGGAGCGCGCGCGTCCGTCGCGAAGCACGCGCCGCCTGGCGCGGGCGCGGGGACCTCGAGCGCGCGTGGGCGACTCAGTTTGAGACCTTGCGCGACGCTCTCCCTCGCGTGGCGTTCAGCGAGCTCGGCATCGTCGCGTTCTCCAACTACGTCCTCGGCTTCGGGGCCGTGGAGAGCGACCTCACGCTGCAGAGTGCGACGTCACTCGGCGAAGCTCTGCAGGCAGTCGATCCCGGACGCGTCAGCGTGCATGCGGCTCCGGTCATCGCGGAACGATGCAGGGGCGGGGAGGTGTGGCATATCGACGCCAGCTCTGCGGAGCCGCTGCGCCAGTCCCTGGTCTTCGGGCTGGCGCCGCCGGAGACCGGCGCGACCGTCACGCGGCGCGCGCGCCCGGCGCGCGTGCTCATCGTCGCACTGTTGCCGCATGCGCGCGCGGCTCGCTACGCCGCCGAGGTGAGTGCTCGCCTGGACCGATCGGCCGGAGCCCCAGTCGAGGTCACGCTGGTGACCGGGGCCGACGGCAGCCTGGCGTCGCGCGCCGCCCGGGAGCTCGACGCGCGTCCGGCGCTGGCAGCACTTGTTGCGCCGGCGCCGGCGACCCGGCAGGCGACGGCCGCGGTCGCCAAGGTGTGCGCGATGCTGCGCAACCGCGGCCAGGAGGCCGTCGTCGCCGGCCCGCTCCCGGCGCTTGCGAGCGCGGCCGTCGGCTCTGACGCCAGAGCCGAGCTCGAGACCGTCATCATCGACAGTCGCCTGCCGGTCTCCTGGACGCCCGAGGCTGTGGCGCCGGAAGCCTCATCTGCGCGCCGCGACGGCCTGCAGGACGCGGCGCGCGCCAATGTGCAGACGCTTGTGCGCGCCTGCTGGCCGGGGACCCTGGCGCCGGACCTCCGTTCCACGCGGCTCGGGTTCGCGTTCGTGTCGGCCCGCCACACCGAGGTCGGCGTCGTGGGCGCATCGGAGGAGCGCACGGCAGTCGTCCTCGGGCAGCTGCGCCTCTGGGGGTTCATCGCAGGACGGCTGGCACTGGACGACGGCTGGACGCCCATTCGGAGGGGCCCCGCGATCTTCTACCGTCCGGGGTGGCGAGCGGCGGCGGCTGCTCTTGCGGGGGACCTCGGGGTGCCGCCGAGAAGTGTCGTCATGGCTGGCGACATCCCGCGTGACGTGGTCTACGTGACCGACGACTGACGGCGGAGACGCCGACGGCGCCCGACCCTCTCGGGGTGGGGCGCCGTCGGCGTCACGCGTAGAGCAGCGGCCCGTCAGGCCTGGCTGCGGCGAAGCAGCGCGCCTCCGCCGATGAGCGCGGCGCCGGCTGCGAGGATAAGAAACACCTCACCACCCGTGAAGGCGAGTTCACCGCCTTGTTCGCCGGGAGCCTGCAGGCTCGCCAAGTAGTCCTCAAGGACTCCTTGGAGAGCAGAATATTGCTGGTAGATGGGGTTATCCTGGATGAACGCGAGTGCAGCCTCGATCTCCGCGGCCGTCCAGGTGCCATCGATGGTGCCGTCCTGAGCATCCGCGATGATCGCGTCGACGACGGACTGCGGTACGGCAGCCTGTGCGACAACGGCGAACACCAGGATGAGCAGGAGGGCGACAGTGATGGCGCCCAATAGTTTGCCCCTCATGTCTTCACCCCCCCTCACGGCATCTTCCCGGCAGTGTGCCGGGTATCGAATTCCGTTCTACCACGTGCCCGCGTATATGACCATACCCCAGATGTTGGAGGATGTACTCGCGCCACCGTCCTCGCGAGACATGACGAGCACAGTATAATCCCTTCGATGGAGACCCCCACGCACACCGTCCGCGTTGCGGGGGCGACGTTCAGGGCGCGAAACGCGGTTCCCTACGTGGTCGTCATGGCGGCCGTGGCGGCGTTCTCGTTCCTCTCCGGAGGGTACGTCATCGGACGCAGTACGCCCATCGTAGTGGCGGTGCTGTGCGCAGCCGCGGTCTGGGTCTGGTTCCTGCGCCGCAGCAGCCGGCCGCCGGTCCTCTTCCTGACCGCCCTGGGCGTCTTCGCGGCGTTCACGGTGTGGAGTGGCGTCTCGGTCCTCTGGTCGTTCGGCCCCGATCTCACCTGGGTCTCCTTCAACCTGACGGCGTTCTACCTCGCCGTAGCGGCGGTCCTCGGCCTCACCTCGGTCCGCGGCCTGCAGTTGCGGACGGTCGGCTACAGCTACCTCGTCGTCGCCACGGCCGTCGGTGTGTACGCGTTCCTCGGCAAGACGAGCCCGGACGCCGTGACACACGCGCACACCTACGCCCGGCTGGATAGTCCCGTGGGCTACTGGAACGTGCTCGCGCTCATGATGGTGATGGGCCTCTGCGTCGCGCTCGCGGTCGCCGGCGACCGGCGCACCCATCCGGCTCTGAGGACGCTCGCCGCGGCGGTCGCGGTGCCGATGAGCTTCACCTTCTTCTTCACCTTCTCCCGCGGCGGCTGGATCGCGCTCGTCGTGGCGCTGGTGCTCTACTTCGGCTTCACGACGGTGAGGCTGGCCGGCTTCTTCAGTCTCGCCGCGATCGTCACCCCAGTGGTGCTGGTATTGTGGCGGCTGCGCGGATTGGGAACGCTCTTCACCGAGACCACCGACGACGCGCTCCGCGCCGCGCAGGGCGCGGAACTCCTGCGCTGGTCGATCGCGGCCCTGCTCTTCGCGGCCGGTGTTCAGCTCGTCCTCGCGCTCGCGCAGGGTGCGGTCCGCTGGCCGCGATGGTCGACCGTCGCGGCCGGCGCGGCGGTGCTCGCCGTCGTCGCCGTCGTCACCGTCGGCGGCTCCGCTCGTTTTCTCGAGCCGCGGGGCGGGACCGCGTGGGTCAAGGACCGGCTCCATGCGCTCGCCAACGACGCGGACGAGGGCGGCACGGGCAACGGCCCGGCCCGGCTGGCTTCCCTGAACACCGGCCGGCCCGAGCTCTGGCGCGAGGCCGCTCGACAGGCCCGCTTCAACCGGGGCGCCGGCACCGGCGCCGGCACGTTCCCCTTCACGCACTATCGCTTTCGCGCTGCGGGCGGCGTCGTCAAGCACGCACACAGCCAATGGTTCAACGTGCTCAGTGAGCTGGGCGTCGTAGGGCTCGCGCTCTTCGCGGTGGCCGTGGCGCTGTTCGTGGCCGCCGCGATCGGCAACCCGTTCTCGCGGCGTAAGGACCCGTTGCATCCGCTGCTCGTGGCGCTGCAGGCCGGCGTGATCGCCTTCTTCGTGCACATCTCGTGGGACTGGGACTGGGACATGGCCGCCGTCGGGACGCTCGTGTTCCTCTTCATCGCCGCCTGCGTCTCGTATCGTGCGACCCGCCGCGTGGACGAGCGGCGCGTCCGGAATCGGGCGGCCGCAGCCGAAGGCGAGCCGGCAGCCGCGCCGGCGTTCGTGGCCGGCGAGGAGTCCGCGGCGGCGGTGTCGGCCGTCGCGGGGTCCGTCGACGCCGTGGTCGACAGGGCCGCTCACGACGACGGCCGGCCGGCGCCGGATGCAGGCGATGGCGCTCCGGAGGCCGAACCGACTGCGCCCGAGGGCGCCGCCGGCCCAGGCTACCGCTCACCGCCGGCGCACCGTCGCCGCCGGGTGGGCTGGGCGCCGCGCGTCGTCGCCAGCGCGGCGTTGCTGCTGCTCGCCGTGAGCTGGCTGCCGCCGTACCTCGCCCAGCGCTCCGAGAACGACGCCCTCGCCGCGGCAGCCGACGGCGATGTCGCGACCGCCCTGGAACACGCACGGCGCGCGGGGAGCCTTGACCCACTCGCCGTCAGCCCTCTGCTGACGGAGGCTCGCCTGCTGCAGCAGCTGGGCCGCAACCGCGAGGCGTTGGCTCGGCTGGAGGAAGCGACGCGGCTGCAGCCGCAGAACTACGAGGCCTGGTACGAGCTCGGCGTGCTCCAGCACGGGGTACTCGGCCGCGACAAGGCCGCCAGGGCCGTCCTCACGCGTGCTCTAGGGCTGAATCCCCATGATCGGGCCAGCCGCTACGAGTACGAGCGCCTCTTTCAATGAGGGAAGGCGAGGCCGACCGCACGTCCGGGCCGCGGTCCGGCCTGTGGTAGACTTTCGCCCGTAAACGGGGCTCTTTCTCACCTTTCACGGAGGTTCTGACGCGCATGGAAGCCGCACCGATCGGGGTCGTCGGTACCGGGTACGTCGGCCTCGTCTCGGCCGTGTGCTTCGCCCACCTTGGGCACGACGTCGTGTGCATGGACGTCGATGAGGCCAAGATCGCGAGACTGGAGCGCGGGGAGGTCCCCATCTTCGAGCCCGGACTCGAGAAGCTCGTCGCCGACAACGCCGCCCGCCTCTCGTTCACCACGTCGTACGATGTCCTGCTCGAGTCCTGCCACGTCCTCTTCATCGCCGTCGACACGCCGCCGTCGCCGTCCGGCGATGCCGACCTCTCGCGGGTGCAGCATGCGGTCCGCGAGATCGCCGCGCGCGACGGGGAGCGGCTGCTGGTCATGAAGAGCACTGTCCCGGTCGGCACCGGCGAGAAGGTCATGGCCGACCTCGACGCGCTCGGGGCAGCGGGCATCACCTACGCCTCCAATCCCGAGTTCCTGCGCGAGGGCGCGGCCCTCCAGGACTTTCTCGAGCCCGACCGCATCGTCATCGGCAGCTTCCGCGAGGAGGACGGCGCCGTCGTCGAGTCGCTCTACCGGGGCATCGACACCAACGTGTTGCGCACCAGCGTTCCCACCGCAGAGATGGTCAAGTACGCATCCAACGCCTTCCTCGCCACCAAGATCTCCTTCATCAACGAGATCGCCAACGTTTGCGAGCAGGTCGGAGCCGACGTGAGGACGGTCGCTCACGGCATGGGTCTCGACCACCGCATCGGTCCGCACTTCCTGCAGGCAGGCATCGGCTACGGCGGGTCCTGCTTCCCCAAGGACGTGCAGGCGCTCAAGCAGCTGGCGGGCAACAGTGGCTACCACTTCCAGCTGCTCAACGCCGTCATCGAGGTCAACGCCCTCCAGAAGCGCCGGGTGGTCGGCAAGCTCAAGGACCGGCTGGGCGGCCTTCGCGGCGCCACGGTGGCGCTGCTAGGACTCACCTTCAAGCCGAACACCGACGACCTGCGCGAGGCGGCCTCGATCGTCCTGGCCGGCCGCCTCATCCACGAGGGCGTCAGCGTGAGGGCCTACGACCCCATGCTCGACGCCGGCGATCACCCGCTGTTCCCCGGCGTCGAGATCTGCGCGGAGCCGCTCGAAGCCCTCGAGGGCGCCGATGCGGCGGTCCTCGTGACCGAGTGGCCGGAGTTCGCGCGGCTCGACTGGGGCGCCGCCGCGGTGGCCATGGCGCGGCCGTTGCTCATCGACGGCCGCAACTTCGTCGATCCGGCCGTGGCCGCTGAGGCGGGACTGGAGTACGAGGGCATCGGTCTCGGCGACGAAGTGCCGGCGCCCGTCGCCGGCTGAGTCGCCGCGATGAGTCCGACGCGAGGCACTCCGCGACAAGCCGTCATCCTCGTCGGTGGTGAGGGCACGCGGCTGCGCCCCGTCACCTCCCGCGTGCCCAAGCCGGTCGCACCTGTCGTCGAGCGCCCGTTCGTCGCCTACATCCTCGACAACCTCGCCCGTCACGGTGTCGAGCGCGCGGTCTTCTCGACCGGCTTCCTTGCTGAGGCGATCGAGGCGGTGATCGGCGACGGTGCGGGGTACGGTCTCGAGGTGGACTATGCGGTCGAGGACGAGCCTCTCGGCACAGCCGGCGCCATCGCGAACTGCGAGTCCAAGCTCGACGACGGCAGCTTCTACGTCTTCAACGGCGACGTGCTCAGCGACGTCGACCTCGGCGCGCTCGCGGCGACCCACGTCGCCAAGGGGGGCATGGGGACCATCTTCCTCACCCCGGTCGAGGACCCGCGGCGCTACGGTCTGGTCGAGCTGCGAGAGGACGGCGCCATCGCCAGCTTCCTCGAGAAGCCCGGCGAGTGGGAGGGCACGGCACTCATCAACGCCGGAGTGTACGTCCTCGAGCCCGAGGTCCTCGAGATGATCCCTCGCGGGCGGCTCTTCTCCATCGAGCGCGGGGTGTTCCCCAAGCTCGCCTTCGCCGGTTCGCTCTACGGCCACGTCGATCGCGGCTACTGGCGCGACATCGGCACTCCCGACAGCTATCTGCAGGCGCACTTCGACATCCTCGAGAGGACCGTGAACACCTCCATCGCGGAGCAGCTCGGCGACCAGTACCTCTACGTCTCGCCGTCGGCGGAGGTCGCCGGCGCGCGGGTGGTGCCGCCGTGCTACATCGCCGACGGCGCGCGCGTCGACGCCGGCGCCCGGGTCGGTCCTCTCGCCGTGGTCGGCTCCGGCGCCGTGGTCGGTGAGGGCGCGACCGTCGTCGAGGCCGTCGTCCAGTCCGGCGTCGTCATCGGCGCCCACGCTCAGGTGGAGGGCAGCATCCTGGTGCGTGACTGTCGCATCGGCGCCGGGACGCAGACCAGCGGCGCCGTGATCGGGGAGGCCTGCGTGATCGGGGCCGGCAACCGACTCGCCGGCGGCATCTGCGTGTATCCGGACACGGAGCTGCCCGACAACTCCATCCAGTTCTTCGAGCAGCTTCGCGGGAGGGAGAGCTCGTGACGATCCCCGACGGTATCTTCAAAGCCTACGACATACGCGGGCTCTATCCGCAGGAGCTCGACGAATGGGCGGCCGAGCGCATCGGCTGCGCGCTGGCACAGCAGCTGGGAGCCGCCCGGCTCGGCGTGGGGATGGACCCGCGGCCGTCGTCGGCCGGTCTCCTCGAGGCCTTCGCCGCGGGCGCCGCCGCAGCCGGCGCATCGACGGTGGATTTCGGCCTTGTGCCGACGGAGATGGTGTACTTCGGCGTGGCCTCGCAGGGCCTCGACGGCGGCGCGATGGTGACCGCGTCACACAATCCGCCGCAGTACAACGGAATCAAGCTGGTGGGGGAGGGGGCGCTGCCCCTGAGCGGCGACGCCGGCATCCCCGAGCTCAAGGAGCGGAGCCAGGCGCTCGACGAACTGCCGGTGTCCGTCGCGGGCACGGGCATCGACCACGTCGATCTGTACCCAGCCTACGTCGAGCATCTGCATGCGCTCGTCGACGTCTCGGCGTTCGGGCACTACAAGGTGGTCATGGACGCCGCCAACGGCGTCGCCGGCGTGCTCGCCCCGCTCGTCTTCTCAGGCACGCCTCTCGACTGCGTCGAGATGTACTTCGCGGTCGACGGCACGTTCCCCAACCACGAGCCCAACCCGCTGCTCGAGCAGAACAGCCGGGAGATCCGCGAGCGCGTCGTGGCCGAGAAGGCCGACCTCGGCATCGCCTGGGACGGCGACGCCGACCGCTGCTTCTTCATCGACGAGGCTGGGGAGTTCGTGCCCGGCGATTTCGTCACTGCGCTGCTCGCCGAGGCGCTGCTGCTCAAGAACCCCGGCGCGAAGATCCTCTACGACCTTCGCGCCAGCCGCGCCGTCCCCGACGTGATCAGCGCCAACGGCGGCGTGCCGCTGCTCAACCGCGTTGGGCACGCCTTCTTCAAGCAGCGCATGCGTCGCGAGGGCGGGCTGTTCGGCGGCGAGGTGTCCGGCCACTACTACTTCGCCGACAACTACAACGCCGACTCCGGCTTCATCCCCGCGCTGCTCATTCTCGAGCTGCTCTCGGAGAAGCGCGCCACGATGGCGGAGCTGCTGGAGCCGCTCCGCACCAAGTACTTCATCAGCGGCGAGATCAACTCCGTGGTCGACGACGTTCCGGCGGCGCTCAGGCGCATCGAAGAGAGCTTCTCCGACGGCGAGCTCGGGCGCCTGGACGGCATCTCCGTCGACTACGAACACTGGCACTTCAACGTGCGGCCTTCCAACACCGAGCCGCTGCTGCGGCTCAACCTGGGCGCCGACGCCCAGGGGCTGATGGAGGAGAAGCGCGACTTCGTGCTCTCCGTCATCCGCGAGGGCTGACGTGGGGAGCCCTGCGGATCTCAGCCCCGCCACGGTCGCGGCCATCGACCGCGCGGGCATGTTCGCCGAAGTGGCGGCGCTGCCGCAACAGCTTCGCGAAGGCTACGAGACGGCGCGCGAACGGCTCGCCGGCGCCTTCTTCGGTACCTTCCCGGCGATCCCGCCCGCCGAGCCCGACGGGCTCGCCGTCTGCGGGATGGGTGGCTCCGCCATCGGCGCCGACCTCGTTCTGGCGTCTCTGCCCGACCTCGCGGTGCCGACGACCGTCGTGCGTGGCTACGCGCTCCCCGAGTGGGTCGGTCCGGAGACGCTGGTCGTCATCGTGAGCTACTCAGGCGAGACCGAAGAAGCGCTCGCGTGCGCGGCGCAGGCGCGCTCGCGCGGCTGCGCCCCTGTGTGCGTGGCCTCCGGCGGCCGCCTGGCGGCATACGCCGAGGCTGAGGGCGCGCCGCTGGTGCTCGTCCCCGGGGGCCGTCAACCCCGTGCTGCGGTCGGCCTGCTCTCCATGCCTCTGCTGGCCACCCTGGAGGCCTCCGGGCTGTGCCACGAGCATGCGAGCGACGTCGCCGCGGCTGCCGCGCAGCTCGAGCAGGGCAATGCGGTCTTCAGCCCGGAGTGCGGCGAGGAGGACAACCCCGCCAAGACGCTGGCCCGGCGGCTCGAGGGGCGGCTGGTCGTCGCGTACGGCGCTGGGTCCACCGCTCCCGTCGCCCGGCGCTGGAAGGGCCAGATCAACGAGAACGCCAAGGCTCCGGCGTTCTTCAACGAACTGCCGGAGCTCGATCACAACGAGCTCATGGGCTGGACGAGTCTGCCGCAGGTGACCGCGTCCGCAGTCGCGCTGTTCCTGCACGACGAGTCCGGCGACGAGCGTCTGACCCGCCGCGCGGAGCTCACCGCGCGGGAGTACGAGGCGCTCGGCGTCGACACGGAGCTCGTCGCGGCGCGGGGCGCCTCGCGTCTCGCGCGGCTGTTCTCTCTGGTGCAGCTCGGCGACTACACGTCGTGCTATCTCGCCCTGCTCTACGGCGTCGACCCGACTCCCGTCGACGCCATCCAGGCGCTCAAGGCCAGCCTCGCCGGCGACGCCGGCTGACGCCGCTTGGCCGGCGACTCCGCCGCGCTTGTGCTGACGGCCGCCGATGCGGCGAGCCGCCGGACCGGCGCCGTCCTGTTTCCCGGCGTGCGGCTCGAGAGCCTGGAGCGTCACGACCTGCGACCGCCCGTGCCCTTCGAGGGGCCGCTCTTCGCGCTGTTCGCGGCGCAACCGCGCGGCGCGTGCGTCGGGCTCGTCGTCCCGGTCGAGTGGGTGGGGCCGGCCCGCGCGGGGGAGAGCGGCTCGGCTGCCGGCGAGCCCCCGCCGGCTCCGGGCGACGTCGCCCTGATCGCCGACCACGTCGGACTCGAGGCGCGCGGCCCACTCACGGGCCGCTGGCCGGCCGGCGTGCTTCGCGACTTCCCCGGCATGACCGGCATATATCAACCCGCCATCGTTCGTCCGCGCGAGGGGGCTCGGGTATACTCGTTTGGCGTCGTGGCGGCGGGCGTCGCCGACGCCCGCCGCCTCACGCGCTTCGAGGCCCGGGCGGCCCGCGAGGGGGGCTGCGTCATCGCTTCAGATTCCCTCGTCCCCGCTGCCGTCGTCGCCGCGTACTACGGCTTGAGACTGGTCGCCTGCGGAGTGGTGCAGGCGCCGCGATACGACAGAGAGTGAGGCTCGGCTTGAGCAACGACTACGACATCAAAGACATCGGACTCGCCCCAGAGGGCGTGCTGCGCATCGAGTGGGCGGACATGCACATGCCCGTGCTGCGCGCCATCCGCGAGCGCTTCGAGAAGGAGAAGCCGCTCAAGGGCGTGCGCATCGGCGCCTGCCTGCACGTCACCACCGAGACCGCCGGCCTCATGCGTACCCTGGTCGCCGGCGGCGCCGACGTGGTGCTCTGCGCCAGCAACCCGCTGAGCACGCAGGACGACGTCGCCGCCGCGCTGGTCAACGACTACGGCGTGCGCGTCTACGCCATCAAGGGCGAGGACGACGCGACCTACTACTCGCATATCAACACGTGCGTCGACCACAAGCCGAACATCACCATGGACGACGGCGCCGACGTCATCGGCGTGCTGCACGGTGAGCGTCCCGACATGGCCGCCGACATCATCGGCGGCACCGAGGAGACCACCACCGGCGTCATCCGCCTCAAGGCGCTGGAGGCCGAGGGCAGGCTCATGTTCCCGATCGTGGCCGTCAACGAGGCCAACACCAAGCACATGTTCGACAACCGCTACGGCACCGGCCAGAGCACGCTCGACGGCGTCATCCGCGCCACCAACATCCTCATCGCCGGCAGCACCGTCTGCGTCGCCGGCTACGGCTGGTGCGGCCGCGGCCTCGCGATGCGCATGAAGGGCCACGGGCGCCGACGTCATCGTGCTCGAGGTCGACCCGCTGCGCGCGCTCGAGGCCGTCATGGACGGCTTTCGCGTCATGCCGGTCGCCGAGGCCGCCAAGATCGCCAAGCTCTTCGTCACCGCGACCGGCGACATCCACGTGCTGCGCGGCGAGCACTTCGAGGTCATGCAGGACGGCACCATCATCGCCAACACCGGCCACTTCAACGTCGAGATCGACATCCCGGCGCTCGAGAAGCTCGCCGTCAAGAAGCGCAGCGTGCGCGAGTTCGTCGAGGAGTACACCATGGCCGACGGCCGCCGCATCTACCTGCTGGCCGACGGCCGGCTGGTCAACCTGGCGGCGGCCGAGGGTCACCCGGCGGCGGTCATGGACATGAGCTTCGCCAACCAGTCGCTCTCCGCCGAGTTCATGGTCAAGAACCACGCCGACCTCGAGAACAAGGTCTATGTGGTACCCAAGGACATCGACGACGAGATCGCCCGGCTCAAGCTCGAGAGCATGAACGTCGACTGCGACACACTCACCGAGGAGCAGGCCAAGTACCTGGCCTCGTGGGATCAGGGCACCTGAGTCCGGAGTCACGGTGAGTCGGCAGAGTGGGGCAGACGAGGGACACGGCGCCGCCGGCGAGCGCAGCCGGCCCGGCGGCTCGCTGCTGCGCGTGCGTACCGTCGAGATCCTGCCCGGCGAGGTCGTGCTCATCGACCAGTTGGCGCTGCCGCAGGAGGAGCGCTACGTGCGCTGCCGCACCTGGGGTGAGGTCGCGGACCGCATCACCGACATGACGGTCCGCGGCGCGCCTGCGATCGGCGTGACTGCGGCCGGCGGCATCGCGCTCGCGGCCGCTGAGGCAGCCGGCGCAGGCTCAGACGATCCGGCCGCGTTCCGGGCCGCGCTGGAGCGGGCCGCCGCCGGCCTGCTGGCCACGCGGCCGACCGCCGTCAACCTGCGCTGGGCGCTGGACGAGATGCGGCGGTTCTGGAAAGCCGCGCTCGCATCCGGCGGCCCGGAGGGCGCCCCGGCCGCCGTTGCCGCCGGGCTGCTCGCGAAGGCGCAGGCGATCCACGACGACGACGTCGACCGCTGCCTGCGCATCGGCGGGCACGGCGCCGCCCTCTTCGGCGCCGGCGACCGCATCTTGACGCACTGCAACGCCGGAGCCCTCGCGACCGCCGGCTACGGCACCGCACTCGGCGTCATCCGCGCGGCTGCGGCCCGGCACGCGGACATCTCCGTCTGGGTCGACGAGACGCGGCCCTGGCTGCAGGGCGCGCGGCTCACCGCCTGGGAGCTGCAGGTCGAGGGCATCCCGTACCAGCTCATCAGCGACAACATGGCCGGCTACTTCATGCGCCGCGGCGAGGTCGACGGCGTGGTGGTCGGCGCCGACCGCATCGCGGGGAACGGCGACACGGCCAACAAGATCGGCACCTACAGCGTGAGCGTGCTCGCCAAAGAGCACCGCGTGCCCTTCTATGTGGCGGCTCCGCTCTCGACCGTCGATCTCAGCACCGAGAACGGCGACGCCATCCCGATCGAGGAGCGCGATCCGGCCGAGGTCACGTCGTTCCGCGGCGAGCAGGTGGCGCCGGAGGGCGCCGTTGCGCGCCACCCGGCGTTCGACGTCACGCCGGCCGCCAACATCGCCGCGATCATCACGGAGGCCGGTGTGCTGCGGCCGCCGTTCGGCCCGGCCCTGACCGGAGCCTGTACGAGTGGGGAGTGCGCGCCGTGAGCGTGCGCGCGTACCTCATGGCCGCCGGCCTCGGCACGCGGCTCAATCCGCTCACGGGCCTCACGTCCAAGCCGATGGTGCCCATCCTCAACCGCCCCGTCATGGAGCACCTCCTCCGGCTGCTGCGCCGCCACGGGGTGACCGAGATCGCCGCCAATCTGCACTACCATCCCGAGAGGATCCGCTCGTACTTCGACGACGGCTCGGAGTTCGGCGTCGAGCTCCGGTACCACCTGGAGGAGCATCTGCTCGGCACGGCCGGCGGGGCGGACGCCTTCCGCGAGTTCCTCTCGGGGTCGACGTTCCTGGTGATGAGCGGCGACGGGCTCACCGACATCGACCTCACTGCGTTTCTCGCCTTCCACAAGGCTTCCGGCGGCGTCGCCACCATGGCGGTCAAGGAAGTCGACGACCCCTCCCAGTACGGCGTCGTCGTGCACGACGAGTCCATGCGCGTGACCGGCTTCCAAGAGAAGCCGTCGCGCGCTGAGGCGCTCTCGACGCTCTGCAACTGCGGCATCTACGCGTTCGAGCCGGAGATCTTCGACTACCTGACGCCGGGCGCCTTCGTGGACTGGGCCAAGGACGTCTTCCCGGCGCTGCTGGGTGAGGGGTGTCCCTTCCACTGCTGGGAGCTGGCGACCTACTGGAACGATGTCGGCAACATCGAGCAGTACCGCGTCAGTAACTTCGACGCCCTGTTCGGCCGGGTCGATCTCGAGGTGCCCGGCCGAGAGATCGCCACGAGCGTGTGGATAGGGCAGGGCACGGAGGTCGAGGCCGGCGTGCGCGTGGAGGCGCCGATCCTTCTCGGCGCCGGCTGCCTGATCGAGTCCGGAGCCGAGCTCATCGGCCCGCTCATCATCGGCGACGGCTGCGTCGTCGAAGGCGGCGCGGTGCTCGAGGGCGTCATCCACTGGGACGGCGCCAAGGCCGGCCGCGGCGCTCGCCTCGCCGGCAGCATCCTCGGCCGCAACGTCGTCGTGCACCACGAGGCGGTCGTAGGCGAGGGCGCGGTGATCGGTGACAGGTCCGATGTCGCCGCGCACGCGCACATCGCCGCCGGGGCGCGGCTCGAGCCGCATACGTGTGCGGGGCTCAGCGACCCCGGCGACGAACCCGACGGGGAGTGATCTCGGTGCCGAGAGTGGACGCCAAGGGCGCCCTCGACGGCCTCCTCGACCTCGTGTTCCCCAGGCGCTGCGTCGTGTGCCGCTCCGCCGGGAGTTGGCTGTGCGAGGTGTGCGCCGTCGGCCTGCATCCTCTTCCCGACGACCGTTGCCGCCGCTGCGGCGCGCCGCTCCGGCGCGCCGGCCGGCCGGCGCGCCCCGCGCGGGCCGGCTCCCGGAGCGGGGGCCTGCCTGCCTGCCGGGAGTGTGCCGGTCGTGACCTGGCCTTCACCGCCGCATCGGCGGCCTTCTGTTACGACGGGCCGGCTCGCGACCTCGTCACGGCCTGCAAGTTCCGGGCGCTGGGCTCGCTGACGGACGACATGGCCGGCCGCGCCGCGCCGGCGTTCGCCGCCGCCGCGGCCCGGGCCGGCGCGGCGGCTCACGTCGGTGCGCGTGCGCCGGCCGGCCGGGCGGGCCAGAACGTCGTCGTCACGTCGGTCCCCGCCCACCGCGTGCACAAGCTCGACCGGGGCTTCGACCTCGCCGAGTCCATCGCCCGCCGGCTTGCCCGAGATGCCGGGCTCACCTATGCTCCGCTGCTCCGTCGCGTGCGACACGGCGCCCGTCAGAGTGGGCTGGACCGGGCCTCGCGCGCCGCGAATGTCCATCACGCATTCGCGTTGCGGGAGGGCGACTTCGGGGTACATAAGGGACTCAAGCGAGTCATCATTGTCGACGACGTCTACACCACAGGTGAAACGTTGAACCAGTGCGCTGAAGCGCTCGCTCATGCAAACCTCGACCCTCACGTATTCACCTTTGCACGTACTGTTCGCGCAACGCATGCCCAAGCATCGCGAGACCATGCCGTCCCGAAGGAGCGATGTCGATGAAAACGCAGATCAAGGGCCGCAACGTCACCGTCACGCCGGCACTGCAGGACTACGCCAACGAGAAGATCGAGCACGTTCACAAACTCCTGCAGCAGCGCAAGATCGACGAGGTGACCAGGGTAGAGCTGGAGCTCCTGGTCGAGAAGAACCCGAGTATCGCCGAGCCATGCATCGCGGAGGCGACGGTGTTCACCCGCGGTCCCGTGATCAGAGCCCGCGACGCGTCGACGGACATGTATGCCGCCATCGATCTGGTGACCGACAAACTGGTGCGCCGCGTCAAGAAGTACCACGACAAGATCCACGGCAAGACGAGGCACGGTCACGACAAGCTGGTCATCGACGCCACTCCGGCTCCCGAGCTTGCCCCCGTCGCGGCCGCGACGGTCCTTGCCGACGAGATCGCGGGGGAGAGCCTGTCCTCCGGCGACAACGGCCGCATCGTCAAGACGAAGCAGTTCGCGCTCAAGCCGATGTCGGTGAACGAGGCTGCGCTCCAGATGGAGCTCGTCGGACACGATTTCTTCGTCTTCACGAACGCCGAGTCCAACCGGACGAACGTCGTCTACCGCCGAAATGACGGTCACTACGGCCTGATCGAGCCGGCCGAGAATTGACGACGGAAGAGGACCAATGGAGGGGTGCGCCGAAAGGGGCACCGCTCGATTGACGACGGAAGAGGACCAATCGAGGGGTGCGCCGCAGGGGCACCCCTCAACTGAGGTGTCCGGTCCGCTTCGGGCCACCCGCCCGGTGACGCCCAGAGGGCGCCGGGCGGGTGCGGTGCGACGCCGGCCGCAGGCTGTGCGACAATGGGCCTAGACGCTCATCCACGAGACCCCGGGAGTCGTACCCCTGTGATCAAGATCGTCGACAAGCTGATGCACGTCGGTGAAGGCCGGCGCCTCAAGACACTCCAGGACCAGGCCGCACGGGTGAGCGAGCTCGAGCCCGGGATCGCCGCCCTCAGCGACGACCAGCTGCGCGCCAAGACCGCCGAGTTCCGCCAGCGCCACGAGAACGGCGAGCTGCTCGACGACCTGTTGTTCGAGGTCTTCGCGGTGGCCCGCGAGGCGGCGCAGCGCGCGCTCGGCATGCGCCCCTTCGACGTCCAGGTGCTCGGCGGCATCGTGCTCCACGACGGCGATATCGCGGAGATGAAGACCGGCGAGGGCAAGACCCTCGTCGCCACCATGCCGATGTACCTCAACGGCATCTCCGGCAACGGGGCCCACCTGGTCACCGTCAACGACTATCTCGCCAAACGTGACGCCGAGTGGATGGGCCAGGTCTACCGCTTCCTCGGCCTCGAGGTCGGCGTGATCCAGGCCAACATGACACCGGAGGAGCGTCGCGCCCAGTACAACGCCGACGTCACCTACGGCACCAACTCCGAGTTCGGCTTCGACTACCTCCGCGACAACATGACCATGCGCCGCGAGCACATGGTCCAGCGCGGGCACCACTACTGCATCGTGGACGAGGTCGACTCGATCCTCATCGACGAGGCGCGCACGCCGCTCATCATCAGCGGCGCGCCCGAGACCGCCGCGGATACGTACCGTCAGTTCGCGCGCGTCGTCCCGCGGCTCGTCCCCGGCGAGGACTACGAGGTGGACGAGAAGCAGCGCACCGTGGCCGTCACGGAGAGCGGCGTCGCCAAGGTCGAGCGAGCCCTCGATATCGACAACCTCTACAAAGACTCGAACGGCGGGCTCGTCAATCACTTCATCCAGGCACTGCGCGCGGAGGCGCTGTACTCCATTGACGTCGAGTACGTCGTCCAGGGCGGTGAGGTGCTCATCGTCGACGAGTTCACGGGCCGCATCCTCGACGGCAGGCGCTATTCCGAGGGCCTGCACCAGGCGATCGAGGCCAAGGAGAAGGTGCCGATCCGCGAGGAGAACCAGACGCTCGCGACCATCACCCTGCAGAACTACTTCCGTATGTACGAGGTCCTGGCCGGCATGACCGGTACCGCCAAGACGGAGGAGGACGAGTTCCGCCAGATCTACGGGCTCGAGGTGGTGCAGGTGCCCACCAACTCGCCGATGGTCCGGCTGGACGAGAACGACTTCATCTTCACGACCGCGAAGGAGAAACACGCCGCGGTCGTGGAGGACCTGGTCGAGCGGTACGAGAAAGGCCAGCCCGTACTGGTCGGCACCGTCTCGGTCGAGATCAGCGAGATGCTTTCCCGCTTGCTCGAACGCCACGGCATCCCGCACAACGTCCTCAACGCGAAGCAGCACGAGCGCGAGGCTCACATCATCGAGAACGCCGGCCAGCAGGGCGCGGTCACGATCGCGACCAACATGGCCGGCCGCGGCGTGGACATCAAGCTCGGCGAGGGCGTGGTCGACCGCGGCGGCCTGTACGTCCTCGGTACCGAGCGCCACGAGAGCCGGCGCATCGACAACCAGCTCCGCGGGCGCTCAGGACGCCAAGGTGACCCGGGTGAGAGCCGCTTCTACCTCTCCGCGGAGGACGAGCTCATCCGCCTCTTCGCAGGCGACCGCATGTACCGCATCCTCAGCCGTCTCGGTCCCCAGGAGGGCCAGCCGATCGAGGCCAAGATGCTGAGCAACGTCGTCGAGAAGGCGCAGGTCAAGGTCGAGGAGCTCAACTTCATGCGCCGCAAGAACGTCCTCAAGTACGACGAAGTCATGAACGAGCAGCGGCGGGTCATCTACGCCCAGCGCCAGCGCATCCTCATGGGCGAGGACTTCGGCGAGCAGGTCCGCGAAATGGTGGCCGAGCTCGTCGAGGGCACGGTGCGCGGCAGCCTCGAGGGCGTGCAGTACTCCGAGGACTGGGACCTCGATTCGCTGTTCATCGGGCTCAAGCAGGTCTACTCGCCCACGCTCAAGATGGACGACGTCGACATCGAGGACGCGACCGTGGACGAGATCGTCGAGTTGGCCGTCGACGACGCGCTCGAGCAGTACGACGAGCGCGAGCGCGTGATCGGTGAGCAGCAGATGCGCACCGTCGAGCGTGCCGTCATGCTGCAGGTCATCGACGGCCGCTGGAAAGAGCATCTGCTCGACATGGACTACCTGCAGGAGGGCATCCACCTGCGCGCGCTCGGCCAGCGCGACCCGCTGGTCGAGTACAAGGGCGAGGGCTTCGACCTCTTCAACGACATGCTCGAGGGCGTCAAGATGAGCACGGTCACGACGCTCATGAAGAACAGGCCCGAGGACCTCGCGATGTTCACCGCCATCACCCTCGACGAGCCGGTTGAGGCGCTCAACTACACGAGCGGGGACGACCTGATCAACCAGACGTCCTTCAGCGGCGCGGCGATGGCCTCCGGCGAGTACGGTCAGCCGGAGGACGACGGGTTCGCAGACGAGCCGCCGCCCAACGTGGCGGCCCGCGGTGGCAAGGGAGCGACGACGAGCACTGCTCCCGTGCAGGTACAGCAGCGCATCGTCTACGACAAGGTCGGTCGCAACGACCCGTGTCCATGCGGGAGCGGGAAGAAGTACAAGAAGTGCCATGGGGCGTAGCCGA
>CAVOGK010000025.1:0-27692 GCA_963695395.1 uncultured Thermoleophilia bacterium | reverse complement strand
GGAAGCTCATCAGGCGGCGGGCGCGGCGCCAGACGCGACCGCCGCCTGACTTCTCGTATGCGGGCCGCGGGCATGCCCGCCCGACGCCTACAGAGGCGTCGTGCGGCCGGTCTCCTCGATCACCTTGACGGGCACGAAGTCGGGCACGTCCTTGCGGATCTCGTCCCTGAGCTTGGTGATCCCCGGAGCGGCGCCGGGTCCGATGACCGTGACGACGATGTCGTCCCCGGACAGCGCGACCTTGTCGACGTGCCACTCGGTACCGGCGACCCACTCCTCGGCCGCCGTCTGTGCGGCGCCCATCCAGCGCTCATAGAGGAAGGTGCGCACTGAGCCGCCTGCCAGCGGCACCAGGAGGACGACGACGAGAATGACGATGGCGATGGTGGCGTGGCGACCGGCACGGGCGTCGCGGTGGTGGGCCTCCCGCTTGTAGCCGGCAGCCGTGAACACGACCGTGCCGGCGACCAGGATCGCCGCGGCGTTGGCGAGGAAGAGGGTGAAGGCGCCGAACGCCAGGTCGGACCGGCCGGCGCCGAGCGTGATGCCGACGACCGCCAGCACCGGGACCAGCGAGATGGCGATCGCCACGCCGGCGAGGATGTCGGAGACATCCTTGCGGGAGAGGGCGAACGATCCGGCGAGGCCGGTGGCGACGGCGACCATGAGCTCGAGAAGGGTCGGCGCCGTCCGCCCCACGATCTGAGGATTCACGTCGAGCGGCATGCGGTTGAAGGTCACCAGGCCGATGACCACGCCGATGAGGATGTTGGCGGCGATGCCGCCGACCAGAAGCAGCAGCGAGCGGCGGATCTCGTGGCGCTCGCCGATGACGGCCCCGAGCGCCAGCCCGTAGATGGGCGTGCCGAGCGGCGCGATGATCATTGCGCCGATCACCGCCGGCGTGGAGTCGCCGATCACGCCGCCGGCGGCGATGACGCTGGCGAGTGCCAGCTGCATCCAGAACTTGGTCAACTTGGCGCGCCGTCCGCCCTTGTCGAGGTAGAGCTCGTCTTCCATGAGGGTCAGCGGTTTGTGGTAGTCCACGCCCACGTTGATGACCCATCCCAACCAGCTCATGCACCCCCCGATCGCCTCGTCATCGCCGATGGCGGGAGTATACGAGAGGAGGGCCGGGTGGGGGAGGCCTCCAGGACCCGGCCCGGCCCCGAGAGCAGGATGGTCAGGCTCGCCGCGCCCGCGAGAAGCCCAGTACGGCGAGCCCCACCGCCACCACGAAGACGATCACCGAGCAGGTCCTGACCACGAGCGCGAGCTGGTCGGTTGCCCCGAGCGCGTTCAGATCGAGCAGGATGTTGTGCCAGTCGTGGCCCGCGCCGGACCCGTCGTCGCCGAAGAGCGGCAGCAGCATCGCCTCCGCGTCGGCGATGTACACCGAGACGTTGTGCAGGTTCTCCGCGGACCACGCGACCATGAGGATCGCCGCGAACTCGTCGCGCCGCCACCAGAAGTAGCCGCCGAGCGCAAGAGGGGCACCGACCTGCAGCAATGAGCCGGCGAGCGAGCACAGCAGCGGCGGCGCCCAGAACGTCAGCAGGTGGCCGAACTCGTGCACGCCGAGGTCGAAGGCGGAGAGGATGGGGATCCAGCCGCCTCGGGAGTAGGTGAGCCAGGCGAGCAGCACCGTGACCGCGGCGGCCACCACCCACTGCCAGGTGAGGCTCCAGGAGGTCGTCGCCGGCTTCGGCTCCGGGCGGCCGGCGATCATGAAGCGCACGCGCGGAGCGCGGGAGCCTGCCCCCGCGCCGGTCCGCGCGGTTGACGCCTCCCCGGCCCCGCCCGCTTCTTCGAGCGGGCGGGGCGCCGGCGGCGCGTCTCTCCCGTTCGTCATAGGTTCCATTCGTCGATCCCTCCCCGCCAGATCATCGGCAGCCGCGTCGATCGGGATGAGTTCGCCTCCGACAACGCTGGAGTCGTCAACTTCGCCGTCACGCTCACTCGGGCCGAGCGGCGCATGCTCGACCTGCTCCCGACGCACCTCACGCCACAGCAGATCGGGGCGGAGCTGTTTCTCTCGCACAACACCGTGAAGACGCACCTGCGCGCCATCTGCCGCAAGCTCGGCGCTTCGTCGCGGGCCGAGGCCGTGCTGGCCCGCTCCCGAGAGCTCGGCCTCCTCAAGTCGTAGCCCGCGGCCGATCGCGATGTCGACGAGGCTCCCTACTGGGCGGCACGCGCGACGCCTCACCGCCGGCCGGCATGCGACTCACCCTGTCGGGGTGACGAGTCGACCGCCCTCAGGGCTCTACGCTGGTGCTGTGATCGGGGAGGACAGCCGGCGCAGGAAACGGAGCCTGCCATGAGTACGACCATCGCCCACAGACACCACGTGCGTCACCTGCCGTTGGCGCCGGTCATCGCGATGATCGTCGTCGCGCTGATCGCGGCCGCGGTGATCTGGGTCGTCAATCCGCCGGAGACCGCGACGACGACCAGGACCGTCGGAACGACCATCGTCTCGCCGGTCGTCCATCCGGCCGCGGTCGCCGCGCCGGAGAGCCCGGTGTTCCGCCACGCCCTGATGCGCGTCCACGGCGACCACCCGCGCGCCTACAGCGTCGGCCAGCGTCACATCGTCGAGGGGACGACGCTCGACCTGGGCAGCACGAACCCGTACGGCACGGCGCCGTACGACGCGCCGAACCACCCGCGCTGACACACGCGCCGGCGAACGGCCCAAGTCCGCGGCGAGCGGCGGTCCGGGGCACCGCCGCTCGCCGCCGTCTGTCGGACAACGTCACTCAGGCATCCGGCGTGCGATACTGCGTACCGGGTGCCCATCTACGACGACATCGGGATCTCCACGGGGGCGTACGCGAACTTCTCGCTCGCGGCGGCCCTGCTGCGCATCGGCGAGATCGCCCCGTCGGCCGAGATCCTCTCACTGGGCCGGCACAGCCTGCTCGACGCCGCCAACGCGCGCGTCGTCGAGCTCGCGGGTCTGCCGTTCACCGTCCATGGGCCGTTCCTCCACTTCGAGTACGGCAGCCGCTCGGGGCGGCAGCACCGGAGGGCGCTCGACGAGCACCGCCGGCAGCTCGAGGTCGCGGGCGAGCTCGGCGCGCGCGTCTACGTGGTGCACCCCGACCTCCAGCGCCGGTTCAAGGGGTGGGACGCGCGCGTCGTCTCCACCCTCGAGAGCTCCTTCGAGGCGCTCGCGCTGCTGCAGGAGGAGTTCGGGGTGACGATCGCCGTCGAGAACCTGCCGTTCGTCAAGCACACCCACTTCCGGGCTCCGGGCGATCTCGACCTCCGCGGGCTCGGGCTCTCGCTTGACGTCGGCCACGCGGCCGTCACCGGCACCTTGGCCGCGTGGCTCGCCGACGACCGCTACGAGCTCAAGCACGTGCACCTGCACGACAATGAGGGGCACGTGGGCGGCGACCAGCATCTCCCCCTGGGGCACGGCGTCGTCGACGCCGCGCCCGTCATGGCGCTGGCCCGCGCCGCCGGCGCGACCGTCGTCCTCGAGCACAAGAACGAGGCCGACGTGATCGAGAGCCTGCGGCACCTGCACGAGCGCGGCCTCGTCCAGCGTGCGATCAGGTAGGAGGAGGAAGATGACGCCGACGGCCGATCCCGCACGCATCGCCGACAGGGTCCGGTTCCTCCGGAGGATCCCACCCTTCAAGGAGTTGCCGGCCGATGAGCTGCGAGACGTCGCGGCCGCGATCCGCGAGCGCGCCGTCGCGGCCGACGAGACCATCCTCGTCGAGGGCGGCCCGCCGGGTCAGGAGCTTTACATCGTGCGGCTGGGGACGCTCGAGCTCCTGCACAAGGACGCCTACGTGGCGGTGGTGACGGCCGGCGACGTGGTCGGCCACCCGACGCTGCTCAGCGGCCTCGCCCCCGAGTTCACCACGAAGGCGCGGGAGGACGCGCTGCTCTACTGCCTGCCGCGCGCCGTCGCCGTGGACCTGCTCAGCCGTCCCTCGGGAATCCAGTGGATGGCGGCCAACGCCCGCGAGCGCCTCCTTCAGGCAGCCGGGACGATGCGAGCGATGCCCGACGTGCGCACCCTCCCCGTCACGTCGGTCACGCGCAGCAAGCCGCTCTTCTGCGACCCGGATACGAGCGTGCGGAAGGCCGCCGAGATCATGATCGCCGAGAAGCGCTCGGCGATCCTGGTGCGCGCAGCGGAGGGCTCGGGCGTCGCCGGCATCGTCACCGACGTCGATCTGCGCGACAAGGTCGTCGTGGGTCACGTGTCGCGCCACGCCAGCGTGACCGAGATCATGTCGTCGCCGGTGCACACCATCGGCGCCGAGGTCCTCGCCCCGGAGGCGAGCATCGCGATGATGGCGGCCGGCGTGAACCACCTGCCGGTGGTCGACGACGGGGGCGAGGTGGTGGGCATCCTTTCCGCCAGCAGCCTGATGACACTGGAGTCCCGGAGCCCGTTCGCGCTGCGCCGCGAGCTGATGGCGGCGCGTACGGAGGAGGACCTTGTCGCCGCCTCACGTGACATCCCCAAGCTGTTCGTCGACCTGATGACGGCGCACCTCGACGCCCCGTCGGTGACGCGTGTGCTGACGCTGCTTCACGACACGCTCACGGCGCGCTTTCTCGAGCTCGTGATCGACCGGCTGGGCGAGCCGCCGGTGCCATATGCCTGGCTCGCCTTCGGGAGCGCGGCTCGCTCCGAGATCACGCTCGCCTCGGACCAGGACAACGGACTCGCGTTCGACGACACCGACGACCCGGCCGTGGCCGACTACTTCCGCATCCTCGCCAGGGACGTGAACACCGGTCTGGCCCGCTGCGGCCTGCCCGCCGACCCGCACGGCGTGCTCGCGAGCAACCGCGCCTGGCGAATGACCCTCTCCGGCTGGAGGGCCGTGTTCGAGGACTGTCTCCAGGGCAAGGATCTCGACCGCATGGCGCGCGCGAGCGTCTCGTTCGACTACCGCCAGGTCGCCGGGGAACTCTTCGTGGACAAGGTGCTCACCGACGTCATGCGGGAGGCGCCCGAGCACGCGCGCTTCCTTCGCGGGCTCATCCAGCTGGGCACGCGCGTGCGCCCGCCGCTCGGTTTTCGCGGCAAGCTCGAGGGCAGCATCGATATCAAGAAGAACGGTCTCGTGCCCATCCAGAACTACGCCCGCTACTACGCGTTCGCCTCGGGTATCACCTGCGCGTCGACGCTGGAGCGCCTCGCCGCCATCCGCGAGGTTGCGGGTGACGACGTGATCCCGGAGCGGGCCCTGCGCGAGGCGTTCATCAGCATGCAGCACCTGCAGCTCCGTCATCACGCGAACCGGCTGCGCCACGGCCACCCCGTGGACAACGTCATCGAGACGTGGACCCTGCCGCCGCTCACGCGTGCAAGCCTGCAGGAGGCCCTGCGCGAGGTGACCGCGGCGCAGAAGCACTTCAAGCCGGTCGAACTGCCGCGCTGAAAGGGGAACGCACTCGCCACGGCTGTTCCCTGGTCATGGGCGATCGTTCCATGCCGCTTTGCGTCCCCGAGGTCGAGAATGGCTGGGAGAGGGTCCTGGCGCCGACTGGACGCGGGCAATCCCACACGGAGGAGCATCGTGAAGCTGCTGATCGCGCACGGCGACGCCGGCACGAGGTTCGCCCTGCGCCGGGTCGCGGTCGGCTTGGCCAGCATGGATCTGGAGCCCGTCGAGTCCGGGGATGGCTCTCAGACCGTGGAGCTGCTCCTGGCCGCGGACGCCCCGGACCTTGCGGTCATCGACTGGGACCTGCCCGGATGTGACGGTCCTGAGCTCTGCCGGCGGGTGCGCGCGCGTCGTCGCTCCGGACGCCTGTACATCATCCTTCTGGCCCGGAGCGGACACCCTCTCGCGGACGGCTTCGAGGCGGGCGCGGACGACTGCGTGTCCGTTGCCGCGGGGGCCCACGAGCTGCAGGCACGCATCAGCGCCGGCAGACGCTGCCTGGAGCCGCCTTCCCGGGAGCGCCTCGGACCGTGATCACCCGAGGGTGATGCAGGCGATCCCGGCGAAGACGAGGACGGCTGCGACCACCTGCAGCGGCCTCAGCCGCTCGTGCAGCAGGATCCGCGCCCACATGATCGTGACGGCCGGGTTCAGCCAGCCGAGGACGGCGACGATGCTGAGGTAGCCGAGCGTCGTCGCCGACGTGAAGAGGACGTTGGCGGCGGCGATGAGCAGGCCCATCAGGAGCAACGCCGGCACGGCGTTGCGGCGCAGCCGCACCGTGGGTCTGGACACGCCGGCTGCGAGTGCGAGGGCGATCAGCGCCGTCGTTCGAGCGACGGTCACGGTCCAGTAGGGATCCGCGTCGCCGCCGTAGTCGAGAGCCACGAGGAAGAGGCCCAGTGCCGCCGCGGAGCCGACCGCCATGAGGATGCCGGCGCGGTCGGCGCGTCGTGTGCCCTCCGGCTGCGAGGCGCGTCTGGCGATCAGAACGATGCCGACCAGGGTCGTCACGACGCCGACGAGCTGGAGTGGGGACGGTCGCTCTCCGATGGCCACGCCCCACAGCACCGGCACGAGCGCCGCGCCCGCGATGATGGGCGAGACGACGCTCAGGTCGAGCAAGGTGAAGGCGCGGTACTGGAGGAGGACGCCCGCCGCGCCTACAGCGCCTCCGGCGACGGCAGGTGCGAGGAGGGCCGCCGAGGGCCGCGCCGGCGCCATGACCGCCAACATCGCGAGCAGCGTGACGCAGGCGACCGTCTGACCGGCGAGGGCGGCGGTCCAGGCGGTCGTCCGTCGGGACTCGATCCCGGCAAGGTAGTCGGCCGTGCCCCAGGAGAAGCTGGCGAGCAGAGCGAGGGTCGCGGCCAGCACAGCCGGCTCAGCGCGGGAACGGCGACGGGATCTTCGCGTGCGCTGTGACCGGGACGTCCCCGAGCGAGAATGGGTCGCTGTCTGCCGCCTGCCTGCGCATCACCGCCGGATGCTACCACGACCCGATCACCCGGACCGCGCGGCCCATCCGGGGCGATCCCTGGCGACGATGGGCCGGATCCGTGGCGCGCGCCGGCGGAGTCCGGCCTGCTACAATCCACCGGTCAACAGCCCCCGCAAGGTGCGCGGGCGCGCAAGTGAGAAAGGACCGGCCCCTCATGACGCTGCACGTCACCCTTCCCGACGGCTCCCCCTTGGAACTCGACGACGGCGCGACCGTGCGCGATGCGGCGGCGGCGATCGGCCCGCGGCTGGCGAAAGCCGCCGTCGCGGGCCGCGTGACCTCCGCCGCCGACCCGGACGTGACCCTCCTCGTGGACGCGGTCGCTCCGCTCCACGACGGCGACCGCCTCGACATCGTCACGCTCAAGGGCGAGGACGCCGACGCCGTCGACATCCAGCGTCACTCCGCCTCGCACGTGATGGCGCAGGCCGTCGTCCGCCTCTTCCCGGGCGCGAAGTACGCCATCGGGCCGACCATCGAGAACGGCTTCTACTACGACTTCCAGCTTCCCGAGCCGATCGCGGAGGCCGACCTGGCGCGCATCGAGAAGGAGATGGCCAAGATCGTGAGCCAGAACCTGCCGGTGGAGCGCTACGAGCTGCCCGTCGACGAGGCGCTCGCGGTGTTCGGGGCCGGCGCGCCCGGCGCGGGCCCGTCCGGCCTGCCGACCGGACTCGACCAGCGCTTCAAGATCGAGCTCATCGACGACCTCGTGACCGCCGCCGAAGCGACCGGCGACGAGGTCCCGACGATCAGCGTCTATCGCCAGGGCGACTTCGTCGACCTCTGTCGCGGCCCGCACCTGCCGAGCACCAACAAGCTCGGCAACGGCACGTTCAAGCTCACCAGCCTCGCCGGCGCCTACTGGCGCGGCGACGAGAAGAACCCGATGCTCACGCGAGTCTACGGCACCGCCTTTCCCAGCAAAGACGAGCTGGCGGCGTACCTCGAGGCGCTCGAGCTCGCGCGCCAGCGGGATCACCGCCGCATCGGCCGCGACCTCGACCTCTTCAGCTTCCACGAGGAGGGGCCGGGGTTCCCGTTCTTCCACCCCAAGGGCATGCGCCTCTGGAACGCGATGGTCGACTTCTGGCGCGCCGAGCACGTGCGCGCCGGCTACGAGGAGATCAGCACCCCGGTGATCCTGCGCCGCGAGCTGTGGGAGCGCAGCGGCCACTGGGACAACTACAAAGAGAACATGTACTTCACCGAGATCGACGAGCAGTCGTACGCGGTGAAGCCGATGAACTGCCCCGGCGGCCTGCTCATCTACAAGAGCCGCCGGCGCTCCTACCGCGACCTGCCGCTGCGCATGGCCGAGCTCGGCCGTGTGCACCGTCACGAGATGAGCGGCGTGTTGCACGGCCTCTTCCGGGTGCGCTACTTCACCCAGGACGACGCGCACATCTACTGCACCCCCGAGCAGCTCGAAGAAGAGGTCCTCGGCGTGGTGCGCTTCATGAAGCACATCTACGCCGCCTTCGGCTTCTCGGACGTCAAGATCGAGCTGAGCACCCGGCCCGACAAGAGCATCGGCTCGGACGAGGTCTGGGAGCTCGCCGAGGGCGTCCTGCAGCGGGTGCTCGAGGGCGAGGGCATCGACTACCTCCTGAACCCCGGCGACGGCGCCTTCTACGGCCCCAAGATCGACTTCCACATCCGCGACGTCATGGGCCGCACCTGGCAGTGCGGCACGATCCAGGTCGACTTCGCCATGCCGGAGCGGCTGGACATCACCTACACCGGGGCCGACAACGAAGAGCATCGGCCCGTCATGATCCACCGCGCGCTGCTCGGGAGCATCGAGCGCTTCATGGGCATCCTGCTCGAGCACTACGGCGGCAACCTGCCGACCTGGCTCGCGCCGGAGCAAGCGCTGGTGCTGCCGATCGCCGACCGCCACGGCGACTACGCGCAGGAGGTGCTGCGCACCCTGCGCGCGGCCGGCGCGGGGGCCGGGGCAGAGGCGCCGGTCACGATCCACGCCGACGTCGACGACCGCAGCGAGAGTGTCGGCAAACGCATCCGCGATGCACAGCTGCAGAAGGTGCCCTACATCCTCGTGGTCGGCGACCGCGAGGTGGAGCAGGGCGCCGTCGGCGTGCGCGAGCGCGGCGAGGACAAGGGCGCGCGGCCGCTCGCCGAGTTCGTCGACCACCTGGTCGCCGAAGTGCGCGAGCGGCGCCTGCCATAGATCGCGCCGCCCGTCGCGCCGTGGGAAGCAGGACCGCTTGACCGTGCCAGATGCAGTACGACCACGAGAGCCTGCCCGCCGCTCGCGGGGACTTCCTGCGGCGGTATCCTTCCTTCGCGGGCACGACGTCGATCGACGAGCTGCGCGCCCACGACTACGCGCGCCTGGACGCCCTCGGCCACACCTATCTGGACTACACGGGCGGCGGCCTCTACGCGGAATCGCAGCTGCGCCGCCATCACGAGCTTCTCGCGGCGCGGGTGCTCGGCAACCCGCATTCGCAGAGCCCCACCGCGCTCGCCTCCGCGGAGCTGGCCAAAGAGGCGCGCGAGGCGGTCAGGCGCTTCTTCAACGCGCCCGAGGACGAGTTCGAGATCGTCTTCACGCCCAACGCGAGCGGCGCGCTCAAGCTCGTGGGCGAGGCGTACCCGTTCGCGCCCGGCGGCGTCCTTCTGCTCAGCTACGACAACCACAACTCGGTGAACGGGATCCGCGAGTTCGCCTGCAGCAAGGGCGCCGCGGCGACGTACATCCCGGTGCGCGAGGAGGACCTGCGGCTCGACGAGGAGCTGGTCCGCACGGCCCTCCGGGGGGCCGGCGCCGCCGGCGCTCGCGCCGGAGCCCCCGGCCCCGCCAAGCTGTTCGCGTACCCGGCCCAGTCGAACTTCAGCGGCGTCCAGCACCCGCTCGGGTGGGTCGCCGAGGCGCAGGAGCTCGGCTGGGACGTGGTCCTGGACAGTGCCGCCTTCGCGCCGACGAATCCGCTGGATGCGCGGGCGATCGGCGCCGACTTCATCCCGGTCTCCTTCTACAAGCTCTTCGGCTATCCGACCGGCAGCGGCTGCCTGATCGCCCGCCGGGAGGCCCTCGCCCGCCTGCGCCGGCCGTGGTTCGCCGGCGGCACCATCACGCTCGCGTCCGTGCAGCAGGAGGACTGGTATCGCCTCGCTCCCGGGGCGACCGGCTTCGAAGACGGCACCATCGACTATCTCGGTCTGTCGGCGGTCACCATCGGCATCGAGCATCTCGAGGCTGTGGGCATGGACCTCATCCACCGTCGCGTCTGCGCCCTCGGCGGCTGGCTGCTGGAGGAACTCGCGGCGCTACGCCACAGCGACGGCTCGCCGCTGGTCCGGGTCTTCGGCCCGGAGGACGGCGAGTGCCGCGGCGCCACGATCGCGCTGTACCTGGTCGACCCGGACGGGGAGCCCTACGACGTCTACGACGTCGAGGCTGCAGCGGCCGCCGAGCGCATCTCCGTGCGCAGCGGCTGCTTCTGCAACCCGGGCGACGGCGAGGTGGCGCACCGCATCACCCGCGCCGACGTGGAGAGCTGCTTCAGCGATCCGGGCGCCGCGATCACGCTGCAGCAGTGCCAGCAGAGAATAGAGGACGCCACCGGCAAGGTACCGAACACGATCCGCGTCTCTCTCGGCCTCGCGTCGGACTTCGGCGACGTCTACCGGTTCATGGCGTTCGCCGAGCGCTACCGCGACACGGCGTCATCCTGAACACCGTGCCCTGACGTCCCCGTCGCGGTGCGCTCGCCGCTCTAGGCCGTCGCAGCCGCTGAGAAACCGGCGATCACGCTGTCGATGTGGCGCTCCACGTCGTCCGCCATGGGCGTGACCTCGTGCGTGGCCAGCAGGTGGCGCGCCCGCTCCAGCGCATCCTCGATCAGCGTCGTGCCGCGATGGGAGTCGAACGTGCCACGCCGCAGGACCGCCGGCTGCCACGCGTCGCGGGCGCGCTGCCGGGTGGAGCGGCAAGCCAGGAAGTGACCCCCGGCCCCCACGGCCCGGATGTCCTCGAGGAGTGTCGAGGCGGCGTCGAACGGCGTGTCTTCGAGGAGCTTCTTGAGCATGCCGGCGGCCTCGGCGTGCAGCACGATCGTCGCCAGACTGGTCATCTGAGCACCGTCGACCGAGCCCAGACCGACGAGCGTGTCGGAGCCGCCGAGCGCACCCAGCAGGCTGTGGAAGGCGCCTTCGAGTCCGTCCTGGAAGTCGGGCGCCTTGCCGTCGCCGCCGAAGGCCTCGCCCTGCACCGGCAGGCCCCACGACTTGAGCACGTCGACGCAGGCCATGTTGGCGAACGAGACCTCGGGAGTGGCGCACAGGTAGAGTCCGCCGCGCAGGTCGGCCAGCGCCGGCTCGGGCGCGGCGATGAGCGGGCAGCCCGGAGCCGCGAGCTGGAAGAGCACGACCGCCGAGGCGATCTCAGCCAGCGTGATGACCGTCACTCCGGCGGCGCTGAGTGGCGCCGTCGTGCCCATCAGCGGCATCGGCATGATGACGATCGGCACGCCGGCGCGCGCCAGCGCGATGCTCGCCGGGGTCATCTCGGCGTCGTGCATCAGCGGCGCGATGGTGCAGTTGATCACCGAGAAGATGGGCCTCTCGGTCATGGGCGCGCCGGCGGCGGCCTCGAGGATGTCGAGCAGCGGCTCGACGTACTCGGGCGAGCGCACCTCGTCCTGCACGTGCTTGGAGCACGAGCGCAGCGAGATCGCCTCGATCTCGAGGTTGGCGGTCACGGGGTCAAGATCGCGAGCCGAGATGGTCGGCCACACGTAGTCGACCTCGGGTAGCGCGTCGAAGAGGCGCATGATGGTGCGCAGGTCGTCGGCCGTGCCGCCGCGGCGCTCGCCGGTGTTGTCGTCGAGCACATAGGTGGCGGTGCCGTCACTGGTGATCGACAGCGGTGCTCCGCCGCCCACAAGCACATCGTTGCGCGGGTCGCGGGCCGCGAGCAGAACCTGTCTGGGCGCCATCGCCAGACAGCGTTCGACGAGCTCGCGCGGCAGCCGCACCAGGGAGGTCTCGCGGTCGACGATGGCGCCCGCCTCGGCAAGCAGTTCGAGAGCCTCTGGGGTGTTGAAGATCACCCCCACCTCGTGGAGCACCGTGAACGCCTGCTCGGCCAGTTCGGCGCACTCAGCCGCCGAGAGGTACGTCATCTTGACGGTGGCCACAGTGGTCCCCCTCCTCGCTGCTCGGTGTGGATGGCGGGCACGCCGGTCTCAGCAGACCCGTGGCGAGCGCTCGACGGGCAGACTACGCGGTTGACGCGCGTCAAGGTCAAGGGTGCGACACCGTACCTTCAGTCGGAGACGATCCTCTCGACGGGCCAGGCGATCTCGGTCACCCACCGTCGCTGGTCATCGGTGTCGCGGTCGTCCACGGGATACGTGCCCTGTTCCGGTCCGCACAGCCGGTAGTCGTGCGAGGCGATCCAGTCGAGGAGGGCGATGGCGCTCAGACAGGAATCCTCGTAGGGGCCCATGTGGCGCACTACAGCCAGCGTCTCGGCGGGCAGTTCGCTGCAGGACGGCTCGGTGGGGCCGCCCCCGGTCGCGCGCCGCGCGACTCCCGGGCGGCCGTGTTCGCAGACCACCGGTTGGGCGAGCTCGAGGTCCCAGGCGTCTTCGCGGCGTGGGTGCACGTTGTAGATGACGATCTCGCGCCCGGCGGCCAGCAAGCCGTGCTCGCTGACCCGTGCGGTGACCGTCTCGAGCAGGTCTGCGTAGACCTCCTCGAGGTCGCCCGGATCGGCACGCCGGCGGGCGCTGACGACCACGCGCGCCGGCACCTGCCGGAGCTCGACCTCGCCGGTCACAGGCTCGATCTCGCGGCTCAGCGTGCGCTCCAGCCCCTGCAGCAGGCGCTGGATGGCGGTCAGCCGCTTCCTGAGATCGTCCTGTTGCTTCTCGAGGATGGCGCGCCACTGCGCCGGATCACGCGAATCGAGCGCCGCGCGCACCGTCGCCAGCGGCACGTCGAAGCTGCGCAGAAGGTGGATCGCCTCCGCGTCGGGGAACTGATCGTAGGCGTAGTAGCGATAGCCGGTGGCGTCGTCGACGAAGGCGGGAGGGAAGAGGCCCTGGCGGTCGTAGAGACGCAGCGCCCGCGGCGTCAGACCGGTAAGACGAGCGAAGGTGCTGATGGGGACCAGCGGTGTGTCATCAGGTTCATGCATGGGCGGCAAGGCCGTGACTGCTCCTCGGCGGGCCTGTTGACAATCCGGTGGTTCATCGTATGTTCGGCGGAGCCCTGCGCCAAGACCGCCGCCGCTCCGCGGACGTGGAGACCCGGCAGTGGCGTCGAGATCGGTTCGCATCCCGAGCAGAGGAGAGCCCCTATGGGTAGCAGGTTCATAACCAGAATGGGTGACGGCGCCGCCGTCGAGATGACGCGCGACGAGCTACGCGCCGACATCGAGGACGGCGCCGAGCAGGGAGCGAGGCGCGCCAAAGCGGCGGCGCTGGCCGGCGACGAGATCGACCACCTGGTCGACATCTTCGCCTCCAATGCTCGCATGACGGGCGTTCCGGTCGGCGACGAGGTCGTCCTCTCGTGCGACGGAACGATGGCCCTGCGCTCCGGCAAGCTCGACGCGCTGACGCAGAGCGAGCTCTCCGGCGGCGACCTCTGCGAGCTGGCGCTCGAGGACTACTCGTACAAGGCGGTCAAGACGATCGTCCCCACCGAGCAGCGGCGCATGCAGGACGCCCAGTACCGTCTCACCATCCCCGTGCAGTACGGCGCCCAGGCGGATCTGGGCCGCTATTCGGTCCCCGATGGCCCCGTGCCGAACTGGTCGCAGCTTCTGCCCGAGGCCCGCGTCGACGAGGCCCGCGCCGCCCAGGAGGAAGCTGCCGCCGAGTCGGAGAGCGACATGTTCCGCATCGGCGAGGCACTGTGGGAGGCCGGCACCGACGGCATGAACTTCGACACCGCCGGCGCCGCCGGCGACGCCGACTTCCTCGCCGTGCTCAAGACGGTGCGCCGTCTGCGCGCCGCCTTCCCCGACATGAGCATCGAGGTCGGCATGGCCTCGGAGTTCGTCCTCGGCATGCACGGCGAGCTGGAGTTCGAGGGCCGGAGGCTGGCCGGGCTGTGGCCGGTCGACCAGCTGCAGGTCGCGCAGGAGGCCGGCGCCACGATCTTCGGCCCGGCGGTGAACATCAACACGGGCCGCTCGGTGGCCTGGAACGTCGCCCGTGCGATTGCCATCATCAAGCCGTGCATGGCGGTGGCGACGATCCCCGTGCACGTCAACGCGGGCATGGGAGTGGGCGGCGTGCCGATGAGCCCCTGCCCGCCCATCGACGCCGTGTCGCGGGCGTCGCGCGCCTTCGTCGAGGTCCTGCACGCCGACGGCTTGTAGATGGGTACCGGAGACAGCCTGGGTGTGCACCTGGCGCACACGCTGGCCTCGGGAATGAACGGACTGCGCGCCGCTGGAGATCTGGTGGCGCGGATGCAGATGACCCGGGGTATGCGACTCAAGGAAGCGAAGCTGTTCGTGGCCGACCGGCTCGGAGTCTCCACGCGTGAGCTCTCCGACAGCGTCGTCATGCGGGAGGTGCGCGGCGAGCTCGGCATCGGCGGCATCAGTGACCTCGAGGACGAGTGCGTGGGCGACGCGTCGGCAATGGAGGCGAAGTTCAACATCGCCGAGCTGCTCGACCTGCCGATCAACTGCGTCGAGCGCTTTCGCGGGCGCGTCCACTCGCTGCGCGGGGGCGTCGCGGGCACGGGATCATGACCACCGCCCACGACGCCACGGGGGTGGGCGGCGGCGCTCACGCTCTGCGTCTCGACGTCCTCTCGGCCGGCGATCTGGATGCGATCCACGCCGAGACGCTGACGGTGCTCGAGCAGACCGGTGTCCTGGTCGAAGACGACGACGCACTCGACCTCTTTGCCGACGGCGGCGCTCGCGTGGACCGGGAGACGCATATCGTGCGTCTCCCGGGCGAGATCGTTGAAGCCGCGGTCGCTTCCTGTCCGCCCGACGATGGCGGGCCAGTACGCTTCGCCAATTTCGACGAGGGTGTCATGTACGTCGACCCCCGCAGCGGCGAGCGCCGGGCGCCACGCAAGGCCGACGCCGGCGACGCCGCCCTGTTGGTCGATGCCTTGGCCAACATCGACGACTACGCGGCCGCGGTCAGGCCGGGTGACGTGCCGGCCGAGACGGCTGCCGTCCACGGTTGCGAGGCGGCTCTTCTCAATACGAGCAAGCCCGTCGGCGCGGAGGCGACCAGCGGATGGGAGGTGCGTGTCTGCGCCGAGCTCGGCGCCTGCATCACCGGTAGCCTCGACGAGCTGCGCGAGCGCCCCGTGGTCGGCTTCGGGGTATGCCCCGTGAGCCCGCTCCGGCTGCCCCGTGACGCCACCGAAGTGATCGTCGAGTGCGCCCGCTTGGGGCTGCCCGACACGATCCTCTCCATGGCGATGGCCGGCGGCTCGGCGCCGGTCACTCTCGCCGGCACTCTCGTCGTCCACAACGCCGAGGTACTGGCCGGTATCGCGCTGGCTCAGATCACCGAGAGCGGGGCGCCGGTCACCTACGGCTCGTCGACGACCGCCATGGACCTGCGCTTCGCGACGGCCGCCGTCGGCTCACCGGAGATGGCCTTGATCGGCGCAGCCGTTGCCCAGATGTCGAAGCAGTACCGCCTGCCGAGCTGCATCGCCGGCGCGTAGGGCGACTCCAAGCTCGGCGACGCCCAGATGGGTCACGAGAAGACCTTCACCGCCCTCACCGCGGCGCTGGCAGGGGCCAGCGTCGTCTACGGGGCGGGAATGACCGAATCGGGCGTCACCTTCGATTGCGCGCAGCTCGTCATGGACGACGAGTGGATCGCCATGATCCGCCACTTCCTGGGGGGCATCGCCGTCAACAACGAGACACTGGGCGCCGCCGACATCGCCGCAGTGGGGCCCTTCGGGGACTTCCTCAGCCTGCCCAGCACCTACGCCCACATGCGCGAGCAATCGCAGGCACGCGTCATGGACCGTCGCGTCCGCGAGGAGTGGGAGGCCGACGGTGCGACCGATATGTACGAGCGTGCCCGCCGCCGTGCCTGTGAGATCCTGGAGAACCACCCGCGAGAGCCGATTGACGACGAGATCAAGGCGCGCATGCGAGCCGTCGTACAGCGCGCCGATGACCAAAGAGGGCGCGGGATCTGAAGAGCGGACGAGTGCGTAGTCCCGCCGCGACGGCTGACCGCGGTCAGCCGCCTCCGCGAACGCGCGTGGTAGGCTGCGGAATCAGTGTGCAAGCAGCGGAGTCCGCACGCAAATCAGTCGCTTCGTCGCGTCGTCGCAGGAGGGAATCGCAGCCATGGCCCGCAAACCGCTCGACGCGATCGACCGCCGCATCATCCAGCACCTGCGCGAAGACGGCCGGCGCTCCTATGCCGCCATCGGGCGAGACGTCGGTCTGTCGGAGGCGTCTGTGCGCCAGCGCGTCGCGCGCATGCTGCGGGACAAGGTCATCTCGATCTCCGCGGCTACGTACCCGACCAGTCTCGGGTTCATCACCGCGGGCGTCGGGATCAAGGTCGACGGCGGTCGCCACGACGAGGTCGCGCGCGCCGTCGCCGAGCTCCCCGAGGCCGAGTTCGTGGCCACCTGCCTGGGTGAGTACGACGTGCACGCCGATCTTGTCTGCGAGACGCGGGAGCGGCTCTACGAGATCGTCGTCGAGTCGATCCGCGCGCTGCCGGGTGTGCGCGACGCTCACGTTGTGCTCTACGCCAGGGTCGTTCGCGATCAACTCTCGTGGAAGCCTCCTTCGGCCTGAGCCGCATGAGGCGCGCGCCGTGCGCCGTCGCCCATCTGAAGTCGAGCACCGCATTCTCCAACCGGTTTCGTGAGAATACACGGATTCCGTGTATTGACATGCCATGGATACTCGCTTCTCATAGTCGTGAAGCAGAAACCGGCCGGAGGCATGCACGGATCCGGCCGTGACGCAGGAGGACGCAGGTGTCCGCGGCCGCCCAGAGAGCCGTCAAGGATTCCGACCAGCGGGACGGCAGCGACGCGCGGTATCGCCGGCGCAGCATGTGGCTCGATCTCATCGACGAGCCGCTCGAGCCGCGCGCGGCGCTTCCCGGCCCGCTCGACGTCGATGTCGCCATCGTCGGCGGCGGATTCACCGGCCTGTGGACCGCCTACTACCTCGCAAAGGCCGACCCGAGCCTGCGCGTCGCCGTGCTCGAGAAGGACATCGTCGGCTTCGGCGCCTCGGGCCGCAACGGCGGCTGGGTCTCGCCGTTCTTTCCGGCCTCGCTGGAGACCATCGCGAAGCATCACGGCCGCGACCAGGCGATCGCCATGCAGCGGGCCATCTTCCGGACCGTCGACGAGATCGGCGCCGTCTGCGCCGCCGAGGGCATCGACGCCCGCTACCACAAGGGTGGCGTGCTGAACCTGGCGACCGGCACCGAACAGGTCGAGCGCGTGCGCGAAGAGCCCGCCTACTATCACAGCTGGGGCGTCGGCGAGGACGAGATCATGTGGCTCGACGCCGAGGCGGCACGCGAGCGCATCAACATCGCGGGCTGTCTCGGGGCGATGTACCTCGAAAACTGCGCGTGCCTCGATCCGGCGCGCGTGGTGCGGGGGCTGGCGCATGTCGTCGAGCAGCTGGGGGTGGCGATCTACGAACAGACGCCGGTGCTCGGCATCGAGCAGGGCAGGGCCGTCACCGCGGCCGGGGACGTGCGCGCCGCGGTCGTCGTGCGTGGCACCGAAGGATTCACGCCCGAACTGCCCGGCGCGCGTCGCGACGTGATCCCCACCTACTCGCTGATGCTCGCCACCGAGCCCCTGCCGGCGAGCTTCTGGGGCGAGGTGGGCTGGGGCAACCACGAGACCTTCACCGACGGCCGCCACCTCTACATCTACGCGATGCGCACCGAAGACGACCGCATCGCCCTCGGCGGCCGCGGCGCACCGTATCATTTCAACTCCAAGGTGCGCGACGAGTACGAGCAGGTGCCGGCCGTGCACGCCACGCTGGAGGCCGTCCTCAAGACCCTGTTCCCTGCGGCGCGCGACGCCACGATCACACACAGGTGGGGCGGCAGTCTCGGGATCCCGCGCGACTGGTTCCCGTCCGTCGGCTACGACAAGGCTCGCGGCTACGCCTGGGGTGGCGGCTACATCGGCGACGGTGTCGCGGCCTCGCATATGGCCGGGCGCACGCTCGGCGACCTGATCATCGGCCGAGAGAGCGAGATGACCACGCTGCCCTGGGTCAATCACCGGTCGCCCAAGTGGGAACCAGAGCCTTTGCGCTGGATCGGCGTGCGCACCTCGCTGGCGGTACTCGCCAGCGCCGACAAGAAGGAGCAGAAGACCGGCAAGCCGGCCATGCGCGCCAAGCTCATGAAGAAGGTCCTGCCGATCTGAACGATGGTCCCGGCGCCGCAGGCTGTACGATGCGCGCACGGTCACTCGAAGCTCACCGGCAACGAAGGAGACGCCAATGCGCGACAGTGAGAAGCCCCCGATCCGCATCGTCACCGCGGCCGACACCGTCTGGGAAGAGGCCTTCCACGGTCCCGACGAGGCCGAAGCGCCCGGTCGCGAGTTCACCGCCGCCGCGTCGCCCGACCAGAAGTTCTCAGCCGGCTGGTGGGAGCGCGACGAGCAGCGGCGATCGTTCGTGCGCGCCTTCCACGAGGTGGCGATCATCCTCGAGGGCGAGGTCGAGATCACGCTCGACGACGGGACCGTCCTGCACGCCAGCCCCGGCGACATCATCGACACGCCCAAGGGCAGCGGCGGCTACTGGAGGAACCTCAGCCCGGTGCGCAAGTTCTGGGCCATCTACGAGCACGACTGACATGCGACCGGAGATGGCGTTCACCTCGGCGGCCGAGTGCGACCTGATCATCGAACAGTCGCTGGCGATCCTTGAAGAGACGGGCATGAAGTTCGGACCCTGCGCGGCGCTCGACGACCTGGAGCGGGCAGGCGCGCGCGTCGACCGCGAAGAGGGCGTCGCACGCCTGCCCGCCGATCTCGTCGAGCGTACCGTCGCCCGTCTTCCGCGCAGCGTGCTGCTCGCCGGCGCGACGCCCGACGACGATTGCCTCCTGGAGCCGGGGCAGATCCACTTCTGTCCGTCCGGCAGTCCGAATGTGACGCTCGACTTCGAGAGCGGCGAGTACCGCCCCAGCACACTCGAGGACGTGCGCCGCGCCACCATCGTCGCCGACGCCATGGAGCCGGTCGACATCCTCTGGACGATGATCGGCGCGACCGACGCCGAGCCGGGCCGTGCGCTCTTCCGTGAGGTCCTCACGCAGCTCGCGTGGAGTCCCAAGCACATCCAGGACGAGGTCACCAAGCCGTGGCAGGTCGAGCCCATGCTGGCCGTCGCGGCTGAGGTCTGCGGCGGTCTCGACGCCTACCGCGAGCGGCCGCGGATCAGCTACGTGTGCTGCACCTCGTCTCCGCTCGGCATCGGCGGTGAGCTGCTCGACGCCTCGATCGGCGTCGCCCGCCACGGCGGCCCGATCGTCGTCTATCCGATGCCGATAGCCGGCGCCACGGCTCCGCTGACCGTCGCCGGCGCCGTGACGATCAACACGGCAGAGTTTCTCGGCGTGGCGACGGCGATCGAGCTGGCGGCGCCCGGCTCGCGCCAGATCATGGGCGTCGGCACCAGTCTGCTGGACATGCACGCCACGACGTTCGCCTTCGGCGCCCTCGAGACAGCCTTGATGTGCGCCACCGGCGTCGCCGTGGCACATCATCTCGGTGTACCGGCGCTCGCCCCCGGCCTGGCGACCGACGCCAAGTACGCCGGCATCCAGGCCGGCTATGAGAAAGCTCTCAAGGGCCTGATCGTGGCCGCCGCCGGCTCCGACCTGATGACGGGCGGCGTCGGCCTGCTGTCGGGGGCCGGCATCATGAGCCTCCCCCAGATCGTGATCGACGCCGAGATGGCGACGATGATCCACCGCCTGCTGGCCGGCGCCGAGATCAGCCCCGAGACGGTGCTGCCCGAGTCCATCGCGAGGCGTCGCTTCAAGGGCGACTACCTCAAAGAGAAGGACACGGCCCTCCGCCTGCGCGCCGGTGAGGTGTTCGTGCCCGAGATCGCCTCGCGTCTGTCGCTCGAGCACTGGCAGGCCGCCGGGGCCGACGAGGTCGCTACGGCGAGCGCTCGCGTGCGCGAGCTCGTCGCCGAAGCCGACCAGCGCGGCCCTATCCTGCCGGCCGACACCATCGCCCGACTCGACGCGATCGCCGGCGAAGCCGAGACCACGAGGACTGGAGACTGAGCCTGTGACGCACACCCCCGACATCATCAGCTTCACGCCGCTGTTGCGGTCGACGGCCGCCGACGCGGCCACCGTCGACCGCCTGCAGGCGGCGACGCTCGAGGTCCTCGAGCGCGTCGGCGTCTGCTTCCCGTGCGAGCCGGCGCTCGAGATCTTCCGCCGCCACGGCGCCGACGTCGATGGTGACGGCATCGTCAAGCTCACGCCCGGCCTGGTCGAGCGCGCCCTGGCCACGGCGCCGCGCTCCTTCGTGCTCGGCGGACGTGAGCCGCGCTTCGACCTGACCCTCGACGGCACCAGGACCTACCTGTCGACCGAGGGCGTCGGCGTGCGCGTGCGCGACCCCGAGACCGGGGAGGAGCGCTCCTCGCGCAAGGCCGACGTCGAGCTCATGGCCCGCATCGTCGACGCGCTGCCGGCGATCTCGTTCTTCTGGCCACCGGTGAGCGCCCAGGACCACGCCCGCACGGCGCCGCTGCACGAGTGCCACGCCGGGCTCACCAACACGCTCAAGCACGTGCGTGGAGCCACCACGGTGCATCCTCGCCTGGCGGAGCTTGTGGTCGAGATGGCGACCGTGGTCGCCGGCTCCGAGGAGGCGCGGCGTGCGCGCCCGCCGATCTGCGGCAACATCTGCACGATAAGCCCCCTGTCGCAGGACGATACGGGGCTCGAGGCAGCGCTGGTCTACGCCGCAGCCGGCATCCCCATCAGTTTCATGCCGATGCCGACCATGGGCTCGACGGCGCCGGCCTCGCTGGCCGGCGCGATCGTCCAGGGAGAGGCCGAGGTCGTGAGCGCCCTGGTGCTCATCCAGCTGGCCTTCCCGGGAGCGCCGGTCATCCACAGCAACATCGTCTCGGCGATGGACCCGCGCAGCGGCGGCTACATCGGCGACATCGAGGTGCCGGCCGAGCGTCTTGTCACGCGGCTCGGCCACGCCTGGGGAGTGCCACACCTCTGCGGTCCGTCGGTGAGCGGCGACGAGGCGACCATCGGCTGGGGGTTCGGCTCGCGGGCCGGCGTTGGCGCCGCCCTGCTGTCCGGCACCGAGGCCGAGATCAGCGGCGATCTCGGCGGTCTGCTCGACAGCTACACGGTGCTCGAGCCCTACTTCGTCATCCTGCAGCACGAGCTTGCCGTGGCAGCGCGGCGCGTCCTCGCCGAGCTCCCGGCCGACGCCGATCTCGCGCTCGACGTCATCGAGGAAGTCGGACCACGCGGCCATTACCTCGCGCACGCTCACACGCGTGCCAACGTGCGCGGGTTTCCGCTGCCGCTGCGTCACCGTGGGCCGGGCTATGCGTCCGTCGAGGAGGCGGCGCGGGCGGAGTTCACGCGCCTTGCGCGTGAGCACCAGCCTTCACCCCTGCCTGCCGATGTCCTCGGCGAACTCGACCGCATCCTGGCCGAAGCCGAACGCGAAGCCGAGCGACTGGCGCCCTGATGACGGCGCGTCGAGACTCCGATGTCAGCGGTGTTCCAGCGGTGTCGACGCGCAGCTGGTGGCTCGACGAGGCGCTGCGCCTCGACCCCGGCGAGCCGTGCCCACCGCTCGCCGGCGACGTGACCGCCGACGTCTGTGTCGTCGGCGGCGGGTTCGCCGGGCTCTGGACGGCCTACGAGCTGGGCGAGCGCGACCCGGACCTCGGCATCGTCCTCCTCGAGGCCGACATCTGCGGCGCCGGAGGGAGCGGCGCCAACGGCGGCTTCTTCTCCCCGTCGTGGACCGGCCTCTCCAGCCTGTGCAAGACCCTGGGCGAGGAGGGCGGGGTGGCCTACGCCGCCGCCCTCTCCACGATGGTCGATGAGCTCGCCGGCTGGATCGCCCGCCACGACGCCCGCATCGACGCCCACCCCGAGGGCATCCTCTATGCTCGGGCCGGCGAGTGGCAGGCCGGGCCGGACGACGAGACCTTCCGGCTGCTCGAGAAGCACGGCTACGCCGACCGGCTGCGGCGCGTCGACGCCGCCGAGGCGCGGCGCGTCGCCGATTCGCCGCGCTTCATCGGCGGCGTGATCTCGCCGGATCTCACGGTCGTCCAGCCGGCGAAGCTGGCGCGCGAGCTTCGGCGCGTGCTGCTGGAACGCGGCGTGCGTATCTTCGAGGGCACGCCGATGGACCGAGTCGACTCCGGCCGCCCAGTGCGCCTCGTCACGCCGGGCGGTGTTGTCAGCGCAGGCAACGTGGTGCTCGCGCACGGCGCCTGGGCGGCGCGGGAGCGGCACTTCCGCCGCGCCTTCGCCGTGTGCACCGACTACATGGTCGTCACCGAGCCTATCCCGGAGCTCATCGCACAGATCGGCTGGACCTCGCACATGGGGGTGGCGGATCTGCGCGAGATGCTGTACTACCTGCGACGCACCGGGGACGGCCGCATCGCCATCGGTGGCGGCGCGATGGGCATCGTGTACGGCGCGCGCCTCCGCGGACGCGCCCTCACGTCCCCGCGCCTGGCGGAGATGGCCGCCCACGGCCTGGTCTGGCTGTTCCCCCAGCTCCAGGGCGTGCGCTTCGACGCCGCCTGGAGCGGCCCCATGGACATCACCGGACCGGCGCTGCCGTTCTTCGAGTCCGCGCCGGCGGGGAACGTCCACGCCGGCCTCGGGTTCTCCGGGCACGGGCTCACGGGGACCAAGCTCGGCGGCAAGATCCTCGCCTCGCTCGTGTCACGCGCCGACGACGAGTGGAGCCGCATGGCCGTCGTCGGCCCTCCGCGGGTGCAGGTGCCGCCCGAGCCGGTCCGCTGGCCTCTCGTCCAGTCGGTCAGCCGCGCCTACGAGTCGAGCGACCGCGCGCACGAGCAGGGTCGTCGAGCCGGAGCGCTGCCGCGCGCCGTCATCACCGGCTACGGCCGCTACGGCGCGCTCAACGGCGCGACCGGGCAGGGCTGAGAGATGCCAGGAGCGGGGCACGAGCCCCTCCCCGAGCTCGCCTTCCTTGCCAACGAGGCTGATGTCACGTGGGAGTACGACCGGCCGGCCGAAGGCGACTCGGCGCGCGTCCGCTGGCGCACCCTGGTCTCGGCGGGCCGCACGCCGACGAGCGGGATCAGCATGGGCGTCTGCGAGATCCCACCGGGCGCGCAGCTCTCTCCGCATCACCATCGCCCGCAGGAGGTCTACTACGTGACGGCGGGCGAGGCGGAGGTCTTCCTCGACGGCGAGTGGCGGCCTCTGCGCGCCGGCGACGTCGCCTACTTTCCCGGCGATGCCGTGCACGGCGTGCGCAACCACGGCGCGGCGCTGTGCCGCTTCGTCTGGGTCTTCCCGACCGACACCTACGACGAGATCGACTACGTCGACCACGAAGGATCTTGACGCGAGCGCGGTAGTGAAGGCGTCGACAGGATACTTTTACTCATATCTTGGGTATCTTCGTTTTCGAGATAATCGGCAAGTGAGATATATGATGAGCGTCGTCGCCAAGAACTACACGCCAGAGAGCATCACCGAAGCGACCAGGCGGCTCGACATCGGCCTGACGAGCCTGCTGGCGGCCCTCTCGCGCGCAGTCGGCATCAGCGTCCCCGAGATGATCGCCCTCGAGCAGCTTGACGGCGGGGGCTCGATCGGGCCGAGTGAGCTCGCTCGGCGCCTGCAGCTCACGACCGGCGCCGTGACCGCCCTGGCCGATCGGCTCGAGGAACGGGGTCACCTTGAGCGCTCACCGCATCCGACCGACCGGCGGCGCGTGATGCTCAGACGCACGCGGAAGGCCGATGAGGACCTCGCCGCTGAGATCGTCCCCATGACCATGCAGGTCCTTGCTTTGGCCGAGCGCCTGACTGACGAAGAGCGTCAGGCGGTCGGCCGGTTCCTCGACGGCTTCGTCGCCATCATCGAGCGTACCGCGGCGGAGGCTTGTGCACGATGACCGCCGTCAGCATCCCCAGACACCGAAGGAGCGCCCCATGAGCACCAACCCTGTGACGAGCGGTACCGCGGCGTCGGCCGCTGGATCTGTGACCCCCGAGGTCGAGCGGCGCCTCAGCCGTCTGCGCTGGTGGAACGTCGTCGTCGGCCTCATCCTCGCGGTGCAGGCCGCCGCCATCGCGCTGCTCACCAATGACTTCAGCCTTCCGGTGACGTCCACCTACATGACCGGGCCTCCCGGTACGCCGCCGGAGCTGAACACGCTGTTCGACATCCCGCTGGGCTGGGGCGTGTTCGCGTTTCTCGCCATCTCGGCCGGGGCGCTACTCCTCATCGCCTCGCCGGGCATCTTCGAGCGGTACAAGCGCAACCTGCTGCAGGACCGCAACTACGGGCGCTGGATAGAGTACTTCTTCAGCTCCTCGATCATGATCGTGCTCATCAGCATGATCACCGGGGTCAGCGACATCGCCGCGCTCCTCGCGATCTTCGGCGTCAACGCCAGCATGATCCTGTTCGGCCTGCTCATGGAGAAGTACGAGACGCCGGGCAAGCCCAGCTGGCTCTCGTTCTGGTTCGGCACGTTCGCGGGCATCATCCCGTGGATCATCGTCGTGATCTACGTGTGGAGCCCGGGTCTCGACGGCCCCGCGCCGCCGACGTTCGTGTATGCGATCATCGCCAGTCTGTTCATCTTCTTCAATGTGTTCGCCATCAACATGTGGCTGCAGTACAAGCGGATCGGGCCCTGGAAGGACTACCTGGTCGGCGAGAGGACATACATCATCCTCAGCTTGACGGCCAAGGCCCTGCTCGCCTGGCAGGTGTTCTCGGCCGTGCTCGCGGGCTCAGGTTCCAGCTGACCGTTGCCGCACGAGGCCGGGGTGGGCGCTTGCAGGCGACCGCCCCGGCCCCTTCTCGTGCCATACTTGGCGCATGCCGTCGTCCGTGAGCGCAGGACTCCTGCTGTACCGCTGGGCGCCTGCCCCCGACCCGGGCGCGCGACACCTCGAGGTTTTGCTCGTGCACCCCGGCGGCCCGTACTGGGCCAGGAAGGACGCCGGGGCGTGGAGCATCCCCAAGGGGCTGGCCGAGCCCGAAGAGCTGGGCCCCGAGCCGGCGACGGCCACCGCCGCCAAAGCGCGCAACCGCGCCGCCGCCGTCGACCTGCTGGCTGTGGCGCGGCGCGAAGTGCGTGAGGAGACGGGGCTGGAGCCCGAGGGACCCTTCGAGCCCCTGGGCGGCGTCAAGGCTCACCACCACAAGCTCATCTTCGCGTGGGCCGTCGAGCACGACTGCGACGCCGCGGCCATCGTCAGCAACACGTTCCAGATCGAGTGGCCGCCGCGCTCCGGCAAGACGGCCGCGTTCCCCGAGGTCGACCGTGCGCAGTGGTTCGACCTGACGGCGGCGCGGGAGGCGGTCGTCCCGGCGCAGCGCCGGTTCCTCGATGACCTCGCGGTCATCGCGGCCGACGACGCCTGAGCAGCGCACGTCCCGCCGCCGGCCGCCGACCTTGGTGATCTAGCTCTCAGGCGCCTGGTCCGTGGCCGGCTCACGGGCCGCTGATCCGGCCGGCTCCCCCGAGGGTCCGAGCGGCGGCAGCGACGGCAGGTGCGGCTTGCCGGCGATGAGATCGAAGAACGCGTTGCGCCAGGCGATCGTGTGCGCGTTGAGCCGCTCTTCGCGGCGCTTCGCCTTGGCGAGCCGCGTTGGTCGCGTCGCGTACCTCCGTCGCGCCCACGGGGAGTTGGGGCGCGCCACCCGGATCGCACCGACGATCGCGAAGATCCCGAAGAAAGCCCCGACGACGCCGGTCCAGATCTTGCCCTTGAGCAGGCAGATCACGACCGGTATGAGGACGACCACGATGTAGGTGGCGACGGTGACGCGAGCGATCCCCGCCTCCGCCCCAGGCTCGCCGAGCGCGGGAAACGGGTCGAGACCCAGGACGATCAGCGAGACCGCGCAGACGACGATCACCACGGCGTCGACGGAGAGCCTGCCCTCCTCACGCCAGTACACGTCCTGGAGGTGCAGGATGAGGGCGAACTCGTCGAGCGTGAGCGCCACGCCCGCCCCGAACAGGAGGGCCAGCAGCTGGGCGAGAAGTCCGGCCGGCTCCGTGGCGATCAGGAGGATGCCGACCGTCGCCATCAGCACGACCCCGATCACCATGTGGTGCACGTGCGTGCCGCCCTCGCTCTCGATGTCATGGAACCACCAGCTCACCTTGGCGCGGATGAGGCGGGTGTTGATGCGCACGAAGAGGAACGTGGCGAGCAGCCCGACGAGGAAGCCCGCCGTGGCGGCGCGGGTCTCGCCCAGCCAGCCTGCTCCAAGCGCGTCGGCGGCGACGTGCATACGGTGTCTCCTGCTGTCCCGGGAGCCCGGGCGTCCGCCCGGGCTCCCGGGACAGTACCCCGGTCAGCCTTCTGCCGAACAGATGTCAGGGTGCGAGGCCACCCGCCGCTCCGCGATGAACGGCGGCGCGTGGCGCGTGCGGACGTACCATGGGGTGGTCGCGGGACCCACCGTCGACCGGGGGTGAAGTGTGAGTCACAGGTCGCCGTCGCTCGTGCGGCCGTTCGGCGCGGGCTCCGGCTTCGTCGTCGACGATCCTGCCGGGGCCTCGATCGCGAAGCCGGCGTGACGCTGACGCCGGGCGCTGCCGGAGGACCGACTCAGCCGCCCGTCGGCGAGCCGGTGCCGCCCGAATCGTCCTGCGAGTCCGGGCCGGAGCGCCTGCCGGAGACGGCCTTCGGCGAGTTCTTCGCGTTCCCCATCGTCCGGCTGGTAGCGGGGTTCGTCCTCCTCAACTGGGTGGCCCGCTGGGTCGCGGCGTGGCTGGGCGACCTGCTCTACGGCGCGTTCGACCGCGTCTCGACGCTGCTGTACGGGCCGGGGCAACGCTACGTTGACATCGGCTACCCGCGGTTGCCGGAGGCGGTGGCCATCGTCGTCGTCCCGCTGCTTCTGTACTGGGGGTTCGTGCGCCTGACCGAGCGCCGTCGGGTGCGGGAGCTCGGCGGGGGGTGGAGGGGCCTCGTCGAGGGCCTCGGCGGCTTTGCTCTGGGAGCGGGCCTGTTCGCGGTCGTCGTCGGTGTTCTCGCCGTGGCCGGCGCCTACGACATCATCGGCCGCGACCAGTGGGTGGTGCTGCAGTGGTCGGCCCCGGCCGCGGCGGTCGCGTTCCGCGAGGAGCTCCTCTTCCGCGGCATCATCCAGCGCGTGAGTGAGGAGCGACTCGGCAGCTGGCTGGCGCTCGTCCTCGCCTCGGCATGGTTCGGCCTCCAGCATGCCGGCAATCCCAGCGCCGACCTCTTCGACGGCGTCATGATCGCGCTCTTCGGCGGGGTGCTGCTCGGAGCCTGCTATCTCGCCACGCGTCGCCTGTGGCTCGCGATCGGCGTGCACGCCGCCTGGAACTTCGTCGAAGGCGGCGTGTTCGGGACGCCGGTGAGCGGCTTCGCCATCCCCGGCGTCCTCCGCTCGTCCCTGACCGGTCCGGAGTGGCTCACCGGCGGAGCGTTCGGCCCGGAGAGCGGGGTGGTGACGCTGGTGGTGTGCACGGCGGCCAGCGCCGCCCTGCTCGCG
>CAVOGK010000024.1:0-126387 GCA_963695395.1 uncultured Thermoleophilia bacterium | reverse complement strand
TCGAGGACTTCCTGTACCGCGTGGAGGAGTACGTGGCCTTCCGCAACGCCAGCTTCCGCGTGACCGGCAGGTTGCTGCAGGTCACTCAGCTGACCATCCAGGGCGCTACGACGACGGACACGACCGGTGGCTCGCCGCCGCTCACGGTCACCATCGGCCTCAACGCGTATCTCTGGGGCGGGCAGGCATCGGCAGGAGTCGCGACGGAGACGGCTGGAGGTGTGCAGTGAGCCAGAACCGGCGCATAGTGACGTACGTGGTGATCGCGCTGCTCGTAGGCGCGGCGCTGGCCCTCGCCGTGGCGCTGGCCAGCAGCGATGCGGGGAGCTCCGGCGCGGCAGCCTCCGCCGGCGGAGACGCCGCTGTGGCAGGCATCTACTCCGAGGACGGCGAGGCGGCGCTCGCCGCCGTCGACCCGGCCAAGGAAGTGCCGATCCTCGACAAGTTCACGAGCAAGGACCCCTTCATCCCGTTCCCCCAGCCGGGAACGGCGACGACGCCCAGCCCGACTCCCAGTGGATCGACGCAGCCGAGCACGATGGGCGCGAAGGTCAAGGTGGACGGCACGTCCTACAACGTCATGGTGGGCGACAAGGTGCCGGGCGGGTCCGCGGCTGCGTTCACGGTCAGCGGCATCACGTCGAGCGACGTGACCTTCAAGATCATCGACGGTGAGCTCGAGAACGGCGACACCTCCTTCTCGGTCAACCTGGGCGAGTCGGTCAGGGTCACGGAGAAGTCGAGCGGCGTCTCGTACGACATCGCGGTGCTTGCCATCGGCGCCGCCAGCACTGGCGGCGGCAGCGGCGGCAGCAGCACGGCTCACTCCATCACGGTGCTGAGCGTGACCAGTCAGAACGGCACCGCGCTCGTGACCATCGAGGTCGACGGCAAGACGTACTCCGACAAGCAGGTCGGCGCCGTGTTCGTGACCTCGTGGGGCGAGATCAAGGTGATCGCCATCGACGCCGACGCCCAGACGGTCACCATCATGCACGGCGACCAGACCCTCACGCTGCACGCCGGTCAGGTGGTCGTGAAGTAGGGGATCGCACGCTGAGTCGCGATCAGACGGGGCGGCTCAGGGCCGCCCCGTCGCGCGTACGCCGCCGGTCCGCCGCCTTGTGTGGGCGCGCGCGGCGCGGATAAGGTAGAAGCATGAGCAGGCTGCGCTATCTCACCGCCGGGGAGTCTCACGGGTCGGGTCTGACGGCCATCGTCGAGGGCTGCCCGGCCGGCGTCGCGCTCGAGGCTGCGTCCGTCGATGCGGACCTGCGCCGCCGCCAGGGGGGGTACGGGCGCGGCGATAGGCAGAGGATCGAGCAGGATGCCGTGCGCATCATGGCCGGCGTTCGCCACGGCCGCACCACGGGGGCGCCGATCGCGTTGTTCGTGGCCAACCGCGATGCCGCGAACTGGGGAGACGTCCTCGCCGTCGAGCCGCCGGCATCTGGCGAGACCACCGAGGATGCCGTGGTCGTCCCGCGTCCGGGGCACGCCGACCTCGGCGGCGCCCTCCTCTACGGGCTGGACGACATCCGCGACGTGATCGAGCGGGCGAGCGCGCGCGAGACGGCAGCCAAGGTCGCGTGCGGTGCGGTCGCCAAACGGATCCTTGTCGCCCTCGGCTGTGTGGTCGCCAGCCACGTCGTGGCCATCGGGGCCGAGAAGGCTGACACGGGCATGACGCCGGACGACGTCGAGACGGTCGAGGCCGACCCCGTGCGCTGCCGCGACGCCGAAGCGGGACGCCGCATGATGACCGCCATCGACGCGGCGGCGGCGGCCGGAGACACGCTCGGCGGGGTCGTCGAGATTCTGGCCTTCGGGTATCCCCCCGGCGTCGGCACCTACGTCCAGGGGGATCGCCGGCTCCAGTCGCGGCTGGCCGCCGCGGTGCTCTCCGTGCCGGCCATCAAGGGCGTCGAGTTCGGCCTCGGATTCGAGGCGGCTACCCTGCCCGGCAGCAAGGTCCACGATCCGTTGGGGTACGACGCGGAGCGCGGCTACGTGCGCTCCGGCAACCACGCCGGCGGCATCGAAGGCGGCATCTCGACGGGGGAGACCATCGTGCTCCGCGCGGCGATGAAGCCGATCGCGACGCTGCGTGAGCCTCTGGGCAGCGTCGAGCTCGGCACGCACCGCGCGGTGGAGTCGCGGTTCGAACGGTCGGACGTCTGCGCCGTGCCCGCCGCCGGCGTGGTGCTCGAGGCGGTCGTCGCGATCGCCCTGGCGGACGCGGCGCTGGACCGCTTCGGCGGCGCCACGGTCGACGAGCTCGCCGCCGCGGCGGAGGACTTCCGCCGCCGCAGCCGGGAGCGCTGACGCGGCCGTGACCGGGGCGGACCTCCGGCGACCGGCGGTGGCGCTGGTCGGCTTCATGGGCGCCGGCAAGAGCGCCGTGGGCCGGCAGCTGGCGGCGGCGCTCGCGCTTCCCTTCATCGACACCGACGAGCTCGTCGTGGCGGCTGCCGGGCCGATTCCCGAGATCTTCGAAGAGCGCGGAGAACAAGGCTTTCGTGCGCTCGAGGCGGAGATCGTCACCGCCGCGATCGCGGACGCGGAAGAGCGTCCGTGCGTGCTCGCGCTCGGCGGGGGCGCGGTGCTGAGCGCCGAGGTGCGCGCGGCGCTACGCCGCCTCGCGCGCGTCGTGTGGCTCACCGCGCCCGCTTCCGTACTGTGGTCGCGCGTCGCCGCCGCCGGTACTGCCGCGCGACCGCTGGCCGGCGAGGAGGAGACGTTCAGGACCCTGCTGGCCGCGCGCGAGCCGCTCTACCGCGAGGTGGCGACCCGCTCGGTCGCCACCGATGGCCGTTCGGCCGCGGCGGTAGCCGACGAGATCGCCGCGAGCGTCGCGGATCCGAGCTCTGAGGAGACGGAAGACCCCGGGACGGGCTCTGCGGAGCCGGCCCGCGCGCCGGGTCCGGCGGCGGAGGGTCGAGCGCGATGAGACGACTCACCGTCAGGGCCACATCCAGGACGTACCCCATCGTCGTCGGGCGCGGCGTGCTCGCGGAGGTGGGAGCGGCGGTCCGCCGGGCGACGGGGGACGGGCAGGTCGTGGTCTGCTGCGACGAGAACGTGGCCCCGCTCTACCTCGACCCCGTGCGCGCCGACCTCCGGGCCGCCGGGCTCAGCGTCTCGCAGGTGATCCTCCCGGCGGGTGAGCGCGAGAAGAGCCTCGCCAGGGCCGAGGAGCTGTATGGCGTGCTCTACGATCGCGGCCTGCGCCGCAGCGACACGCTGGTGGCGCTGGGCGGCGGCGTGATCGGCGACCTGACCGGGTTCGCCGCTGCGACCTACCAGCGCGGCTTGGGCTTCGTGCAGATCCCGACGACTCTTCTGGCCCAGGTCGACGCGTCGGTCGGCGGCAAGGTGGCCGTCGACTTCCGCGCCGGCAAGAACTACGTGGGCACGTTCTATCAGCCCAGCCTGGTCGTGGCCGACCTGGATACGCTGGGCACGCTCCCGGCGCGTGAGTTGCGCTGTGGGGCGGCGGAGGTCGCCAAGCACGGGATGCTCGCCGGCGGCGACGTTCTGCTGCGCGCGCAGCGTCTGGCGCAGGCCCCGCTCACCGCGGGCGCCGTGACCCAGGAACTCGTCGCAGGGTCGATCGCCTTCAAGGCCGAGGTCGTGGAGAGCGACGAGCGTGAGGCCGGGCGGCGCGCGATCCTGAACTTCGGGCACACCATCGGCCACGCCATCGAGGCGGGCACGGGGTTCCGGCGCTGGTCGCACGGCGAGGCCGTCGCCCTCGGACTGCGCGCCGCGTTGCGCCTGTCGGGCGAGCTGTGCGGGCTGCCGGCGGCCGACGAACAGGCAGGTCAGGAGCTGCTGGATGGTCTGGGACTGCCCGGACGGCTGACCGGCATCTCGGCCCGGGATGTCCGCGCGCTCGTGCCGCGCGACAAGAAGGCCGGGCCGGACGGCGTCGGCTACGTGCTGCTGCGACGCCTCGGTTCGCCGGTGATCGGCGTCCGCGTGCCGGCGGCACTCGAACTGGAGGTCGTGGAGTGGCTGAGAAAGCGCTGAAGACCCTGTGGCTTCTGCACGGGGTCAACCTCGACATGCTGGGCCGAAGGGACCCTGCGGTCTACGGCAGCATGACGCTCTCCGAACTCGAGGCGTACGTCGCCAGGCACGGGGAGAAGCACGGCTTCACCGTGCGCAGCTTCCAGACCAACCACGAAGGGCAGTTCATCGAGAAGGTGCACCAGCTGGTGCTCGACGGGGCGGACGCCGCGATTCTCAACCCCGGCGCGTGGACCCACTACAGCTACGCGCTGCACGACGCGCTCGAGCTCGTCACCGCGCCGGTCGCGGAGGTGCACCTGTCGGACATCGAGCGGCGCGAGGCGTGGCGGCACACGTCCGTGATCGCCGACGTGGTCGACGTGCGCGTCGCCGGCAAGGGCGCGGCCGGGTACGTGGAGGCTATCGAAGCGCTGGACCGGCTGGTCGCGGGTAGGCCCAAAGCATGAACCAGCGTTTGGACCGCCTCCGTGCCCTCCTGGCGGGGCTTCGGGTCGACGGGGTGCTCGTGACCGACCCCGTCGACGTGCGCTACCTCTCGGGGTTTCGCGGCGAAGACGCCACGCTGGTGATCGGCGAAGACGTCGCGCTGCTCTGTACCGACTCTCGCTTCTGGGAGCAGGTCCACGAAGAAGTGCACGTGTTCGAGCTCAGCAAGGTGACGTCCACGCCGCTGCTGGCGCACAGCGTGACCGCCGCGGCCGAGGTCCTGGGGCCGGGCGCCCGCCTTGGGTATCAGGCGGCGCAACTCAGCCATGCCTCCTACCGCAGGCTGCGCCGGGCGCACGGCGGCGGGCTCCGGGACGTCCGCCAGAGCGTCACGCTCCTCCGCGCCGTCAAGGACGAGGCCGAGATCGCCGTCATGCGCCGCGCCGGCGCGGTCACCGACGAGGCGCTCGCCTCGGTCGTGGCGCGTGGCCTCGTGGGCCGCAGCGAGCGCGACGTGGCCTGGGACCTGCAGGCCGAGTATCACCGCCTGGGGGCGGAGGGCGAGGCGTTCGGCGCCATCGTCGCCACCGGCGACCACGGCGCCCAGGCGCACGCTCTGCCGGGCGAGCGCGTCATCCGCGCCGGTGAGCTCGTGGTGATCGACACCGGCGCGCGCGTCGACGGCTACTGCAGCGACATCACGCGCACGTACGCGGCCGGAGAGCCGGACGGCGAGTCGCGCCGCGTGTACGACGTCGTCCTCGCGGCACAGCTCGCCGGACTCGCGGCGGTGCGCGCCGGCGCCCATGGCCGCGATGACGTCGACGCGGCCGCCCGCGCCGTCATCGACGAGGCCGGGTTCGCCGAACGGTTCGGGCATGGCACCGGTCACGGCGTCGGTCTCGAGGTGCACGAGGCGCCGGGGCTGGGCCGCACCCGCGGCGACCGGCTGGAGGCCGGCATGGTGTGCACCGTCGAGCCGGGCATCTACGTCGAGGGCGTCGTCGGTGTGCGTATCGAGGACACCGTCCTCGTCACGCCGGACGGCGCCGAGCGGCTGACGACGTCGCCCAAGGAGCTGCAGGTCGTCGGCTGACACCACGGCTGAGGCGACGGCTGGCGCGGTGCCGGCCGGCGCAGGTCGCACCCGGTCGGCGCGTCGCCGCCTGCACACTCGGGCAGGCTTGCTGTATCATGGCCTACTACTTGTGCGAACCGTCCCCCGCGACCCCTGAGTAGGACCACATGGCAGACGTCGTCAACACCAATCAGTTCAAGACGGGCATGGCCATCGCGATCGACGGCCAGCCGTTCACGATCGTCGACTTCCAGCACGTGAAGCCCGGTAAGGGCGGCGCGTTCGTGCGTACCAAGGTGCGCAACATCGCCACCGGCGCGGTGCTCGACAAGACCTTCCGCGCCGGCGAGAAGTTCGACCGCATGCACACGCAGTCACGCAAGGTGGCGTACCTGTACTCGACCGAGGACGAGGTCGTCCTCATGGACAACGAGACCTACGAGCAGGTCTCGGTATCGCCGGCGATGGCCCAGGACGCCCTCACGTGGGTCGTCGAGAACATGGAAGTCGAGCTGATGTACCTCAACGGCCAGCCGTTCGAGGTCGCCGCTCCCAACTTCGTCGAGCTCACCATCACGCAATCGGATCCGGGGGTGCAGGGCAACACGGCCCAGGGCGCCACCAAGCCCGCCACGCTGGAGTCGGGCGTCACCATCCAGGTGCCGCTCTTCATCGAGGAGGGCGAGAAGGTCAAGGTCGACACCCGCAGCGGGGAGTACCTCGGACGCGCCTGAGGGCCGGGGGACAGGAGAGCACATGCGAGCGCGCCAGGTAGGCATCACCGACACCACACTGCGCGACGGCCACCAGTCGCTCTGGGCCACGCGTATGCACACCAACGAGATGATCCCGGTCCTCGAGCTGATGGACACCATCGGGTTCCACTCGCTCGAATGCTGGGGTGGGGCGACGTTCGACGCCTCGCTGCGATTCCTCGACGAGGATCCGTGGGAGCGTCTCCGCCTCATCAAGAAGCACGTCGCGCGCACGCCGCTGCAGATGCTGCTGCGCGGCCAGAACGTCGTCGGCTATCGGCACTACGGCGACGACATCGTGCGCCGCTTCGTCTACAAGGCGGCGGAGAACGGCATGGACGTGTTCCGCGTCTTCGACGCGCTCAACGACATCCGCAACTTCGAGACCGCCGCCGCGGCCGTCAAGGAGACCGGCAAGCACTTCCAGGGCGCCGTCGTCTACACGATCTCTCCGGTGCACTCGCTCGACCACTACGTGGAGGTCGCCCACAAGCTCGTCGACATGGGCGCCGACTCCATCTGCATCAAGGACATGGCGGCGCTGCTCTCGCCGTTCTACGCCGAGCAGCTCGTCGGCCGCCTCAAGGCCGAGCTCAAGGTGCCCATCCAGCTCCACTGCCACTACATCGGCGGCCTGGCCCCGATGACCTACCTCAAGGCCATCGAGGCCGGCGTGGACGTCATCGACACAGCGACCGTGCCGCTGGCCTTCGGCAACTCCCAGCCGGCCACGGAGATGGTCGTCTCGGCGCTCACGGGCACGCCCTACGACAGCGGGCTCGACCTCGAGAAGCTGTTCGAGATGGCCAAGTACTTCGAGAAGGTCCGCCAGGACGGCGGCTGGGAGCGAGGCGTCACCTCACTCACGCACATGCAGGTGTACTCGCACCAGGTGCCCGGCGGCATGATCAGCAACCTCGAGAGCCAGCTCTCCGAGCAGAGCGCGCTCGACCGGCTGCCCGAGGTCCTCGAGGAGATCCCGATCGTGCGTGCGGAGGTCGGCTTTCCGCCGCTCGTGACGCCGATGAGCCAGATCGTGGGCACGCAGGCCGTGCTCAACGTCCTGTCCGGCCGCCGCTGGCACATCGTGCCCGACGAGATGAAGCAGTACCTGCGCGGCATGTACGGCGCGGCGCCCGGTCCCGTGTCTCAGGAGGTGCTGGCGCGCGTTCTCGAGGGCGAAGAGCCGATCGGCGTGCGTCCGGCCGACCTCGTCGACGAGACGCTCGAGCAGTACCGCGCCGAGATCGGCGACCTCGCGCGCTCCGAGGAGGACCTCCTGAGTTACGCGCTGTTCCCGCAGACGGCCCGCGTCTACCTCGAACGGCATCACCTCGGTCCGGAATCGGACGTCTTCGGCGTCCACGACCGCTTCCTCAGCTCCCAGCCCGGCGCGGCGCTGCTCGAGCAGAGCGCCGACCGCGTCAAGGACATCCTCGGCATGATCGAGGACAGCGAGGTGGACGAGGTCGTGATCGAAGAGGGCGACATCAAGATCACCGTGCGCAAGGCCGGGGTCGAGTCGGCTGCGGCGGCGCCGGCGCCGCCGCCGCCGGCTGCGGCACCTGGCTCTGCCGCCGCCGACTCGAACGGCTATCACCTCGTCAAGTCCAAGTGGGTGGCCACGTTCTACCGTTCGCCCTCGCCGCAGACCCCGCCCTTCGTCGAGGAGGGAGATGCCGTCGAGGCCGGTCAGACGCTGTGCATCCTCGAGATGATGAAGATGATGAACGAACTGACCGCCGACGTGAGCGGCGTGGTCCGGCAGATCCTCGTGGAGAACGGCGAGACCGTGCAGTACGGCCAGCCACTCTTCGCCATCGAACCCGCCTGAGGCGGGGGAAGCAGACGTAGCGCGTGGCCACGGCCGGCCCGAGTCGCAAGCAGGCGCGTCGCGACGCGGTCTTCTTGCTGTACCAATCCGACGTGACCGATCTGACGATGGCCGAGCTCGTGGAGGGCCAGCGGCTGCGCGAGGGGTACGGCCCGGACGAGTTCACCATCGCCGCCGTGAGCGGCGTGCTCGCGATGACGGCAGACCTGGACGAGGTGCTCGAGGCGCACTCCACCGGCTGGCCGCTCGACCGCGTGGCCCCGCTCGAGCGCAACATCCTGCGCCTCGCCCTCTGGGAGATCCAGACTGAGGTCACGCCGCCGGAAGTGGCCATCGACGAGGCCGTGCGCCTCGCCAAGCGATACTCCACGGACGAAGCCGGCGCGTTCGTCAACGGCGTGCTCGGCGCCGTCGTCCGCGACCGGGAGGAAAGCGATGGCTGACGCTCCAGCAGACCGCGGCCGTGGAGCTCTCTCGCGCGCAGGCGCTCGCGCGCCTCAAGGAGATCCTCGCTCAGCTCGAGGAGCTGGAGCCGCGGCTCGCCGCCTCGCCCTCGGCCGAGGTCGAGATGACGCTGCTGGAGCACGCCACCGAGCAGGTGGAAGAGGCCGGTCGGCTGCTCGAGCTGCTCGGCCGGGTCGCCGGCTGAGGTGGCTGCCGTGAGTCCCGGGCCGGCGGCCGGCCCGTACCCGGCCGATCTCCTCGTCCTCGTGGAGGACTACCTGGCGTCCCTGGACTTCGGCGTCGACCGCCGCGCCGCGAGGCTGATGGAGGCCATGCGCTACTCGCTGCTGGCAGGCGGCAAGCGTATCCGTCCCGTACTGACGCTGGCGACCGCCCGCGGCCGCGGCGCCGACCCCGCCGTCGTGCTGCCCACGGCGGCGGCCCTCGAACTCATCCACACGTACTCGCTCATCCACGACGACCTCCCGGCGATCGACGACGACACGCTGCGCCGCGGCCGGCCGACCTGCCACGTCGCCTACGGCGAGGACGTGGCCATCCTGGCCGGCGACGGTCTCTTCGCCGAGGCCTTCAACCTCGTGCTCGTCCGGCAGCCCGGCGAGCCCAGGACCGTGCTGGCGGCGCTCACGGAGATCGCCGCCGCGACGGGCGTGCAGGGCATGGTCGGCGGCCAGTACATGGACGTGGCCGGGAACGCCGCCGCCGACGACGACCTGCACACGCTGCACACGCTCAAGACCGGCCGTCTCATTGAGGCCGCCGTCGTCTGCGGGGCGCTGCTCAGCGGTGCGGACGACGTGACGCCGTACCGCGCCTATGCCGGCGAGCTGGGGCTGCTGTTCCAGATCGTGGACGACATCCTCGACGAGACGGGCGCCGTCCACGAGCTCGGCAAGAGCGTTGGCAAGGACCGCGCTATGGACAAGGTCACCTACGTCTCGCGCTTCGGCATGGAGCGTGCGGCGGCGCTCGCCGACGAGTCCGAGGAGCGTGCTCTGACCTGCTCGGCGCGCTGCCGGGAGACGCCTCCGACCTCGCTTTGGTCACCAGCTTCATCCGCGACCGTCGCCGCTGACGCGGCGACGGTCCGGCCGAAAGGCCGGTGCTATACTCCGGAGACGATGCGGTATCTGGACACGATCTCCGACCCCTCCGACCTCCAACGATTCTCAGAGCCAGAGCTGACGCTGCTCGCCGATGAGATCCGCGAGGCTATCCTCTCGTGCGTCAGCGAGACGGGCGGCCACCTCGCGGCCAGCCTCGGCACCGTCGAGCTCACGGTGGCTCTGCACAGCGTCCTGCAGAGCCCCAAGGACAAGATCGTCTGGGACGTCGGCCACCAGTGCTACGCGCACAAGCTGCTCACGGGACGGCGCGACTGCTTCGGCACCATCCGCCAGTACGGCGGTCTCTCCGGCTTTCCCAACCGCGCCGAATCGCCGCACGACGTCATCGGCACCGGTCACGCGTCGACGTCGATCGGGTACGGGCTCGGCCTCGTCGAGGCGGAGCGTCTCGCCCGCGGCGGCGGCGGCAACGTGGTGTGCGTGCTCGGCGACGGGGCCCTTACGGGCGGCGTCGCCTTCGAGGCGCTCAACCAGGCCGGGCACCTGCGCACGCCGCTCGTCGTGGTGATCAACGACAACCAGATGTCCATCCGCGCCAACGTCGGCGCCCTTCAGCTCTACCTCAACCGGATCCGCCTCGATCCCACGCTGACCCGGCTCCGTGAGGACATCGAGCACGGCGTCGCCAAGATCCCCGCCATCGGCCGGCAGGCGTACCGGCTGGGCAAGGACGTCAAGGAGTCGATGAAAGCCCTGCTCGTGCCCGGGATGCTCTTCGAGGAGCTGGGCTTCGCCTACATCGGCGTGGTCGACGGCCACGACATGCACGCCGTGCGCGAGAGCATCCGGCAGGCCATCGACACGAGGCGCCCCGTCGTCGTGCACGTGAAGACGGTGAAGGGCAAGGGCTACGAGCCTGCGGAGGCCCGGCCAGACACGTTCCACGGTACCGGGCCGTTCCACATCGGCAACGGGGCGCGCAAGGCTGGGGTCGCCGCCGGCACCACCTACACGGAAGCGTTCGGCCAGGCGCTGGTGCAGCTCGCCGAGCGCGACGATCGCATCGTGGCCATCACTGCGGCCATGACGCAGGGTACCGGCCTCGAGGCGTTCGAGCGGCGCTTCCCGGACCGGTTCTACGACGTCGGCATCGCCGAGGAGCACGCGGCCGTCTTCGCCGCCGGACTCGCCATCGGCGGTATGAGGCCGGTCGTCGCGATCTACTCGACCTTCCTGCAACGCGCTTTCGACATGCTGGTCCAGGACATCGGCCTGCAGCAGTTGCCGGTGGTGTTCGCCGTGGACAGGGCCGGCCTCGTCGGCGACGACGGACCGACGCACCACGGCGCCTTCGACCTCTCGTTCCTGCGCGTGATCCCCGGCATGACGGTGATGGCTCCCTCCAGCCAGGAGGAGCTCCAGCGCATGCTCGCGACGGCGCTCGCGTGTGACGGCCCGGCGGCGCTGCGCTACCCGCGCGGCATGGCGGCGCCGTTCACGCGACCAGAGGCGTTCGAGTTGGTCGAGGTCGGCCGCGGGGTCGTCCTCCAGGAGGGCCATGACGTCGCCCTCGTCGGCATCGGCACAGGCGTCGGCATCGCCCGCGAGGCGGCCGGCATCCTGGCCTCCCAGGGCGCCGCGCCCACGCTCGTGGACGCACGCTTCGTCAAGCCGCTGGACGTCGAGCTGCTGTCGCGGCTGGCGGCGCGCCACAGCCGGATCGTCACCGTGGAGGAGAACGTCCTCCCGGGCGGCTTCGGCAGCGCGGTCCTCGAGGCGGTCGGCGGCGCCGTGGAGGTCGTTCGTTTCGGGCTCCCCGACGCTTTCGTGGCGCACGGCGACCGCGACCGCGTCCTCGCCGATCTCGGGCTCACGCCGCAGGCGGTCGCGCTCGCGGCCGGAGCGCAGAGCCCTGCGCTGACGCGCGTCAAGTAGGCTGCCGGGATGCGCGAGCGGCTCGATGCGCTGCTCGTCGCCCGCGGGCTCTTCGCATCCCGCGCGCAGGCGCGCGCGGCGGTCCTCGCCGGAGAAGTCTCCGTCGACGGGCGCATGGTCGACAAGCCGGGCACCCAGGTCGGCGATTCGGTCGTGACCGACGTCGCCGCGCGACGCCGTTACGTCTCGCGCGGCGGCGACAAGCTCGACACGGCGCTCACCCGGCTCGGCGTGGACGTGAGCGGCGAAGACGTCCTCGACCTGGGGAGCTCCACCGGTGGCTTCGTCGATCGGTTGCTGCAGGGAGGCGCCGCCCGAGTGATCGCCGTCGACGTGGGCTACGGCCAGCTCGACTGGAAGCTGCGCGAGGATCAGCGCGTGACCGTTCTCGAGCGCACCAACGCGCGACGGCTCACCTCCGAACGTCTCCCGTTCGCCCCGTCGTTCGTCACCGCCGACCTGTCGTTCATCTCCCTGACGGTGGCCCTCGAGCCGGTGCTAGAATGCCTGCGCGAGGGCTTCCGCGGGCTCGTGCTGGTCAAACCGCAGTTCGAGGCCGGCCGCGAGCGCGTCGGCAAAGGGGGCGTGGTCAGGGACCACACCGTCCACACCGACGTACTGAACAAGGTGGCTGGGTGGCTCCAGGAGAAGGGCTCGGTGGTGACCGGCGTGTGTGATTCGGGCCATCCCGGACCGAAAGGCAACGTGGAGTACTTCATCCTCTTCAGCGATGTACGCACCGCCCGACCGGCGCCGCAGCCGGCCTCCGCGCTCGTCCACGGCGCCGTGGAGGCCGCGCATGGGTGAGCCCCTGCGTCGCGTCGCCGTGCTCACGCACTACCTCTCGGAGGCGACGACGGCCGCGCTGGCGCAGCTGGCCGCGGCCGCCGGCAAGCTCGAGCTGGAGCTGCTGATGCCCGAGGACGAGGCCGCGAAGCACCCGGCCGCGAAGGCGCTCGGCTACCAGACCGTCGACGAGGCCGGCCTGCGCACCGCCGATCTGTGCCTGGTGTTCGGCGGCGACGGCACCATCCTGCGCAGCCTCGGACGGCTGCTGGGCAGCGACGTGCCCACGCTGGGCGTGAACTTCGGCAACGTCGGCTTCCTCGCCTCGCTGCCGCGCGAGGGCTGGGAGGCGGGGCTCGAGGTCATGCTCGCCGGCGACCACCGGGTGGTCGACCTGCTCACCGTCGACGTCCATCTGGGCGGCGAGAGGTTCAGCGCCGTCAACGACGTCATTCTGAGTCGAGTCGCGCCGCGGCACGTGCTGCAGCTCGAGTATGAGGTCGCCGGCGTCACCGTGGGCAGCATGTTCTGCGACGGGCTCATCATCGCGTCGCCCACGGGCTCCACCGCCTACAGCCTCTCGTGCGGAGGGCCCATCGTGGAGTGGAACGCGGGCGTCCTGGTGCTCAACTTCATCGCTCCACACTCGCTGGGTGTCCGCCCGCTGATCCTGCGGCCCGATCACGTCATCACGGCGAGAAATGTCTCTCCGCTTCAGCAGGCCGAGGTGGTCGTCGACGGCGACACCGTGGGCACGCTTCGCTTCGGCGACGAGGTGCGCGCCTCCGCAGGTCCGCAGCTCGCGCACCTGCTCATGCAGAACGAGGGGTCGTTCTACCAGAACGTCGAGGAGAAGCTCTTCGATCGTAGAGATGCTCGCTGAACTCAGCATCGACGACCTCGTGCTGATCGCCGGCGCCCGGCTGGAGTTCTCGCCGGGCCTCAACGTCATCACGGGGGAGACCGGAGCGGGAAAGACCCTCCTCGCCCAGGCGATCGGCCTGCTGATGGGTCAGAAGGGCGGCGACGAGCTCGTGCGCCCGGGCGCTCCCCGGGCTCTGGTGCAGGCGCTCTTCGAGAACGGGGACGAGACGCTCGCGGTGGCCCGCGAGCTGCCGCGCGGTGGGCGCTCGAGGGCGCGCATGGACGGGCTTCTCAGCTCGGCCGCCGCGGTGGAGGACGCGCTGCGGCGGCGCCTTGCCTTCTACGGCCAGCTCGAGCACACGCGGCTCTTCCAACTCGAGCGTCAGCTGGATCTGCTCGACGGAGCGGTCGCCGACGAGGTCGAGCCGCTCAAGGCGGCCTACGCAGAAACGTACGCGAGCGCACGTGCGCTCACGCGCGAGCTGGACGACCTCCGCGGCGCCGGACGTGACCGCGAGCGCGAGCTCGACATGCTCCGCTACCAGGTCGGCGAGATCGAAGCTGCCGCCGTGGAGCCGGGAGAGGACGAGCGGCTGGCGCGCGAGCGGGAGCGGGCGCGCCACGCCGGCAAACTGCTCGAGCGCACCGGCGGAGCGCTCGCGTTGCTGGCCGGCGAGGCCGAGGGCGCCGCGCTCGACGGCGTGCGCGTGGCGCAGCGTCTCGTCGACGAGGCGGCCTTGCTCGACGAGAGCCTGGGGCCGGCGGCGGGGCGGCTCGGCGCCCTCACCGTCGAGCTGGACGATCTCTCCGCGGCACTGCGCGACTACATCGACGGGCTGGACGTCGACGCCGCGCACCGCGATGCGCTCGAGCTCCGCCACGACAAGCTCAAGGGACTCATGCGCAAGTACGGCGGCTCCGCCGATGAGGTGCTCGCGTATCTCGAGGAGGCGCGGAGCCGGCTCGGTGCGCTCGAGGAGTTCGCCGCCGACGAGGAGTCGCTCGTCGCGCGGGTCGAGGCGGCACAGGCGCAGGCCGTGGCCGCAGCCGGGCGCCTGAGCGAAGCCCGGCGCCGGCTCGCTCCCGTTGTCGCCGGGCGCATCGAAGAAGAGCTGCGCGGTCTCGCCATGCCCCACGCGAGCTTCGCCATCGAGCTGACGTCACGCGGCGACGGCTGGGCTGGGCTCGGGCCGCAGGGCGCCGACGACGTGGAGTTCGTCTTCGGCGCCAATCCCGGGGTTCCGCCGCGCCCGCTGCGCGAGACGGCGTCGGGCGGGGAGCTCTCGCGAGCCATGCTGGCCATCCGCGGCCTCGTCAATCTGGGAGACGACGTCGAGACGCTCATCTTCGACGAGGTCGACACGGGGATCGGCGGCGTGACCGCGGCGGCGCTCGGAGAGCGGCTCCGTCGCCTGGCCGAGCGCCGCCAGGTGCTCTGTATCACGCACCTGCCGCAGGTAGCGGCGTTCGCGGACCGGCAGTTCGCCATCGCCAAGGAGAGCGACGTCGGCGAGGGCACGACCGAGACGGTCGTGCGCCGCGTCGACGGCGCCGAGCGGCTCGCCGAGCTCTGCCGTATGCTCGGAGCGACCCCTGATGACGCGGCCGCCCGCAGCCACGCGGAGAACCTCCTCGCCAAGGCGTCGGGCGCTGCGTGAGAACGGCCCGGCGCGCCTTGCGGCGGCCGGGCCCGATGGTATACTTGCCCGCGTGATCCGTGGGCTCGCCGGGCATATCGTCGTGCCGGCCCGTCGTCTTCGAACGGGCATGACTCCGGCCCCACAAAATCCCCTGCCCGTCTGCTGCAGATCCGCCGTGCCCCGGGTGCGTCTCCTGGTGGGTGCGACCGGAGCGTTCGACGACGGCTGCGTACGGACCGGCGGGGTCGACACCAGGAGGGCAGGGGGGGCATGACCAAGCATATCTTCGTCACCGGCGGCGTGGTCAGCGGGCTCGGCAAGGGCATCACGGCGGCGTCGGTCGGCCGGCTCCTCAAGATGCGCGGGCTCAGGGTCGGGAGTCAGAAGTTCGACCCGTACATCAACGTCGACCCGGGCACCATGAGCCCGTTCCAGCACGGCGAGGTCTTCGTCACCGAGGACGGGGCCGAGGCCGACCTCGACCTCGGCCACTACGAACGCTTTCTCGACGAGTTCGTCCAGCGCGACTCCAATGTCACCACCGGCGGCATCTACAACAGCGTCATCACCAAGGAGCGGCGCGGTGACTACCTCGGCGGCACGGTGCAGGTGATCCCGCACATCACCAATGAGATCAAGAGCCGCGTCCACCGCCTGGCCAAGAACACAGAGGTCGACGTCCTCATCACCGAGGTCGGCGGTACCGTGGGCGACATCGAGAGCCTCCCGTTCCTGGAGGCCATCCGCCAGTTCCGCAAGGACGTCGGCCGCGAGAACGTCCTGTACATCCACGTGACGCTCGTGCCGGTCATCGGCGTGGTCGGCGAGCCCAAGACCAAGCCGACGCAGCACTCGGTCGCCGAGCTGCGCGAGATCGGTATCCAGCCGGACATCATCGTGGCGCGCTCCGAGGAGCCGCTCTCGCAGGGCATCCGCGAGAAGATCGCCCTCTTCTGCGACGTCGACCCGGAGGCCGTCATCTCGGCCAGCGACGCCGACGACATCTATCGTGTCCCGCTGCGCATGCACCGCGAGAAGCTGGACGACCTCGTGGTCAAGATGCTCGGCCTCGAGGTCGGTCCACCCGACCTCACCGAGTGGAAGGCGCTCGTCGAGCGCATCGACGCCTGCGACCGCCCGGTGACCATCGCCCTGGTCGGCAAGTACGTCCAGCTGCACGAGGCGTACCTCTCTGTCTGGGAGGCGCTCAAGCACTCCGCCATCCATCACGGCCGCAAGCTCGACCTGCGGTGGGTCGACTCGGAGGAGCTCAGCGACGCGACCGTCACCGAGAAGCTGGGCGGCGTCGACGGCGTGATCGTGCCCGGCGGATTCGGCCAGCGCGGTATCGAGGGCAAGATCGACGCGATCCGCTACTGTCGCGAGCAGAACGTCCCCTTCCTCGGGGTGTGCCTCGGCATGCAGTGCGCCGTCGCCGAGTTCGCGCGCGACGTGTGCGACATGACCGGCGCCAACTCCACCGAGTTCGATCCCGAGACCGCGTACCCCGTCATCGACCTTCTTCCCGAGCAGAAGAACGTGGAGGACATGGGCGGGACCATGCGGCTCGGGGCCTCCCAGGTCAAGCTCGTGCCCGGCACCAGGGCGCAGATCGCCTACGACGAGGACGAGGTCTGGGAGCGGCATCGTCATCGCTACGAGGTCAACAACGACCTGCGCCCGCAGCTCGAGGCCGCTGGGCTCGTGGTGAGCGGGACCACGCCGGACGGTCGTCTGGTCGAGATCTGCGAGCTCTCCGATCATCCGTGGTTCGTCGCCTCCCAGTTCCACCCGGAGTTCAAGTCGAGGCCCACGCGGCCGGCGCCGCTCTTCCGCGACTTCGTGGGCGCCGCCGCTCGCCTGCGCAGCGAGCGCGAGGACGAGCTGGAGGACGTGTGCGCTCAGACGTAGAGGGCGACCTCCTCGAGCTCTTCGTGCGGCTGGCCGGCATCGCTTCGCCGACCGGCGCCGAGCGCGAGATCGCCGATGTCGTCAAGCAGTACGTCGAGAGTCTCGGCCTGGGCGTCCGCGAGGACGGCAGCGCCCCCGTGACCGGCTGCGGTTGCGGCAACCTCGTCGTCAGTGTCCCGGGGCGCGGGGAGGCCCCGCCCATCGGTCTGTGCGCGCATCTCGACACGGTGCCCGTCGCGAGTCCGCCGCGGGTCGTGGTCGAGGGCGGCTACGTGCGCGCCGACGGCGAGACGATCCTTGGGGCCGACGACAAGGCGGCGGTCGCGGTCCTGCTGCTCCTCGCACGCGACCTCGCGGCCGAGCCGCCCGCCGGCGACGTTGAGATCGTCCTCACCGCCGGGGAGGAGGCCGGGCTCCTGGGCGCCAAGGCTCTCGACCTGGGGTCGCTCGAGTCGCGGCGGATGTTCGTGCTGGACAGCGACGGGGCGCCCGGCACGCTCATCACCGGAGCCCCGACGCAGAAGCGGATCGACGCCGCGTTCCGCGGCGTGGCGGCTCACTCCGGCATCGCGCCCGAGCGCGGACGAAGCGCGATCGTCGCCGCGGCGCGCGCCATCGCGGCGATGCGCCTCGGACGCCTCGACGACGAGACCACGGCCAACGTGGGTACCGTGAACGGCGGGACCGCCGCCAACGTGGTCGCCGAGCACTGCGTCGTGAGCGGCGAAGCGCGCAGCCGCGACCCGCACAAGGTGACGGCACAGGCGGAGCACATGGTCGAGGCCATCTCGGCCGCGGCCGCGGCCTGCGGCGTCGACGTGGAGATCGACGTGCGCGAGGCCTTCCGCGGCTATCGTCACGAGGCCGGCAGCCCGCTGCTGGCCATGGCCGCCGAGGCGGTCGTCTCCGTCGGCCTGGAGCCGCGTCGTGTCGAGGGCGGCGGCGGCTCCGACGGCAACGTCTTCAACGCCCGCGGCCTGCCAGCGCTGACCCTGGGCGTGGGCTTCGAGGACGTGCATTCGCCGCAGGAGCGCATGAGCATCCAGCGCCTCCGCGAGCTCTACGCCATCGCGGCAGCTCTGGTGCGCGCCGCAGGCACGGCCGCGTAGCGGCCGCCGGGCGGCGCGTGGGCACGCGGCGAGACACCGGCCCGGCCGGGCCTCCGGGCGACCCCCTGGTCGCCGAGTTCCTCGAGTACGTGCGCTACGAGCGCGGCCTCAGCCCCAACACGGTAGCCGCGTACTCGCGCGACCTGGGCGCCTTCGATGCGTTCCTCGTCCCGGCGGGCACGCGACCCGGCGTGGCCGGCGCGGACGACGTCCGCGCCTACTTCGCCGGTCCGGGCGGCGACGGCGCCCCGTCGAGCGTCGCCAGGAGGACCGCGGCCGTTCGCGTCTTCTATGCCTACCTCGTACGGGAGGGCGTCCGCCAGGACGATCCCGCGGCTCTGCTGCGTACTCCCAAGCGTGCTCAGAAGCTGCCGCGCGTCCTCTCCGTCGAAGAGGTCGAGGAGGTCTTCGCGGCTGTCGTCGCGGCCGGTCCGCTCGGGCAACGCGATCTCGCCGCGCTCGAGCTGCTCTACGGCTGTGGGCTCCGGGTGAGCGAGCTCGTGGGTCTTCGCGACGGCGACGTGGACCTCGAAGGCGGCCTCGTGCGCTGTGTCGGCAAGGGCGACAAGGAGCGGGTCGTGCCCATGGGCGGCGCGGCGGCCTCCGCCGTGAGCCGCTACCTCGCCGACGGGCGGCGGGTCCTGCTGCGCGGCCGCCGCCGCCCGGAGCTCATCCTGAACGCCCGCGGCGCGCCGCTCACGCGCCAGGGTTTCGCCTACATCCTGCGTCGCGTGCTGGCGCGCGCCGACATGCTCGGGGCCGCCAGCGCCCACACCTTCCGGCATTCGTTCGCCACGCACCTCCTGGCCGCCGGCGCCGACCTGCGCAGCGTGCAGGAGATGCTCGGCCACGCCAACGTGGCCACGACGCAGCTGTACACTCACGTCACGGTCGAGCACCTCCGTGAGGTGTTTCTCGAGACGCACCCGCGGGCGCGCCGGCGGCGAGGTGGGGAGGAGGACTGATGCCAGTAGAGCCACTGAGAGCACCAAGTGCTGGTGAGCGGCTGCCGGCCCGCAGGGCGTCGCGGCGGACGGAGTCATGACGCGTGTGTTCGTGTGTGTGCTGGACGGCTGCGGCGCGGGAGCGCTACCCGACGCGGCCGCCTACGGCGACGAGGGGTCGAACACCTTGCGGCACGTGCTCGAGCGCACCGCCGTGCCGCTGCCCAACCTCGCGGGTCTCGGACTGGGGGAGATCGTCGGGCTGCCGCTCGGCGCGCCGCGAGCCGACGCGACGTACGGCCGGCTCGTCGAGCGCGGCGCCGGCAAGGACACGACCACGGGTCACTGGGAGATGATGGGCGTCGTGCTCGAGCGCCCGTTCCCCACGTACCCGGACGGCTTTCCGCCGGAGGTGATCGAGCCTTTCGAGGCGGCGATCGGCCGGCGCGTGCTGTGCAACCGGCCCGCCTCCGGCACCGGCGTCATCGAGGAGCTCGGCGACGAGCACGTGGCCACTGGCCGGCCCATCGTCTACACGTCCGCCGACTCCGTCTTTCAGATCGCCTGTCACGAGGACGTCGTGCCCGTGCCGGAGCTGTACTCGTGGTGCGAGAGCGCCCGGGCCATCCTGCAGGGGCCGCACGCCGTGGGGCGTGTGATCGCGCGCCCCTTCGACGGCGCGTCCGGCGTCTACGCGCGGACGCCGCGCCGCCGCGATTTCTCGCTGACGCCGCCCGGACCGACGTACCTCGACCTGCTGCAGGAGCGTGGCGTCACGGTGATCGGCGTCGGCAAGATCGGGGAGATCTTCGTCCAGCGCGGTGTGGACGTGGACGACCACACCACCGACAACACCGCCGGCATCGCCGCCTGCACGCGGCACCTGCGCGAGATGGAGCACGGCCTGCTGTTCGCCAATCTCGTCGACTTCGACCAGGTCTGGGGTCACCGCAACGACGTCGATGGGTTCGCCGGCGGTCTGGCCGCGGTCGACGCCGCTCTCCCGCTCTGGGAGGAGCTGCTGGGCCCCGAGGACGTCATGATGCTCTGCGCCGACCACGGCGTCGATCCGACGACGGAGAGCACCGACCACTCGCGGGAGTACTCGCCACTGCTGGCGCTCGGGCTCGCGCCGGGACGCTACGACGGCGCCCAGGAGGACGTCGGCGCCACGGCCTTCGCGCATCTGACGGGGGAGGAGCCGCCTCTTCCGGGGCGGCCGATCGGCTGATGGCCGGTCCGGAGGTGGCGGCGCTTCGCCGCGTCGCCGCCTGGCGGCCGCACGCCGCGGCGGTGTACGGATCCGGGCTCTGGGCGCTGCCCGAGGGCGCGTCCGTTGTGGAAGAACTGCCGTACGAGGCCCTCGGGTGGCCGTCCGGCGCCGTGCCCGGCCACCAGAACCTGCTGCGGCTGGCGCGCGTGCCCGTGGCGGACGGGCGCGAGCTGCGCCTGGCGCTCGCCTGCGGGCGTCCGCATCGCTACGAGGGCTGGTCCGACGCCGAGCTCGAGGCGCCGGTGCGGGCGCTGGCGCGCGCCGGCGCGACGCGGCTCGTCCTCACCAACTCGTGCGGCGCCCTGCGGTCCGGTGTCGCCGTCGGCGGGGCCGTCGTCTGCGCCGGCGTCGTCGATCTGCAGCGACCGCCCGAGGGAGACACGCCCGAGTGCTTGCGTGTGTGTACGGACGATCAGGCGACGCGAGTCGCGAGGGCGTTCGGCTCCGCCGCCGTGCCGGGCGCCGCGACGTACGTGTCGGTCTCCGGCCCGCAGTTCGAGACGCCGGCGGAGGTGGCCTGGCTGGGCGGATATGGGGACGTCGTCGGCATGTCGGCGGCGCCGGAGGTTCGCGCCGCCGCCGCGTCCGGCGTAGAGTGCTGTCTCCTGGCGCTGGTGGCCAACGTCGCGGCCGCGGTGGGCTCGCACGACGACGTGCTCGCCGCCGGCGGCCGTCTCGCGCGGCTGCTCGCCGCCGGGCTCGTGGGCGCGCTCGTCACCCGCTGGCCTGACCTGCTGGACGACCCGGGAGAGGGGGGTTGACCATGGACTTCGTGCACGACGTGATCGCCTGGAAGCGCGACGGTAATGAGCTCGACGAAGAACGCCTGCGCGCGTTCGTCGCGGGTGTGGTGAGCGGCGCGGTGCCGTCGTATCAGGCGAGCGCCCTGCTCATGGCAATGGTCCTCCGGGGCCTGAGCGACGACGAGACCCTCCACCTGGCGCGGGCCATGGTCGACAGCGGCAAGATGCTCGACCTCAGCGCCCTCCGCCGCCCCGTCCTCGACAAGCACTCGAGCGGCGGGGTCGGCGACAAGGTCACGCTCGTGCTGGCGCCGCTGGTCGCCGCCTGCGGCGCCGTTTTCGGCAAGATGTCCGGGCGCGGGCTCGGGCATACCGGCGGTACCCTCGACAAGCTCGAGTCCATCCCCGGCTTTCGCATCCAGCTCCCGCAGGGCGACTTCCTGCGCCAGCTGGAGCGTATCGGGGTCGCGGTGGTCAGCCAGAGCGAAAGGATCGTGCCCGCCGACCGGCTGCTGTACGCGCTGCGCGACGTGACCGGCACGGTCGAGTGCGACGGGCTGATCGCGGCCAGCATCATGGCGAAGAAGGTCGCCAGCGGCACGTCGGCCGTCGTCCTCGACCTCAAGGTGGGCCGTGGCGCGTTTGCGGCCGATCTGGAGCATGCGCGGGAGATCGGCCGCCTCTGCCGCCGCGTCGGGCGGTCCTACGAGCGCCCGACGACCTGTCTCTACACGGCCATGGACGCGCCGCTGGGACGCACCGTGGGCAACCGGCTGGAGGTCGAGGAGGCGTGGCAGGTGCTGCGTGGGGAGGGCCCTCGCGACGTGCGCGAGGTCACGCTTGAGCTGGCTGCCGAGCTGCTGCCGCTCTCGGACCTCGGCATCGACGGTGAAGAGGCTCGCGCGAGAGCGGAGGCGGCGCTGGACGACGGCCGCGCCGCGGAGCACTTCGAGCGCTGGTGCTACGTCCAGGGCGGTCGCTGGCAGCCAGGCGAGTTCCACCGCCTCGCCGGGCACGAGGTCCGGGCGTCGCGGGCGGGGTTCGTCACGGGGATCGACGCCCTGGCCGTGGGCCGCGCGGCTCAGCTCTCCGGCGCGGGCCGCCGTACCGTGGACGACACGGTCGACCCGGCGGCGGGAGTCGTGCTCGAGCGCTCGGTGGGCGACGCGGTGGACGCGGGTGAGCCGCTGGCGGCCGTGTTCTCGCGGGACCCGGCGCGGCGCCGGGAGGCCGGCATCGTGCTCGAGCAGGCGTTCAGCGTCGGGGACGAGAAGCCTGCGCCGCGGCCGATCGTCCTCGGCCGGGAAGATTGACGTCGCGCCGCCATGCCCCGACCCGCGGGGCGATAGGGATGGCGATGAGGAGCACGGCGGTGTTCGGAGGGGAGTCACCGTGAGCATCGCGAGCCGTTGCGGACGCTGGGGAGCGGACCCGGCGCCGGGAGACCGGCCATGAGGGTCGTCGGAGGGAGCTGGCGCGGCAGGCCGCTGACGGCTCCGCCGGGACGCGGCACGCGTCCGACCTCGGACAAGGTTCGCGAGGCGATGTTCGACGTCCTGCTCGCGCTGCCGGAGGTCCGCGACCGCACGGCGGCCGCCCTGTCGCCGGCCGGCGAGGTCGCGCCGGGACCGCTGGCCGGCCACGTCGCCCTCGACCTCTTCGCGGGCAGCGGCGCGCTCGGGATCGAGGCGCTCTCCCGCGGCGCCGACCGTTGCACGTTCGTCGAGTCGGCGCCTTCGGCGGTGCGCTCCCTGCGCGCGAATCTCGTGCGGCTCGGCGTCACGGTAGGGCGCGGCGGCGGTCCGGACGCGACCGGCGCCGTCGTAGCGGGAGACGTGCGGCGGGCGCTGGCGGCTGACGCCCGCCGCGGCGCACGGTATACTCTCGTGTTTGCGGACCCGCCGTACGACGTGTACGAGCAGGTCCGTCCCGCCCTTGCGAGGCTGCTGGGGCGGGTGCTCGTCCCCGGGGCAGTGCTGGTCATCGAGTCCGCCGCCGCCACGCCGGCCGGGCTGCCCTGGACCGTCGTGCGGGAGAAGCGCTACGGCGACACGCGGGTCACGTTCCTTGTGGCCGGCGCCGAGCCGCAGGCAGAAGGAGAAGCAGCAGACATGTCCGTGCCACGAAGTGCACGGTCCTATTGAGCGACTCGACGTGCGTGAGCATCCTGGAGAGGCGGACTGATGCCCAGCAATGTGACCGCCATCTGCCCGGGCACGTTCGACCCTGTCACCGTCGGCCACATCGACATCATCACGCGCGGCGCCACCAAGTTCGGCCGCGTCGTCGTCGGCCTCATCGACGTTCCGCAGCGCAAAGCGCCGCTGTTCACCCCCGACGAGCGCGAGGCGTTTCTCCGGGAGGCCCTCGCCGGTCACGACAACATCGTCGTCGACAGGTTCAACGAGCTCGTCGTGGAGTTCGCCCGCAGGTGGGACGCGCACGTCATCCTCAAGGGGTTGCGCGCCATCTCCGACTTCGAGTATGAGTTCGCCATGGCTCAGCTCAATAGGAAGCTGGCGCCCGACATCGAAACAGTCTTCATGATGGCCTCGCCCGAGCACAGCTTCCTGAGCTCGAGCGGTGTCAGAGAGATAGCCGCGTTCGGAGGCTCCGTCACAGACCTGGTGCCTCCGGCCGTCGCCCGCCGCCTGGCGGAAATCTATCCGCCTCGCAGGTAAGGCCACCCAAGGAGGGTGCTGAGTATGGACGTGCTCGTTCTCATCGACAAACTGGATGACATCATCCACAACGCCCGATCGGTGCCGCTCACGGACAGCGTCATGATCGACCGCGAAGAGATCTACGACATCCTCGACCAGATGCGCTCGACCATCCCCGAGGAGATCAAGCAGGCGCGCTGGATCGTCAAGGAGCGCCAGGAGATGCTCTCCGAGGCCAAGCAGGAGGCCGAGCGCGTGCTGGCCGAGGCTCAGGACCGCGCCGAGAGACTCGCCTCCGAGACCGAGGTCGTGCGCCTCGCCGAGAAGAACGCGCAGCAGGTCATGGAGGACGCACGCGAGCGCGAGCGTGAGATCCGGCTGGGCGCCGAGGACTATGCCGACGAGGTCCTGGGCAATCTCGAGATGAACCTCGACAAGTTCATCGCCGCGGTACGCCGCGGCCGCGAGCGTCTCCAGGGCCGCGGCGCGGACGACGATCTGCAGCCGTGAGCTGACGGCGTCGCCCGCTCCGGCGGACCGGTCATGCGGAGATTCGACCTACACTCACTGCGTTTCGGCGACTCCAGCGAAGCCTGGCGTGTGCTGCCGGTCGAGGTCGCACCGTTTCAGTACGGTGGCCTCGAGTACCGGGTGCTCGACGACGTGGTCGAGGCGGACCTCACCGCGGCGCGCGTCGGCGACAACCTGACGCTCTCCCTGGCCGTCGATACCCGGGTGCTCGGCCCGTGTCAGCGCTGCCTGGCGGACGCCGATCTCGACGTGGAGGCGAGAGGCGTCGAGTACGTCCGTCACGGCGATTCAGAGACGGACGACGAAGACGAACCCTACGTCGCCTCACACCAGGTCGACCTCGAGCGCTGGGTCCGCGACATCATCGCCGAGGCTCTGCCTCAGAAACTGCTCTGCCGTGACGACTGCCGCGGGCTGTGCCCCGTCTGCGGCGCCGACTTCAACGCCGACCCCGCCCATGAGCACGAGGAAGCGTGAGCGGCGGCCGTATGGTACAGTTCCGTGTCTGGTTCACCTGAGGAGACTCCATGCCCGTACCCAAGAAGAAGACCTCTCAGCGGCGCCGCGACCAGCGTCGGTCGCAGCAGAAGCTCGTCGTCGACACCGCCAGCGTCTGTCCGCAGTGCAAGAGCCCCAAGCTCCCGCATCGCGCCTGCACCAAGTGCGGCACCTACAAGGGCCGAGAGGTCATCGTCCTCGACGCTGACTGATGCCCGTGGAGCCGCGAAATGCACGGAGCGCTCTTGAGCGGTGCTGAGATCGCTCTACATCGCCTCCACCCAGGGCAGCGGCGGTAAGACGACCATCGCCGTCGGCCTCTGCCTGGCCCTGCGCAAGCGCGGCCTGGATGCAGGCTACTTCAAGCCGGTAGGAACGCTGGCGGCGCACGCCGACGGCGTCCTGCTCGACGAGGACGCCGAGTTCGTCGCGGGTGTGCTCGGCCTCGACGACGCTCTCACCGACATCTGCCCGGTCGTCCTCGACGAGGACGCGCTGCACGATGTGCTCAGCGGCAACGAGGTCGACGCCATGAGCCGCGTCACGCACGCCTACCAGCGCATCCGCGCCGGCAAGGACGTCGTCGTCTGCGAGGGTCTCGGCGAGATCTGGCAGGGCCGCTTCTTGCGCACCAGCGGCGCCGAGGTCGTCGCCGAGCTCGACCTCGGCACGCTGCTCGTCGCCAAGTTCGCAGGCGCTCGGCTGCTCGACGACATCATCTACGTCAAGGACGCCCTCAAGCAGCACCTGCTGGGCGTCCTCTTCAACATGGTCCCGGAATCGCGTCTGCCCCTCGTGCGCGACGAGTACACGCGCTTCCTCGCCCAGAGCGATATCGCCAGCTACGGCGCCCTGGTCTCCAGCGCCATGCTCTCGGCCGTCTCCGTGGCCGAGATCGTCGAGGCCCTGGACGGCACCTACGTCTGTGGCGAGCGTTTCGGTGAAGGCCTGGTCGAGACGTACATGATCGGAGCGATGAGTTCCGAGCACGCGCTCCGCTACTTTCAGCTCACGCCCAACAAGGTCGTCATCGTCGGCGGCGACCGGGCCGAGATCGTGCTCGCCGCGCTCGACACGCCCACGGTCGCCGTGGTGCTGACCGGCAACTACGTGCCCAGCCCCGCCGTGATCGAACGGGCGGAGGAACGCGGCGTCCCGCTCGTGTCGGTCGAGAGCGACACCGTCTCCGCCGCGGACGGAATGCGCCGGCTGTTCGGGCGCCTGCGCGTCAAAGAACGCACGAAGATCGATCTCATCGCCGAGCTCATCGACCAGGCGGTCGACGTCGACCGCCTGGTACGCGACCTGCAGGCATGAGCCGCCCGAAGCGCCGTCCCTACACGTCGCCGCATGCGGTCACGGCCTCCTGGACCGCGCTCACCGACGACCGCGTCGTGCGCATCGTGGTCGACGCGGCCGGCGGCGACAACGCCCCGGACGAGATCGTACGCGGCGCGCTCGAGGCCTCCGGGCCCCAGTTGCACGTGATCCTCGTCGGCAACGAGCCGCGCGTGCGCGCCCTGCTGCCGGCGGACGCGCGGAACGTCAGCGTCGTTCACGCCCCCGACGTGATCGGCTACGACGAGGAGCCGGCGACCGCGGCTCGCGCCAAGACCGGCTCCAGCATCGTCGTCGGCCTCAAGATGGTGCACGCCGGCGAGGCCGACGCGTTCGTGAGCGCCGGCAACACGGGAGCCGTCGTCGCCGCCAGCGTCCTCTACGTGCGCCGGACGCCCGGCGTGAAGCGGCCGGCCATCGCCACGATCATGCCGGCCATGCCGGCGCCGATCGCCTTTCTCGACGTCGGCGCCAACGCCGAGGTGCGCGCCGAGTTCCTGCGTCAGTTCGCGATCATGGGACAGGCGTTCGCCCGCGAGGTCATGGGCATCGCCGAGCCGAGCATCGGCCTGCTGAGCATCGGGGAAGAGCCCAGCAAAGGCACCCCAGATGTCATCGAGGCGCACCAGCTCATCGCCGCCGATGAGCGCATCGCGCACTTCTACGGCAACATCGAGGGCCGCGACATCATGAACCGGCTCGTCGACGTCGTCGTCACCGACGGCTTCACCGGCAACGTCGCGCTCAAGACGATCGAGGGGTCGGCCAAGGCCATCCTCGGCGCCCTGCGCGCCACCATCATGGTCAATCCGCTCACGAAGGTCGGGGGGCTGCTCCTGCAGAAGGAGCTCATGGTCCTCAAGGACGCCCTCAATCCGGAGGAGTTCGGCGGCGCGCTGCTGGTCGGCATGAACGCACCCGTCGTGATCGCGCACGGCAACTCACGCGCCAGAGGAATCGCCCAGGCGGTCCGCATGGGCCGTCGCGGCGCCGTCAGTGATCTGCTTCCGACCATCGCCCGCGAGCTTGGGACGGCGGGCACGGCGGTGTAGACTCTCCCAAACTCGCCCGGAGGTTCGCTAGATGACCCGTGAAGAGGTGTTCGAGCACGTGAAGGGGATCCTCGTCGAGACCCTGAGCGTCGACGAAGACAAAGTCACCATGGATGCCCGTTTCCAGGAGGATCTGGAGACGGACTCCCTCGACCTGGTCGAGCTCGTCATGACCATGGAAGAGAAGTTCGGCATCAAGATCAGCGACGAAGAGGCCGCCCAGATCAAGACGGTCGGCGATGCGGTCGACTTCGTCATGACGCGGGACGACGCCTAGCCGCGCCGATCCCCCAGGGGGACGACGAGGGGGTGTCTCCTGCAAGCAGGAGGCGTCCCCTCGTCGTCGTGGAGCCGTCTCCGTGACTCATCGACTTCTCGCGCTCGCGCAGCAGCTGGACCAGGCGACCATGCGCCAGGTGTTCACGCACACCTCCTGGGCGCCGGACCGCGTGCAGTCATACGAGCGGCTGGAGTTCCTCGGTGACAGCGTCCTCAGCCTGTGCATCACCACCGAGCTGTATCGCCGCTTCCCCGACTTCGCCGAGGGGCATCTGGCGCGACTGCGGGCGTACATCGTCAGTCGCGCCACCTGTGCCCGGGTCGCCGGCAAGCTGGGCCTCGGCCAGATGCTCCGGGAGCACGGCGGGTCCGGTGACGGGAGCGACGCCACGCTGCTGCAGAGCAACCAGAACGTCCTCGCCGACCTCACCGAGTCGCTCATCGGCGCAGTCTACGTGACCTTCGGCTACGAGGCCGTCCGGCCGGCCGTGATCGAGGTCTTCGATGAGCACATCGTCTTCGCCGAGAGCAGCTACATCGACCACAAGACCGAGCTGCAGGAGTACCTGGCCCGCAGCGGGCAGTCGGTCGCCTACAAGGTCCTTGGGTTCAGCGGGCCGCCACACAGCCGCGAGTTCGAGATCGAAGCCGTCGTCGACGGCACGTCCCTCGGTCACGGATGCGGCACGAGCAAGAAGCGCGCCGAGCAGGAGGCTGCCGCCGAGGCGTTGCACGAGCTGCAGACGCGGGCCCGGCGCTCCGCCCGCAGGGCGCGCCTCCGGGGCAGTCGCTCGCGGCGGCCGCAGGCGGAGGAGAAGGCCGGCTCCGGCCAAGCCGGGGAGACCGGCCTGGGCGAAGCCGCGGAGGCCGGCGCCGGCCAAGCCGCGAAGACCGGCGCGAACGACGCCACCGAGGTCGTCTGAGGTGTATCTCAGGGCGGTGCGCCTCAAGGGCTTCAAATCGTTCCCCAAACAGACCGAGCTGCTCTTCGAGCCCGGCGTCGGCGTCATCATCGGCCCCAACGGCAGCGGCAAGAGCAATCTGGCCGACGCCGTGATCTGGGCGCTCGGCGAGCAGAGCCCGAGCACGGTGCGCGGCTCGTCGATGCAGGACGTGATCTTCGCCGGCAGTGACGGCCGCAGAGCCAGCGGCGCCGCCGAGGTGGAGCTGACGTTCGACAACGCCGACGGCGCCCTCCCGCTGCCCACCCCCGAGGTGAGCGTCATGCGGCGCGTTGCGCGCGACGGCTCGTCGCACTACTCCATCAACCAGTCGACCTGCCGCCTGACAGACATCGTGGAGCTTCTCGCGCAGGTGGGTCTCGGCAAGGAACTGCACTCGATCATCGGCCAGGGCAAGGTCGAGTCGTTCCTCGCCGGCAAACCAGAGGACCGGCGGAGCCAGATCGAGGAAGCGGCGGGACTGGGTGCGTACAAGCGCCGCCGCGAGCGCGCCGAGCTCAAGCTGCGCGAGGTGCGCCGCAACCTGGAGCGCGCCCAGCTGCTCGAGCGGGAGGTGGGCTCGCAGCTCACGCCGCTGCGCCGGCAGGCGACCGCGGCGGAACAGCTGCGCACTGTGGAGACCGAGATCGCCGAGACCAAGGGCCGGCTTCTGTCCGGCGACCTCCTGGTCGTCGACGCGGATCTCCAGGGGCGTCGCGTGGAGCTCGCTGAGATCGACGCCGAGCGGGCGAAAGCCGATGACGGGCTCACGCGCGTCGCCGCGGCGAGGATGAGTGAGGAGGAGGCCTTCGCCAAGAAGCTGGCGGAGCGCGAGCGGGGCGCCAGGCGCCTCCTGCGCGCGCGTGTGCTCGACGGTCGGCTCGAGAGCGTGCGCCGCCTCGCCGAGCAGCGCCAGAACCTCCTCGATGAGGTGGAGCGTGCCGCCAGAGCTGAGCGCGAGCGCCTCGTCTCCGAGCTGGCGGGCCGCCCGGAGGAACACGACGACGACACCTGGCCGCAAGAGGAGAGCCGGCTGACCGTCGAGCTCGAGTCGGCCGAGACCGCGCACGCCGGCGTCTCGGCCCAGCTGGAGGCCGCCAGGGAGGCGCTGATGGAGCGCCGGGGGGCGCTCGAGCGTCTGGCCGTCGAGCGCGAGACCGCGCTGGCGACGGCGGCGCGCCTGGAGCGCCGCCGAGACGCGCTCACCGGCGAGCAGGAACGCCTCAAGGCGCAGCACGCGGCGCTCACCGCCGAGGTGGGGACGAAGGCCGGCGAGGAGCGCGATGCCGTCAGCGCGGAGGCGGCGTCTCGCGACGCCCTTCGCGCCGCCGGGTCCGCGGCAGAAGCGGCGGCCGCCGCGGTCGTCGAGGCGTCGCGCCACGCGAGGGAGGTCGACGACGCCCACCGCACGACGCTCCTCGAGCGGCGCGCCCTCGAGGCCGAGGCCGATCACCTGCGCGCCGCGCTTCGCGACATCGAAGACGTCGGCGGCGAGGTGCTCCAGGTGGCCGGCGAGTTCCCCGGCACGGTGTCTCTCGCCGGCAGCGTCACGTGCGAACCCGGCTACGAGCGCGCGCTTGCGGCGGCGCTGGCGCAGCTCTCCGGGGCGCTTGCCGTGCCCGAGGTGGTCGATCACTGGTCGCTGCTGGAGGCGCTCAAGCACGCCGGGATCGGGCTCGTCCGCCTCGTCGTCCCCGGTCGGCGGCGTCCGTCGGTCGGCTTTCCGGGCGCCGCGCCGCTCGCCGACAAGGTGAGCTTCGGAGAACACGAAGGCCTGGAGGGCGCACTGGCCGACGTCGTCATCGTCGACGACCTGCGCGCCGTCCCGGCCGAGTTCACCGGCCTGGCCGTCACTCGCGAGGGCGCGTTCTACCGTCCTGCGGAGGGGCAGATGGGTCTTGCCAGCGGCGTTCCGGCGGCCCTGCTGCTCGAACGGCGCGCGTTGCTCGAGCGGTTGGGAGAGAAGCTGGACGCGGTCTCCTCTCGTGAGGTCCGCGAGGAGGCCGCCGTCACGCTCGCCGGCGGGCGTGAATCCGCGGCGCGGGAGGCCGGGGACGCGGCGGCTGCGGCCGAGCGCGAGGCGCGTATGGCCGCCGAGACCGCGGAGCGGTCGCTCGCCCAGGTGCGTGCGCGACGGCGCGACCTCGACGACCACGTGCAGCGTGATCAGCGTGCCGTCGAGGCGATGGCCGCGGAGCTGGCCGAAGCCGCGGCCGGCAAGGAGACCGCCGACGCCGCGGCGGCGCGCGCGCTGCTCCAGGTGGAGCAACTGCGCCCCGCGGCGGCCGGTGCCGAGGCCGCGCTTCGTGAGGCGGAAGCGGCCCACGCGAGCTCGCTCGCGCTCGTGACCCGGTGTCGGGTCGAGATCGAGGAACGTCGCGCGGCCGCCGAGCGCGCGTCCGAGCGACGGGATGCCGCGCGGCGCCGGGCGACAGCCGACCGGGAGCGTCTCGAGGAGCTCGACCGGCGGCTGGCGGACATCCCCGGCGCCCGCGACGCGTGCGCCGGCCTGCAGACGCGGACCGGCGCCCTGCGGGCGCACGCCACGCGCCTCATCGCCCAGCTGGACACCGGCGAGGAAGCAGGTGCCGACCTGGAGCGGGGCGAGCTGCGCCGGCTGGCGGACCAGGAATCGCAGCTGCGGCGCGACCTGGAGGCCGCCGGTGAGCGGCGCACGGGCGTACAGGTGGCGCTGGCCCGCCTCGAAGACCGCCGCGCGGAGCTCGTCGCCAGCCTCGACGAGGTCAGCGAGCAGCTCGATCAGGCCGGATTCGCACCGCCGGCCGACGACGCCGAGGAGGCCGAACTGAGGGAGCGCGCCCTTGCGCTCACGCGCCGCCGTGAGCGCATCGGGCCGGTCAACCCGCTGGCCGAGGCTGAGTGCGCGGAGCTTTCGGAGCGCGCCGCCTTCTTGCGCGAGCAGCGGCGCGACCTGGAGAAGTCGATCGACGACCTCGAAGCGCTCATCAAGGAGCTCACGGCGCAGGTGGACGCGGAGTTCGCCGCCACCTTCGACGCCGTACAGGAGCAGTTCAGCCACATGGTGGCGGTGCTGTTCCCCGGCGGGCGGGGCATGCTCAAGCTGGTGGATCCGGACGAGGACCACCCGCAGGGAGGAGTCGCGGTCGAAGTGAAGCCGGCCAAGAAGCTCGGCAAGCGGCTGCAGCTTCTCTCCGGCGGGGAGCGCGCGCTCGTGGCGATCGCATTCCTCATGGCGCTCGTGCTCGCGCGCCCGTGCCCGTTCTACGTCCTCGACGAGATCGAGGCTGCTCTGGACGACGTCAATATCGGCCGGCTGGTGCAACTGCTCCGCGACTACCGCGAACGCACGCAGTTCGTGATCATCACGCATCAGAAGCGGACCATGGAAGCGGCCGACGTGCTGTACGGGGTCACGATGGGGCAGGACGGCGCGTCGCAGGTCGTCAGCGCGCGGATGGCCGAGGAGGAGATCGAGCGCGAGGAGCGCGCCAGGGAGCAGAAGGGCCAGGGCGCTTCGCCGGCATGATACGGACGGCCGCCGGGCGGCGGCCGCGGACGGGAGACTGACGCAGAGTGGAGTGGCACGAGGTGTTCAAGGGCGTCGCCGAGGCGGACGTGCCGACGGCGGTGCTGGAAGAAGAAGCGCAGGAGCGCAGGGGCCTCTTCGGCCGCCTGCGCCGAAACCTCGGCAAGGCGCGCGGCGTCGTGGTCGACGGGCTCAAGAGCGCCGTGTACGTGGGCGTGGACCGGCGGCTCTACGAACAGACCGAGGAGATGCTGATCGCCGCCGACGTGGGCGTCGACGGCACCATCAAGATCGTCGACGAGCTCGAGCAGCGGTGCACGGCCAAGAAGATCGAGGCGCGCGAGCCGTTTCAGAACGAACTGGCCGACGTGGTCGCCGAGATCCTGCAGCCGGAGGATCCAGAGCTCCAGCGCATCGACGTCTCGCAGCGGCCGGCGGTCATCCTCATGGTGGGCGTCAACGGCACGGGCAAGACGACCACCATCGGCAAGATCGCCTGGCGCCTCAAGGAGATGGGGAAGACGCCGCTCATGGTGGCCGGCGACACGTTCCGGGCCGCCGCCGTCGAGCAGTTGAGCGAGTGGGCGCGGCGCGTCGACTGCGAGATCGTGAAACAGGCCGAGGGCGGCGACCCCGCCGCTGTGGTGTACGACGGCGTGGCCGCCGCGCGCTCGCGCGGGGCCGACGTCGTCCTCATCGACACCGCCGGCCGCCTGCACACCCAGGTCAACCTCATGCGCGAGCTCGAGAAGGTGCGCCGCGTGATCGAGAAGCAGCTCCCCGGCGCCCCGCACGAGACGCTGCTCGTGCTCGACGCCACGACCGGCCAGAACGGCCTGCGCCAGGCGCAGGAGTTCAAGCAGGCCGTCGACGTCAGCGGCATCGTGCTCACCAAGCTCGACGGGACCGCCAAGGGCGGCATCGTGGTCGCGATCCACGAGAGCCTGGGCATCCCCATCAAGCTCATCGGCGTCGGCGAGCAGCTCGAGGATCTGCGGCCCTTCGAGCCGGACGTCTTCGCGCGGGCGATCTTCGGCGCCGACGGCGACGACACGCCGCCTGCGGGCCGGTGACGCTGCCGCTGACCACGCTGCGCCTCGTGACGCGCGAGTTCACGGACGACGACGCGCTCGATCTCGCGTGATCCTCCGCGTGCTACCATGACTGTCCCGCCACACGACCGGAGACGCTGATGTTCGACGCACTCACCGACCGCCTTCAGGGCGTGATGCAGAGCCTCAAGGGCCACGGCAAGCTGACCACCGAGGACATCGACGCGGCGATGCGCGAGATCCGCCTCGCCTTGCTCGAGGCCGACGTCAACTTCAAGGTGGTGCGCGAGTTCGTCGCGCACGTCAAGGAGCGCGCACTTGGCTCCGAGGTGATGGAGAGCCTCACGCCCGCCCAGCAGGTCGTGAAGATCGTCAACGAGGAGCTGGTCGCGCTCATGGGCAGTGGCGACTCCAAGCTCGCCTTCAGCGGCCACCCTCCGACGATCGTGCTGCTGGCCGGTCTGCAGGGCTCCGGCAAGACCACCACCTGCGCCAAACTCGCCAAGCTGCTCAAGAAGGACGGCAAGTCGCCGGTCCTCATCGCCGCCGACGTGTACCGGCCGGCGGCGATCGACCAGCTGCAGACGCTTGCCGGACGCGTCGGCGTGCCCATCTACGCGCCCGGCGCCGACGTGGACCCGGTCGACATCGCGCGCGACGGCGTCGCCTACGCGCGCCAGCACGGCGACGTGGCCATCATCGACACCGCCGGCCGTCTGCACGTCGACGAGGAGCTCATGGCCGAGCTCGTCAACATCCGCGACGCCGTGAAGCCGCACAACGTGCTGCTGGTCGTCGATTCGATGACCGGCCAGGACGCCGTCAACGCCGCCGAAGCCTTCAGGGGGCACGTCGACCTCGACGGCGTCGTGCTCACCAAGCTGGACGGCGACGCCCGCGGCGGCGCGGCCCTCAGCGTCCGTGCCGTCACCGGCAAGCCCATCAAGTTCGCCAGCACGGGCGAGAAGCTCGACGACTTCGACGTCTTCCATCCGGACCGCATGGCCAGCCGCATTCTCGGCATGGGCGATGTGCTCAGCCTCATCGAGAGGGCGGAAGAGTCGCTGGATGAGAAGCAGGCGGCGGAGATGGAAGCGAAGCTCCGCCGGGCGGAGTTCACGTTCGAGGACTTCCTCGATCAGCTCAAACAGGTGCGCAAGATGGGCTCTCTCTCCAGCATCCTCGGGATGCTGCCGGGCATGCCGGGCATGAAGGAGCTGAAGAACGTGCAGGTCGACGACAAACAGCTCGACCGCATCGAAGCGATGGTCTTCAGCATGACGCGGCAGGAGCGCCGGCACCCCGACATCATCGACGGGAGTCGCCGCCGCCGCATCGCGGCGGGGAGCGGCACGTCAGTCCAGGACGTCAACAGCCTCCTCAAGCAGTACCGTGAGATGCAGAAGATGCTCAAGATGTTCTCGAGCGGCAAGATGAAGGGGTTTCGCCTACCCGGCATGAGCGGGTAGACTAACCCGCGCCGCATCGCTAAGGTGCTGTGCGGCGGTACCCCACAATGCCGCCTGTTGCGGCCCGCACTCGGGTCGCATAAGGTTCACGGACCGTTGCGACCCTTTCGGTCGCAGCGCGTCGTTTTAGTACCCTGAGGGGGTGACACCAGTTGGCAGTGCGAATGAGATTGACCCGCGTAGGGAGCACCAAGAACCCGATCTACCGGATCGTCGTCGTGGATTCCCGCGCACGGCGTGACGGTCGCGCTATCGAGACCATCGGCCAGTACAACCCGCAGATGAACCCATCGCTCATCGAGATCGATGCGGACAAGGCCAAGAAGTGGCTGGGTGAGGGCGCGCAGCCGTCACGGACGGTCAAGAAACTGCTCTCCATCAAGGGCATCGACAAGTAAGAGGTCTTCGCGTGGACGACGGAGGGAGTAGTGGGATGCTGAAGGACCTGCTCGAGTATCTGGCCAAGTCGCTGGTCGACAGTCCAGACGAGGTCCACGTGGTAGCTACGGAAACCGACACCACCGTCGTGTTGGAGCTCTCAGTGGCGAAAGACGATGTCGGCAAGGTCATCGGCAAGCAGGGCCGCATCGCCAGGGCGCTGCGCACCATCGTCAAGGCCTCGGCCGTCCGCGACGGCAAGCGTGCCATCGTGGAGATCATCGATTAGCGCACGCACCGAGGCTGAGGTGCGGTGTCTCGATCGAGCGCCGCACACGGGGCGCCGTGGATCATGACCATGCGAAGCTTGTGGGCCTGTGGCGTCCTCGGCAAGGCGCACGGTCTCAAGGGTGAGCTCTACCTGAATCTGGTGCCCGACGGGCTCGAGAGACTCCGGATGGGCACGGACTTCTACGTTGCTGGTGAGGGCGCCGGTGAGCCCCGCCCCTGCGCGGTCACGCGCGCGGGCGGGACGGACCGGCGCCCTCTCGTGCTTCTCGACCTGGCGGCGACCCGGGAGCAGGCTATCGCTCTGCAGGGCTTCGAGCTCCTCGCCTCCAGCGAAGAGCTCGACGAACAGCCTCACTATCGTGTCGGCGACATCTTGGGGCTGTCCGTCGAAACGGTATCCGGCCGTCCCATCGGCACGGTGCGCGAAGTGTTGGAGTCGCCCGCCCACGAGATCCTCGTGGTGCAGACGCCGGACGGGGGAGACGTGCTCATCCCGCTCGTCGACGAGCTCGTGACGCTGGAGGACGCTGTGCTGCGCGTCATCGACGGCCTGCTCGACGACACCGGGGGCTGACGCGCGTGCGCTTCGACGTCTTCACGCTCTTCCCGGAGGCCTTCGCCTGGTATCTCGGCCAGGTGCACATCCGCGCCGCCGCGGACCTCGGCCACGAGTTCGCGCTCACGAACTACCGCGACCACACGCCCCTCACTCACCTGCAGGTGGACGACACGCCGTACGGGGGCGGCGCCGGCATGGTGCTGCGCATCGACGTGGTCTGCGCCGCGCTGGAGGCGGTCTTCGGCGGTGACGCGACGCGGGTCAAGGATGCGCGGCGCGTGGTGGAGCTCACTCCCAAAGGACGACAGCTGGACGACGCCCTCGCCACGGAACTGGCCGGCGGCGATGTCGTGCTCCTGTGTGGGCGCTACGAGGGCATCGACGAGCGTGTCGCCAACCTCGTGACCGACCGGGTCTCCATCGGTCCCTACGTGCTCTCCGGTGGCGAGATCGCCGCGATGGCGGTCCTCGACGCCGTGACGCGCAAGCTGCCGGGCGCCATCAGCAATCCGGACAGCATCGTCAGCGAGTCTCACGCGCCGGAGCTCGAGGGCGGCGCGGAGTACCCGCAGTACACGCGGCCGGCTGAGTTCCGCGGCTGGGGAGTGCCCGAGGTGCTGCGCAGCGGGCACCATGCCGCTATCGAGCGCTGGCGAGCGGAGCAGGTCCGAAAGCGGTAACATGAACGTTCATGGCCGTAGGCCGGCACGGAGTTTTGCGCCGTCCGGCTCGCCCTGCTAGACTAGCCGCCGCTTTTCTGACGAAAGACGAGGGTCCGTGAACATCATCGAGAACATCGAGCGCGAGCAACTGCGCGAGGACGTGCCGCAGTTCAAGGCCGGCGACACCGTGAAGGTACACTTCAAGGTCGTCGAGGGCAGTCGCCACCGCATCCAGGTCTTCCAGGGCATCGTGATCAAGCGCCAGGGTCAGGGCGTGCGCGAGACATTCAGCGTCCGCAAGCAGTCCTTCGGCGTGGGCGTCGAGCGTACGTTCCCCGTGCACTCGCCCAAGATCGACAAGATCGAGGTCATGGCGATCGGCGACGTGCGTCGCGCCAAGCTGTATTACCTGCGCGGCAAGGTCGGCAAGCAGGCGCGGGTCCGCGAGAAGCAGCGCTGACCCTGTCGCGGCGGGGGCCGTCTTCACCGTGAAGCGCGTTGTCGAGTACGTTGCGGTCATCGCTGTCGCCGTGCTCGTTGCGCTGGCCATCCAGTCGTGGGTCCTCAAGCCGTATCGCATCCCTTCGGAGTCGATGCTCGATACGCTGCGTCCGGGCGACCGGGTGCTGGTCAACCGTGTGACCTTCCGACTTCGCGATCCGCAGCGTGGGGACGTGATCGTCTTCCACTACCCGGAAGATCCGGAGATCGTCTTCATCAAGCGGGTCGTCGGCGTGCCCGGCGACGTCCTCGAGGTGAGGAAGGGCCGTCTGTACGTGAACGGCAAGAAGGCGCCCGAGTCGTACGTCCACCGCACCGACGGCCGTCTCGACCCGACGGTCGCCCAGGCCGCCGTCTCGGGGAGCACGTTGCACGATCCCTGGTCGCTCGCGGAACCGTTCCGCGTGCCGGCGGCCAACTACTTCGTGATGGGCGACAACCGGACCGACAGCGACGACAGCCGCGACTGGGGCACGGTGCCGCGCGGCGCTATCGTCGGTGAGGGCCTCGCGACCTACTGGCCGCTCTCGCGCCTGCGGGCGCTCTGATACACTCCCGCAGGCGAATCAGGAGGGTGATGAACAGCACACAGGAGGCCGCGGGCGATCAGGCCGCCAAGGGCGGCAAGAGGGCCTCGACGGGCCGCACGATCATCGAGTACGCGGTCCTGGCGGTGGTGGCCATTTCCGTGGCGCTGCTCATCCAGGCCTTTCTCGTCAAGCCGTACAGGATCCCCTCCGAGTCCATGGAGGACACCCTGCTGATCGGCGACCGCGTGCTCGTCGACCGACTCTCCTGGCGCTTCTCGGATCCCCAGCGCGCCGACATCGTCGTCTTCCACCCGCCCTTCACGGGTCCCGTGCTGATCAAGCGCATCGTCGGCATGCCCGGCGATGAAGTCTCGTTGCGCGACGGGGCCGTATACGTCAATGGTGAGCCCCTCGACGAGCCCTACGTCCGCAAGGTCGGCGGCAAGCCCGTGCCCTCCGAGCCCTTCGACAACGGTCTTCCGTGGTCGCTGCAGAAGCCGTACACGGTGCCTGCGGACAGCTACTTCGTCATGGGCGACAACCGCATCGACAGCGGCGACAGCCGCGAGTTCGGGCCGGTGCCGCGAGGCCAACTGGTGGGCCACGCGTTCGCCCGCTACTGGCCGCCGGGCCGCATCGGCGGCGTGGACTGATGCACGGAAGCGCTTTGAGCGACTGGCGGCCCGCAAGGGCTCCGCGCGAGGCGGACTGATGCACGGAAGCGCTCTTGAGCGACTCGCGGCCCGCAAGGGCCATGGCGCGACCGGGTGACGCGCCTGCCGCGGCCGTGAACGAACGCTTCGCCTTCGATCTCGCGGCCGCCGGCGATGACGGCAGCCGTCGTCGCCGGGGCCGACGAGGCCGGCCGCGGCTGTCTCGCCGGTCCGCTCGTCGCCGCCGCCGTGTGCCTCGACTACGCCGCGCTGGACGCGGCGGCCCTTGACGTCCTCGGCGGCCTGGACGACTCCAAACGCCTCACCGCCTCCCGTCGTGAGACCCTCTACGCGGAGATCGTGCGGCGCGCGCGCCAGGTGGTGGTCGTGCAGTGCTCGCCGGGCACGATCGACCGAGAGGGCCTGCATCGCTGCAATCTCGGTTCGCTCGCTCGTGCGCTCGAACTGCTCGAGCCGGCCCCGGATGTGGCGCTCGTCGACGGCTTTCGCCTGCCCGGCTGCGCCCGCGAGCACCGGGCGGTCGTCGGCGGCGACCGGCTGTCCGCCGCCGTCGCCGCAGCCTCCATCATCGCCAAGGTCACTCGCGACCGCCTGATGCGCACGCTCCATGAGTCCTATCCGGCGTACGGCTTCGACCGTCACGTCGGCTACGCGACCGCCGTCCACCGCGCGGCGATCGAGGAGCACGGCGTATGCGATCTGCACCGTCTCTCGTTCGGCAGCATCGCCTACCGGCAGCTCGGCCTGGGTCTGGACGCGCCGGCCGGCTGCTGATCGCCCTGTCGCGCTCGCACCGGTCGGTTGGCAATCGCCAACGTCACCCGCGAGACCCCATCGGAACCATGTGACCGGTCGCGGCCGCCCTCTACGCTGGCCCCGTGAACGCTCGCCAACAGTTCGGTCGCGCCGCGGAGTCGGCGGCAGCCCGCCACCTCGTTCGGGAGGGATGGACGGTCCTCGGGCGCAACGTGCGCATCGGCCGCGGAGAGCTGGATCTGATCGTGCGCCGCGGCGGCGTGCTCGCCTTCGTCGAAGTGAAGGCCCGGCGCACCGAGTCGTTCGGAGCGCCTGAAGACGCAGTCGACGCGCGCAAACGCCGCCAGGTGGCTCGCCTCGGCGAGCTCTGGCTGGCGGCGCGTCCGTGGGCGCTGCGCGGGGTGAGCGACGTGCGCTTCGACATCGTCGCCATCGACGCCTCCAGCAGTCCGCCGGCGGTCCGGCATCTCCCCGGCGCGTTCACCCTCGACGGATGAGACGCAGGGCGAGGCGCCGGACGCGCGCCGGACGACCCGGGAGGCGGTGACATGCTCGCACGGATCGCCAGCGAGGCTCTGAGCGGTCTTCAGGGGCACCCGGTGGTCGTGGAAGCGGACGTCGTCGCCGCGGCGCCGGCGTTCAGTGTCGTCGGGCTCCCCGACGCCGCGGTCCAGGAGAGCCGGGAGCGCGTGCGCGCCGCGATCGTCAACTCGTCCTTCGAGTTTCCCTCGCGGCGCATCACGGTCAACCTTGCCCCGGCGGATCTGCGCAAGGAGGGGCCGTCCTTCGATCTGCCCATCGCGCTGGCGTTCCTGCTCGCGACCGGCCAGGCCAGGGACGGGTCCGACGGCCGCGGACCGCTGGCGGCGGTCGGCGAGCTCGGGCTCGATGGCAGCCTGAGACCGGTCGCGGGGGCGCTCGCGGTGGCGCAGAGTCTGCGCGCTCGCGGCGTCCGCGGCCTCGTACTGCCGGTGGACAACGCCGCGGAGGCCGCCCTCGTGCCGGGGCTCGAGGTCTACCCGGCGGCGACGCTCGCAGAGGCGGTCGAGCAGATCGAGGCCGGCGGCGCGACGGCGTCTCCGCCGTCCGACCTGGATGAACTGCTGGCCGCCTCACCGCGCGGCGACGCCGATTTCTCCGACATCGTGGGCCAGGGGCTGGTCAAACGGGCCCTGGAGATCGCCGTCGCGGGCGCGCACAACGTGCTGATGAGCGGGCCGCCGGGGGCCGGCAAGACCATGCTCGCGCGCCGCATCCCGGGCATCATGCCGCCGCTCACGCGCGCGGAGGCGATCGAGATCACCGGCGTACACAGCGTGGCCGGCCTGCTGCCACCGGGCGAGCCGCTGGTGGTGCGGCGACCCTTCCGGGCGCCGCACCACACGATCTCCTCGCCCGGGCTCGTCGGCGGCGGCGGCACGCCCCGGCCAGGCGAGGTCAGCCTCGCCCACCTGGGCGTACTCTTCCTCGACGAGTTCACCGAGTACCGGCTCTCCGCGCTCGAGGGTCTTCGTCAACCCCTGGAGGACGGCGAGGTGACGATCAGCCGCCGTCTGACGTCGGTGACCTATCCCGCTCGGCTGATGCTGGTGGCGGCCATGAACCCATGTCCTTGCGGCTACAGCGGCGACCGCGAGCGTGAGTGCGTCTGCCCGGCGTTCCGCCTGCGGCAGTACCGCTCGCGGCTGAGTGGCCCGCTGCTCGACCGCATCGACCTGCGGCTCGAGGTCCCGCGCGTGCCGCCACGTGAGCGCCGGGCGCCCGGCGCCTCTGAGTCCTCGGCAGCCGTCCGCGAGCGGGTGGTCGCCGCCCGCGAACTCCAGGTCGCTCGTCTCGCGGGAACGGGTGTCTACGCCAATGCGCACATGACAGCTCGCCTGCTGCGCAGGTTCTGCCGACTTGAGCCTGCGGCGACGGTGCGGCTTGATCGCGCCTACGACCGACTGCGCTTGAGCGCTCGCGCCGTCGACAGGGTCGTGAAGGTAGCCCGGACCATCGCCGATCTGGAGAGTTCGCAAAGCATCACCGCCGAGCACATCAACGAGAGCCTCAGCTACCGTGAGATGAAGGCAAGGAATGGGTGACCGCGCGCAGCCGGCCGCCGGCGGCCGCAGCCGCTCTGATGCTCCTGCCGGCGCCCGGGCGATGTGCGTCTGGCTGGGCACGCTGGCGTCGTGGCGGCCGGGGCTGATCGGGCGGCTGGTGCGGGAATACCGGTCGACCGGCGCGCTTCTCGAGCGACCGCCCGCAGAGATCGTGGCTTTCGCGTCGCGCCGCGCCGGCAAGCGAGAGGGAAGCGCGTCGCCTGCGGAGCGGTCCCAGTCCGGCGATGCAGCCGCGCGACGGCGGGCCGAGCGGCTGAGCGAGGCCCAGCGCTTCACGGCGGTGCTTCACGCCGGGCCGGAGGTATGTCTGCGGAGGGCGGAGCGACGGCCGCCGGGCGACTTCGTCGTCGCCTGGAGCGATCCGCTGTATCCGGATCAACTGCGTGACCTCGACGACCCGCCGCTCTGCCTGTTCGCGCGTGGCGGCGCGACGGCGCGGGCGGTGCGCGAGCGGGTCTCGGCGCTGGTCGACACCCCTCTCGTGGCCGTCGTCGGAACGCGCACCCCGTCACCATACGGGGAGGAGATGGCGCGGATGATCGGCGGCGATCTCGCTCGCGCCGGAGTGGTGGTCGTGAGCGGGCTCGCGATGGGCATTGACGCCATCGCGCAGCGCGCCGCGGTGGACGCGAGCGCAGCCGTACGCCCGCGCACGGTAGCCGTGCTCGGGTGCGGCGCCGACGTCGTGTACCCGCGCCAGAATGCGCGCTTGTACGCCACCGTCCTGGCCGAAGGGCTGGTGGTCAGTGAATTCACGTGGGGCGTGCCGGGGAGGGTCTGGCGCTTCCCCGCCCGCAATCGTGTGATGGCCGCGCTGGGCCGCGGCGTCGTGCTCGTCGAGGGGGCCGAGCGGAGCGGCGGCAAGATCACCGCGGGGTTCGCGGCGGATCTGGGCCGGGACGTGCTGTGCGTGCCCGGTGAGGCGGGGCGCAGACTGAGTGCGGCGCCGAACCTTCTGCTGCGGGACGGCGCACGGGTCTGCGAAGGCGCCGCCGATGTGCTGCGCGCGATCGCCGCCGACGACCCGGGTCCGGGGGCGGAGCGGCGGGACGCAGCGCCGGTGGAGCAGAGCGTCCACCCCACACTCGTGCTCGACCACGGTGGGGGTGTGATCCGCGACGTTCTGCACGCCCTGGGCGCGGCGGCGCTGACCGTCGACGAGCTTGCACGTCGTTGCCGACTGCCGGCCCCGAAGGTGGCGGCCGCCGTGAGCGAACTCGAGGTGGAGGGGCTGGCACGACGGGTGGAGGGGGGACGATACCGTGTGATCCGGGCCTGAAGCCGGCTCCTCGAGACCTCGCCGCTGGGCGTGAGCGGACCTGGACGTACCGCCTTCACTGCTTGCGTCTTGGAGGAGCGGGGAAGGAAGGAGTGCGCCGCGCGTTGAAGCCTAGGGCGCCTCAGGGGGTACCCGGTGACAGCTCCGCGCGAGCGCGGTTCCGAACAGCTAGAGACGACCGACGCCGCCGCAGCGAAGGCCGATCCGACCGGCCTGCGCCGGGCGTTCCTGCGCGAGCTCGAAGTGCGTGGCGCCAGCGCGGCGACGTGCCGCTCCTACGCGTCGGACCTGCAGCAGCTGCTCGAATGGTTGGCGGACCGCGATTTGACCGTGTCCGACCTCGGGCGACGTCAGACGCGAGCCTTCTCCGCCGAGCTTGGAAGGCGCGGCTACGCTCCGGCCACCCTGGCGCGCAAGCTCTCGACGCTGCGCGGCTTCACGAGGCACCTCACCGAATCCGGCGTGCTGGCCGCCGATCCGGCGCGCAGCCTGCCAGGTCCGCGTCGCCGTCGCCGCCTGCCGCGCGTGCTCAGCCTCTCCGAGGTCGACATGCTCATCGCGGCCAGCGACGGCACCGACCCGCTGGCGCTCCGCGACCGGCTCGTGCTCGAACTGCTCTACGGGTGCGGACTGCGCAGCATGGAACTCGTGGCGCTGCGCCTCGCGGACGTGCAGGCCGCCCAGGCGCAGCTCATCGTGCACGGCAAGGGCGGCAAGATGCGGATCGTGCCGCTGGGTGACGAGGCGGCTGCGGCGCTGCGGCGTTATCTCGACCGTGGCCGCGGCGAACTCGAGCGGCAACGAGGCGCCGGCCCTGACGCCGCGGAGCCGCGCCGCGAGGCGCCGCTCCTCCTCTCAAAGAGCGGCCGCGGCCTTCTGACCTCCGACGTGCGCCGACTCGTAGTAAAATACAGCCGGCTGGCGGGTATGGATCCGGCGTCGCCGCACATGCTGCGGCACGCGTACGCGACGCATATGCTTGAGAGGGGTGCCGATCTTCGTGCCATCCAAGAGCTCCTGGGGCACGCCTCTGTGTCGACGACGCAGGTGTACACGCATGTCAGCGGCGCCCACCTGCGGCGAACGTATGAACTTCACCACCCGCGAGCCTGAGGGCGAGCTGAGATGACCCGACTGGATGAAGACAAGGTCAGGGAGCTCTGGGGGCGCTACAAGTTCCAGGGCGACAAGGCGGCGCGTGACCGGCTCATCTTGGCCTACTCGCCGCTGGTCAAGTACGTCGCCGGCCGGATGAGCAACGGGCTGCCGTCACACATCGAGGAATCCGACCTCATCAGCTACGGGCTGCTCGGACTGATCGGCGCGCTGGAGCGCTTCGACCCGGACCGCGAGATCAAGTTCGAGACCTACGCCATCTCCCGCATCAAGGGTTCGATCATCGACGAGCTGCGCTCGCTCGACTGGGTGCCGCGCTCGGTGCGCAGCAAGGCGCGCGAGATCGAGAAGGTGTGCGCGATCCTGGAGAACCGCCTGCGGCGCGCACCCACGGATGAAGAGATCGCCGGCGAGCTGCACATCTCGGTCCCGGAGTTCCAGCAGTCGCTCACGCAGATCTCCAACACCAGCATCGTCGCGCTCGACGAACTCTGGTCGATCTCGGGCTCGGATGGGGATCAGACGGCACTCATCGATACGATCGAGGACCCCAAGAGCCGCGACCCTTCGCGGATGCTCGATCTCAGTGAGATGAAGTCCCGTCTCGCGGCGGCGATCGATGCGCTCCCCAAGCGCGAGAAGATCGTGATCGCGCTCTACTACTACGAGAATCTCACGCTTCGCGAGATCGGCGAGGTGCTCGGCGTCACGGAGTCCCGGGTCTCGCAGCTGCACACGAAGGCCATCCTGAGGCTCAAGGGCAGGTTGCGCGACGAGATCGAGCCGGCCGCGATAGGGTGACGCCGGCGGCCTCCGGGCCGTTCGTGTGGTATCATTCTCGGCCGCCAGTATCCATTCCGACCCGGCGGACCCCCAGGTCCGTGGCGGTGTCGGGCGGGAGGCGCTCACGAGCGCCCGCCACGCCCGATTCCACTGACTCGTCCGCCGGAACAGAGAGGCGGCGTATGCCTCCGGCGCTCCCGCGCCGGGCCCGCGCCGCCATCAACCGTTTCAGAAGGAGTCAGTCGTGCCTGCACCTCAGCACACGGTGAGCATGAAGGACCTGCTCACGAGCGGCGTCCACTTCGGCCACCAGACCCGGCGCTGGAACCCCAAGATGAAGCAGTTCATCTTCGGCGAGCGCGGTGGCATCTACATCATCGACCTCCAGAAGACGACGGTCCTCATCGATGAGGCCTGCGACTTCCTCAAGAAGACCGCCGAGCGCGGCGGCCACGTCCTCTTCGTGGGCACCAAGAAGCAGTGCCAGGAGCAGATCAAGGAGCAGGCCGAGCGCGTGAGCATGCCCTACGTGTGCAACCGCTGGCTCGGCGGCCTGCTGACCAACTTCGCCACACTCAACAAGCGCATCAAGCGGATGCACGAACTCCGCCACCTCTCCGAGGACGGGTCGCTCGACCTGCTTCCGACGCGTGAGGCGATGCAGCTGCGCGCCGACCTCCGCAAGCTCGAGCAGAATCTCGGCGGCGTCGGCGGCATGGACCGCCTGCCGGCCGCCGTCTTCGTGGTCGACCCCCGCAAGGAGGCGATCGTCGTCAAGGAGGCCCGCAAGCTCAAGATCCCGATCATCGGCCTCGTCGACACCAACTGCGACCCCGATGAGATCGACTACATCATCCCGGGCAACGACGACGCGATCCGCAGCTGCGGCCTCATCATTCGCGTGATGGCCGATGCCGTGGCCCAGGGTCGCCAACTGCTGACTGAAGCCGAGATGAAGGCCGAGGCCGAACGCAAGGCCGCCGAAGAGGCCGCCGTCGCCGCGGCCGTCGCTGCCGCCGAGCGTGAGGCCGCCGAACAGGCCGCCGCTGCCGCCGCCGACGCCGCGAAGGCCAAGGCTGCGGCCGAGGCGCCGGCGAAGGCCGAGGGCGAGCCCGCCGCGGAGGCTGCCAAGGCCGCCGCGCCCAAGAAGGCGGCTCCCGCCGCGGCCAAGCCCGCCGAGAAGCCCGTCGAGAAGAAGGCGGAGGCCAAGCCCGCCGAGAAGCCCGCCGAGAAGAAGGCCGAGGCCAAGCCGGCCGAGAAGAAGCCGGAGGCCAAGCCGGCCGAGAAGAAGGCGAGGCCAAGCCGGCCGAGAAGAAGGCCGAGGCCAAGCCGGCCGACAAGCCTGCCGAGAAGAAGGCGGAGGCCAAGCCGGCCGAGAAGAAGGCCGAGCCCAAGGCGGAGGCCAAGCCGGCCGAGAAGGCCGAGCCCAAGGCCGAGGCCAAGCCTGAGAAGGCCGTCGAGGACAAGCCGGTGAAGAAGCCGGCCGCCAAGAAGGCCGAGCCCAAGGCTGAGCCCGAGGCCGAGAAGCCCGCCGGCTGACGCACCCCAACGTGAACAACGCCGACCCTACGAAAGGATCGTGCTGTGGCTGAGATCACCGCTGCACTGGTTAAGGAGCTCCGCGAGAAGAGCGGAGCCGGCATGATGGACTGCAAGAAGGCGCTGACCGAGACCGGCGGCGACCTCGAGAAGGCGATGGACGAGCTGCGCAAGCAGGGGCTCGCCACCGCGCAGAAGAAGAGCGCCCGCGCGACCAAGGACGGGGCCGTCGACTCGTACATCCACGCCGGCGGCAAGATCGGCGTGCTCGTCGAGGTCGGCGTGGAGACCGACTTCGTCTCACGCAGCGAGCCCTTCCGCGAGTTCACCCACGACCTCGCCATGCAGGTCGCGGCGGCTTCGCCGATCTGGGTCAGGCGCGAAGAGGTGCCCGAGGACGTCATCGAGCGCGAGAAGGCGATCTACGGCGAGTCCGACCAGATCAAGGGCAAGCCGGAGCACGTGATCGAGAAGATCATCACCGGCAAGCTCGAGAAGTTCTTCGCCGAGACCTGTCTCATGGAGCAGACGTTCGTGAAGGACCCGGACCGTACCATCGAGCAGGTGCGCACCGACCTCGTCGGCGTCATCGGCGAGAACGTCGAGGTGCGCCGCTTCGTGCGCTTCCAGCTGGGCGAGACGACGGTCGCGGGCTGAGCCCGATGGAAGGCGAGCCTCTGAACCGCGCCTTCCACCGCGTCCTGCTCAAGCTCAGCGGCCAGGCCCTGGGCAGCGAGACACGGGCGATCGATCCGGTGACGACGAAGTCGATCGCCGGCACCATCAAGATCGCCCGCGCGCTCGATGTCGACATCGCCATCGTGGTCGGCGGCGGCAACATCTTTCGCGGGATGGCCGCCGCCGCCGGCGGCATGGACCGCGCCACCGGCGACTACATCGGCATGATGGCCACCGTGCAGAACGCCCTCGCTCTCCAGGACGCTTTGGAGGACGAGGGCGTCGACACGCGGGTGATGAGCGCCATCGAGATCCGCGCCGTGTGCGAGCCGTACATCCGCCGGCGCGCCATTCGCCACCTCGAGAAGGGCCGCGTCGTCATCTGCGCGGCGGGCACGGGTAACCCGTACTTCAGCACCGACTCGGCCGCGGCACTCCGCGCCCTCGAGCTCGAGGCAGAGGCGATCCTCATGGCCAAGCGCGAGTTCGACGGCGTCTACACCGCCGACCCCGAGAAGGACCCGTCGGCGGAGTTCATCCCCGACATCACGCATCTGCAGGCGATCGAGCGCGGTCTCAAGGTCATGGACACGACCGCGCTCAGCCTGTGCATGGACAACTGCATGCCGATCCATGTGTTCAAGATGACCGGCGACAATATCGTGCGCGTGCTGTCCGGCGAGCGTGTTGGCACTGTGGTGCACACGCCCGCCGGGAGTTGACCCCGGCAAAGGGAGGACCGGTGGAAAAAGAGCTGCTCGCCGACGCCAAGCATCGCATGAACAAGGCCGTCGAGGCGGTCAGGACCGAGTTCAACACCGTGCGCAGCGGTCGTGCCAGCGTGGGCCTGCTCGACCGCATCCACGTCGACTACTACGGCACGTCCACGCCGCTCAAGCAGATGGCCAACATCGCCGCGCCAGAGCCGCGCCTTGTGACGGTGCAGCCCTACGACAAGACGGCCATGAAGAGCATCGAGAAGGCGATCATGGAGGCCGATCTCGGTCTCAACCCGAGCAGCGACGGCACCGTCATCCGTCTGCCGATCCCGACGCTGACGGAAGAGCGGCGCAAGGATCTCGTGCGCATGGTGCACCGTCTCGCCGAAGACGGCCGTGTGGCCGTGCGCAACGTGCGCCGGGACTGCATGAAGGACCTCAAGGAACTCGTGCACGAGGGCGAGGTCGGCGAGGACGCGGAGAAGCGCGCCGAGCACGAGCTGCAGACGTACACCGACGACCACGTCCACGAGATCGATGCGCTTCTCAAGCACAAGGAAGTGGAGATCCTCGAGGTCTGAGCCGGGCCAACGCCCGCGCCGACCCCGGATCACGAGCCCATGGCCTCGCTACGGCAATGGCTGACGCGCTGGCGCCTGCGGTCGGCGGCCGGCGCCGCGGAGCCTGCGGCCGGCGGCGCGACCTGCAAGTACCTCGCCATCATCATGGATGGCAACGGCCGTTGGGCGAAGGGCAGAGGCCTGCCCGTGGCCGCAGGTCACCGGGCAGGCGCCAAGGCGCTTCGCCGCGTGCTCGAACACGCCCTCGACCTCGGCATCCTCGAGGTCACCGTGTACTCCTTCAGCACCGAGAACTGGAACCGGCCTCAGGACGAGATCGACGCGCTGATGCACTTGTTCGTGGAGATGATAGATTCGCAAGTGCCCGACATGCACGAGCGCGGGGCACGGGTGCAGTTCGTCGGGAGCAGAGAGGGGGCGCCCCCCGAACTGGTGCGCCGTATCGAGGAGGCAGAAGCGTTGACCGCCGCCAACACGAGGATGACACTGTCCATCGCCTTCGGCTACGGCGGTCGGCGTGAGTTGCTGGATGCCGCACAGGGTCTCGCAGCCGAGTACGCCGCCTCGGCAGGCGCGAGAGCGCCCGATGCGGCGGGCGGCGAGTCCCGGCCGGCCTTCACGGAAGACGATGTGCGACGGCACCTGTACGCCCCCGAGATGCACGATCCAGAGCTCCTCATCCGTACCTCGGGCGAGCTGCGCATCAGCAACTTCCTCCTCTGGCAGTGCGCCTACTCGGAGCTGTACTTCAGCGACCGTCTCTGGCCCGACTTCGGGCCTGAGGACCTGGACGCGGCGCTGGCCGACTACGCCGGGCGCCAGCGCCGGTTCGGCGGTCGCCGCGCCGCCATCGACCGCGGAGCCGTGACCGGTGCCGAGGTCGGCGGCGGGGGAGGCTCCGCGTGACGACGCGCATCATCACCGGCGTCGTCATCGGCGTCGTCGCGGTCGTCGTCGTGGTCCACGGCGGCCTCATCTTCTTCGCGCTCATGGCCGCCCTGGGCCTGCTCGGGCTCAACGAGTTCTACCGGCTCACCAAGAAGTACCGTCCACTGCCCCTGGCCGGTTTCCTCGGCATGGCGCTGATGGCCGCCATGGCCTGGTTCTACAGCCCGGTCGCCGTTCTGGGCGCGATCTGCGCCGGCGTGCTCTTCATCGCGCTCCTGGGCCTGCTGGCTGGCCCCAAGCCCGGCGTGACCGTGCGTATGGCGGTGACGCTCCTCGGTATGCTCTACCTCGGCCTGGGGTTCAGCGCCGCGCTCATGTTGCGGCCACTGGACGACGACGGCCTGATCCTGCTCACCGTGATCTTCGGCACCTGGGCAGGCGACACCATGGCGTACTTCACCGGGAAGTTCTTCGGCAGCACGCCGATGGCGCCGGTGCTCTCTCCCAAGAAGACCTGGGAGGGGTTCGCCGGCGGCGCGATCAGCACGGTGCTGCTCGTCGTCTTCATCGGCCTGTACACGGAACTCGGTCCGGCCGACTCGCTGATCCTCGGCGCCGTGATCGCCGTCGCCGGCCCGCTCGGGGACCTCTTCGAGAGTCTCGTCAAGCGCGACGTGCAGATCAAGGACTCCGGCCGGGGCATCCCCGGGCACGGTGGCGTGCTCGACCGCTTCGACGCACTCATCTTCGCGTCCGTGGCCTCCTACTTCGTGCTGACGCTCGTCGTCGGCCTCTGATCCCTGCTCGGGGCACGTGAGCGTGCCGGTCGAGAGCGCGGCCGGGAGGCGGCGCGGCGGCGCGGCGGCCCTCGCGTTCACCTTCAGTGCCGCCGCCGTCCTCATCGCAGCGTTCGCCTTCACCTGGTGGAGGCTGTTCCGCGGCGCCGATCTGATACACGAGGCCTTCGCGGTGGTGATCCCGTGGCGATGGGCGCTCGGCGACCGGCCCTTCGTCGACGAGCAGAACCTGGTGCAGACGGCCGGGATGCTCCCGTACCCGTTCTTCAAGCTGTACGCACTCCTCGGCGGCAACGACGCGACCGGACTGGTGCTGTACGGGCGTCATCTTTACCTCGTCCTCGCCGTGCTCGTGGCCGGCGTGGTCTTCCTGTTGGCGCGGCGTTCACTGCCGGCGCCCCTTGCCGCCTTGGTCAGCGCGCCCTTCATCACCATCGTCCTGTTCGAGACGCCGCAGCTCACCGCGAACACGCTCTGCGCGCTGCTTCTGACCGCCGGGGCCGCGCTCGGCGCCGTGGCGGTCCTCGGCGGCGCGCGTGGCTACTCGCTGGCAGCCGGCGTGGCGTTCGGGCTCGCCTGTGTCGCCTATCCCACGGTCCTGCTTCTCGCGCCGTTCGTCGCCGTCTTCCTTGCCTTCTCGGTCGGCGATCGCGCGGCACTGATGGTCGCGGGGGGTCCCGCTCTACGGCCGCCGCCGCGCGAGCTCGAGCCGTCCGGCGCCCGCGCCTGGAGGGCCTTGAGCGCCTGGTCTCTTGGAGGCGCGCTTGTCGTCGTCCCCGCAGGCGCGTGCGCCTTCGCGCTGGCGGGTCGCGCGAACCTGCTGCGCTGCTGGGACTACACGATCGACCTGGCCGGACAGCTCGACCAGCTCGGCGGCGCGTTCAAGGCGGCGGAGGTCGCCGGAGGCTTCCTCGCTCTCGTGGCCGGCGAGTGGTACATCGTCGTCGCGGCACTGGTCTCCTACCTGGTCTACCGTCGGCGGCCGGACGCCGGGCGCTGGCTGCTCCTGCTCACGCCCGCGGCGCTGCTGCTCACGGCGGCCACCTCGTCCCTGCACGCCGCCGGCGCCGTGATCGTCTATGCGCTGGCCGCGCCGTACCTGTACCTCTTCCTGCCCGCCGAGCGGAGAGTGGATGGGGTCCGCATCCTCCTGTGGGTGTGGGCGCCGGCTCTGCTCGTTGGGGCGATGACCGCGTACACGAGCGGCGACGGCCTCATCCACTCCGCCGTCGGCCTGTTCCCGGGCATGGTGGCCAGCGGACTGTTCCTCGCCTGGGGACTGGCGCCGCTGAAGCGGGGGCGCGACCACGGCCTGTCGTGGCCGGCGCTTGCCGGCCTCGCCGGCGTGGTGGCCGTGACGCTGGTGTTCCAGGTCCAGTTCCAGCAAGGCGCCGCCTGGGGCGATCTCACCGCGCGCGTCGATTCCGGGGCCTGGAAGGGCATCGCCGTGACCCCTGTGCAACGCGAGGGGCTGGAGCGCTTCACGGCAGACATCGCCGCAGAAGGCCGTCCTGGCGACAGCCTCCTCGTCTACCCGTGGGGCGCCGCGTACTACCTCGACTGGCCCGGCGCGATCGCGGCCAATACCTACCAGCTCACGGTCCCGGGACCGGTGGCGCCGCTGCCCAAGGCGACCGTGAGCTACTACCGGCGCCACCGTGAAGTCCCGACCCTCGTCGCGCACGTCCTGGCGACTGAGGGGAAGGACGGCGCCGATCTGCAGGCGGCGTGCGGCGGGCTGTCGTATCCGCCCGTGCGCGTCGCCCCCTGGTATGCGCTGCAGCGCAAGCCGCCGCTTGAGACCACGGCCGAGGTCCTCGCCGGCCTGCCGCGCCTCTAGCGGGGGGCGTGGTACCCTTTCGCCCATGACTGAAGCCGCATCCAGACATCTGCTCATCCTCGGTTCGACCGGCTCGATCGGCCGGCAGGCGCTCGAGGTGCTGCCGGCCGTGCCGGGGCTGCGCCTCGTGGGGCTGGCGGCTGGGAGGGGCGCCGCCGTCGTCGTCGAGCAGGCGTTCGAGCACGGGGTACACGAGGTTTGCCTGCACGACGGGGGCGCGGCGGCGGAGGCCGCGGCGCGGGCGCCGCAGCTCAGGGTGCACGCCGGCGAAGCCGGGATCCGTGAGCTCATCGCGGGCGCCGCCGCGCGTGCCGACGCCGAGGGCGCGTCGCTGACCGTCCTCAACGGGGTCGTCGGAGCCGCTGGATTGCGCGCCACCATGGCCACGCTGGAGGCCGGCGCCACGCTGGCGCTGGCCAACAAGGAGAGCATGGTCGCCGGCGGACCCTTCGTGCTGGACGCCGCTCGCCGCGCCGGGTCGACGATCCTCCCGGTCGACAGCGAGCACAGCGCGTTGTTCCAGTGCATCGCCGCCGGCGGGGGAGAGGGCGCCGCGGACGTCGCGTCCGCCGGTCCGCCGCGCGCGCTCGAGGAGCTTCTGCTGACCGGGTCCGGCGGACCCTTCCGCGGCCGTACCCCAGCGGAGCTGGCCGCGGTCACGCCCGAGGAGGCGCTCGCCCACCCCAACTGGTCGATGGGGCCCAAGATCACCATCGACTCGGCCACGCTGATGAACAAGGGCCTGGAGCTGATCGAGGCCCACTACCTGTTCGGCGTGCCGTACGAGCACATCACCGTCGTGCTCGACCCGCGCAGCACGGTGCACAGTATGGCGCGCTTCTCGGACGGCGCCATCCTCGCGCATCTCGGCGTGCCCGACATGCGCACGCCGATCGGCTATGCCCTCGCCTATCCGGACCGCCCGGAGCTGCCGCAGGTGCGGAGGCTCGACCTGTTCTCCACGCAGATCACCTTCTCGCGGCCCGACACGGAGACGTTCCGCTGCCTGGCGCTGGCCGAGGAGGCGGGGAGGAGGGCGATGATGGTCGAGCGCGAGGCGGCCGCCGCCGGCGATCCACCGCGTACGGTCGCCGCGCCGATCGTCCTCAACGCCGCCAACGAGATCGCGGTGGAGGCGTTCCTCGGCGGGCGGCTCCCGTTCCTGGGCATCGCCGAGGTCGTCGAGAAGTGCCTCACGTGGCTGGCCGACGAGCTCGTCGAGTCGCTGGACGACGTGTATGAGTGTGACGCCGAGGCGCGCCGCTTTGCGCGTGAGGCCGTCGGAGGCCCCGGGTGACGTGTTCCGCGCTGCCCGGCTCCCCGGCGCGACCTTCGAACCCACTCGTGCCCCGCCGCGTTAACCTCCACGTAATCTCGAACGGGTACGGTGTACGCACATGACTGACGACTTCACGCCAGAGAACGAGAGCGGGACCGAGACCCGGCCCGCGGGATCGGCGCGCGATGAGGGCGCTTCCGGGCGCGCCAAGGCGCCCGACAAGCCGCCGCGCGTGCTCAGCCCCTGGTCGCTCCTGCTCGGCGCGGCCATGCTCGCGTCGCTGCTGCTCGGTCAGTGGGTCTGGCTGGTCGCCATCCTCGGCCTCGCCCTGCTCATCACCGTGCACGAGTTCGGCCACTTCATCGCCGCCAAGTCGTTCGGCATGCGCGTCGAGAAGTTCTACGTCGGCTTTCCTCCGGCGGCCCTGCGCCGTACGTGGGGCGAGACCGAGTACGGCATCGGCATCATCCCGCTCGGCGGGTTCTGCAAGATCAGCGGGATGATCCCTGAGGAGGATGTCCCCGAGGGCACCGGCGACCGCGTGTACTACAAGAAGGCCATCTGGAAGCGCAATCTCACCATCGCCGCCGGTCCGCTCATGAACTTCGCCGCGGCGGCCGTGATCCTCATCCTCTTCATCGGCATCCAGGGCGTGCCCCGGGCGACGCTCTCGCTGGACGAGGTCGTCGACGGCGCGCCGGCGGCTGCGGCCGGCCTCGTCGTCGGCGACACGCTCACCGGCGCCGACGGCAAGACGTGGTCGGAGTGGGACGAGGCGTCCGCCTACTTCCGCGCCAACCCCGGCAAGACGATCGCGCTCAGGTACCGGCCCGCGGCCGGCGGACCTGAGCGCACGGTCTCGGTGGCTCTCGTCCAGAACCCACAGGCCCCCGGAAGCGGCTACCTCGGCGTGCGCGCCGGGGTCACCCGGGATCGGCCGGGTCCGATCGAGGCGGTCAAGCTTGGTGTCACCGGCTTCAAAGATGTGGTCGTCGGCACCTTCACCGGTTTCTGGTGGCTGTTCAGCGGCAAGATCAGCGCGACCGGGCCCGACGGAGCAGTCGGACCGATCGGCATCGTCAACGTCAGCCGTCAGGCCGTACAGGAGAACTGGTACCCCATCCTGCTGGCCTTCCTCAGCATCAACCTCGGCCTCATCAACCTGCTGCCCATCCTGCCGTTCGACGGCGGGCACATCGCCACGAACGTGCTCGAGAAGATCCGCGGCCGGCGGCTGGACAGGGCGGTCTTCGAGCGCCTCGTCGCCTTTGGCGCCGTCCTCCTCGTGGTGCTCTTCATCTTCCTCACGTTCAACGATGTGAAGCGACTGTTCGGCGGGTAGTCGGCGCGCGGCGGGATCGTGCCGTAGGATGGTCCCATGAGCGATCTGACCCTGGTCACCGGCGGCGCCGGCTTCATCGGTTCGCACGTGGTGGACGCCCTGCTCGCGAGTGGCTCCGATGTGCGCGTCGTCGACGACTTCAGCACGGGCAGGGAGGAGAATCTCGACGACGCCTGGCGCCTGGCCGCGGAGCACGGCGCCGGCCTGCAGGTACTGGCCGGCGACGTCCGCGATGAGGTGCGCATGCGCGACGCCGCCGACGGCTGCTCGGGCGTGATCCACCTCGCGGCGGTGGTGTCGGTGCCCCGCTCGGTCGAGGACCCCGTGGGCTGCGACTCCGTCACCCACGGGGGCACGGTCAACGTGCTGCGCCAGGCCGTGGAGGCGGGCGCAGACCGGTTCGTGCTGGCCTCGAGTTGCGCCGTGTACGGCGACGCGACAGAGCCCCCCATCGCCGAGGCCGCCTCAGCCCGTCCGCTCAGCCCGTACGCCGACGCCAAGCTCGCCGCAGAGGAGGTCTGCGCCGAGGCCGCGGACGCCGGCCAGATCACCGCCGTTTCTCTGCGCTTCTTCAATGTGTACGGACCGCGACAGGATCCCGGCTCCGCCTACTCGGGCGTCATCAGCCGCTTCCTGGCCGCCGCGGCCTCCGGCGAGGCCGTCACGATCTACGGGGACGGCCGGCAGACGCGCGACTTCGTGTACGTCGCCGACGTCGTGGCCGCCGTGCTCGCCGCGCTGCGGCGGCCGCTGACCGGGACCTCGGTGCTCAACGTCGGCACCGGGCGTGAGGCCGACCTGCTGCAGGTCCTCAACGTCATCGAGGATCAGTCCGGCAGGTCCGTCGGCCGGCGGATGGAGGCCGCGCGCGACGGCGACATCCGCCACTCGCGGGCGGACGCCGGGCGTGCGCGCTGGGTGCTGGGCTGGGAGGCCGGCACGAGGCTCGATGACGGCCTCGCCGAGACTTGGTCGTGGTTCGCCGGCGCCGGCGCGCCTGCGGAGCCGGCGCCGGACGGAGATGCCCGTGCCTAGCGCCCGCCGTATCATGGTTGGCGCCGTGCCCGTCGGCGGCGGCGCCCCCGTCGCCGTGCAGTCCATGACGTGCACGCGCACCGGCGACGCGGAGGCGACGCTGGCCCAGGTGCGCGCCCTGGCCGCTGCCGGCTGCGAGCTCGTGCGGGTGAGCCTGCCGACCGCGGAGGAGGCCCCGGCGTTCGCACGCGTCGTGCGCGAGGCTCCGGGGATCGCGGGCCGGGAGCCGTTGGCCGAGGATGGCGCCGGCGGGGCAGCGCGCGTGCCCATCATCGCCGACATCCACTACGACTGGCGATTGGCCGTGGCGGCGATCGAGGCAGGCGCCGCGGGTGTGCGCATCAACCCGGGGACCATGGCGGGAAAGCACGTGCGCGAGATCGTGGCTGCGGCGGCGGAGGCCCGGGTGCCCGCGGGTGCGGGCGAGGCCGACGCGCCCGTCGCCATCCGCATCGGCGTCAACGCCGGCTCACTGCCGCGCGACCTGCGTGCGCGGGCCGCCGGCGATGCTCCCGGCGTGCTCGTGGAGGCGGCGCTACGCTGGGCGGACCAGTTCGAGGAGTGGGGCTTCACCGCGTACAAGCTGAGCGTGAAGTCCTCGTCGGTGCCGGACACGATCGCCGCGTACCGGCTGCTCTCCGAGAAGACGCAGACGCCGCTGCACGTCGGCGTGACCGAGGCCGGCACCGTCTGGAGCGGCACCGTGAAGAGCGCCGTCGGCATCGGCGCCCTGCTGGCCGACGGCATCGGCGACACCATCCGCGTGAGCCTGACCGGCGACCCGGTCGAGGAAGTGCGCGTGGCCTGGCAGATCCTCGCCGCGCTGGGCCTGCGGCGGCGCGGCCCCGAGGTCATCTCGTGCCCCACCTGCGGGCGCACGGAGGTCGACATCGTGGGGCTGGCCGAAGAGGTGGAGCGGCGTCTCGGCGCCGACCCGGCGCTCGCCGGCCGCGTCATCAGCGTCGCCGTCATGGGCTGTCGCGTGAACGGCCCCGAGGAGGCCCGCCACGCCGACTACGGCATCGCCGCCGGGGCGGGGGAGGGCGTGCTCTTCGACCACGGCGAGCGCGTCGAGACGCTGCCCGAGGGGCAGCTTGTCGACGCGCTTCTCACCCTGGTCCGTGGCGAGGCGTCGTAGGGCGCCACCCCCGGCGCGCCGCAACTCTCGTCTCGGCGCGCCCTGCTGGCATCCTCGGCGCCAAACGGATGTACCAGTAAGCCCGGCGCCGTCCGTGCCGATGCTCTCTCCACAGGAGCGCCTGAGGGCGCGGGGGCAGGAGGCTGGCCATGAGAGCGACACGGGACACGGAGCGTCCAGTGGGGGTACACGCGGGCAGTAGCGATCGGGAGGCCCGGCGCCGGCTCGTCGTCGAGGCCGGCATGCTCGCCTTCCTGGTCGGGTTGGCGCTGATGTTCGTGGTGGCCGCGCCCTCCTGAGCTGGGGGGGCGTGACGGAGCCGTCGCGTTCGGCCGGAGACGGCGCGGGGCGGCTGCGCTGCCGCGCCTCCGGTTGGTTCAGCGTCGGTTGTGGGCGCGACTCGGCTGGATTCCGCGAGTGACCTCGCGTCCTCCTCGAGGAGGCGATCGTGCGGCTGGCGAGCACGCCCGGAGGGCCACCTTGGCGGGGGCAGCGGGTCGGGCCCCTTCCACGCGGGCGCCAAGTCTCCACGGCGAGGCGCGTCGGCAGGGCGCCGCTGGCGCTCTTCACCAGCGCCCGAAGGCGCGCTCGGGCGCCTCCCTTCCACTGGTGGCCGCACTCATGGCGGTGAGTACGCGCAGCGGCCCGTCGTGCGGCAGCACCCGCTCGATGTCGGGGGACACGAGCTCGCGCACGATCAGCCCAAGCACGTCCGGCTGGGCCAGGAGGTCGGGCACCGGCAGGGTGGACGAGGAGCGCGCATAGGGGATCAGCGGGTCGAGGCCGTCGACGATCCGTCGGAAGGCTCGTGCATGGTAGCGGGATTCCAGCGGGAGCGATCGCACCGTGCCGATGACCAGCCGGGAGAGGTGCGGGTTCACGAGTTCAACGTAGCGCGCCTTGGGCTCGGCGAGACCGGCAAGGATGATGGGCACGTAGCCCTGTTGGCTGAGCTGCATCCTGTAGTCCCTCAGATCCTCGCCGGGCGTCCTGCGCAGGCGTGTGGGCCACGTTTGGGGAGCCAGGTCGAGTGCTCGCAGCAAATGGGCACCTGGATAGTCGTGGGGCGTCGCGCCGCCGGTCTGCTGGCGGCCGGCGTCCGGCCGCATCTTGCGCGCGAGGGTGCCGAACGACTCATCCCCCCGGATGATGCCCTGCACGCCGGCCAGCGCCAGGTCGCGCCACAGGGCGAAGCCGTCGAGGTAGCCGGCGATCTCGTCGTTGCGTCCCTCGTTGGCGGCGACGAAGCGCGCGATCACCGTCTCCGGGTCGACGTTGGGCGCGTCCAGGTAGCAGCAGCTCGTGCTCGACGTGGTAGCGGCGTGCCAGCACGCGGGCGATGGAGGCGTCCGAGAGCGGGTTGCGCAGCGAGGCGTGCGTCGTCCAGGTGACGCAGCGCGGCCGCAGGCCGCTCGCGACGAGGAAGGCGAGCAGCGTGCGGCTGTCGTGACCGCCGGAGAGCGGCAGCACCCAGCGCTCGAGGTCGAGGTTGAGGCTGCCGCAGGTGGCGGCGATGGCCGCGCGCAGGCGGGCGACCTGGGCCGCGTTGTCGCCGGCGGCCGCGTCCACTTCGAACGGCGTCTCGTCGAGAGTGAGTCGCCACGAGGCGCGATCGAGCACGGCGCGCGCGTCCGGCGGCAGGCGTCGCAGGCGCGCGTCCCACGAGACCTCCGGTCCGAGCGTGCCCGAGGAGAGGAAGCAGGCCGTGGCCTCGGGCTCGAGCTCGAAGCTGCCCAGCAGCGTCACCAGGGCGCGCTGCGAGGTGGAGGCCAGGAAGACGTCGTCGGTGAGCGCGTACCAGAGCGTGCGCGAGGCGCAGATGTCGCTGACCAGCTCGACGCGGTCGGCGTCCCACCTGGCGAGGGCGTAGGTCCCCTCGGGGGCATCGGGCCCTACCTGCCACCAGTCGCCGGGGGGGCCGAAGAGGCCGCCGACGCAGAGCGCCGCCACCCGTCGCCGACGTCCCGAGTTCGTCCTTGCCGCCGCGGACGAAGACGCCCTCGGCGGTCGGGTTGGCGACGGCGGCCACCACGCCGGCCGTCTCGACGAGCAGCGGCTCCCGCAGCGGCACCTCCGGCGGCGCGAGGCGCAGCGCCGCGCGCCGCAGGCGCTCCGCGGCGATGCCCGGGCGACCCGGGCGTGCGCAGGCGAGGATGAGGTCAGCCATTCGGCTCCTTCGGGGATGGCGTTGCCCCATTCTTGTCGCTGCCGTGCGTCACGGTCAACGCCCGTGGCTTCCACCGTGCTCGGTCGCGAGGTGCTGCTAGAATGCCGCTGTGGCCGCGACGCGCGCCATGCGCCGACCAGAGGGCGGCGGACCGGGTGAGACACGGGGGCGGATGGGGATGAGTGGACTGGCAGGCGGACGGCGCATGGTCGTCACCGGCGCCGCCGGGTTCATCGGCTCGCATCTCGTCGAGCGGCTGCTTGCCGCCGGTCACGAGGTCGTCGGCATCGATTCGTTCGAGGACTACTACCCGCGACCGTTCAAGGAAGCCAACATCGCCTCGGCGTGCGTCGCGGAGCGCTTCACCCTGATCGAGGACAACCTCCTGCGGCTGGCCGGCGACGGGGCCGCCGGCCACAGCCGTCTCGACGAGGTCTTCTCCGGCGCCGACTGCGTGTTCCACCTCGCGGCGCAGGCGGGTGTCCGTGCGAGCTGGGGTCAGAGCTTCCGCATCTACACGGACAACAACGTGCTCGCCACGCAGATGGTCCTGGAGTCGTGCCGTCGTCTGGGGGTACCCAAGGTGGTCTACGCGTCGTCGTCGTCCGTGTACGGCGATACCGACCAGCTGCCCATGCACGAAGAGGCCAACTGCCGCCCGGTATCGCCCTACGGAGTCACCAAGCTCGCCGGCGAGCAGCTCTGCCGCCTGTACTGGAAGAACCACGGCGTGCCCACGGTGTCCCTGCGCTTCTTCACGGTCTACGGACCGCGCCAGCGCCCGGACATGGCCTTCCATCTGTTCCTCCGGGCCATGGCCGACGGGCGCCCGCTGGAGATGTACGGCACCGGCAACCAGACGCGGGACTTCACGTTCGTCGACGACATCGTCAACGGCATCCTGCTTGCGATGGGCGGCACGGACGGGGCCGTCTACAACCTCGGCGGCGGATCTCGGGTCACGCTGCTGGAGGCGATCCGCACGCTTGAAGGCGTGTCCGGCCTCACCGCCGAGGTGCGCGGCGAGAGCGTGCAGGCCGGCGACGTCAAGCACACGTGGGCCGACCTCACGCGGGCACGCGAGGAGCTCGGCTACGCGCCGCAGGTGCCTCTGGAGGAGGGGCTGCGGCGCGAGGCGGAGTGGTTGCGAGAGCGGCGCGCCTGAAGGCTATCGCCGGTCCCCGCGTCTGCGCTCGGCCGGATCCGGCGGCTCTGGCGATGCCGCCCCTTCGCCCGATGGCATATAGTTGCCGCATGGGCCGCAGATTGGAGAAGGCGCGCAAGGCGTGGCGGACGATTCGCATGAGGAACGCGAGTCCCTATCGTCGCGCCGAACTGCTCAGACAGCGCGGAGCTCGTGTGGGTAAGGACTGTCGCTTCCACACGACCCGATTCGGCTCGGAGCCGTACCTCATCACGATCGGCGACGAGACCGCGATCTCCCCGGGCGTGTCGTTCATCACCCACGACGGCGCCACTTGGGTCTTCCGCAAGGAACATCCGCTGTCGGGGCGTTTCGGGAGGATCACGATTGGGTCCCGCGTCTACATCGGGGCCGAGGCCATCCTCCTACCTGGGGTGACCATCGGTGACCGGGCGATTGTGGCTGCCGGGGCAGTGGTGGCCAAGGACGTGCCGCCGGGCACCATCGTCGGCGGGGTGCCCGCACGCGTCATCGGCACGACCGACGAGTACATGCGCAAGACGCTGGAAGACTTTCCGATGCTCGAACCCCCTCCGCCGGGTCGTCAGCGTACCCCCGAGGAGCTGCGGCGCCAGCTGGAGGAGCGCTACCCGCCGAAGTGACGCAGGCGAGGCGGCGTCACTCGGTGGTCTCGCCTGCCCGGCCTTGCGGTCCGTCTAGTCCGGACCGCCGGCGTCCTGCGAGAGTTGGCCGGCGATCGTCGCGGCAAGATAGGCGCGGAAGGCGAGTCGCTGAACGCTGAGGGGAGGCGCCCCTCGGACACTCTTCGCGACTCGGATCAGACCCTTCGGGAGCACGCGCTTGAGCGCGCGCCCGACGTGCCGACGCGTCTCAGGAGCCGGCACGGCGGACCTCAGGTGCGAGAGAAGCACACGAACGTTCTCGGAGCCGATGACGTCATGTGCCGCCTTCGAAGCGAGCGCCTCACGCACCGCGTCGAGCGTTCCCGGCCTTGCGAGGAACGCCTCGCCTGACCCGGTGGAGTCATGGGTGGCGAAGGGTACCGGTGGACCGAGCGACGTCACCAGCTCCCGAAAGCCACGCTTTTCTGTGCGCAAGTCGTCAGGCATGGCGCGGGCAGCTTCGATGATCCGCCTCGTCTGCAGGGGGCTGACGACATCGATGTAGGAGGTCTTGATCTGGTTGAGGGCCGCCATGATGACGGGGAGCCTGAATTGATGGTAGACCCGGTCACGATAGCCATCGTCGCTTTCTCCGGGGTGACGGCGAAGCTCTTCGGGCCAAGTCTGGGGCGGCAAGTCCAGCTCGCGGATCGGGTGGCGCGGCGAGAAGTCAGACACGAGCACGCCTCCCTCCGAGATGCGCGTGTCACTTTCCGAGAACACCTGCCAGAGGCCGAACGCCTGGTCTCCGCGTAGCGCGCCTCTCACGCCGCTCTGCTTCAGGCTCCTCCAGACCTCGAAACCGTCGGTGTAGGCGGCGATGTGGTCCACGCGCCCCTCGCTCGCCTCGGTGTAGAGACGCAGGGTCGCCGCTTCCGCACCCTCCAGTTCCTCGAGCGGGAAGAACTCGTGCTCCACGCCGAGAGCCTCGCTCACGGCGCGCGCGAGCATCGCGTCGCCCTGCGGATCAAGGAGCGACGTCGGCGAGCCGTAGGTCAGGCACTTGGGCTTGCGGCCTGAGCGCACGAGAAACAGGAGAAGCCCGCGGCTGTCGCCGCCTCCCGACAGCGGCACGACCCACTCCGCGTCATCGATGTCCAGAGCGGCGAAGCTCTCGTCGAGGGCGACCCGCAGCGCGCCCACGTGATCGGCGCGGCTCATCCGCTCAGACTGAAAGACGATGGGGCGACACTGGACCGCCATCTCCCAGGTGCGCCGATCCAGTCTTAGCACGGCGTCGCCCGGCAGTCGCTCGAGTCGCTCATCCCAAGCTCCCTGAGGCCCCAGACTGCCCGAAGACAGCATCCAGGAGACTGCTCCACGGTTGAGGCGGAAGTCGCCCAGAAGGCTCACCAGGGCCCGTTGCGAGGTCGAGGCGAGGAACAACTGGTCGGTCTTTGCATACCAGACCGTATGGGTCGCGACGGCGTCCGAGAGGATTTCGACCGCACCGTCGTCGTGGCGACACAACGCGTAGAGTCCGTCCGGCGGAGGCGAGCCGGTGCGCCACCAGGCGGACGCGGTCGGCGCCAGGACGCCCACGTACGCACCGCCGTCCACGATGCGCGCGCGCGTGGGGGGGTCTATGAGCGCGACCGTCATACCGCCGCGCTGCCAGAGGAGTGGCTCCCCGGCGCGGGCGTTGGGCGGCGCCAGGCGCGCGCAGCAGGCGCGCAGGCGGCGCGAGCCGACGGTGTTCGCAGCGTCACGCGCACAGGCGACGATCAGACCGGGCATCTGGTCATTCCGGCGACTCCCGACGGCGCGAACCCGTGAATGCCGAACTGGTCATGCTCACTCCATCCGCCCGAACACCTCCGACGCCAGGCGTGCTCTGTGGGGCCGCTCTCCGCCTCTATGCCTAGTGTGCGCCGGACTCATCATGCCTGCCGCTGGACTCCCCCTGCAGGATCGTAGCCATTCTGGAAGCGATGTAGGCGCGAAACGCGATCTGCCGCGTACTGGCGCCCATTCTCGGCGGGATCAAACGGAGCGCTCGGGACGGCAGCGCGCTCTTCACACGCCGGCGCAAGCTGCGCTTTGCCGACTCCCGCCCCGGGGCTCGCGACAACTCCGTCACCAGCAACTCGCGCGCGCCGCGCGGAAGCACGTCGTGCTCAGGCTGGGCCGACAGTTCGGCCACGATCTCATCGAACATCGCCGGCCAGGCCAGGTACTCGTCCGCCTGTGCTTCGGCGTGATACTGGTCCATGGGGACGTCGGGCACGAGGGCCTCGACCATCGTCGCGTAGCCTTGCTCCCACAGACGGAGCTCGTCGGGGAGCTCGGAGACGGCCTTCACGACGGCTCGATGCAGCAGGGGGTTCACGATCTCGACGTAGGCACACTTGGGATCGTTGAGACTGGCGAACATGGTCGCCACCTTGTACTCGTTGTGGATCCTGTCCCGATACATCCCGAGGCTCTCATCCGGCTGGAGGCGAAGGCGCGCGGGCAGGTGCTGCGGGGCGAGCCCGAGGCGACGGACGACATGCCCGTCGGGGTAATCGGTCGCGAGGACGGCGCGCCCTATCGAGGTGCGCACGCTGAACTCGTTCACCGGGTCGTAGGCGCGGCCCTGGCCACTGCCGAGGCCGGGTGTGTCGCCGCGGAGGACCAGAGTGACGCCGTCATCGAACAGCTGCTTCCAGGTCCTCATGCCGTCTGTGTAGCCACTGAAGTCGATGGCGCGACCCTCACCGGCGAGCAGAAAGCGAGTGAGCACGTTGCGCATCGGCTCGCCGGTCGGATCGAGCTCAAAGTACCTGTGCTCCAGCCCGAAACGGGCGGCCAGCTGCCGCCCGATGTAGGCGTCGTTCCCCGGCTGAGCGAGGGATCTCGCCAGTCCCCAGGTGATGCACGTCGGCGTCCTTCCGGCTTCCAGCAGGCCGACGAGGAGGGCGCGGCTGTCGTGTCCGCCGGAGATGGGGAGGACCCAGCGACCGCCGCCGAGATCGAGGTCACGGCACGCCGTGAACACCGCCTCGCGCAGGCGGGAGACGTGCTCGTCGAGTGGCCCCTCGACAGGTCGGTACTCGACGCGTCGGGAGGTGCTGGTGAGTCGCCATTCGGCGCGGTCCAGGCGCAGACAGGTGCCGGGCGGGACCCGCCTCACTCGCTCGTCCCAGCCGATCTCCGGGCCCAGGTAGCCCGAGGCGATCATCCAGGCGACCGTCTCCGGGTTGGGCCGGAAGTCACCGAGGAGCGCCGCGAGTGCGCGCTGTGACGTAGAGGCGAGGAAGCAGTCGTCCGACAACACGTACCAGATGGTGCGCGAGGCGAACGCGTCCGTGACGAGCTCGACGGCGCGCTCGTCATGACGGGCGATGACGTAACTGCCGTCCGGGCTGGACGCGTGCGGCTCGGACCATTCGGCGTCCCCGAACAGCGCGCCCAGGCAGACGCCGTGGTCGTCGGTTCGCACGCCCCCGGTAGCGGGGTTGAGGACGGCCCTCAGGACGCCGGCATGCTCCGTCACCCATGGCGCTCTGGGGCCGATGTCGTCGGGGCTCAGCCGGAGAGCCAAGGCCTCCAGACTGTCGTCGGTCAGGCGCGGCGAAGCGTGGTGACGCGGGCAGACGATGATGAGACCAGCCAAGATCCTGCCTCCGTTTCATGGGCGCGTGCGAGAAATGGTACACCCACTTCGGCCCCGTACGGGGCGCGACGCTGTCCGGGGTGGCAACGCTCGGTACTTGCGTACGCTGCCCGAGGACCCTACCATTCGAGGCCACGCGCGCGCGGGGCCGCGTCAGGTGGGGCGCGCTTGACAGCCGGCGAGGCCGGCCCAGGGAGAGGGAGTCACATATGACAGACCAGGCAGAACGCTCGTCCGTCCCCCAGCTTCGGCCGCGCCTCGATCTTGGCGGTCAGGAGTTCCTCATGTTCGTCCTCGACGAGATGGCCTACGAGTACGAGCAGAAGTACGACGACGTGATCCGGCTGACGCTGGGCAAGTCGCAGCTGCCGCCCGCTGCGTCGGTGGTCGCGGCGATGAGGGATGCCATCGTCGACCAGGACAAGAACAACCTGGTCTTCCCGGCAGGTCTACCCGAATTGCGGGCGCGGATCGCTCAGGACTACGCCGACCGCTACGGCGCCGACATCGAGCCGGCGAACGTGCTGGTCAACGTCGGCACCAGCTCCCACTTCCGCAACATCTTCCAGCTGCTCGCCGGCCCCGGGGACGAGGTCCTCTTGCCGCGGCCGTACTATCCCCTCTACGTGATCTGCGCCATGCTCGCCGGCGCCACCGTCAAGTACTACGACGTCGGGCTGGACACGTTGGCCATCGACATGGACGGACTCGCGGCGCAGATGTCGGACGCCACGAAGATCGTGGTCGTCAACTCACCCGGAAACCCGCTCGGCAACACGGTGTCTCTGGAGCAGTTTGCGGCCATCGACGAGGTAGTGGACGGCCGGGCCCTCATCCTCAACGACGAGATCTACGCCAACGCCTACTTTGACGACGAGCCCTTCTCCGCCGCACAGCTTCGCGACGCTCGTTCTCCGATGGCGATCACCAACGGTTTCTCGAAGGGGCACAGCATGTACGCGCGGCGCGTCGGCTGGGCGGTGGTGCCCGACGAGCTCGCCGAGCCGCTGACGGTGGTCCAGCATCACACCCTGCTCTGCACCGACCCGGTGGTCCAGTTCGGTGGCATCGCGGCGCTCGGCGATCTGGAGGTCGTGGAGGGACTGGTCGCGAACTGCAAGCGCCGGCGCGACTACACGCTCGAGCAGTTCGCCACGGTCGCGGATGTGGATGCGCTGCCGTCACGAGGAGGCTTCTACCTCACGCTGGAGTGCAGCGCCGCGATGCGCAACCGCGGTCTGACCAGCTCGCTCGATCTGGCGCGGGAGATCATGAAGGCCGTCCACGTGGCCACCGTGCCGGGCAGCGACTTCGGCATTCCCGAGACGCTGCGTCTGTCGTTCACAAGTGAGCGCTACAACGAAGGCATCGACCGGCTGGTGAGCTTCTTTCGCTCCTGACCGGCCGAGCTAGGAGAAGAGCACTCGCTGAGGGCGGGGGCAGAGCAGGACGAGGGGCGCGGTACCCTCGTCCGGGCGCCGCCCTCGCCCTTCGGCGTGAAGCTCGCGAGTGAGTCGGAGCGTCTCCGCGAGGCCCGAGCTCGCGTCTGCCGCCGTCTGCCAGTCCAGCGCCCTCAGGCGCTCGTCTGCAACGCCGGGGCAGCACGCGACCACGCGCCGGCACTTGGGGGTCACACGGGCGATGTAGTATGCCTCGTCCTTCTCGATCGTGTAGTCCTGCTCGAGAGAGGCCATGGCCTCCTGCGAGACCGTCAATGAACCGGCCGGCTTGACGGCGAGACGATCCCGCGCCTGCAGGAAGGGCTCGAACATCTCGTCTGAGCCTCCGCCGTCCCAGCACCGGGACAACAGCAGGAGGGCCGGGCTCGGATCCGTGGTCTGGCGGGCGTCGAGCAGAGGCTCGACGCCGACCAGCGCCTTGATCGTTTGGTAGAGATTGATGTCCAGCGGCTGCCCCGGACCGGTGACGATCACGGCCGGGGCTCTGTCGGGCGGCTTGACGCCCAGGCAGCGGCGCAAGAAGCGGACCAGTTCGCCGTGTGCGGCCTCGACGTCCCCGGCCGCGATGGCGACCGGTCTCAGCTCGCGGTCGAGGGCCACGTTGACGATGAAGTGCAAGTCCGCGAGCCGGGCGGCAGCCACCATCTCCTCATGGATGGGGTTGCCCTCCAAGACGCCCTGCCGCGCCGCGTCCGCCTCCAGCATCTCGAGGCTGTGATTGCGGATGATGCTCTCGTAGCCGGCGACTGATGGCAGGATCGCCTTGCGGCCGCCCGTGAATCCGGCAAACTCGTGCGGTTCGACCTGGCCCAAGGCGATGCGCAGATCCGCCTGCGCCACGCGCCGATTGATGAGCAGGGGGACACCACGTGCGGTGCTTCCGATGCGAACGAGGTCGCGAGCCCGCGCGTTGTGGTTCGTGATACGCAGCCGTGACGCCCACTCGGCGCCCATGAGGCGCACGATCTCCTGCGGCGTCGCCGGACGGTGGGCGCCCAGGCCGATGACCACGTCGATGGCTTCGAGCGCGATCCCGCCCCTGAGGAGCTCCTCCACGACCGGGCCGATCATGGCGGCGCTCGGTGTGGCGCGTGTCGCATCGGTCGTGATGATTGCGGCGCTCGACCGCCCCTGCGCGAGCACGTGGAGGGGCGGTGTCCCGATGGGGCTGGAGAGCGCCGCCTTCAGCGCATCAGCAAGGTCCACGGGGGGCGGGTCGCTGGAGGCGAGCTCGTACACCTCGCAGTCGCGCAGCAGGGGGGAGCGCGATAGGCGCAGCAGGACGGCGTCGAGATCGGCCAGCTCGTTTCCCGCGGCAACGCGACTGTCGTCCATTGCGATCCCCTTTCCGGGGTCATTCTCCCTCGCGGGCGCGCCCGGGCTCAAGTCACCCCGGTCTTCAGGAAAGACGGAGCAGGGGGCCGGCCTCCGACTCGCCCAGGAGTGTTCGGGTCTCGGTGTACCCGCCGGCCTCGTTCAGCGCCGCCAGGACTGCGGCGACGTCACCCGCGTGATCGCCGCGCGCGGCGTCGGGCGCGAAGGCCGCGGGTTCCACCAGCAGCTCCCGCGGCCGCGCCTCTGCGAGGAGCGCAAGGAGCCCGGGGAGGGCGGCATGACGTGGCCCGGGAAGGCCGTCGTCGAGCAGCAATGCGATCTGGAATCGGCCTCCGTCGCCAGCGACTATCTGTGGCGCATCGGCCGGGATGACCGCATAGTCACGTCCGGCGCGGCCGAGTCGTTCGAGTATCGGGCGTTCGCTTGGAGGCATCGCGACAGCCGCGCAGCGTCGGCCGGCTTTCGTCAGTCGCTGGCAGAAGTACCCCCAGCCCGGCGCGAGGTCGACCACGCTGCTACCGGACGCAACGGTGCGCCGAACCGCCCTCCAGCGCTCATCACACCGCTGTCGCGACGGCACGTTGTCGAGGTCGGGGTGCAGGATCGGTTGCGGGACCGCACCGCCACCACGACCGGCGACCCCGGCGACGTGCCTGCGGAGCGCCATCCACTCCGGGTGGCGGATTGTGACGCGCACGGCGATGCGGTCGAGGCCGAGCAGCTGCGCCATGGCGAGCCGATGTGCGCCGTCGCGGTAGAAGATGTCGCCGTCCCGTCCGATAGCGACCGTCATCTCGTCGTCTCGGCCGAGCCCGACCGCGTGTCCTCGGCGCCTGATCTCATCCTGCGTCAGGTACCCGTCCGTCCGTAGGCTGTCGATCACGCGGTCGAGAGCGGCGCAGCGCGCGTCGAGCTCGGCTATCGTGCGGCAGTGCTGGAACGGGACGCCTTGAGCGATCGAGGCGGCGGCGCCGGCATACTCCTCCGTGGCCGTCCAGGGCAGGCCGTCCCGGATCACGTCGCGCATCGTGCGGTAACGCATGTCGTTGACGAAGGGGTGTTCGAACACGTCCCAGTCGCCGTCGAGCAGCCAGCCACAGCCCAGATTGCGGAAGGCGCTACCCGGCGCGAGGGTCTTGAAGCGTATGTCTGCAGGCGCAAGCCACAGAATACGGTCTACGTGCAGGAATGGGTCGCACGGTACGCGTGCGGCCTTGCGTGCGATCAGACCCCGCGTGTGCTGAAGGCGACGATACAGAGGGATGGCCGCTTGTCGCAGAGCGGGGTTCCTGACCAGCCAGGCGTGGGCGTCGGCCTTGACCGCGACAAGCGTCGCGTTCTCGCGCTTGTAGCGGCTCACACCGCGCACAAAGCGCGGCTGAATGCGTGTTTCCGGCCGGCGCACCCGTGCATCCCCCACGACTGGCGTCCCCTGGCGGTGGTTTCGGTCGACAGATCGCATGGTACCACGCGCACGCGGCGCGGCCGTGCGATCTCGAGACCCTCTGGTCTGCGTCTCGCACGTCGGACTGCAGCCGCTGTGGTATCGTGCGCACGACTCGGCTGTGCTTGGGTGGCACCAGCCCCTGCGGCGCAGCATGAGAGATGCGCCTTCGGAAGGATTCGTTGTGGAAGACTACGGCGCTCTACACGCCTACAATGGGTCACGCGCATCGGCCTACGACGAGCGCCGGTTCACATCGTGGCGTGGCAGCCTCGTCGACGGCCTTGAATGGCGCCTGGTCGTCCGAGGCTTGTCCGCGCTCATGGCCCGCACCGGCCGGCTGATGAGTGTCGTCGACGTTCCGGCAGGCACCGGCCGCATGACGATCAGGCTCGCACGCTCAGGGCTGCGCGTCGTCGCGGTGGACGCGTCGGCGGACATGCTCGCGATCGCTCAAGCTCGTGGCGGTGCCGACGAGTACCTCCTTGGCCGCGTCGAGCGCTTGCCGGAGTTCGTCCCCGCGGCCGATTGCGCAGTGAGTCTGCGCCTCTTCGGCCATCTGCCAGTCGATGCCCAAGTCGAGGCACTTCGCCAGATTCGGGCGATAGCCAAGTACGGCGCCGTCATCACGTATCCCGGGGATACGCTGTGGCTGCGGCTGCGGCGCGCGATACAAGCACGCAGAGGTCGCACCCTCGCTGGATGGCATCCTCTCTCGGATCGTGCGGCTTCTGAGTTGGCGCCGAAGGCTGGCTTCGAGGTCCTCGAAGTCCTGCGCCTGTTGGGCCCCGTCTCCGAGACGCACGCACTGGTTCTGCGTTCTGTCGAAGAGTAGCTGGAGTCGGCGCGGCGAGGCCCCCCATACCCCGTGGTGACCAGATCCGCGCGGTGCCGGGGATGCGCCGCGCCGGCTCGTTGACGTTGTGATGTTCGCGGCTCCAGTGCCTTGGCGCCGCGACCCGGACGTTCGGTCAACTCAGTGCGCCAACACCGCGATGGGCAGCCTCCCTTTCGACCTGTCGGTCACACGGGGGATAGGCACGAGCGGTGCCGGTGAGCAGACGGACTCGTTCTGCGGGGGGCGGTCTTCGGTCTACGTCCAGGAATGGGTCGTACGGTACGCGCGCGGCTTTGCGTGCGATCAGACCCCGCGTGTGCTGAAGGCGGCGATACAGAGGAATGGCCGCTTGTCGCAGAGCGGGGGTTCCTGACCAGCCAGGCGTGGGCGTCGGCCTTGATCGCAGCCGCACCGTCGCCCGGCGGCCATCATCAGGGCTTGTCAGCGCAGACGGTGAGACATCGACCTACCGGTGACGGAGGCGGTTTGGCTCGAGGACGTTGTCACGGCTGGAACCCTCGGAGCTGATGGTCGGTGGTGAGGGCCCTGCCGACCACAAGAGGTTGCCCGTCACTGTGTTGCCGGAGGCGTCCCGGATCACGATCATCGGCGGCGAGCCAGACGAACGCAGATCATACAGGCGGTTGCCGGTGACGACCTGGCCGCTCGTCTCCTTGATCAGGAGGAACGGGCCCGCACCGGCTCCGCCGCGGATGACGTTGCCGGTGAACGACCCTCCACCGCCCTTCAGCGTGACCACCTCATCGTCGTTCATGGTGACGCCGTTGGACACGGTCAGGTCAATGACGTTGTCCTGCATGATCGTCTTTCCCTCTGGGGAGGCGCTGCCGCAAATGACCGTGAGGTGGGCGCGGTAGATGAGGTTGTCCCTGATCGTCACGTCGTGCGGCGCCTCCAGGCAGATGCAGTACGCCCAATCGTGAGGACCGGGACCCGTTCCCGCGCCCTTGATCACGTTTCCCTCGATCAACGCCGGGCCGGCGAGGTGCCGGCCGGTGCTGGTCTCGTAGTCGGCGAGGTCGATCGTGAACCGGTCGGTCGCCTCGAAGGTGCAGGCGCGGAGAGTGAGATGCTCCCATCCCTGGTCGACCTGGTCTGCGCGCCCCGTCCACACCTCGATGCCGGCGCGCGGCGACCCCGTTGATGCCCCGTCGGCGCCGTTGGAGACGCCGATATGGCAGGCGTTGAACGTGAGGTAGGCGATATGGCTCCCACCCGCCACGGGATTCTCGTGCACCGTGATGTCGTTGAAGCCGTGACCGTATCCGTTGTTCACGCTCCAGTCTTCCACACCGAGGTTGCGCTCGATGTCGCAACGCTGAAACGTGACGTGACGCAGTCCGTTGTCGCGGGAGCTGCTACTCCCGAGCATGACGACCGCGGCGTCATCGCCCTCTCCGCCTCCGCCGCGGAAGCGGCAGTCGGAGAAGGTCGTATCCTTGGCGTCGCGGTTGCGCACCGCGCACAGCCCGCGGGTGCCGATCTTGAGTCCCTCTATGGTCGACCGCGAACCGAAATCGAGTCGGCCCTTGAGCCATGTCCTCGCCGGCCCGTCGCCACGGAGGCTGGCGCCGTCGGGAAGGTCGAACTGCCCGTCGCCGGAGACGACGTAGACGCCGGCCGGAAGGTAGACGATGCCGCCGACCGCGGCTGCCGCACGTGCCGCGGCGCGCAGCGCCTCCGCGTCATCGCTTCGGCCGTCGCCTGCGGCGCCGTAGGCGCGCACGTCGAACACGGGCGTGTCCGCCGACGGGCTGTCCGCCGACGGGCTGTCCGCGGGGCTGGGGACGCTGGGCGGGGGAGAGGAGCGAGTGGCGGGTTCAGGCTCGTCGCCCGCGGCGCAGGCGCCAAGGAGCAGACAGAGTGCGGCGGCCAGTCCGGCGACGGTTCGTTTCACCATGGTGAGGAGAGTGTAGCCGAAGAAGCCGCGGGGCGGAGTCGTCCGACCCACCCCCCGCCGCGTGCGGCCCCGGTTCAAGCTGAGACGCGTGGGGCCGGCGACTCCGCGGTCGCCGATCTTGAGATCGGCAACAGTCATGCGGCTGCTGACGGAGAGCCCGCCCTTGAGCCAGGCCTTCGTGCAATCCGCCCCGGCGACGACGACGCCGCTGGGAAGCGTGATCCGCGATACCCGATGCACCCCCGTAGGCACGCAGATGCCCGTCCTCTTGCGTGCCGCGACGGCAAGCGCCGCCTTGAAGGCCGCAGTGTCGTCCGCCCGGCCGTCGCCTTTGGGGCCCTGGCGCGCACGTTGACAAGCTGCGAGAACTCGATCCCTGCGATGGATCGTGGAGGGTGAGAGGGCTGGTCCGGGACCGCCCGTCTTCTGTCAGAACAGCATACGGCGGTACTCGAGCACGTCCGTTGACCACCCGCAACCAGCGCTGCTCTACGATGAGGCTGGCGGCAGCTTCCGGTACGGGCGCCGGTCCATGCTATCCTTTGCTCGCGACAACGACGCGAGGGCGATTGTCCGGGTGTCTCAGGCGCGGCGTAACGGCCGCGCTCTGAGGGGGGGCCGCCGAGACTCGCTCAAGAGCGACGGAGAAGTACCCGATAGGGGTGGCAGATGCGGGCTCCTCTTCACACAACGATCGCAGTGTCCATGATGCGCGGCGCGGCGCGGCCGCGGCGTTTGGCGAGGCGATGAGCGTGGCCTCGCCGGCAGCGAATGTCCGCGAAGACGCGCCGACGCTGGTCATCCGTCCGTCCAGCGGCTGGGTCAAGATCGGCCTGCGCGAGCTGTGGCGCTACCGCGAACTGCTGTACTTCCTGACGTGGCGCGACATCCTCATCCGCTACAAGCAGGCCGTGCTCGGCGTGGCGTGGGCGGTGCTGCAGCCGGTGCTCACGATGGTCGTGTTCACGGTCGTGTTCAACAGGATCCTCGGCGTCGGCACCGGCACCTACGACGTGCCGTACGCGGTCTTCACGCTACGCCGGCCTGCTTCCCTGGCAGCTCTTCGCGGCGGCGCTCTCGGCGCTCGGGCTCGAGCCTGGTCGGCAACGCCAACCTGATCACCAAGGTCTACTTCCCGCGCCTGGTCATACCCGTCGAGCGGCGGTGCTCGGCACGCTGCCCGACTTCCTGATCAGCTGCTGTCGTGCTCGCGGTCCTGATGGCCGTCTACGGAGTGGCGCCCACCTGGAACATCGTCTTCCTGCCCGCTCTTCGTCCTGCTCGCGCTGGTCACCGCGCTCGGCGTCGTCGCTGTGGCTGAGCGCGCTCAACGTGCTCTACCGCGACGTGCAGTACATCATCCCCTTCCTGGTCCAGTTGTGGATGTTCCTCTCACCGGTGATCTATCCGATGAGCAAGATCGAGCACGTTCCCGGCTGGGTCCAGGTGATCTACAACCTCAACCCCATGACCGGCGTGATCGGTGGCTTCCGCTGGGCTCTGTTCGGGCGAGCAGGCGCCCGGTCAACTCTTCTGGGTCTCGGTCGTCGCCGTGCTGGTCGTCCTGGTGGGCGGCCTCTACTACTTCCGGCGCATGGAGCGCGTCTTCGCCGACGTGGTGTGACCGATGAGCGACTCGCCATCAGCATCAGTGGCCTCGGCAAGCGGTACAAGATCGGCGCCGTCGCGGGACGCTCGCGAGACCCTGCGCGACGCGATCACGAACGTCGCGGCGGCGCCTGTGCGCCGCCTGCGCCACGCCGGGTCGTCGACGGGACACGTCAGCACGCTCTGGGCGCTCCGCGACGTCAGCTTCGACGTCGAGGCGGGGCAGGTCATCGGCATCATCGGCCGCAACGGCGCCGGCAAGAGCACGCTGCTCAAGATCCTCTCGCGCATCACCGAGCCCACGACGGGCGAGGCGCTCATCCACGGCCGCGTCGGCAGCCTGCTCGAGGTGGGCACCGGGTTCCACCAGGAGCTCACCGGGCGCGAGAACATCTACCTGAACGGCGCGATCCTGGGCATGACGCGCGCCGAGATCGGCCGCAAGTTCGACGAGCATCGTCGAGCTTCTCCGAGATCGGCGAGTTCCTCGACACGCCGGTCAAGCGCTACTCCAGCGGCATGTTCGTGCGCCTCGCCTTCGCGGTGGCCGCCCACCTGGAGCCCGAGATCCTGCTCGTCGACGAGGTGCTCGCGGTCGGCGACCTGTCCTTCCAGCGCAAGTGCCTCGGCCAGATGGAGCGAGATCGCCGGCTCGGGCCGCACGGTCTTCTTCGTGAGCCACAACATGAACGCCGTCCGCAGCCTGTGCACCCGTTGCGTCCAGATCGACGGCGGCCACCTTGTGGCCGACGGCCCGACCGAGGACGTGGTGCGCGACTACATCGTCCAGCAGACGTCCGAGTCGGGCGCGCGGCTGGACCTGACGCGACCCCTCGGCAAGGACGGCGAGCTCCTCATCACCGGGCTGCGCGTGCTCGACCCGCAGGGCAAGGCGGGCGGGCCGTTCCACAGCAGGGAAGAGCTCACCGTCGAGATCGACGTCCGGGTCTTTCGCGCCAACCAGGGCTACCAGGTCGGGTTCGACCTGGTCTGCGCCAACGGTCTGGCGTTCCGCACGCTGGCACACGGACGGCGACCCGGAGCACTGGCCGCAGCTGCCGGTCGGTCTCACGACGCTGCGCTGCACCGTGCCGGCAGGTGTGCTCAACGAGGGCAGCTACGGCGTCGTCCCGAAGGCCGACGTCTATCGAAGCCACTGGATCGTCAACGGCGACGACTCGGTCTGGTTCGAGGTCATCAAGGACCATTCCGAATCGCCGTTCTTCTGGATGCGGAGCCCCGGTCCGATCGCTCCCGTGCTCGAGTGGCAGTCGCTTGCGGCCGAGCGGCCTGCGGCTGAGGCTCTTGCGGTAGGGCCTGTCGAACCCCCGGCCGGCCTTCCCGACATGGGCTGATCGCGCCGAGACGGCGACGTGGCGACCATGACAGCGATCCGGGGCAGGTAGGCCAGTGACACTCGCCAAGCTGGGACTCGCGACCGCTCTTCTGCTCTGGTTCCTGTGGAAGGCGCGGAAGAACCGCCTCTGCCTGCTGGGCATCCCGGTCCTGATGGTGATGGGCGAATCCGTGTTCTTCACCCTCATGCGACCCTTCTGGACGCCGGGGAGGTTCACGTCCCAGGCGCACATCATGATGTGGCTGGTCGTCGTCTGGGTGATCATCATGCTGGGCGCGCGCAGGAGCGGCAGGTTGCGCACGGGGTGGTTCGGCCCCGGGCGCATCCTGACCGAGGAGATCCTGCTGCTCCTCATTTTCGGGCTGATCGCGGTCCAGGCGCTGGTCGCGGGAGCTGCCAGCGGTGATCTCGCGAGTGCGGTGTTCTCGGCCGCGGATCTCGCCTACCTCTTCATCGGCTACGTGCTCGTCCGGGGAATCGCCTGCCAGTTCCCGCGGGACCAGATCATCGACTTCCTCGGCGCCGTCGTGATCGCGAACACCATCGCCGCCGCCCTCTACGTCGTGCACCAGGGGCTGGGTGTGGCGATCTACACGGGCGGCGAGTACTTCACCACGGTGTTCCAGGGGGTGGAGATCACCCGTACCTTCCATTTCGCGCCCCAGTTCACCCTGCTCGCTCTGGGCTTCGTCCTCGCGCGGTCGCGCTGGACGGCGGGCTGGCTGGCGGTCCTCGCCATCACCACCTTGTCGGTGCTCGTCTCCTATACACGCACGCTGCTCATCGCCGTCATCGTCGCCGTCATCATCTCGGTGGTCGTCAGGGAGCTGAAGCTGCCCGATGCCGGCAGGCTGATCCGACGAACGCTGGTGATCGCCGGCTGCGCCGGCGTCATCGTCGTCGGCTTCAGCATCGCCCTCCCGGCCAAGTCGGAGTTCACCGTCAGCCGGCTGACCGAGTTCGCCTCTGCCGGCGGGGTGAGCGACATCAACAACTGGCGCGTACGCCAGCAGAAGTACGACACCGTGAATCAGATCGTCCTCAAGACCGACCCCCTGCTCGGCATGGGGTTCCCGGCGCCGGGTTCGAATCCGGTCGATTCGCAGGTGTACCGGCTGAGCGCCGACATGACCTGGATCCCGATCCTCTACCACATCGGCTACGTCGGGCTGGCCCTGTTCGGGTTGGCGCTGCTCGGCTTTGGGCTCCGGGCGCTGCTGCTGACGCTTGGGCGCGGCGATGAGCGAAGATACCTCGGCCTGACCTACTTGATCACCATCGGCCTCACAGTACTGGTCGGCTTCACGGCATGGACGTTCATGGAGCCTCGGGTCGCGCCGCTGGGCCTTTGGGCTCTGGCGTTCGTTGCGGGGGAGGCATTGCGACCCGAACGAGAGGTCACGGCCGGGGACGCCGCTCCCGGCGAGGAGGAGCCGGCCGTTCTGGAAGAGGCTGTGGCGTTGTGAGCGAGCTCGTGTTCGAGAGCGATTGGCTGGGCAGCGAGCCCGTCTACTACAACGAGGCCACCGGAGCCGCGAGCCGCAACGTCAACGACGTCATCGCATTCGCCCAGGCGGAGTTCGATCCCGAGGGCGTGCGCGCCTACCTCGGGGCCGGGTACACGGTCTTCGGGCGGACACCGGTGCGTGACGTACGCGTGCTGCCGCCGTCGTCCCGGCTGTGGCGTGAGGACGCTGGGGGTCTGCGCGTGGAGACCGTCCCCGTCGACCTCGACTCGCGCCTTGAGCGGCGCTACACGGAGGATGAGGTGATCGACCTGCTCCGGGCGCGGGTCCAGGCGGTGGAGGCGGCCCGCGACGGCGAGATCGCGATCCCCACGAGCGGCGGGTTCGACTCGCGTCTCCTCAACCTGATGGTCGCCGAGCCGGCGCGTGTCCGGTCCTTCACCTTCGGCGCGACCCCACGTCAGAGGGATTCGGTCGAGGTGGCGAGGGCGCGTGCCGTCGCGCAGCGGCGCGGCACGCGCTGGGAACGTATCGAGCTGGCTCCCTTCCACGGCTACCTCGACGAGTGGGACGCGGCGTTCGGGCCGGCCGTTCATGCGCACGGCATGTACCAGATGGAGTTCTATCGCCAGGTGCGTGGCCGGCTCTCCGGGGGAGAGCTCCTCCTCAGTGGCTTGTTCGGCGACTGGTTCGAGGGCAAGGGCGATGACCGGATTCCGGAGCTCAAAGGCCCGGGCGACCTCACGCGCCTGATCTTCACGCACGGCATGCACGCCGATGCGGGCGCCTGCGTCCTCCGACAGCACGGGAGCCCCTGCGCGGAGGAGTACTTCGAGGCGCACCGCGACATCCTGCGCTCGCCCCGCCGTCTGGTGATCGAGGCGGTGCGCATCCGTATGATGATCCTCCACTATCTTCTTCGCGTGCCGCGCATCTACGGCCTGCGGAGCGAGGCGCCATTCCTCGATCTCGAGGTCGCCACGGCGATGCTGACGTTGCCGGATGACAGACGGCGCGGGCGTCAGTGGGTGACCGACTACCTGAAGTCCCGGGACTGGCTGTTCGAGGACGTTCACGGTGACAGCGTCTACTGGCTGTACTGGCCGGTGATGCGCAGCCAGCCTCTGGCGCCGCTGGACGAGGAACTTCTTGCCGAGGTCATGCGGCGCGACTACGTCCGCTGGATCAACCGCACCGTGAGCTGGCGTGGGCTGTGGTATGAGGGATACCAGCGACTGAGCGGGCGGCGGGGCTTCCGCCGGGCCGCCGCGCGGTTGCAGGCCTTGGGCCTGCGCCAGCGGCGGCTCGAGGCGTACCACGCCTACATGACGCTGAGGCCTCTCCAGCGCGTGCTGCAGAAGAGGAACGCGGCGCAAGAAGGAGAGGCCTGAGGTGCGCGACGACAGGAAGGCCACGTCTCCGTCGCACGACCTGCCCAAGGTCACCTTCGGCATCATCGTGCTGAACGGCGAGCCGTTCACGCGCTACTGCCTGCGCTCGCTGTATCCCTTCGCCCACGAGATCATCGTCGTCGAGGGTGGCCACGAGAACGCTCTCGACATCTCGACGCCGGACGGGCACTCGACCGACGGCACGCTAGAGGCCCTCTATCGCTTCAAGGAAGAGGAAGACCCCGAGGACAAGGTCCAGATCGTCGTCCGTGAGGGTCCGTGGCCGCAGAAGGACGAACTGGGCAACTCCAAGACGCCGCAGTCGCGCGCCTACGCCGAGCGTGCGACCGGCGACTACCTCTGGCAGGTCGACATCGATGAGTTCTACCGCCCCGAGGAGATGCGCCGGGTGCTGGAGATGCTCGCGGCGAACCCCACGGTCAGCGCGGTGTCGTTCAACGTGTATCCCTTCTGGGGCGGGTTCAACTACGTGAGCGATGGCTGGTACTGGCGGAGGAGAGGCATCACCTTCCATCGCCTGTTCAAGTGGGGGCCTGGCTATCGCTATGTGACTCACCAGCCGCCCACTGTGGCCGATGCCGGGGGGCGGGACCTCCGCGACATCAGGTGGGTAAGCGGCGACACGATGGCGCGACACGGGATCCGCCTCTATCACTACGACCACGTGTTTCCGCACCAGGTGCGCAACAAGGCGCTCTTCTACCGTCGCCAGGCGCCGCGGGTGTGCGCTGAGATCGAGGAGTGGGCCGACGCGGGCTACTTCTCGCTGCGTCGGCCGTATCACGTTGAGCGCCACTACTGGCTGCCCGCGTGGATCGAGCGGTATGACGGCCCGCATCCGCCGGAGGCCTTGCGCATGCTGGAGGATATCCGCGTCGGCAAGCTCGATGTGGAGCTGCGGCGCACCGATGACGTGGAGCGCCTGCTGCACTCACCGCGCTACTGGGCCGGGCGGGCAGCGCTCAAAGCTCTCGACCCCGCGGACAGGGCGCGCCGATGGGGTAAGCTCCAGGCCGTGCGCGCTTCGCACGTCCCACGCAAGGTCGCTCAGGCGGTCGGACTGGGGAACGAGAGCGCCGGGGCCGGCGGCCGTCAGGCGCCGCCGGGAGACACCGAGAAGGGGGGATCGACGTGAGAGTCCTGGTCACCGGAGGCTCGGGCTTCATCGGGTCCAACATCGTGCGCCGGCTGCTGGAGCTGGGGCACGAGGCCGTCGTGCTGGATGATCTGTCCAGCGGCTTCGCCGAGAACCTCGTGCCCGGCGTGCCGTTCTTCGAGGCCGACGTGCGCGACGCCGACGCCGTGGCGGCCGCCCTGGAGGGCTGCGACGTGGTCCTCCACCTGGCCGCCAGTGTCGGCAACGCGCGCTCCATCGACGACCCGGTCAAGGACTCGCAGATCAACGTCATCGGTACGCTGAACGTGCTTGAGTCGGCGCGCCGGCAGGGCCTCCGCCGCATCGTCTTCTCGTCCTCGGCCGGCATCTTCGGAGAGCTCAAGACGCTCCCCATCGATGAGGACCACCCCCAGGACCCCGACTCACCCTACGGCGCCAGCAAGCTCGCCGCCGAGAAGATGTGCCTCGTCTACAACAAGCTCTACGGTATGCACAACGTATGCCTGCGCTACTTCAACGTCTACGGCGTCAACCAGCGCTACGACGCCTACGGCAACGTGATCCCCATCTTCGCCGACCGCATCCTCCGCAATGTGCCGATGACCATCTTCGGCGACGGCGAGCAGACACGCGACTTCGTCAACGCGCGCGATGTGGCCGCCGCCAACATCGCGGCGGCGAGCGCCGGCGACGATGTCGACGGTCCGTTCAACGTCGGCAGCGGCACGCGCGTCACGATCAACGACCTGGCGGCGCTCATGCAGCGCGCCGCGGGACGGGAGGTCGGGCTCGAGTATGCGCCGCCGCGCAAGGGCGACGTCCGCGACAGCCTCGCCGCCACGGCCGCGGCCCAGGCCGCCTTCGGCTTCACGCCCGGCGTCGGCCTCGATGAGGGCTTGCACGAGTATCTCTCCTGGATCCGCGAGGATCCGGTCACACAGCGTCAACTGGCGGAGACACGGCCGTGAAGGTCCTGGTGCTCGGCGGGGAGGGCATGCTCGGCCACAAGGCCTTCGAGGTTCTGAGCAGACGCTTCGATACGGTAGCTACGTTCGTGGATCCCCGCGGACCGTGGCGTGACTTTCCCCAGTACGCCGGGCTACCGGCCCAGCGGCTGCTCACCGGCGTCAACGCCTTGCGCTTCGAGACGGTCCTTGCGGCCCTCGAGCAGGCACGCCCAGATGCCGTGGTCAACTGCGTCGGCATCATCAAGCAGCTCAAGGAGGCGTCGGACGCCGTGCTCAGCATCACGCTGAACTCCCTGCTGCCGCACCGCCTGGCCGACGCCTGCGCCCAAGCCGGAGCGCGCCTCGTGCACGTGAGCACGGACTGCGTGTTCAGCGGGCGCAAGGGCGGCCCCTACACCGAGGACGATCTCCCCGACCCCGAGGACCTCTACGGCCGCAGCAAGCTCCTCGGCGAGGTCGACCGCCTCGGCTGCCTCACGATCCGCACCAGCATCTTCGGCCGCGACTTCCTCAAGCAGAGCGCCCTGCTGGAGTGGTTCTTGAGCAACCGAGGTGGCCGCGTGCGGGGCTACCGCAACGCCGTCTACAGCGGCTTCCCCACGCAGGTGCTGGCGCGCATCATCGGCGACGTCCTGGAGAGCCACGCGGGGCTGAACGGTCTCGTGCAGGTCGCCAGCCTGCCGATAACGAAGAACGACCTGCTGGTGATGCTCCGGGAGGCGATGGAGCTGGATATCGAGATCGAACCATACGACGATCCGCCGTGCGACCGCAGCCTGAGCGCGGCGCGCTTCGTGGCCGCCACCGGCATCACCATCCCCTCGTGGGATGAGATGGTGCGCGAGGTGGCGGCCGACCCGACCCCGTACGACGAGTGGAGGCTGACTCATGTATCCCCTTAAGGGCAAACGAGTCCTCATCACCGGCGGCACCGGCTCGCTCGGCCAGGTGCTGGTGCGCCGCCTGCTGAGCGGAGAGATGGGGCAGCCCTCCAAGATCGTCGTGTTCTCGCGCGACGAGGCCAAGCAGCACGCCATGCGCGTCGCCTACCTGCACCAGCACGCCGTCACCGACGAGGTCATCTACCACAACTTTCGCGAGCTCCTCGAGTTCCGCATCGGCGACGTGCGCGACTTCCACAGTGTCGCTTCAGCCCTGCGCGACGCCGACGTGGTCTTCAACGCGGCGGCGCTCAAGCAGGTGCCGACGTGCGAGTACTTCCCCTTCGAGGCGGTGACCACCAACGTCGGCGGGCCGGAGAACATCGTGCGCGCCATCCAGGAGCACGAGATGCCCGTCGAGACGGTGGTCGGCATCTCCACCGACAAGGCCTGCAAGCCGGTCAACGTCATGGGCATGACCAAGGCGATCCAGGAGCGCGTGTTCATCCAGGCCAACATGCGCTGCCCCAACACCCGCTTCGTCTGCGTGCGCTACGGCAACGTGCTCGCCTCGCGCGGCTCGGTGATCCCGCTCTTCCACGAGCAGATCCGCAGCGGCGGGCCGGTGACCATCACCACGGCCGACATGACGCGCTTCCTGCTCAGCCTCGATCAGGCGGTCGACACCGTGTTCGCGGCGCTCTCCGAGGCCCGCCGCGGCGAGACCTACATCCCGCGGGTGCCGGCGGCCAAGGTCGTCGACATCGCGGCCGGCCTGATCGGCGACCGACCCGTCGAGACGATCGTGACCGGCATCCGCCCCGGCGAGAAGGTCCACGAGATCCTGGTCTCCGAGGAGGAGTGCCATCGCACCGTCGATCGCGGACGCTACTACGCCATCCTGCCGATGCTGCCCGAGCTCCGCGAGGGCGAAGCCTTCGTCGAGGCGCTCGAGCAGGAGTACAGCTCGGGACACGACGTGATGCCGCGCGAGCAGCTCGATCTGCTGCTGGCCGAGCACAAGCTTCGGCTGGAAGACACGGCCGGCGACGAGGCGGAACTGCTGAGGTGAAGGTCCTCACCGTCCTCGGGACGCGGCCGGAGATCATCCGTCTCAGCCGCGTGATCGAGAAGCTCGACCGTCTCTGCGAGCACGTGCTGGTGCACACCGGGCAGAACTTCGACCCCAAGCTCAGCGACCTCTTCTTCGAGGAGCTCGGGGTGCGCCGGCCGGACCGCCACCTCGGCGTGACCGGCGCGACGCTTCGGCGAGCAGATCGGGCGCATCCTGGCGGCGGTCGACGTCGTCCTGCGTGAGGAGCGGCCTGACGCGCTGCTGGTGCTGGGCGACACCAACAGCGGGCTCTGCGCCGTGCTCGCCAAGCGCATGGGCATCCCCGTCTACCACATGGAGGCCGGCAACCGCTGCTACGACGACCGCGTGCCCGAGGAGGTCAACCGGCGCGTCATCGACCACTCGAGCACGGTGCTCATGCCGTACACGCAGCGCAGCAAGGAGAACCTGCTGCGCGAGGGCGTGCCCGGCGAGCGCATCTACGTCACCGGCAACCCGATCCACGAGGTGCTCGAGCACTACGCGCCGCAGATCGACGCCGCGCCGGTCTTCGAGCGGCTCGGCGTCGAGCCCCGGCGCTACTTCCTCGTCACCATGCACCGCGCCGAGAACGTCGACGTGGACGAGCGTCTGCGCGACCTGGCCGCGGCGCTCGAGCAGGTGAGCCGCGAGTACGACCTGCCGGTGCTCTGCAGCCTGCACCCGCGCACCCAGCACAAGATGCGCGAGTTCGGCGTGGAGGTCGCCGACCGGCGCGTCCGCTTCCTCGAGCCGCTCGGCCTGTTCGACTTCGTCGCGCTCGAGCGCCGCGCCTTCTGCACGCTCTCCGACAGCGGCACCGTGCAGGAGGAGTGCTGCCTCTTCCGCGTGCCCACCGTGACCATGCGCGACGTCACCGAGCGCCCGGAGACGGTGGAGTGCGGCAGCAACATGCTGTCCGGCGTCGATCCGACGGCGGTGCTGCACTGCGTGCGCACCGTCACCGCGACCCCGCCGGCGTGGTCGCCGCCGCCCGAGTACCTCGCCCCGGACGTGTCGGGCGCGGTCGTCAAGATCGTGCTCGGCCGCGCGCCTCTCGAGCCCCGTTGACCACCGCGAACGTCGGCCCCATGGCTGAAAGCGCGCCTAGGGTCATCATCATCGGCAGCAGCTTCCGCTTCCCCTACGGCCAGGGTGCCGCGACGCGCGCCTACATGTACGCGAAGGCCCTTCGTCACGCAGGCGCGGAAGTCCGCGTGGTCAGCCTCATCACCCCGGCGCGAGACGACGACGGCCAAGCTGAGGCGGCCTCGGGTACCTACGACGGTATCGCCTACGAGTATGCGTGCGGTACGCGGGTCCGTCCGGGATCGTTCATGGGACGGCGGCTGCTTCGGGTGCGGCGATTCTTGCGCGTCTGCGACCTCGTCCGCGGGATGGCGCGAGGAACCCACGGGCCTACGGCGGTCTTGATCTACTCGAGTGCATGGTTCTGGGTGCAGGCGCTCACGGTGCTGGCTCACGGGAGCGGCGCCGTCGCCGTCCTCGATCTTTGCGAGTATCCCCGGCCGCGCCGCCACCGCGGCGCCAGGGCGACACTGTGGCGAGCGGCGACCAGGCTCCTTCTCATTCCGGCGCTCGACGGCATCGTCCCGATCTCCACCTACCTGCAGCAGTACGTCGCCGCTGGCCCCAGGCCGCCGGAGACGCTCCTCGTGCCGGTGATGGTCGACACCGACCTGTTCGCGCCGCCACCGGCGGATCCAGAGACGGTCGGCCGCAACATCGTCTTCTGCGGGGCGCTGGGCCGCTACGAGGAGGTGGCGCGCGCTGTCACCTCGTTCGCCGAGGCGGCGCGCGACGTGCCGAAGGCGAAACTCCTTCTCGTCGGCTACGGGCCGCCCGCCCCGGTGGCGCGGGCGAAAGCGCTGGTGCGCGAGCTCGGGCTGGAGGACACGGTGACGTTCACCGGGGACGTGCGGCGCGAGGACCTCCCCGGGCTGTTCGCCGGGGCTGAGGTGTTCGTGCTCCCGCGTCCGCCCGGCGTGATCGCCGCAGCCGGGCTGCCCAACAAGCTGGGCGAGTACCTGGCGGCGGCGCACCCCGTCGTCGTGAACGCCAACGGCGACGTGAGTCGCTACCTGGTGGACGGGGTGAGCGCGTATCTCGTCGATCCCGGCGACGAGGCTGCGTTCACGGCCCGACTCCGGTTCGTACTGGAGCATCGCGATGACGCCCTCGAGGTCGGCGCCCGAGGCCGGACGGTGGCGGTCGGTGAGTTCGACTACCGCCGCCACGGAGTGCGCCTCGCGGAGTTCATCGCGAAGTTGACGGCGCGCCGCGTGACGAAGGACCGCACATGAAGGTGTGCCTCGTAGGGCATTCGGCCGCCGGCCTGCTCGGCTCCTCGGCCGGCGGCTCCGAACGCCAGACGGCGCTGCTGGCGCTGGAGCTCGCGGCGCGCGGGCACGGTGTGGCGCTGGTGGTGACGGGGCTCGCGGGGGGAGAGCGCGCGGTCGACGGAGTGCGCGTCGTCCCGGCTTGGGACCCGCACCGCGGCGCGCGCTTCGTGCGCGCGCTGACCTACCGCTACCCGCGTTTGTACCGCGTCCTGCGGGCGGAGGACGCCGACGTGTACTACTCGCGCGGCGCCGGCTTCTATACGCCCTTCGTGGTGCGGGCGGCGCGCGACCAACAGGCGCAGTCTGTGCTGGCTCTGGCCAGCGACCGAGACCTGTACCCGTCGTCGCGCTCCGCGCTGTTCGCCGTCGGGGACTCGCCGCTGTCGCCGCTGGTGGCGTGGCTGGCCCACGCCGCCTACCGACACTGGGCGCTGCCGGGCGCGTCCATGGTGGCGGTGCAGAACTGCGAGCAGGCCGACTCCTGCGACACGCTCGGCCTGCGCAACCTGGTACTGCCGAACATCGTGGTGCCGCCGTCAGGAGATCTGGCCGAGGTGGACGCGGACCGTGACGTCATCTGGGCCGGCAACGTCATCGAGGGGAGGCGCTCCAAGGGCCTCGAGGAACTCGCCGAGCTCGCGATGCTGCTGCCGAAGGTCGACTTCACCGTCGCGGGCGTGCTTGAGGGGGAGTCACACCAGGCGACGGTCGGGCTCCTGGAGAGCCTGCCGAACGTGCGGCTGGCCGGCGCGCTCGCGCACGCCGAGACGCTGCAGGCGATCGCCGCACACCGGCTGGTGATCAACACGTCGCCGTCCGAAGGGTTCTCAAACGTGATGCTCGAGGGCTGGGCCCTGGGCAGGCCGTGCGTGACCTTGGCGGTCAATCCCAGCGGCCTGCTGACCGACGATCGCCTGGGCGTCTGCGCCGGCGGCGACCTCGAGGCGATGGCCGCCGCCGTGGCCGCCCTGCTGGACGAACGCGCGGTGCGTGCGGCCATGGGCGCGCGTGGCCGTGAGTACGTGCGCGAGACGCACGCCCCCGAGCGCGTCTGCGCAGCCTTTGAGAGCGCGGTCGCAGGCTGAGCGAGCTCGCGTCTCGTTGCCTGCCGCCGCAACGCAGTGCCCCGACGGCCGCCGCCGAGTCCCTCTGCTACGATTGCCCGAGAGAGAGGCTCCCGGCGGGGCGGCGCCGAACGGGACCCCCCCGGATAGAGGAGCGGATCATGGCACCTGACGCAAGCGTCCCCAACAAGCCCAAGTCGGCCGAGATCAACCCCGGGCCCGGTTTCCGCATCCGGACCTCGGTCGCGCGTCGGGATGCGGCCTTCATGCAGGAGTTCGCCGAGTTCGACTCCCCGGATATCTCCGACCAGCTCAATCGGCTCTATGCGCTGACATCGGCGATCCACTGCCTGACGGGCGCGCACCACAAGGTGGTGGGACCCGCCTGCACGGTCAAGGTGTACCCCGGCGACAACCTCATGGTGCACAAGTCGCTGGACATCGCGGAGCCCGGCGACGTGGTCGTGATCGACGCCGGCGCCTCGCGGATGAACGCCGCCCTCGGCAGCCTCATCTCCACCAAGGCCCAGCACCGCGGCATCGCCGCGTTCATCGTCGACGGCTTCGTACGCGACCTGCCCGAGATCGTCCCGCTGGACTTTCCTCTGTTCGCCCGCGGGACGACCCCTATCGGACCGCTGCACCGCGGGCCCGGCGAGATCAACTACCCTATCTGTTGCGGCGGCGTCGTCGTCAATCCGGGGGACATCGTCGTGGCCGACGGTTTCGGCGTGGTGATCGTTCCTCGTGACAACGCCGAGGACATCCTCGAGCGGTTGCAGGCCTACGAGGCGAAGAACAGAGACTACTTCGCGGGCGTGAAGAAGGGCGTCTTCTCCAACAAGTGGGTGGACGACCTCCTCGACGAGAGCGGCTGCATCATCACCCCCTAGCAGAGCCGCCTCGACGGTCGACTCGCCTACGCGGCGGCCTCTCAGGTGGGAATCCGTGTACTACGGGGTGCGCGGCCGCCGATGCCGGGCCCACACGACCAAGCAGGAGTTCGACGCGCGTTCGAGTTGCCCGTTCGTGCGGAGCCTTAGAACTTCCGCTGCCTGATCGTCTCCTCGTCCATGTGCGCCTGGCGGATGTACTGGGCGAGTATGTGCATCAGCGACTGGTGGACGTCCTCGATGACGCCGTAGTTGTGGGCGTCCACATGAAGACTCACGTCCGCGAGGGCGGCGGAGCGGCCCCCGGAGAAGCCGGTCATGGCGATCACCGGGATGCCGTTGTCTTTGGCCCAGGACACGGCGCGCACGATGTTCTCCGAGTCGCCGCCAGAGCTGATGGACACGAGCGCGTCACCTGGCCGGGCAAGTGACCGCAGTTGATACACGAAGACCTCGTCGTAGCTGAGATCGTTGCTCACCGCCGTCATGATCTCAATGGTAGCGCTCAGCGAGTAGACCCTCGGGTGGAGCCCGGTGTCGGACTGGACCGCCTTGCAGTGGTCGCAGACCAGATGGTTGGCGATGGCCGCCGAGCCGCCGTTGCCGCACGAGTAGATCATGCCGCCGTCCCTGTGCACCCTCGTGAGCATCGCGGCCGCCTCACGCAGGTCGGCCCTGTCGACCGAGGCAGCAGCCCCGCCCGCCAGAGCGAAGTACTCGTCCGCGAAACACCCTACGTCGTCGTAGTGTTCATCGGGAAAGGCCATCCGGCACCTCCATCACGAGTCTTGTGCCACGCCGCCTCTGACCGCGTCGACCTCCTGCTTGGCCCGCTGCATGAGAAAGCGGTCGTCGCTCTGCAGAGAGGTGAGCTGGAACCCGCGCTTGATCATCTGCACGGCTGCTTCGACGGAATTGGTGTGGATGCCTGCCGGGATGCCGTGACGTTTGGCGGCCGCGAGGATTGTCTCGACGGCCTCTATGAACTCCTGTTCGGTCTGGCCCTTGCGCGGCTCCAGGCCCAGAGCCATGGAGAGGTCCGACGGGCCGATGTAGATAGCCGCGATACCCCGCACGTCGAGGATGCGGTCGAGATTGCTGATCGCCTGCCGGGTCTCGATCTGCGGGATGACGAGTGTCTCTTCGTCCGCGAAGACGTGGTAGTCACCGCCACCGTGCGTGGCACCGCCCCCGTAGTACTTGGCGCGAATGGGGCCGAAGCTGCGGAAGCCCCACGGAGGGTACTTGCATGCTCGCACGAGGGCCTCGGCGTCCTCGGGCGTGTTGATCATGGGGCAGATGACGCCGTACGACCCGGCGTCCAGGATCTTCATGAGGCGCGCCGGGTCGCTCCACGGTACTCGCGTCAGCGGGATGACGTCTGTCGTGGAGATAGCCTGCAGCATGGTCACCGCGTCCGTGTAGTCGACCAAGCCGTGCTGCATGTCGATGGTGATGGAGTCGAACCCTTGATGCGCCATGATCTCGGCGGAGAACGAGCTGGGGATGGAGCACCAGCCGTTGATTACGGGCTCGCCGCGCGCCCAGATCTCCTTCAGCGTGTTCTTTCGCATGGGTCCTCCGTCAGTCGTCTCCGGGCAGGCGGTTGTCGTCGAGCCCCGCGATGGCGGCACGTCCCATCGCGAGCACGGCCTCGTCCGAGCTCCCGCCGATGTGGGGCGTGCCGAGGAAGCTCGGCAGCCGCAGGAGCTCCAGGTCGTCTGGCGGCTCGATGGTGAACACGTCGAAGGCAGCCCCGGCGAGGCGGCCCTCGACGAGCATCTTCTTGAGGGCCGCCTCGTCCACCAGACCACCGCGCGCCGTGTTGACGAGCAGCGCGTCCGGCTTCATCATGGCCAGGCGCTCGGCGCCGAGCATGTCGCGCGTGCCGTCGTCCAAAGGGACGTGCAGCGTGACGATGTCCGCGCGGCGCAGCAGTTCCTCAATCCCGACGGGCTCGACCCGGTACGCTGCGTAGAACTCCGGGAAGTCCAGGATGTCGTTGGCCAGCACGGAGCAGCCGAACGCCCGTAGTATTGCCGTCAGGTCCTTGCCGATGTTGCCGCAGCCGACGATGCCGACGATGCGCTCGGTGAGCTGCCTGCCCTGGCGGTTCTTCCAGGTGCCGGCGCACAGCTCGGCACCGGCCAGCGGTACGTGCCGCAGCAGCGCGATCATGAACGCGACGACGAGCTCGGTGACGGAGCGCTTGTTGACGCCGCCCCTCCAGCCGAGGCGCACGCCGTGGCGACGCATCGCCTGCAGGTCCAGCATGTCGGTGCCGACGCCGTACTTGCTGACGACCTCCAGCTCGGGCAGGGCGTGCGAGCGTCGCCTCGTCGATGCGCTCCAGCGCGGTGATAGCCTTTCGGCGCCCGCGCGCGAACTCGATGAACGCGTCGTGGTCGAGGGCCAGCCCCGCGTCGTTGAAGCGCACCTCGGAGTACAGCTCCTGCAGTTCCGCCCGTAACTGCGGATGGCGGGAAAACGAGCGCGAGCGACGGCGATGGGGGTACCGTCCTTCGTGGGCGTTCCTCCGGTCACCGGTCGGGCATCAGGTCGGCCCGTCGCCGCGCGAACGCTTCATCGGCGGCATAGATCCGTGCACGAGACGCATCGTCTCCAGGGCGTCCGTCGAATCGCCGTAGCGTATGGGCTCGCCGGTGCGGATGCATTCCACGAACTCCGCCAGCTCCAGTTCCCACGACGGATCGGTGTTGCAGAACGTGGCCTGTTCCGGCGGGTTGCCGACGGCGAACCCAAGACCCCTGCGGCTCTCGATGAGCCACTCGTCGCGGAAGCTGCGGCTGGTCGATGGCTGCCCGTCCACGATGACGTAGCCGTCGTCGAGGTAGATCTCGAGGGTGAAGCGATGCTTCCACTGCGTCGACGAGCTATGGATCATGGCGATGCGCTCATCGCCGGTGCGCAAGATGGCGAACGCGTTGTCCTCCAGCGGGGTGTCCGCGTCGGGGGTGCGGACCATGCTCTTCACCTCGGCGAACTCGCCGCAGAAGTGACGGAACAGGTCGAGCATGTGGATGCCCTGGTCGAGGAGGATGCCGCCGCCGGCCAGCGACGGGTCGCAACGCCAGGCGGTGGGATAGGCGGAGTACTCGGCCTTGCCGTACACGCCGCGCAACCACAGGACCCGGCCGTACTTGCCGCCGTCCACGATCTTCTTGGCCTCCATGATGCCGAAGTGGTAGCGGTGGTTGAAGCCGAACTTGAGCTTCGATCCCGGGTTGCGGCGCTCAGCCTCGATGATCTGCTCGATGTCCGCTACGGTTCGCCCGGGCGGCTTCTCGGAGAACACGTGCTTGCCCGCGTCGAGTGCGGCGCAGACGATCTCGGGTATGAAGCGGTTGGGCGTGCAGACGAAGACGGCGTCAATACCGGAGCCGAGCACGGCTTCGTAGTCCGGCAGGATCTGCAGGTCGTCGAAGCCGCCGTCAGGCGGATTCGGGTCCGTACCGGAGACCAGGACGGCGTCGCCGCGTTCGCGAACGGTCGCGGCCCGTATGCGGCCCTGCTTCCCAAGTCCTACGATACCAACCTTCACTGGCTCAGACATGTTCCTCAGCCTCCGCCGGAGTCCGCTGACGTGACGTCGGCGCCAGCCGCCAAGCCACGTCGGTCACAGTAGACTGGTGCCTCCCCCGCCTCGCCACGCCATCGGCCGAAGGAATCGCCCGTCGTCGCCCCACCACAGTGGTCGCGAGTCAGTGTACAGTGGCCTGCCGGGATCGGGGAAATGGGCGAGGGCCCCCGAAGCGCCCTCTTGCCTGGATTACGGCCCGCACGAGTAGCGCCTCCTTGTCGCCTCACGCCGATCCAGAGGGGGCTGAGCGACATCGCTCGGGCACGTTTTGTTAGGATTGACAACGAGACACGCCGCACGTCCGCCGGCCTCGCCGGCCGGAGCATCACCTTGGGAGGAGCGGGTCATGTCACCTGCGCGAGTCGACAAACCGAAATCCGCCGAGATCATCCCCGGCCCCGGGTTTCGCATCAGGACGTCGATCGAGCGTCTCGACGCCGCCTTCATGCGGCAGTTCGCCGCGTTCGACACGCCCGACGTGTCCGACCAGCTCAACCGTCTGTTCGCCCTCGCGCCGGCGATCCAGTGCCTCACAGGACCGCAGAGCAAGGTCGTCGGCCCGGCGTGCACGGTCAAGGTGCATCCCGCCGATAATCTCATGGTGCACGCGTCGCTCGACGTGGCACAGCCGGGCGACGTGGTGATCATCGACGCCGGCGGCACAGGCACCAACGCGACGTTGGGCAATCTCGTTTGCGCCAAGGCTCAGCACCTCGGCATCGCCGGATTCGTAATCGATGGCTACGTGCGCGATCTGCCGAAGATAGAGCCGCTCGGCTTCCCCGTATGGGCCCGCGGCGGCACCACGACCGGCCCGTGGCACAAGGGTCCTGGCGAGATCAACTACCCCGTTTCCTGTGGGGGCATCGTCGTGAATCCTGGCGACCTCGTCGTTGCGGACTTCGCGGGAGTAGTGATCGTGCCGAAGGACGACGCCGAGGAGATCCTCACCCGCATGCGCAGCTTCGAGGGCAAGAACGAGCGCTACTTCGCGGCGATCCAGCGCGGTGACTTCTCCAACAAGTGGGTGCAGGATGCGGTCGAGGCGAGCGGATGCGAAGTGATCCCCTGAGACGTGGGACCCTCCAGGAGTCTGTGACGCGGCGCGCGCTGGGCGCATCGTCTCTTTACTTCAGGCTGCGGCGTCGCTGGTACCAAGAGACCGCCGTCAAGAAGGAGGTGGACGCGCGTCGGGCGCGGTTCTACCGCGACGTCTGGGCCGAGGCGGCGGCCGCGGTCGGCGGATTCCTGCGCGAGGTCGACGGGCAGACGCTCGAGATCCGCGTTGGCGACACGGTCTTGCGCGCCTGCCGCAATCTCACGTCGCTCGACGACCCCCTTACCGTCGCCATGGCGCAAGACAAGCCACTCGTCCATCGCCTGCTCGAGGAGCGCGGCATCCCGGTGCCGCGGTACATGGTGTGCGCGGCCGACGATCTGCGGACGGCCTGGGCGTTCGTGAGCTCGATGGGCCGTCCGTGCGTCGTCAAGCCAGCCCGCGCCTCCGGCGCGCTGGGCGTCACTACTGCGATCACCGCCAAGTACGAGCTGGCGCGCGCCATGGCTTACGGAGGCGCGTTTGGAGGGGAGCTGCTCGTCGAGGAGCTCGTCGAGGGTGGCGTCTACCGTCTCCTCTACTTTGACGGGGAGCTGATCGATGCAGTGCTACGAGCTGCACCCACGGTACGAGGCGACGGCTCGGCCAGCGTCGAGCAGCTCATCGCTGAGGAGAACCAGCGGCGCATGGTGGGAGGGATCGAGGCCTGCCAGTCGCTGGTCAAGATCGATCAGGAGCTGCGTCACACGCTCCGGCAGTTCGGCTACTCGCTGCGCTCTATCCCTCCCGCCGGCCAGGACGTCCGCCTCAAGAACGCGGTGAATGACAACCGCCGCGAGGACAATGTATCGGCGGCCCAGGCCCTTTGTCCCGAAGTCGTAAGGCTAGGCGCCGAGGCGGCCGCGGTCGTCGGGGTCCGACTTGCCGGGGTCGACGTCATCACCACCGACCCTGGGGTGCCTCTCGACGGGGCGGGGGTCGTCATCGAGGTGAACCACGCCCCCGGACACTACTACCACTACTACAAGCGCGACGGGCGCGTGCCGGTAGCGACGCTGATCCTGGAACGGCTTGTGGAGCGAGGAGCGTGAGTCTGCCTCCGGCGATCCTTGCCGGCGCCAACATGGTGACCGCCGTCTCCCTCATCAGGAGTCTGGCTCGCGCCGGCGCGGACGTGCGCCTGCTGTGCAGCCCCGCCGCGGCGCCCCGCTACTCCAGGTACGCCCGGCGCCTGCCGACGGACGGTCGAGGCTCGCAGCCCGAGGCCTGGCTGCGCTACCTGCTCGGGCCGGAATCGGACGAGCTCCGCGGCGCGGTGCTGCTCGCCTGCAACGACGACGCCATCGAGCTGCTGCTGGACAACCGCGAAGCTCTCGCGGACCGGTTCGTCCTCGACGTCTGCGACCCCGTCGCCCAGCGCGCGATGCTCGACAAGCTGGCGACCTATCGCGTGGCGAGCGAGGCGGGCATCCCCACGCCGCGCTTCTGGCCGGCCGAGACCGCCGAGCAGGTCCAGGCCCACCGGGATGAGTACGTGTATCCACTCATGATGAAGCCGCTGCTGGCCCACCAGTTCAAGAAGGTCATGCCGGGCAAGTACCTGATGGTCGACGACCTCGACGAGCTGATGGCGGCCTATCGCCGGTTCGAGGAGCACGGGGTGGCTGTCGTTCTGCTCGAGGTGATCCCAGGCCCCGACGACCTGCTCTGCAGCTACTACACCTATCTCGACGAAGCGGGGACGCCGCAGTTCCACTTCACCAAGCGCGTGATCCGCAGATACCCGGAGCGTGAGGGGTTCGGCTGCTACCACATCACCGACTGGAACCCCGAGGTGGGAGACCTGGGTCTGCGGCTCTTCCAGCATGCCGGACTCAAGGGGGTCGCCAACGTCGAATTCAAGCGCGATCCGCGCGACGGGCGGCTCAAGCTCATCGAGTGCAACGCTCGCTTCACCGCGGCCAACGGGCTGCTGACGGCCGCCGGCTACGATCTCGGGCTCTTGGTCTACCGTCGCCTGGCGGGCCTGCCTGAGCCGGAGCTGCTGGGCGCGCCGTATCGGACGGGGCTGCGTCTCTGGTACCCCCTGGACGACTTCCTGGCGTTCCGCGACCTCCGGCGCCAGGGTCGCCTGGGCTGGTCCGGTTGGCTGCGTGGCGTGGCCCACCGCTCGGTGCTGCCGTACTTCTCCTGGTCGGACCCGCTGCCGTCGGCCGTGCGCCTCAAGGGCAAGCTGAGGACGCTGGCCGCGTCCAACGCACACCGCTTCGCCGCACGCTGGACCCCAGATGGACCGTAAGGCCGCGCATCTTGTACCCGGGGGAGATGGGCAGCGCCGTCGGCCGGGCGCTCGTGGACGGTGGCTGGACGGTGGTCGCCTGCCTCGACGGCCGCAGCGCGCGCACAGCCTCGGCCGCGGCGGAAGCAGGGATCATGCCGGCGGCTACCCTCGAGGCAGCCATCGCCGCCGCGGACGTTGTGGTCTCGCTGGTGCCGCAGACTGCCGTCGTCGAGACGGCGACCGCGTTCGCGGCCGCCGTCTCGGTGACGGACCGGCGGCCCATCTACCTGGACGCCAACTCGGTCTCGCCGGAGACCATGGCCGAGGTGCGCGCCGCCGTTGAGGGCGCCGGGTGCGACTGCGTCGACGGCGCCTTCCTCGGCAGCGCCAAGGCGCTCGGCCAGAGGACGACCCTGTACCTGAGTGGTCCCCGAGCGGAGGAGCTGTCGACCCTGTTGGGCGACGCTCTGAAGTGCGTGGTGCTCGGCCGCGAGGTGGGCGCTGCCTCGGCGTTCAAGCTCGCCTTCGCAGGCTTCAACAAGGGCCTGGTGGCGCTGTTCCTCGAGGTGATGGCTGCCGCCGACCGCCTGGGACAGCGGGACGACCTGCTGGACTGCCTGCGCGCATTCTATCCGGGCACGGTGGAGACGGTGGCGCGGCTGCTGCCGAGCTACCCACGGCACGCCGCGCGTCGCGCGGAGGAGATGGACGAGCTCGCGCGCTGCGTTGCGTGCCCAAGGGTCGGAGGCGGCGATGTCGAGCGGCGCCGGCACCGTGCTCGCGCGCTTCGCCGCGCTGGGCCTCGACGCCAACGCCGCCTGGGACCTGGACGCCGTTCTGGACGCCTGCTCGCCCGCTGCCGCCGATTCTTCGGCAACGAGGCCGCGCGTTCCTGACGGCCGCTGCGGGCCGACCGCGACCGCCTTACGGGTCGTACGGCGATGCCGTGTAGCTTCCCCAGACGCCGGGGTAGTAGGTGTTGTCGTAGACCGCGACCATGCCGCGAAGGTCGTAGGTGAGTGGCCGCGACCAGTCGGGTAGCGCCGACGCGAGGATCGGGCCGCAGGCGTCGGAGGTCGATTCGGGCTCGGGGTTCGTGCGGGCGCCGCCCCAGATGGTGACGCCGCGCAGGGTGGCCCCGATCGGGTTCTCGAGGCAGAAGACGTAGCGCCAACCCTCGTAATAGTAGCCGGCGCCCTTGATCTGGCCGCCGATGACGCTCACGGAGCGGCCGGTCTCCGTGCCCGCGTGGTAGCGCAGCGGGACCAGCGTCCAGTTGGGCACGCCGCCGGTCGTGCCCGACTCGGTCATGCCATTGCTCTTCAGCCAGTCGCGAGCCGAGTCGGTGAAGTCGAGGTTGAACTCGCCGGAACGCTCGAAGATGCAGTCACGAAGCACGATGTCGTGCCAGTTGTGGGAGAAGTCAGGGTCGCTGCTCTGTGTGTTGGTCTTGAGCTCGATGTTGGCCGAGAGGGCGCCGTACTGCCCGGCTGCGTTCTTCACGCCCCAATGACAGCGGGTGAACGTCAGATACTCGAGGTGGGCGTACCCGGCACGGTTGTCTTCCCAGAGGCTCATGATGTTGGCGCGCACGTGCGTCGAGACATAGGGACCCACCGAGCGCTCGAACTCGCAGTCGGAGAAGGTGATCCTGGAGGCTGAGCGCTTGGTGCCCTTGCCGCCGAGCAGCACGACAGGGTCGTAGGACACGTAGGAGGAGGAGGAGTCGGTGTACTTCGAGTAGTCGACGCCGGCCCGGGGCCCCCCGCCGCGGAAGCGGACGAAGCTGAAGCTCGTGTTCTTCACATTGTCGCGGTTGCGGAGGGCGATGCTTCCGGCGTTGCCGACGAGGAGGCCCTGAGCGGCCGTGCCGCCGATCTGCGAGTCGCTGCCGAAGGTGATGCCGAACTGGAGATGCGTGCGGCTGATGCCGGCGCCGGTGACGTCGACGCCGTCCGGCACGTCCAACGTGCCGTGCGTGTAGGTGCCGGCCGGGAAGTGCACCGTGTCGCCGCGAGCAGCCTTGGCGAAGGCGGCGTCGACGGCGGCGGCGCTCGTGCCGGAAACCATGATGGCGCCGTCGGACGGCGGCGGCGAAGGCGTCGGCGTGGGAGTCGGACTCGGCTTCGCCGAAGAGCTCGGCGTCGGCGCGGGAGTCGGACTCGGCTTCGCCGAAGAGCTCGGCGTCGGCGTCGGCGTCGGTGTCGGGATTACGGCCGAGGTCGCGTAGACAGTGCACTCGGTGATCGCCGCCGGCCCGTAGCGGTCTGAGGCCGTCTTGCGCGAAGGCACGTAGCCAAGCACCGTCACGCGGACGTACCGCCCGCGCTCACCCAGCAGCATGTCGGTCGAGGTGCCGAACCCGGTGCGCGCGCCGCGATCCACAGCCGTCCACCAGCTCTTGCCGTCATCGCTGACGTCGATCGTGTAGGTGTAGGAGCGCGTCTTTCCCTTGAACCAGTCGATCTTCACGCTGCCGATCTCCGGCCTCTCCCCGAGATCGACCTGCCACCACTGCGGATACTCGGCGGTGTCGGCCGTCCACCAGGAGCCGCGATCTCCGTCGTTGGCGAAGGGGGCGGGATGGTAGAGCCCGTCCTCCGAGCTGACGGCTGTGCTCTTGTGCAAAGAAAGGATGGCAGGGGATTGCTGGGGGGCGGGCCGTGCGCTGAGCGGGACCACGCCGCCGTCCGTATTGGCCGCCACGATCATGCCGGCGACCCCTTCGACGGCGCGCTTGACCGCGCGTCCGGCGAGACGCGCCGCCTTCTTGCTGAAGCCGTGGCGACGCACCGTTCTCACGGCGCGGCGGTAGTCGCGATGGGCTTCGCGCGCCGAGAGGACGGTGAAGGCGGCGATGTCGTCGCCGACATCGCGCACCCGGGCGTTGGCTGCCTTGCGCTGCACGCGGTTCGGCTGCGAGCTCGAGAGCAGTCCGGCCACCGGCCGCTCGAACGCCCTGTGGACCCGTCGCCGCTCTCCGCGCGAGGTGTCGGTGTGCAGCGGGTTGCAGGCATCACTGTAGTAGTGGGCGAGTAGTCCGAGGAAGCGGCTCGCGGCTGGGGTGTCGCCTCTCTCAAGGGCGGCGCGCACGAGCTCGAAGTACATCGAGGTGCGGAGCTGCGCTGCCCCGTGCTTGCGGCCCCAGCGGTCGTACACGTGATAGCGGAAGTCGTGCAGTCGCGTGTCGGGGTCGTCGACCACGGGAAGGGCCGCTGACACGTCGACCCAATCGACGCCCTCCCCGGCTGCGAGCTCGACCGCTTTCGCGAGGATCCACTGCTGGGTCGTGAGACCTTCCGATCCAGGGGCCCGGTTCTGCCGCCACGCGAGTGCGGCGGGGGCAAGAGTGAGGGCCGTTGCGGCCACCAGGGCAACAAGGATGACGGCGCGCCAGGACTTCATCTTCCACACCTCCGGAGATCGTGCGCCGTCCGCGCGCGTCAGCGCACGACAGACCACGTGGGGGCCAGGCCCCGTTGGCGTCTGGGCGCCAAAGGCCGAAACAGCTGCCCAGCGCCGGAGCATGTGGAGGGGAGCGCGCCGCCCCTCCTCGTTTGCTGCCTATGGCATCGGCAGCGAGGGAGAGATGCTGAGGGCGCTGCGGCCCATTGCGTTTACAGTCCGGTAAACGCCGGTGTTGTGGCTGCGTGTGGGCACCAACTGCGCGATTGGTAGTAGCATTGCCGGCAGGCGAGGAGGGAGGCGGGGATGGCGGACGAGTATCTGGTGACCGGCGGCGGGGGCTTCATCGGCTCGCATGTCGTCGCGGAGTTGCTCCGCCGCGGCCACGTCGTGCGCATTCTCGACAACTTCTCCACTGGACGGCGCGGCAACCTGGACGCCGTGGGCGGAGACGTGGAGGTCTTCGAGGGCGATGTGCGCAGCTACGAGCGCGCTCACAACGCCGTCAACGGCGCCGCGTACGTGATCCACCTGGCGGCGCTGCCGTCGGTGCCGCGCTCCGTGCAGGACCCGCTCACCACCAGCGAGGCCAACATCACCGGCACCTTGAACATGCTGCTGGCGGCGCGAGACGCCGGCGTGCGTCGGGTCGTGCTGGCGTCGTCCTCGTCGATCTACGGCGCCAATGCAGCCATGCCCAAGCACGAGGATCTCGTGCCGCAGCCGATCTCGCCGTACGCGGTCTCCAAGCTTGCCGCCGAGCAGTACGCGCGCGCCTTCCACACTGTGTACGGGCTCGAGACGGTGGCCCTGCGCTACTTCAACGTGTTCGGCCCGCGGCAGGACCCGACCTCGCAGTACAGCGGCGTGGTGCCCCGCTTCATGCGCATCGCCATGGAGGGAGGGCGCCCACTCGTCTTTGGCGACGGGCTGCAGTCGCGGGACTTCACCTACGTGGCCAACGTGGTCGACGCGACCCTGAGGGCGGCCACCGCCGAGGGCGCCGCCGGCAGCATCTGCAACGTCGGCTGCGGGGACCCCAAGACCGTTCTCGATCTCATCGACGCCGTGACGCGGGTCTCGGGGTGTGCCCTCGAGCCTGAGTTCGCGCCGCCTCGTCCCGGCGACGTGAAGCACTCGTTCGCCGATATCACTCTGGCGAGGAGCGTGCTCGGGTACGAACCTCACGTGGACTTCGAGACCGGCATCGCGCGCACGTTCGAGAGCCTCGCAGCCGAGGTGCCCGGCGAGAAGGCCTAGGCGTGAGGATCGTCGTCACAGTCGACACGGAGGCCGACGGGCAGTGGCGCCATGGCGCGGCCGCTGACCACCGAGAACGTGCTCTGGTGGGCGCCGTTCCAGGAGCTGTGCGAACGACACGACGCACGGCCCACCTACCTGGTCACCAGCGAGATCGCCGCCGACGAGCGCGTCGTGGCGTTCCTGGCGCCGCTGGTCGGCCGCGGCGCGGCCGAGGTCGGCGCCCACTTGCACCCGTGGACCACGCCGCCCTTCGGCACCCAGCCCGGCCTCGCCTGGAACGACGCGTCGCACGCCTACCCGTGTCACCTCGACGAGCAGCTGCTCGCGGCCAAGCTGGGCACCCTCACCGACGCAGATCACGGACGCCTTCGGCGCCGCGCCGACGTCGTTCCGCGCCGGACGCTTCGGCCTGGACGCCACAGGCGCGCGCCTGCTGGGCGAGCTCGGCTACGTCGTGGACTCTTCGGTGACGCCGTACGTCTCGTGGGCCGGCAACCCGGGCCGGCCGGAGTGGGGAGGGGGGCCCGACTTCCGTCAGCAGGGCCCCTACCCGTTCCGGGTGGACGGCACCGGTACGCCCGGCTTGGTCGAACTGCCGGTGACCATCCTGCCCACGTACGCGGTGACGCGCCGCTGTCGCTTTCTGCGTGAGCACTGGGAGGCGCTGCCCCTGCGCGCGGCCCGCCGCGGGTTGCGCGCCTGGCAGCGGCCCCAGCCGCTGTGGCTGCGGCCGCGTCCCGAGTACACGGCGGACGACCTGGAAGCGTTGCTCTGCGAGGCGGAGCGGTGTCATCTGCCCTTCGCCGTCTTCATGTTCCACTCCAGCGAGCTCATGCCGGGGGCCAGCCCCTACCGGCCGACACAAGCGTCGGTGGACGACCTTCTCAGCCTTCTGGACGAGCTCTTCAGCCTGGCCCGGCAGCGCGGCCACACGTTCGTCACGCTGACGGCCGCGGGCCGTGAACTCAGCGCCTTCGGCCGCCTGCGGGCCGGTGCGCTGTGAGGCGGTCGTGAAGGTACTGTTGATGAAGGAGGCTCTGCCCGGCGGCGGCGCCGAGCGCCAGTTGGCCCTGATCACGAAGTATCTCCCGGAGCGCTGGGAGCGCCGCGTCTGGACGATGGGCGGTGGGCCCTTCGTGGAGGTCATCAGGCAAAGCGGGCAGAGGGTCGACGTGAGCGCCCGCGGCGCGCGACTGGACGCGCGTCCCGCGGCCGACCTGTGGCGCCTGCTGCGAGAATGGCGCCCGGACGTGGTGCACTCCTGGGACTGGATGTCGTCGCTGGCCGCTCTGCCGGTGTGCCGCGCCCTTGGCATCCCCGTCGTCGACGGCACGATCCGCAACGGCATCGCCCGGCGCCGGCGTGCCTTGCCGCTGCGCGCCGCGATGGCGGCGTCGAGACTGATCGTTGCCAACAGTCAGGCGGGCCTGAGGGCGTGGGGCGTGGGGCCGCAGAAGGGCCGCGTGGTCTACAACGCCTTCGACCCGGCGCGCTGGAGCCTCTGCGACGCCGCCGCTCAAGACAATGCGGGAGCGGCGCCTTCGGGCGACGGGGATTCCGAGCGAGGCGGGACGAGCCTCGCAGCGCCGTCCGGGCGCACCACGGTCGTGATGACGGGCCGCATGGTCGCCCACAAGGACTTCGCCACGGTCGTCGCGGCGGCTGCGGAGCTCGACGCGGGTGAGCCCGGTCGCTGGCGCTTCGTTCTGCTCGGCGACGGCCCTGAGCGTGCGCGCCTCGTGGAGCTCGCGGGGGACCTCGTGGCGCGCGGGGTGGTCGCGTTCGTCGACCCCGGTCTGGAGGTGCTGCCACTGGTTGGCGAAGCCCAGGTCGGCGTCCTCATGTCGAACGAGGCGCAGCATCGGGAGGGCTGCTCCAACGCGATCATGGAGTACATGGCCTGCGGCCTGCCCGTGGTGTGCAGCGCCGGCGGCGGCAACCCTGAGCTTGTGGTTGACGGTGAGACCGGCTTCCTGGTGCCGGCCGCCGACGGCGCCGGTCTCGCAGGACGGCTCCGCGAGCTCGCCGTGGATCGTGCGCTGGCGTTGCGACTAGGCGAGGCCGGGCGAGCGCGCCTCACGCAGCGCTTCACGGTCCCGCGCCTGATTCACGGCCTCGAGCGCGTCTACTGGGAGGCGCTGTCGTGAAGATCTGCCTCATCAACTACCGGTACTTCGTCTCCAGCGGGCCCGAACGCTATCTGTTCGGCGTCAAGGAGCTTCTCGAGGCGCGAGGGCATGAAGTGATCCCGTTCTCGGTGCGCTACGGCCGCAACGAGCCGACGCCCTGGGCCGACTACTTCGTCCCGCCGATCGCCGGCGACGACGAGGTGCGCTTCCGTGAGCACTCGTGGACGGTGAGCAGCGTGCGTCGCGCGTTGGCGCGGTCCTTCTACTCGCAGGAGGTCCACGAGGCGCTGGCGCGCCTGCTGCGCGACGCGCGTCCCGACGTGGCGTATGTGCTGCACTACATGCGCAAGCTCTCGCCGGCGGTGCTCACAGCGCTGCACGAGGCCGAGGTGCCTACGGTGGTGCGCTTCAGCGACTTCGCCATGGTGTGCCCGCAAGCGCACATGGTGCGCAACGACCGCATCTGCGAGATCTGCGTGCGCCGCGGCCCATGGCCGAGCGTGCCCTTCCGCTGCGTACAGGGCTCACTCGGCGCCTCGGCCGTGAACGCTGCGGCCATGGAGTGGGCCCGCCGCAAAGGCTACTTCGAGCTCGTCGACGCCTTCGTCGCGCCGAGCCAGGTCATGGTCGACAAGATGATCGAGGGCGGCATGCCGGCGCGCAAGATGCATCACCTGCCGACGTTCGTGCGGGCCCGAGAGCCGCGCCCCTTCGCCGAGCGGGCGCGGCGGGTGTGCTACGTGGGCCGCATCGAGCGCATCAAGGGCCTGGTGACGCTGTTCGACGCCTGGGAGCTGCTCTACCGCGACGGTCTGCGCGGCGTCGAGCTCGTGCTGGCCGGCGACCTCGACACGCCCTGCGGCCGCTCCCTGGAGCAACGCCTGCGGGAGCGCCCGATCCCCGGCGTCATCCTCGCCGGGCAGCTCGAGGAGGCCGAGGTCGTCGAGCTCCTGCAGAGCTCCCAGCTCTCCGTGGTCCCCTCGTTGTGGTACGAGAACACGCCCAACTCGTTGCTCGAGAGCCTCGCCTGCGGCACGCCGGTGATCACCGCCGAGCTGGGCTCGATGTGCGAGATGGTGTGCGACACGCGCGCAGGACTGCTGTTCGAGCCCGGCGACCCGGTGTCGCTGGCGGCGGCGCTGAAGGTGTCGCTCGAATCGCCCAGCCTCGAGGAGATGGGCCGCCAGGCGCACCTCCTGGCCACCACGCGGTACGCCCCGGAGACTCACGTCGACGGACTCATCCGGTTGTTTGACGACGTGCGAGGGCGTCGCCCCGACGACTCCTGAGCTCGTGGCGGCTCCGGATCACCGCGCCGCCGACCAGTGTCGACCGACGCTGCCGACGACTCGTGGAGGGCACGTCCCAAGAACATGCGTTGCCTGACCTGACACCTCGTCGTACTCAACGACAAGTGATGCTAGGCTCCTGATACGCCAGGCAAGGGGGCCTCGGCGCCGTGTGAACGAGGGAGGTACCGAGATGTTTCACCACCGCCGCCCGCTCGGGCGTGCACTCTTGATCGTGTTACTGCCGGCCGTCATGATCGTCAGCGGCGCGTTCGCCGCCGCCGCCATCGCGGCGCCCGGCGATGCACAGCTCTCGATGGGCGATACGTTCTCCATGCTCATCAAGCCTGACGGCAGTCTCTACGCCTGGGGCAACAACCAGTACGGGCAACTCGGCCTGGACACGTTCGCCACCACTCTCGCGTTGCGCGTGGGATCGGAGACCGACTGGGCGAACGTGGCGACCGGCAGCGTGCACACCATCGCCGTCAAGACCGACGGCACCCTCTGGGCTTGGGGCAACAACGCCTTCGGCCAGCTCGGCCTCGGTGACCTCGTGGATCGCGACACGCCGACGCAGGTGGGTACCGACACCGATTGGGCGGCCGTCGCCGGCGGGGCTGCGCTTCTCGTACGGACTGAAGACCGACGGGTCACTCTGGGCCTGGGGCCAGAACGACCGACGGCCAGCTCGGCGTCGGCGACACGGACGTGCGCATGGCCCCGACGCGTGTCGGCTTGGACGCCGACTGGGCGATGGTCGACGGCGGTGGGCAGTTCGCCACCGCGATCAAGACGGACGGCACGCCTTTGGGCGTGGGGTCGGAATGACAACTACGAGCTCGGCCAGGGCGACGTCACCGACAGGCACGTACCCACCCAGATCGGTACCGATACCGACTGGTCCAGGGTCGGCAGCTCCAACAGGGACAGCAGGGCGCTGAAGAACGACGGCACCCTCTGGGCCTGGGGCTACAACCACTACGGTCAGCTCGGCCTCGGCGACGTCGTTACGAGACACGTCCCCACTGAGGTGGTGGGTGCCTCCTGGGACCTGCTGTCCGCCGGTGACGACTCAACCTTCGCGACGCAGCCCGATGGCTCGCTGTGGGCGTGGGGTGACAACACCTACGGCCAGCTCGGCCAGGGTGACTACGACCACCGCAGCGTTCCGACCAGGGTCGGCACCGGGACCGACTGGGCCATCGTCTGTTTCGGCAACGATCACGGTGGGGCCGTCAAGTCAGACGGTGGTCTCTGGATGTGGGGCAAGAACACCTCAGCCCAGCTCGGGCTCGGCGACACGTACGAATCGCCTGCTTCCGACGTTCGCGTTCTACGTGGACGACTACACCGCTCCTACGATTGACTCCTTGACCTCATCGACGCACCCATCCGATTCGGTGCCGTACGCCAACGCCTTCCCGACGTTCGTCTGGCAGGCCTCGGCAGACAGGTCGGGCACGGTGGCGTACAGCAGGGACTTCAACAAGTACGCGACAGGCGTTCCGCAACCGGGAGCAGAGAGTACCGAGGCGACCTGGACCGCACCGCAGACGGCCGACGGCACGTGGTACTTGCACGTGCGCGCGGGCGACGCCGCCGGCAACTGGGGGCCGACCGTGCACCGTCGCGTCATGATCGACGCCACGGCGCCGGTGACCACCGACGACGCGCCTTCCGGCTGGTCCAAGAGCGCCGTGACCGTGCACCTCACGGCCACGGACAACGGCGGCTCCGGCGTGGCCGGCACCGAGTACCAGCTCGACGGCGGCGGCTGGACCAGCGGCACTCAGGTCGCGGTCTCCGGCGAGGGCGTGCATACGCTCCTGTACCGCTCCACGGACTCCCTCGGCACGGTTGAGGACGACAAGAGCGCCACGGTGCGCATCGACGCCACCGCGCCGGCGACCACCGACGACGCACCCACCGGCTGGGCCAAGAGCGCGGTGACCGTGCACTTCACGGCCACGGACAACGGTGGTTCCGGCGTGGCCGGCACCGAGTACAAGCTCGACGGCGGCGGCTGGACCAGCGGCACCCAGGTCGCGGTCTCCGGCGAGGGCGTGCATACGCTCCTGTACCGCTCCACCGACGCCCTCGGCACGGTTGAGGACGACAAGAGCGCCACGGTGCGCATCGACGCCACCGCGCCGGTGACCAGCGACGACGCACCCACCGGCTGGTCCAAGAGCGCCGTGACCGTACACTTCACAGCCACGGACAGCGGCGGCTCCGGCTTGGCCGGCACCGAGTACAAGCTCGACGGCGGCGGCTGGACCAGCGGCACCCAGGTGACGGTCTCCAGCCAGGGCGTGCATACGCTCCTGTACCGCTCCAACGACGTTGCCGGCGGGGTGGAGGCGTACAAGAGCCGCACGCTGCGCATCGACACGGTGCGTCCCAAGACGGTGGCTCCGCGGTCTGCCAGCGTGCGGCGGGGCAGGTATGTCTACCTCTACTACAAGGCAAGCGATGCCCGTCCCGGCAGCCCGACGGCGACCGTGAAGATCAAGATCACGTACCGCGGCAAGACGGTGAAGCAGATCACACTGCGCGACCGAAAGGTCAACAAGACCCTGCGGTACAGGTTCCGCTGCACGCTCCCCAAGCGCACCTACAGGTTCTACGTGTACGCCACGGACACGGCCGGCAACACGCAGTCCAAGGTGAGGAGCAACCGGCTCACCGTACGGTAGCGGGTGATGCGGGCCGGCGGGGCGCTGCGCCTCGCCGGCCCGCCCGCATCTCCGAGCCAGTGTGTAGCGCGGGCCTCGACGCCGATCGCTTGAGCTAGGATAGGCTCCGGAGCAGGCTTGGCGTACGCCCGCACCCGGGCAGGAGGCACGGCGCGAGACATGGATGCGGCCATCATCCTCACCTATCGCTGCAACGCCCGCTGCCGCATGTGCAAGACGTGGCAGTTCCCCACCAAGGTCGCCGAGGAGTTCACGCCCGAGCTGCTGCGCAAGCTGCCCGACGGACTCGGCCGCGTGAACCTCACCGGCGGTGAGCCGCTGCTGCGCAAGGACCTCGGCGAGATCGTCGACATCCTGGCGCCCAAGGCGCACCGCCTCGAGATCTCCACCAACGGCTACTTCACCGAGCGCCTCGTCGAGATAGGCCGCCGCCACCCGGAGCTCACGGTGCGCATCAGCCTCGAGGGCCTTCAAGAGGTCAACGACGATGTACGCGGCATGAAGGACGGGTTCCGCCGCGCCATGCGCAGCTTCTACGGCCTGCGCGATGCCGGCGTCAAGGACCTGGGCTTCGCGGTCACGATCCAGGACGACAACGCCGCCGATCTGATCAACCTGTACCGCATGGTCGACGACCTCGACGCGGAGTTCGCCCAGGCGGTGCCGCACAACAGCTACTACTTCCACACCGACGACAACGAGATCAAGGACGTGGCCAAGGTGCAGGCGGCGATCCGCGACCTCATGACCGAGTTCCTGCGCTCGCGCAAGCCCAAGCAGTGGTTCCGCGCCTACCTCAACCGCGGCCTCGTGGACTTCGTGGCCGGCGCCCCGCGCCGCCTGGAGTGCACCGGCGGCAGCGACATCTTCTTCCTCGATCCCTGGGGAGAGGTGTACCCCTGCAACGGCCGGGAAATGAGCATGGGCAATCTGCACGAGATGGAGTTCGACGATCTGTGGCACGGCGCCAAGGCAGAGGAGGTACGCGCCCAGGTGCGAGCCTGCGAGCGCCGCTGCTGGATGACGGGCACGGCCGTGCCGGCGATGAAGCGCAATCTGCCGGGCGTGGCCTGGTGGGTCGCGCGCAACAAGGTCAGGGTGTCATTGGGGCGACCCATCGACCTGGGGGACTGAGCGCCGTGAGCGTGGAGACGGGCGCCGCGTGAGCGCCTCCCGCCACGACGTCGAGAGTCGCCTGCGCATCGCGCACCTGGGCTCCAAGGGCATCCCGTCCAAGGGCGGCACCGAGCGCGTGGTCGAGGCCATCGCGCGCCGGCAAGCGGCCGCGGGGCACCGCGTGACGGTGTACGGCAGCCGCCTCGTCTGCTCCTCGGGCATGGTGGACGGCGTGCGCGTGCTGGCGCTGCCGACGGTGGCGCACAAGTACCTCGGCCCCGTGTGGCTGCAGCTCGCCGGGGCGGCGCACGCCCTGGCGTGCGGCGACTACGACGTGGTGCACGTGCACGGGGCCGAGAACGGCTTCGTGGTGCCGCTGCTGCGCCTGCGCTATCCGGTGGTGACGACCAATCACGGGCCCGCCTACCTGCGCGAGAAGTGGAGCGGCGCGGCCAAAGCGCTGATCCGGGCCGCCGACGGACTGTCGGTGCGTCCGGCTACCTGCGCGACCGCCGTGTCGGCGGTGCAGGCCACGGAGCTCGCGCGCCGTTACCGGCGCGAGGTGATCGCGATCCCCAACGGCGTCGATCCCGACGAGCCGGTGGACGAGCAAGAGGCCGAGCGGCTGCTCGCCGGGCTCGGCCTGCGCCCCGGCGAGTACCTGCTGTTCGCGGCGGCGCGGGTGGACCCGACCAAGGGTTGCCACACGCTGCTGGAGGCCTTGGGGAAGCTCCCGGACCCGCCGCCGCTGCTCGTGGTCGGCGATCTCTACCACGCGCCGGGCTACGAAGAGCGCCTGCGGGCCCTGGCGAGCGATCTGCCGGTGACCTTCATCCCTCGCCTGGACGCCAAGCCGGTGGTGCTCGGCCTGCTGCGCGGGGCGCGCCTCTTCGTCTTCCCGTCTGAGGTCGAGGCGATGTCGATGATGCTGCTCGAGGCGCTGTGCCAGGACGCGCCGACGCTGGCCAGTGACATCCCCGAGAACACCTCGATCCTGCCGTCCGGCTTCGCTGTGTTCCGCAGCGGAGACGCGGACGCCCTCGCCGCGGGACTCCGCGAGCTCCTGGCGGCCGATCCGGAGGCGCGCCGGGGAGAGGCGGCCGCGGCGCACGACTGGGTGAGCGCGCGCTATGCGTGGGACGAGATCGCGCGCAACTACGACGCGGTCTATCGCCAGGCGGCGGCCGCGCACGCTCGACTGTAGCCAGTTCTGACTACGCCTGGACGGGCGCAGTCTCTTCCGGGCCGACAACGGGTCGCTCAGGCTGGACGCGGCGGCCGCGGGTGACGATTGCGGGTCGCATCGTAGTCAGCGGTGACTACTCGTAGACGAATGTACCCCTTTTGGCCGTCTCCACGGGGGGGTAGTCTTAGGCTCGTAGATCAGCCATTCCGGGGGCATCAAGTGGGCAGTGCGGGCGCCACTACCAAGCACCGGGGCGACGGATTGGCAACCATGCACGTGCCGTTCGTCGACCTCAAAGCACAAGCCGTCGAGTTGCGGGCCGAGTTCGACGCCGCCTTCCGTTCGATCACCGAGCGCGCCGCCTACGTCATGGGCCCGGAGCTCACCCAGTTCGAGGAGGCCTTCGCGGCCTTCTGCGGCTGCAGCCACGCGGTGGGGGTGAGCTCGGGCACCGATGCCGTCAAGCTCGCCCTGGTCGCCGCGGGCGTGCGCCCCGGCGACGAGGTCATCGTGCCGGCCAACACCTTCATCGCCACCGCCGAGGCCGTGAGCCATGTCGGCGCCACGCCGATCTTCGTGGACTGCCTCGAGAGCAACGGTCTCATGGACACCGCCGCCGTCGGGCCCGCGGTCACGCCGCGCACCACCGCGGTCGTGCCCGTGCACCTGTACGGGCAGCCCGTGGACATGGACGCGCTCGCCGAGGTCGCCTCGGCTCACGGCCTGGCGGTCGTCGAAGACGCCTGCCAGGCGCACGGCGCCACGTACAAGGGCCGGCCGGCCGGCTCGATGGGCCACACCGCCGCGTTCAGCTTCTATCCGGGCAAGAACCTCGGGGCGCTCGGCGACGGCGGCGCGGTCACCACCAACGATCCCGCGCGCGGCCGAGACGGTCCGCCTGTACCGCAACCACGGGCAGGAGGACAAGTTCACGCACCGCGTGGTGGGCTACTGCGACCGCCTCCACAACCTTCAGGCGGCGCTGCTGCTCGTCAAGCTGCCGCGCCTGGCGGCCTGGAACGAGGCGCGGCGTGCGGCTGCTCGCGACTACGATTCGGCCTTGATGGGAAGGCACGGGGTGACGGTGACGGAGGTTGGTGAAGGACTCGAGGCCGTCTATCACCTGTACGTGGTGATGGTGGAGGACAGGGACGGAGTGCGGCAGCGACTGGGAGAGCAGGGCGTCGAGTCCGGGATCCACTATCCGGTGCCGCTGCACGTGCAACCCGCCTATGAGACACTGGGGTATTCCTTGGGCGACTTTCCGGTCGCCGAACGCCGGGCAGAGCGCATCCTGTCGCTGCCCATGTTCCCGGAGATCGACCAAGCACAGAGGGCATACGTCATGACGGCGCTCGAGCAGGCACTGGCCTGACCGGGCGATGGGCGCTGACGGGCGAAGAGGGAAGAGGGGGGAGGGACGAGCATGACGGCGATGCGGGTGCCGAGCGGGCAGGAGCAGTCGATTGACGCTGCCGTCGTCGAACGCCACCTCGTGGCGGTCGGGCGCGAGGCCGCTTCCGCCGCATCCGCGCGGCTCCACCCGGCGCGCTGGTTCGTCTTCACCGATCTGTGCTTCGGACTCATCGCCTACGGCCTCGCTCTGATGATCCGCGGCGAAGTCGTCGTCGACGGCGTGGTGACCGCGACCTTCGACCCCAGCTGGTCCATGCTGGTACCGCTGGGGATCACCTTCTTCGTCTTCTACGCCATGGGCCTGTACAAGCGCGAGCTGCTCTCGCTGCGCGCGCTGCACCTGCTCACGCTCGCCAAGGCCATGCTCTGGTCGGCCGCGATCAGCGCCTTGGTCGTGTACCTGCTGCACCTGCCGATCGGGTTCGAGTCTCGCATCACGGTCGTGGGCACGTTCACCCTGTTCTTCCTCTTTGCGGCGCTCGTGCGCACCGTCCTGCTCCCACGCGTCCTGGGCCGCCGGTTCCGCGAAGACATGGGCCGCACGCTGGTCGTCGGCTGGCCCTACCGTACCGAGCCGCTGCGCGAACGCCTCACGATGCTCAAGGGCTTCAACCGCGTGACCCTCGTCGACGGCGGCAGGGAACAGCGCGTGGTCGCTCGCGTCACCGAGTACCTGCGGCAGCGCACCGCTGAGGGCCGGCCGGCCTACGGCTCCGTGTTCGTGGACGCGGGCAGCCTCACGCTCACCCAGACGCTCGACCTCATCAGCGCCGGTCAGAGCCAGGGCGCGTTGGTCTATGTGGTCTCCAACCGCCTGCGCCCCCTGACGGGCCGGCGTCTGCTCGTCGACCTCTTCGAGGCGCCGGTGGTGCGCACGCAGCGCAGCCCGGGCGGGCACCGGCGGGCTCCGGTCAAGCGCACCTTCGACATCGTGGTCTCGGCGGGTGCGCTTCTGGTGCTCTCGCCGTTCATGCTGGCCATCGCCGTCGCGGTCAAGCTCACGTCTCGCGGGCCGATCCTCTACGCCCAGGAGCGCATCGGCCTCGACGGCCGGCCGTTCAAGTTCTACAAGTTCCGGACCATGCAGAACGGCGCCGACACGTCGGCGCACTGCGACTACATGCACGCGCTCATCAACGGAGAGGCCGAGACCAGGACGCAGTCGGTCGAAGGCGAGGAAGAAGAAGTCTTCAAGCTCGTCGACGACCCACGCATCACCGGCGTCGGCCGCCAGCTGCGGCGCTACTCGCTCGACGAGCTGCCGCAGCTCTGGAACGTCCTTATCGGCGACATGAGTCTCGTGGGGCCACGGCCCCCGCTGCCCTACGAGGTCGCCGCCTACCAGCCCTGGCACCGTCGTCGGCTGGAGGTGAAGCCCGGCATCACCGGTGTGTGGCAGGTGGACGGGCGGAGCCGCGTCAGCTTCGACGACATGGTGTTCCAGGACATTCTGTACGACTGTTCACGCGACACCCTGGTGGACGCCTCCCTGTGCCTGCGCACGGTGCCGGCGGCCCTGCTGGGTCACGGAGCCGCGTGAGCACGACCTGCGGGGGCAGCATGACGACGGTAGCGATCATCGGGCACGGGTACTGGGGCCCTAACCTTCTGCGCAACTACATGGAGGTGCCGGGCGTCTCGGTGAAGTGGGTCTGCGACCTTCGCACCGACGCGCTGGAGAAAGTGCGGCGCCGAAACCCGTCGCAGGCGACCACGCAGAGCTACGACGACGTGCTGGGCGACGACGAACGTCGACGCGGTGGTCATCGCCACGCCGATCTCCACGCACTTCGAGCTCGCCAAGGCGGCCCTGAAGGCCGGCAAGCACGTCTTCGTCGAGAAGCCGATGACGAGCTCGGCAGCCGACGCCGAAGAGCTCGTCCAGCTCGCGCACCGACACCGGCCTCACGCTCATGGTGGGCCACACCTTCGTGTTCAGCCCGCCGGTGCGCAAGCTCGGAGACCTCATCCACCGCGGCCACCTCGGCGACATCCACTTCATCACCTCGTCGCGCGTCAATCTGGGCTTGCACCAGAAGGACGTGAGCGTGGTCTGGGACCTGGCGACGCACGACCTCTCGATCCTGTACTACTGGCTCGGTGAGGCCGCGGAGACCGTCTACGTCACCGGCCGCGGCTGCATCGTGCCGAACATCCCCGACGTCGCCTTCGTCAACCTGCGCTTCCCCTCGGGCGTCATCGCCAACATCGACATCGCCTGGCTCTCACCGGTCAAGCTGCGCCGCACGGTCATCGTCGGCGATCAGCGCATGGCGCTCTACGACGACACCGAGAGCGTGGAGAAGGTCAAGGTCTTCGATCACGGCGTGGACTACAAGGACCCGGAGACGTTCGGCGAGTTCCACCTGTCGTACCGCACCGGCGACATCGTCGCCCCCAAGCTCGACACGGTCGAGCCGCTGTTCGCCGAGGCCAGCCACTTCATCGAGTGCGTGACCACCGGCAAGCGGCCGATCACCGACGGGCTCGCGGGGCTGCAGGTCGTCGCCTCGCTGGAGGCCGCCGAGCGGTCGCTGCGCAACTGCGGCGGCGTGCAGCGAGATCGAGCTCTCGGACGTGCCCGGCGCCTGAGCCGGCGCGCGAGCGGACGGCGTCCGGTCAGCGGGCCTTGACGGGCACCCAGTCGGTGGGGCTGGCCACGACGCCCGACCAGCTCACCTTCCACGTGGCGCTGAGCCGCGGGCGCACCTTGACGACGTAGGAGCCGTCGCGGCGAGTGCGAGTGTGGGTGACGATCCTCCAGGCCTTGCCGGGCCGGCGCGCCACGACGTTGAGCGACTTGCCGGCGAGCGCGCCCATGCGCTCGCTGGTGAGCCGCCCGCGGAGGGTCAGCGCCGCTCCCCTGCGTACGGAGGACGGGGCCTTCATGGTGAGCTGATTGCCGCCGGCGTACGCGTAGTAGGCGCGCTTGCGCTGCGCCGCGAAGGGTGCGGAGGCCGCTGTACATGCCGTAGCGATCGGAGTAACGGCTACTCTTCGCGTAGTCCTTGCGCGGGAACCACGTGAGCAGCTGCACCTGCGGGTAGCGCCCGGCGATCCTGTAGGAAGCCGTGAGGTACGAGGCTTGGCGTGCCTCGCTCACGCACACCCCGAAGAGCATGCTGTAGGCGGTGGAGTAGGCGAACTCCGAGAGGTAGAACGTCTTGCCCGGGAACACCTTGAGCAGCGATCCCAGGTTGGCCAGCCACACGGTTTGGCCCGGATCGCGGGGTCTGGCGCCCGGGCGGATGTTCTTGTTCCCGGCCACCGGGTACGGGTGGTGGGCGAAGACGTCGAAGTACGCGCCGGCGCCGGCATCCCTCATCTGGCGCGCGAAGCGTTGCGGGCTCGTGCGGAGCCGCGTGTTGTCCCCGGTGGGGCTGGTCTCGCCGGCGGCGACCTGGGCAGCCGGGTCGCCGGCGTGGACGCCCTGGGCGAAGGCAGCCAGCATCCGGGTGTAGCGATGCGCGGCGAACGCCGGATCGGAGGCGGTGCGCTGCGGGTAGAGGTACGTCCAGAGGTTGGGCTCGACCCAGCATGAGTAGGTGAGCACCTGGCCCTCGAGCTTCTGCGCCAGGTGCTGGGCGAACGCCTGGAAGGCGTCGAGGCTGTCGAGGCTCGGCGGGTAGTAGGGCTGGTAGACCCCGGCGCGGTCGCCGTTCACCGGCTGTGCCCCAGAACCGGCGGTCCGAGGCCCAGCGCGGCGGCCGGTACACCAGGATGACGGCCTGCATGCCGTGCGCGCGGATCGTCTGCACCGCCGCCTGCGCGCGGCCGAGGTAGTCCTCGTCGTACACGCCGCGCCGCTGCTCGGACTCGCTCCAGCGCAGGTTGAGGCGCACCACGTCGGCGTCGAGGCTCGTCGCGAACTCCCGCACGACCGCCGGTCCGCGCGTGCTCCACGCCTCGATGAGTCCGGGGTCGCAGATGCCGCGCAGCAAGGGCGCCTCGCGCGCCTGCGCTACCCCTGCGTGCCCAAAGCCGGCCACGACGACGCTGAGAACGCACAACGCAGTGGCCACACCCGCTCGGCGCACGCAGACCTCCTTGATGACTTCCTCTCTCCGCTGCAGTGTACTGCACAGGATACGGCGACAGACGCCTGCGCCGGCCGCGCACCCTCGTCGCCGTAGCCACGGCTGACAACAGCTGCGCGCCTTGCGCCGCCGGGCGACGCGATTCGACCGGCGCTCAATTGCCGGGGCCTACGTGCCGAAGTAGTATGGACGAGAGGATGGGGGAGAGAGTGGCGACCGAACAGACTGCGGGCATCGACTTCAGGCAGCTTCTGGCTGTGCTGCGGCGGCACATCCTGGTGATTCTCTTGCTCGCGGTGGCGTTGGGCGCCGCCGGCTACGCGTACGCGTCCTCCAAGACGCCGATGTACGAGGCCTCCGCGTTGCTGCTCTACCAGCCCCAGCTGGACATCACCGACCCTCTCGGTGGGTCGGGCTACGGCAACTCGCTCGCGCAGGAGCTTCAGCTCCAGAGCGCGACCACGATCATCGGCGGACCCGAGCTCCGCACGCTCGTCCGCGGCGCGCTTCCGAAATCGACTGCGAGCGCGCCGTATTCGGCGAGCGCCACGGTCACGTCGTCCGATCCGGCGTCGGACTCCACCGGAACGCCCTCGCCATCTCGGTCACGTCGCCCGATCCCGAGGTGGCGGCGGAGGTGGCCAACGAGTACGCCAAGCAGTTCGTGGCCTACCGGGTGGAGAAGGACCGCGCCCGCATCGCCGCCGCGCAGCAGGTCATCTCCCAGAAGCTGAAGGAGTTCCAGACCGACGCCCAGAAGGCATCATCCGACTTCTTCATCCTCACGGAGCGTCAACGTGACCTGGAGATCCTCTCGGCCACGGCGACGGGCAACTTCGAGTTCGTCATCCCGGCGACGCCACCCAGCGCTCCCTACGCGCCGCAGCCCGTGCGGTCGGCGATCATGGCCGGCGCGCTTGGGTTGCTCCTGGGCGTCGGCTACGCCTTCACGCGTGAGAAGCTCGACACTCGCCTGCGCAGTCATCGGGAGGTGAGCGAGATGCTGAACCTCCCGGTCGTAGGCCGCATCCCGGTGATCCCCCAGGAGAGCATGAAGAAGGGCCCCCTCGTGGTGGTCACCGAGGCCGAGGGGCGGGCCGCGGAGTCCCTGCGGGCCCTTCGCGGCAACATCGAGTTCGTGAGCCTGGGTGCGGAGAACCGCATCCTCATGGTCATCAGCGCCCAGAAGGGCGAGGGCAAGAGTCTCGTCACCGCCAATCTGGCGACGTCCCTGGCGCTCTCGGGCAAGAAGGTCGTGCTCATCGACGCGGACCTGCGGCGCCCGCGAGTCCATGCTCTGTTCAGCGTGCGCAACGCCAAAGGCGTGTCGTCGGTGGTCGCCGGCATCGCGACGCTCGAGGACTCCCTGCAGAGCGTGACCCCTCTCAGCAGCAGCAAGGTGCGCATGGGCGGCAACGGCGACCGCCCCAATCCCACCGACGACAACTACGGCGACAAAGCGCGTCTGTGGCTGCTCACGTCCGGCCCCATCCCGCCGAACCCGGGTGAGATGGTCGCGTCGCAGCGGTTCCAGGACCTCGTCTCGGCGCTGGCGGCCATGAACTTCGACTTCGTCCTCATCGACTCGCCGGCCTTCATGCCGGTGGGTGACGCGACCGCCCTGGCCAGGTCCGTGGACGGCATCCTGCTGCTCGTCAACATGGACAAGACGCGGCGCCCGATCCTCGAAGAGGCCAGGGACTTCCTGGCGCTCCTCCCGGCGCCGAGGCTCGGCGTGATCACGGTGGCCGACAAGAGCGGTGGCGACGAGCGCTATCACTACTACGCCGGCCGGGACTGAGCCCGGGCTGCGGCTCTCGCGGGGAGCGCTGCTGGGCGCTTCCGCCTAGACGCTCCGGTAGGCCGTGCTGCGGTGCGCGACGCGCAGCACGAGGATCCAGACCTCCTCGTCGTTGAACACGTACAGCACGCGGTAGTCGCCCACGCGGAACCGCCACATGGGTCGGCCGGGGCCGCGGAGCGGTTCGCCGCAGTGACTCGCGTCGGGCGCTTCCTGCGAAAGACCAGCATCGACGAGTTGCCACAGCTGTGGAACGTGACTCGCGGCGACATGAGCCTTGTCGGGCCGCGGCCTCCCGCCCGAGGTCGCTCACCATAAGCCCCACCACTTTGGGCGACTCCTCGTGAGGCCCGGCGTCACCGGCATGTGGCAGCTGTCCGGCCGCCGCGAACTCTCCTTTGAAGACGCTGTTGCTCTCGACACGGCATACGTGAAGGATTGGAGCCCCGGGCTCGACCTCCGGATCCTCGCCAAGACTCCGTTTGTCGTTCTGCAGTGTCGCGGCGCCTGCTAGACCCACTCCGCACCCCGCGCCGCCACCAAACTGACCCACTTCGCGCCCGCGCGGCAGGACAGCGTGCGCTCACGACGTATCACTACGCGTAGCCTGAATCCCGAGGAGGACGCACCATGAGCACGAGATCAGTTTTGCGGCGCGCGAGGCTCCAGGTCCTCTTGGCGTTGGCCGTCTGCGTGGTGACCGCCGTGCTGTTGGCCGCCCCGGCTCTGGCCGGCGCCGCGCCCAGCCCGACGGAGATCCAGGCCAGGGCGCAGAAGTACACGATCACGTGGGGCACGAACACCGTCCTCACGGGGACGCTCATGGACCTCGACACGATCACCGCGCTCGGCGGCCTGTCGCTCGATGTGGAGTGGTCGCACACCGGGTCGCCGGCCTCGTGGGAGTGGCTGTCCACCGGCACCACAGAGACCGACGCGCAGTACGGCACCGGGCAGTACACCCGGGTGGTGCAGCCGCGCCAGCTCACCTACTACCGCTTCCTCTTCCTCGGCACCAGCGCCTACGCGGCGTCGGTCAGCAACACTGTGACCATCCGCGTGCGGCCGTACGTCGGCCGCCCGGTGGCCCGCAGAGTGGTCAAGCGCGGCCAGCGCTTCTCGGTGTACGGCTCTCTCAAGCCGCGCTTCCCCGCCGGCGAGAAGACGGTCAAGGTCAAGGTGTACCGCTACCAGGGCAGCAAGTGGAGAGTGGTCAAGGGCCTCAGGGCGGTCAACAGGGACACCACGAAGTACACCAAGTACGTGGCCAAGACCAGGCTCACAAGGAAGGGCAAGTACCGCTTCCGCGCCTACACCCCCACCATGGACGGATGGGCGTCGGCGAAGAGCGTGCTCAGCAGGACGCTGGTCGTGAAGTGACTCGCGTCTCCCTCGCGGCCCACGCGCGCCGCGTCGGCAGCGCCGGGTAACGCCAAGGGGCGGCGGGTCATTCGACCCGCCGCCCCTTTCTTGTGCCTCGGCTGCTGCGCCGCCCTCCCGAGCGGCCGCTGCGGCGGCTTCCCGAGCCTCGGCCGCGGCAGACCGTCCCCCTCGTTTGCTGCGTGGTGATCTCAGCCGGCGATCTGCTCGACCCTGAACGGGATGTGTCTGAGGTCGAGGGTGCGCAGGTCGAGGTGTTTGGACGCCTGGTCGATGTCGATACCTACGGGGTGGCCGTCAGCGTCGATGTCGATGACGACGCCGTCGCCGATCTCGCATGCGTCGACTCCGGCAACGCTGCACGAGCTCGATGTAGAGGCTATCGGTGTCCGCGAAGTACTCGATCCTCATGGTCGGAATCTCCGATCGGGGAACGCGTTGTGGATGGTCCTCTGGTCGGCGAGCGTCACCACTCGCAAGACGCGCCCGTCCAGCTCAGGGACTTCTGCCCAGAATCTTACCCTGTCACCGTCCCCTTGCGGCTCCACGCGCACGGGGCGTTGGACAACGCGGACGCACATCTCTCGAGTGAGGTATGGGCGCTTCACGGCACCTTGCCCTCGAAATACGCTGTGAAGAAGAAGTCCACGGTGGTTTCACGCTATCGCCGGATACCGATGGCTTCATCGGGTGACATGCCTTCAGCAGTGTGACGTTGTGCCCGGTGGGAGTGCGTCTCGGGTAGAACGGGCACATGCACTACCTCGTCAGCAAGAGGCCGGTGGCGTGGGCGGCCTTTCTGCGCTCAGCAAGGCCCGCCACCCTGCGAGACTCGCACCTCGGCGACTGCGTCACCTGGGCCGTCGCGAAGCGCTCCGCCTCTCCGCTGCTCGCGTCGGCGACGACTTCGCCCAGACCGACCTCGAACTGGTGACGCGGAAGTCCCCGACGCGGTAGCTCCAGAGTGGCCGCGCGGCCGCGGCTTCACAGACACCCGACATGCGCTTGCCGAGGCGTGGGTCGGTGGGCAGGTGCTCGTGGATGGCGACCCGCACGCGCCGCTGTGCTGGCGCGTCGAGGCGTGGCAGGTCGCGAACGACCGAGCGCTTGAAGCGGACGGCGTACCGCGGCTCAGTCACCAGGGCCCTCTACCTCGCGCCAGAACGTCTCGGCGTCCACGGCCGCGTCGGTGGGTCGCCGAGGCGGTCGAGGGGCTATCGCGTAGTCAGCCTAGCTCGCCAGGCACGCATCGACGGCCTCGTGGACTATCTCGGCGAGCCCGCCGCCAGAACCATCATGCCGCGAGGCTTGTACGTCCGCACGCACGTCCAAACGTACGGTAGTACTCTCTGACGTACGTCCTCCGGTACGACTCCTTTTCGCATACATGGCGCCCGGCGGCTGGCTTCGCCTCCCGGCGTCAGGATCGCCTTCCCGGCGTCAGGATCGTCACCCGGCCTTGCCATCGTCACTCTGTCCGTGCGGCTGATGCCGGCCTACGATGCGACGAGGCGCTGCACGGTCACACTCACCCCACGGAGGCAGGTCTGTGGCAGGTTTGGACGCGACACCGATCATCATCCCCGTCAGTGAGCTCCGCCGGGACATCGCCCGACTGATCGAGAAGGCGCACAGGTCGCCTGACCCCCTCTTCATCACGCAGCGCGGCTACATCACGGCCGTCCTGCTGACGCCAGAGAAGTACGAGGACCTCCGCGATGCGGCACGGTCGGAGCAGGAGCGCAGCACGAGCTCACGCCGGCTCAACGACCGGCGTGTCCTCGGCGTGCAGTACGGGCCCTGGGACTGGGAGACAGCGAGGCTCATGAGACGACGAGGAGTACGACGAGTAGAGGCTCACGAGACGCGGGCGAGAGGGCAAGTGGCGGGCATGCGGGCGGGCGTCGTGCTGATAGACTCCCGCTGTGGAGACGACGCTCGACAGACGCTCGCGCATCTACCTGGCCGGGCACACCGGCCTCGTCGGCAGCGCGATCCACCGTGCGCTCGGCGAGGCCGGGTACGCCACCATCATCACGCGCGAGCTCGACGAGCTCGACCTGACCGACCAGGCCGCGACCCGCAGGTTCTTCGCGGAGGAGCGGCCCGACGTCGTGATCATCGCGGCCGCCAAGGTCGGCGGCATCCTCGCCAACTGGGAGCAGCCCTGGGAGTTCGTCTTCCTGAACCTGCAGATCGAGGCCAACGTGATCGGGGAGGCGTTCGCCGCAGGCGTCGGGCGCCTCATCTTCCTCGGCAGCTCGTGCATCTACCCGCGCGAGGCGCCGCAGCCGCTGCGCGAGGAGTCCCTGCTCACGGGCCCGCTCGAGGAGACCAACCGCGCCTACGCCATCGCCAAGATCGCCGGCATCGAGATGTGCCGCAGCCTGAACCGCGAGTACGGCACCGACTACCTCTCGCTGATGCCGACCAACCTCTATGGTCCCGGCGACAACTTCGACCTCAGCACGAGCCACGTGCTGCCGGCTCTGATGCGCAAGTTCCACGAGGCCAAGGTGGGGGGCGGGCCGGTCACCCTGTGGGGCAGCGGCGCGCCGCTGCGCGAGTTCCTGTACGTGGACGATGTCGGCCGCGCCGTCACCTTCTGCCTCGAGCGCGTGCACGCCGCGGACGTGCCCGACGGCATGCTCAACGTGGGCTGCGGCGAGGACCTCACCATCCGCGACCTCGCCGAGCGCGTGCGCACGGTGGTCGGCTACGAGGGCGAGGTCGAGTGGGACGCCTCCAAGCCGGACGGCACGCCGCGCAAGCTCATGGACGTGAGCCGCTTGCGCGGCCTCGGGTGGGCGCCGTCCGTGAGCCTCGACGACGGCCTGCGCCGCACCTACCAATGGTATCTGGAGAACCGCGCCTGAGCCTACATCTGGAGAACCGCGCCTGAGCCTGCGGCCGGCGCCGGGAACGGGGGGACCATGGCCAAGACAGCGCTGATCACCGGCGTCACCGGCCAGGACGGCGCCTACCTGGCCGAGCTGCTGCTCGAGCAGGGCTACACCGTCCACGGCATCAAGCGCCGCGCCAGCATGTTCAACACCGGCCGCGTCGACCACCTCTACCGCGACCCGCACCAGCCCGGCGGCCGCTTCTTCATGCACTACGGCGACCTCACCGACGCCACCAACCTCATCCGCATCATCCAGGAGACGCAGCCCGACGAGATCTACAACCTCGCCGCCCAGAGCCACGTGCAGGTCAGCTTCGAGACGCCGGAGTACACGGCCAACTCGGACGCGCTGGGCACGCTGCGCCTGCTCGAGGCGATCCGCATCCTCAGCCTCGGCGAGAGGGTCCGCTTCTACCAGGCCTCCACCAGCGAGATGTTCGGCCTCGTGCAGGAGGTGCCGCAGCGCGAGACCACGCCGTTCTACCCGCGCAGCCCCTACGGCGCCGCCAAGGTCTACGCCTACTGGATCACGGTGAACTACCGCGAGGCCTACGGGATGCACGCCAGCAACGGCATCCTCTTCAACCACGAGAGCCCCCTCCGCGGCGAGACCTTCGTGACGCGCAAGATCACGCGCGCCGTGGCGCGCATCGCCCTCGGTCTCGAGCAGTGCCTCTACCTGGGCAACCTCGACTCGCAGCGCGACTGGGGCGACGCCCGCGACTACGTGAGGGCCATGTACCTGATGATGCAGCAGGACGAGCCGGACGACTACGTGATCGCCACCGGCGAGCAGCACAGCGTGCGCGAGTTCGCCGAGAGAGCCTTCGCCGAGATCGGCGTGAACCTGCGCTGGGAGGGGAGTGGGGCGGAGGAGACCGGCGTCGTCGACACGGTCGACCTGCGCCGCCTGACCGCCGCCCGGAGCGGGCACCTCGACGACCCGGTGCCGGCGGACGGCGAGGGGCCGGTCCTGCCGGGGGCCGTCGTGCTGCGCATCGACCCCCGGTACTACCGGCCCACCGAGGTCGAGAGCCTCCTCGGCGACTCCACCAAGGCCCGCGAGCGTCTCGGCTGGCAGCCGCTCGTCGTCTTCGAGGAGCTCGTCGCCGACATGGTGCACGACGATCTCGACGAGGCCCGCCGCGATGACTTGCTCAAGCGCCGCGGCTTCGAAGTGAGAGACTACAAAGAGTAGGCGACCTTTCTCCTGTTGATGCTGGCCCTCCGCGGGGCTACCATGGGGGTGGGCTACGGAGAGAGGTACCGGTGACTACGCCGCGCTATGTTCGGATTCTGCTGGCGCTCGTGCTCGTCGTCGTTCCGGCGGTGGTCGGCGTGCTCGCCGCTGCCAACGTCGAGAGCCGGGCAGCAAGCCTTCCTGGGCCTCAAGCGGCCCACGGCAGCGATTCCACGCTCCTCATCAAGCCTGACGGCAGTCTGTGGGCATGGGGGAGAAACGACTTTGGTCAGCTGGGCGACGGCACCACGACCTGGAGCCCGGTGGCCATCCGCGTCGGCACTGCGACCGACTGGGCGGCGGTCGCCTGTGGCGATGAGTTCTCGCTCGGCATCCGGAGCGACGGGAGCCTTTGGGCCTGGGGCGAGAACACCTTCGGCTCGCTCGGCCTCGGCGACACCGTCTTCCGCACGACTCCCCAGCGCGTCGGCTCGTCCACTGCGTGGGTCGCCGTAGCGGGGGGCAACGATCACGCCCTCGCCCTCAGAAGCGACGGCACGCTCTGGGCGTGGGGCTACAACAACTACGGTCAACTCGGCCTCGGCGACACCGCGGACGTCCTTGCGCCGGTCCAGGTGGGCTCCGACACCGATTGGGACGCCGTCAGCTGCGGCGCGGACTTCAGCGCGGCCCTCAAGGACGACGGTACGCTGTGGGCCTGGGGCCGCAACAACCGTTCGCAGCTCGGGCTCGACGACACGAATGTGCGGCTCGAGCCCACGCAGGTCGGCGGCGATTCCGACTGGACGAACGTGGAGTGTGGCGATGAGGACGCGCGGGCGCTCAAGTCGGGCGGCACGCTGTGGGCGTGGGGCTACAACTCCTTCGGTCAGCTCGGGCTCGGTGACAATGTCGATCAGGACCGTGCCCACACAGGTGGGCAGCGACACCGACTGGGCCGAGATCGCCTGCGGCGACGATCACACCGTCGCCCTGAAGTCCGGAGGCAGCCTCTGGGCCTGTGGCGACAACACCTACGGCCAGCTGGGTCAGGGCGACACGACGGCGCTCGACACGCTCACGCGAGTCGGCGCCGCCTCGGACTGGAGCCGCGTGCTCTGCGGCGACGATTTCACCACGGCCCTCCGGCCCGGAGGCGAGCTGTGGGGCTGCGGCGACAACACGTCGGGCGACCTCAGCCTCGGGGACCTCACCAGTCGGCCTTCGCCGACGCTGCTCTTCATCACCACTGACACCACGGGGCCCGCGGTCGGGACCCCGACCTCCTCCACGCATCCCGACTCCTCCATCTGGTACCCCTTGAGCGACCTGAGCTACGCCTGGAGCGCCTCGGATGCCTCCGGCATCGCCGGGTACCGCTCCGTGCTCGACGAGACGGCCGGGACGGTGGTCGCCGCAGGACTGCCGGGCGCGGCCACCACCAGAGACTACGTGGGCGTCGCCGACGGCCTCCACTACTTCCACGCCAGAGCCGTGGACCGCGCCGGCAACTGGGGCGCGACGGGCACGAGGGCGACGCGCGTCGACACGACTCCGCCGTCCACTACCTCGATAACGCCGGTCGACGGGGCCACGTACACCGAGGGCAGCACTGTGACCTGCGGGTGGACGTGCAGCGACACCGGCTCCGGCGTCGATGCCGAGACGGCTGTGCTCGACGGCTCGCCGATCGCGGAGGGCGCCGCGATCGACACCTCCGGCATAGGCCCACACACGTTCGCCGTCTCCGCCACCGACCTTGCCGGGAACGAAGGGCTGACGACCGTGACCTACAGCGTGGCGGCGGCGCCGACGTTCACGATCACGGCGAGCGCCGGCCTCAACGGCTCCATCAGCCCCGACGGCGCGCAGACCGTCGACTCCGGCGCCGACCAGACGTTCACGATCACGCCCGACTCCGGCTACCACGTCGCCGACGTGCTCGTGGACGGCAGCTCGGTCGGAGCGGTCACGAGCTACCCGTTCACCAACGTCACCGCCGACCACACGATCAGCGCCAGCTTCGCCATCGACAGCTTCACGATCACGGCGAGCGCCGGCCTCAACGGCTCCATCAGCCCCTCCGGCGAGCAGTTCGTCGACTCCGGCGCCGGCCAGACGTTCACGATCACGCCCGACCCCGGCTACCACGTCGTCGACGTGCTCGTGGACGGCAGCTCGGTCGGAGCGGTCACGAGCTACCCGTTCACCAACGTCACCGAGGACCACACGATCAGCGCCAGCTTTGCCATCGACACGTTCACGATCTCGGCGAGCGCCGGTCTCAACGGCTCCATCAGCCCCGACGGCGTGCAGACCGTCGACTACGGCGCCGACCAGACGTTCACGATCACGCCCGACCCTGGCTACCACGTCGCCGACGTGCTCGTGGACGGCAGCTCGGTCGGGGCGCAGGCCGACTACACCTTCCCCAGCGTCGACGCCGACCACACGATCAGCGCCAGCTTCGCGATCGATGCCTTCACGATCACGCCGTCGGCCGTCGTCAACGGGTTCATCAGCCCCTCGAGCCCGCAGAACCTCGAGTACGGCCAGGACCAGACCTTCACCATCACGGCGGCCACGGGCTACTACATCGCCGACGTGCTCGTCGACGGGACCTCGGTCGGTCCGGTGACCACGTACACGTTCGCGGCGGTCTCAGCGGACCACACGATCAGCGCCAGCTTCGAACTCGGCGTGCAGACGGGGCTCTGGATCAGCAGCGCGAAGAGCGTCGTCACCTACGGGGGCTCCACAATGCTTCACGGCGAGCTCTACGACGCGAGCGACCCGGAACATCCTGTGGGGCTGGGGGATCGCCTGGTCACCGTGCAGTACGCCGCGTCGCCGACGGCCCCCTCTTGGGAATGGGAGACCTTGGGGATCTACACGACGAGTTCTGAGACGGCCACACTGGGGCAGTTTTCGGTGGTCATCTCTCCCAAGGCGCCCACCTACTACCGGCTGAAGTACGTCAAGGTGCCGCTCTCCCAGTACGGAGGCATCCAAAGCTTCTTCGAGACGGTCAACGTGCGGCCGGCGCTGGGCAGGCCCGTCACGCCCGCAAGGGTGAAGGCGCGCCGCTACTTCACCGTCTACGGCTCGCTCAAGCCGCACTTCACCGCCGGGCAGAAGACCGTCAAGATCAAGGTGTATCGCTACAAGAATCGACGCTACCGCTACGTGAAGACGCTGTGGGCGACCAACGTCGACAACGGCAGCATCACGAAGTACCGCCTCAGGACCAGGCTCACCACCAAAGGCAAGTACCGCTTCCGGGCCACCTCGAGGCCGACTGGGTGGGCCGTGAAGACCACGAGCTTCAGCAAGACGCTCGTGGTCAGGTAGCTGGTCGTGTCGCGTTTCGCTGCATCGACGCAGGGACTGACGGACCAATGGGGGGACGTGGACGACTCCCGGCAGAGCGCACCGGCGCAGGGCGCGGCCGCGATGCGGCTGCCCGACCTGCCCGAGGGCTGGCATCCGGCCGAGCCCGACGAGTGGAGCGACCCCTACCCCACCAGTAGACGGCGGTCGCTGATGCTCCGCGCGGCGATTCGTGGTCGTCATTGTGGGCGGCGTGCTCGGGGTCCTGCTGTGGGTCGCCGCCAGCCACTACTCGCGCGGCGTCGAAGCGCTCAACGCCGGCGCCTACTCCAGGGCGATGGGTGAGTTCTCCTCCGCCACCGTCCTCGTGTTTCCGTACCGCGACGCGCGGGCGCTGGAGGAGCAGGCCAGGCGCGGGCTCGAGGCCGAGACCGTCGCCAGTGAAGCTGCGGCAAGCCGCGTGAGCGCCGTCGTCGCCGGACTCGGAGAGGCCGGCGCCCTGCTCACCGCCGGCAAGGCGAGCGGCGTCCTCGCCGCGCTCGAGGCGATTCCGGCCGGCGACCTGCGGACCACGGTGGCCGCCGACGATGCCGCACGAGCCTCGGCCACCGCATTGAAGGACGACCTCGCGGTCGCCGCGACGGCGGCGCTGCGCAAGCTGGAGTGGGGCCGCGCGGGCCGTCTCGCCGCCGCGCTGCTCGTGCTCGATCCGGCGAACGAACAGGCCTCCGCCTTCGCGACCAAGGCGGTCACGGGGGAGAAGCTGAGCGCCAAGCTCGCCGAGGCTCAGGCCGCCGCGCGTACCGGGCGCTGGCGCACCGCGCTGCGCCTGGGGTTGGCCGTGGTCGCCGTGCGCAAGGACTTCCCCGGCGCCGCCGCACTGGTCGCAGACGCCCGCCAGGCGCTCAAGCCCAAGCCGAAGCCGACTCCGGTCCAGGTGGCGGCGCCGACGCCGGCTGCGCCCGCCCCGGCGCCGGTCTCGGGCGGCTCGACGACGGTCACTCCAGCGCAGCCGGCGCCGCCATGAGACGTCTCTCGACGATCCATCGTCTTGGCCGCGCCGCCCTGCTGGTCGGGACGGTCGCGTGCCTCGGCGCGCTGTGGTTCGGTGCAGCCGGCGCTTCTGCGGCGGCCGCCACGATCCCACCGTGGTCTCCGTTCGTCCCAGGCGGGGGCGACTCGTGGGCCGTCTACGACGCTTATGCCTTCGGTTCCACCAGTCTCGCGGCGGTGGGGGATGACGGACACATCGCCGTGACGCGCGACGCAGGCGGCACCTGGAAGGTCGTCGTGCCCGCCGGGCACGCGACCACCGCGTTCACGGCCGTCGCCCTGGGCACGTCCGGGTACGGCGCCGTCGCCTCCGGAGGCCTCCTGCTGGTGACCAGCGACGTGGGGGAGACCTGGGGCGCGCCGCGCTTCCTGGGTCCGGGTCCCGGCGCGGCGATCAACGACATCGCGCTGCAGGGCTCCCGCTTCATCGCCGTGGGCGACGACGGGATGATCATCGGCAGCGACGACTCGGGAGCGACCTGGAAACGCGAGGGGTCGCCGACCGACAGCGCGCTCACCTCCGTCGCGATCGCAGGGGACGGCACCGCCGTCGCCGGTTCGGCGGCCGGCGAGATCCTCGTCGACGACGGAGGCGGGTTTGTGGTCGCCGGCACCGCCTCAGGGCCTGTGACCTCCGTAGCCGCCGCCCCGGATCCCGTGTGGGGCGACGGCGCGCCAGACCTCATCGCCGCCTCCAGCGGTGACGTCCTCGGCAGCGACGACGCACTCACGTTCGCGACGCTGCCGGGCCTGCCCGCCCCGACCACCCAGCCGTGGTCGACGGTGGCCTGGTCGGGCGTCCCCGACGGTTCGCTGCTCATCGCCGGCGCGCAACGAGCCGGCTACTTCGAGATGCTTACTCACGATTGGGTGTCGGGCACGTCGGGACTCGGCGCCGCCAGGCGCGCCGTCGCCCCGGCCGGCCAGAGCGTCGCCTATCTCCTCGGTGCCGACGGCAGCCTGGCACGCACGCTGAGCGCCGGTCGGGAGCCCGCTGCCGCCACGCTCGGGCGCAGCCGCATCGTGGTCGGTCAGACGACGCGCCTGACGGCGACGGTGCGCGTCGGCGCGCCGGGAAAGGTGCTGCTGCGCGGCCGCAATCCCGGCCGCGGCTGGATCACGCAGCGCACGATCGCGTGGACGCCGGCCGACTGGAGCCGCCGTCTGCTGCTCGACCTCGATCCGAGGCTCACGCGCGAGTACGACCTGACGTTCCAGTACAGCGGGACCTCGGCGCAGCTGACGACGCCGCTGCGGCTCGTCGTCGCGCCCAAGGTCAAGACGACGCGCTCACGCTACGACCTTCGCGTCGGGAGCGTCTACCGGTTCTCCGGCAGCGTCACGCCGAGGCTGAACGGCGAACGCGTGGAGCTGTACACCGACCGCGGGGGGAGCTGGCGGCCGATCAGCCGGCAGCGCTCGGTGAAGCTGCTGAAGGGGCGTACCTGGAAGAGCCGCCTCTTCGGGACGCCCAAGGCCGAGACCTATCGCTTGCGCGCGCGCATCAGGAGCACCAGCAAGCACGGCGGGGCGTGGAGCCGCACGGTGACCGTCTCGATCCGCCGATAGTGGAGGACCCCATCGCGCCGACTGGCGTCACCATGTACGCGAACGTCAGCCTGGGCGACGGCTGCGACCTGCAATCCCCCTGTATCGTCGGCAAGCCGCCGCGGGGCGCCGGCGAGGGCGAGCGTGCGCTCGCCATAGGCGCCGGCGCCGTCGTGCGCCCGTTCACCACCATCTACGCCGGCAGCGTCATCGGCGACCGCCTGCAGACCGGCCAGGGCGCGAGCATCCGCGAGGACAACCGGCTGGGCGACGACGTCAGCGTCGGCACCAACGCGGTGCTCGAGTTCGGCAACCAGATCGGCAGCCGGGTGCGCATCCACAGCGGCTGCTTTCTCGAGCTTGTGACCATCGAGGACGACGTGTTCATCGGGCCCAACGTCGTCTTCACCGACGATCCGCACCCGATGGGCTGCCCGCGCTACGAGGACTGCAAGGGTGGGCCCGTGGTGCGCCGCCTGGCGCGCATCGGTGCCAACAGCACCATCCTGCCCGGCGTCGAGATCGGGGAGGGAGCGCTGATCGGCGCCGGCTCAGTGGTCGTGCACGACGTCCCGGCCGGCGCGGTCGTCGCCGGCAGCCCCGCCCGCGTGATCAAGCAGGTCGCCGACCTCACCTGCCCGCCGGGGTGGTTCGAGCGCCCCTACACCTGGCCGCCGTACGCCGAGCCCGAGCCGTTCGACCCCGGCGAGGCGTGCGACGAGGTCGTCGAACACCTGCACGTGCCGGAGCGGTACCGGCCGCCGCAGCCTGACTGAGCCGCCGCCGAGGGCCGCAGCCAGGCTGAGCCGCCGCCGAGTCCGGCCTCCGGCCCGCCTCCGAGCCGCCTCCGAGTTCGTCCCGCCTCCAGGTCTGGCGCCGGCACGCTGCGCCCCAGCGAGACCGGGCGCGGTGTCGTCGCTGCGGACAGGTACGTCGCAGTGTACGTACGGCGGTACAAGAGTACCCTTGCATGTACGTCCAAAGGTGCGTGTCCCAAGCGATGACTGCCGACCCCGATTCGTTTCAGGCCGAGGACCGACCTTCGACCGACTGCTCGCCCGCGACCGACTGCTGGCCACGACTCCGCTTCGCCTCAGGCTGACGACCGACCTTCGACCGACTGCTGGCCCGCGACGGACTGCTGGCCCTCGATCGGGCGCGCGTCCTCCAGCCCCGCGCGCGCCAGCGCCTCCGCCTCCGCCACGCCGCCGCCGGCCGCGACCGCGTCGAAGAGGGCGACGGCCCTCGCTGCCGCGAGCTCCGGGGCGTGCGCGCCGGCGACGTGGTCGCGGGCCGCCGCGCCGAGGCGCAGCCTCAGCTCGGGGTCGTCGCGAAGCGCGCGGATGCGGTGGGCGAACAGGAGCGGGTCGGGCGGGTCGCAGACGAAGGCCTTGCCGTCGAGCTGGGGAAGACCGGCGAACGCCTGCGTCGTGCCGATCACGGGGAGGCCCCAGGCCATCGCCTCGAGCGTCTTGTTCTTGGTGCCGCCGCCGTGCGGCAGCGGGGCGAGCACGAGGTCGGCGCTGCGGTAGAGCGGCTCGAGATCGGGCGCGTCTGAGATCACGGTGACGCCGGCGCCGCCGGCCTTGCGCAGCCACGGCGGCGCCCGCAGGCCGGCGATGACCATGGCGAACGGCACCCGCTCGGCGCGCAGTTCGGGCGCCAGGCGGCGCACGAGGAACTGCGCCGCGTCGCGGTTGGACGCGTGCACGAACGAGCCGATGAAGAGCAGGCGCACCGCCTCGTCGTGGCGCGCGCGAGAAGCGCGATCGTGGAGCGCGTCCTCGGGCGGGAGCTCGAAGGCCAGCGGTACCGTGTACGCGTTCACGCCGAGGTTGGCGAGACGCTCTCTGTCGCCGTCGTTGATGGTCACCGGGACGGCGTCGTCAAGGAGGCGCCGCTCGTATCGCCGGCTGGTGGCTGCCTGGAGGTTGGCGGCGAGGTAGCGCAGCGGGTGGGCGGCGGCCGCCGACTCGCAGAGGCCGCTGGGGATCTCCGGCAGGTCGACGATCAGCGGCACCGCATCGTCGCGGTAGTGCGCTGCGTACAGGGTCTCCGCCACCATCGCGTCGGGCTTCCACTCGTCGACGAGCTCCCGGACGAGGTCGGCGATGGCGTAGGAGCGGCCGCGGCTGACCAGAGGCACCGGCGAGACCAGCCCTCTGCCGGAGGGCGTGGCGCCGCTCTCCGGCGCGACCCGCACGTCGGCGCAGAGCTCCTCGACGACGCCGAGGTCGGCGCCGTCCGGCGCCGCCCCTACGGCCGCGATCTCGTGGTGCCGCGCGGCCGCTCGCATGAGGGTGAGTGGTCGCGCGTGGGCGCCGCTGAACGGCGGATGCGGGAGATCGGGAAGGACGAACAGGATGCGCATCGCTGGGTACCTCCGCTGGTCATGCTGCGGATTGGTCGAGCGCCGCATGATATCACTGTCGGGTGCTGCGGGCGCCGTCGCAGGCGGCGCGGGTGATATCATTTTCGACTTAGATCAGACCGTCGCGATTGGGGTGCCCATGCGCTTGAGTCAGCTGCTTCTGCCCACCGTCAAAGAGGATCCGGCCGGCGCGGAGGCCGTCAGCCACAAGCTGATGGTGCGCGCCGGCCTCGTGCGCCAGCTCGCCGCCGGCATCTACGTGTACCTGCCGGCCGGCTGGCGCGTCATGCAGAAGATCGAGCAGATCATCCGCGAGGAGATGGACGCGATCGGCTGCCAGGAGATGCTCATGCCGGTCCTGCAGCCGGCGGAGATCTGGGAGGAGAGCGGCCGCTGGGACGCCATCGGCGGCGAGATGTTCCGCCTCAAGGACCGCAAGGGCGCGGAGATGGCGCTGGCCATGACGCACGAAGAGGTCGTCACCTGGCTCGCCGCGCGCGAGGTCCACAGCTACAAGCAGCTGCCGCAGTTCTGGTACCACTTCCAGACCAAGGAGCGCGACGAGGCGCGGCCCAAGAGCGGCGTCCTGCGCACGCGCGAGTTCATCATGAAGGACTCCTACAGCCTCGACGTGAGCGAGGAGGCGCTGCAGGAGAGCTACCGCAAGCACATCGTCGCCTACGACCGCATCTACGCGCGCTGCGGCGTCGAGTGCATGATGGTCGAGGGCGACTCCGGCATGATGGGCGGCGCCATCAGCCACGAGTACATGGCCTACGCGGACGCCGGCGAGGACGAGATCGTGTTCTGCCGCGAGTGCGGCTACGCCGCCAACGTCGAGCTGGCGTCGCCGGCGCGGACC